>NZ_FRAV01000067.1 GCF_900142445.1 Chryseobacterium polytrichastri | reverse complement strand
TTCAGATTACAACTTAGAGGCGTGCGAGATAAATCGTTTTTCCTTTTTAGATTATCTAAACTTTTTGCGTAGTCCCCAAGTTTTGGAACTGATCCTATATCATACACTCATTTATTCTTTTTCATTGATTTATCACAAGATATATTTAAAATTTGTTTAAAATTATAAATAATCAACTCCCAAAACGAAGTCTTAAATTCATAGAAGTTACCATTTTTGTTTCCCTTCGCCCACAGATTATGCTGGTGATAGTGTTACTTTATCTTTGTCTTAAAATTGAAAAGAAAAAATTTAGGAATGGATAACTGAGGTTTTAAGAAGTAACTAATTTTTAATATTCAGATTAGCTAATGTTTTTGCTTAGCCCTCAACTTTTGCACCTGGCCCCAAAAACTTTCAGAAAAAAAAAAATCCCGAAAGAAATTCGGGATTTAAATAAGAGCCAACTACGGGACTTGAACCCGTGACCTCTTCCTTACCAAGGAAGCACTCTACCGCTGAGCTAAGTCGGCCTTAAACAAAAAAATCACACTAAAGATAGAGTGATTTTTGTTGAGCGAAAGACGAGGGTCGAACTCGCGACATTCAGCTTGGAAGGCTGACGCTCTACCAACTGAGCTACTTTCGCAATTTTGTTTCCAAAACTATTGGTTAACGCTTTGCAAAGCTAAGAAAAATTCTTAAAACTTGCAAGATTTTTTTTGTAATATAAACTGTGGGAAGAGCAGGATTCGAACCTGCGAAGCCGAAGCAACTGAGTTACAGTCAGTCCCATTTAGCCACTCTGGAATCTTCCCAAATGTTTATATTAAAATGAGCCTCCAGAGGGACTCGAACCCACGACCTGCTGATTACAAATCAGCTGCTCTAGCCAACTGAGCTATGGAGGCAATTTTAATGTTACGACTGAAAGCTTTTGAGAAAATTCTACTCTGAGCTTTTCAGTAGTTAAAAAAATCATTCTTTTCAGTCTGATTTTTTGAGCGAAAGACGAGGGTCGAACTCGCGACATTCAGCTTGGAAGGCTGACGCTCTACCAACTGAGCTACTTTCGCAATTTTGTTTCCAAAATTATTGGTTAACGGTTTGCAAATCTAAAAAAAAATTTCGAGACTCGCAAGACTTTTTTTTAATATAAATTGTGGGAAGAGCAGGATTCGAACCTGCGAAGCCGAAGCAACTGAGTTACAGTCAGTCCCATTTAGCCACTCTGGAATCTTCCCAAAAGTTTATATTAACAGAGCCTCCAGAGGGACTCGAACCCACGACCTGCTGATTACAAATCAGCTGCTCTAGCCAACTGAGCTATGGAGGCATAATTAAAAAGAATTCAAAAGAACGCTGTTCCCTTTTTGCGATTGCAAAGATAGAACGGTTTTTTTGAATTCTCAAATTTTTTTGTGACTTTTTTTATCTTTTTTTTTACGCCATTTCTTTTTTCTTGATTAGCAGCTTTTTAGCAGTATCAACACAAAGGTCTAAACTTTCTTCAAAACTTGCAGATGTCTTTTTTACGACAATATCGTCGCCTGGAACAGCTAAAATAAGTTCGGTAGTTTTATTTATTCTATCTGCATTGTTCTCTACTTTTAAAAACACTTTACCTTCATGAATTTTGTCGTAAAACGTTTCAAGTTTACTTACTTTTTTTTCAATGTGTGACTCTAGTGGTTCGTGTGGAGTTAAACCAATTGATTGTACTGTGATCTTCATAATTCTTCTTTTTTAGATGCTCTTGGATGAGCCTGATTAAACACTTTTTTCAATTGTTCTATATTGGCATTCGTATAGACTTGCGTACTTGCTAAACTGGAATGTCCTAATATTTTTTTTACTTTCGAGATCTCTGCCCCATTATCCAAAACGTGAGTAGCAAAGCTATGACGAAGGATGTGGGGACTTTTTTTCTGCTTTGATGTTATAAGACTAAGGTACTTATTAACTACCACATAAACAAATTTTTCGTTGAGTTTTTTCCCTTTCTTGTTAACGAAAAAATATGATTTGTGTTCTTCCAAAGGTTTTCTTATTTCCAAATAACTTCTCAACAGATTAGCCAGCTCTTCCGCTATAGGAATGTATCTTTCTTTATTTCCTTTTCCTATAATTTTAAGCTCATTGCTGCCTAAATTTACATTCTCAAATATCAAGCCACAAAACTCAGCTTTTCGAATCCCGGTCTGATATAACACTTCAATAATGCATTTATCCAGAATATCATAAGCTTCTTCAAAACCCCGATCCTCAAGAACCTGCATTTCCTCTTTAGACATGGGAATTTGCTTCTCTGCATAAAATTTCAAGGAAGAGATGCTTTCGGTAGGAGAAACGGCGATTTCGCCTATTTTAAGAAGGAAATGATAAAAACTCCGGAGTGAAGATAGTTTTCTATTGATGCTTCTCTTCGAAATATTATTTTCGCTGAGCTCTACAATAAAATTTCTGATTATTTTTTTATCTGCTTTGGAAATATCTTCAGAAGATTCTGTTTTGAGATAGAAATGAGAGAAATCCTCAAGATCTTTTTTATAGCTTGTAACTGTATGAGGAGAATACCTCTTTTCGAATTGTAAATATTCTAAAAATTTATTTAACATTGATGAAGGGCGTAAACAAAAAAAATTCACTCCTCAAATATAAGTATTTAAGAAGTGAATTTAGTATGTGTTTAAGAAAAAAATTCTTAAGCCTGCTCTTCCTTACTAAGTGCTCTTTGTTTATAAGCAGCTTTCAATCTAGCTTGTCTTAAAGTTACAGAAGGCTTGTTAAACTGTTGTCTAGATCTCAATTGACGAACCGTACCAGTTTTATCAAATTTTCTTTTATATTTCTTTAGTGCTCTATCGATGGATTCACCATCTTTTACAGGAATTATTAACATATTTTACATCTCATTTTGAATTGCAAAAGTATACATAATTTATTAAACCACAAAATTTTGATTGCTTTTATTATATAATATTTATTCAAAATCAATCTTTTCAACATTTCAAAAACATAGGAACATCCATGAAACATTTATACTTATCTCAATAATTTAACACAAAAAATAAATTTCCATCAACTAAAAAAGAAAAAAAGCCTAAAAACAAAATTAATTAAGCCTAGCTATTATTATTTTATTTAGTTTTGTGAAAGTTAAAAACCTAATAAGTATGAGCACACGATTCTTCGTATCTACCTAATCCTTTTTCTATTAAAGGAAACAAGACCTCATCATACCAAATCATTCATTTATAATTTTTAATAATTAAGATCTTATCATTTCTAAGATCTTAAAAGTGGTTCTATTTTTCACTAATAAACATACCTCTTTACGCTAAGCTATGATTAAAAAACTACTATTTTCATTCTTATTTGTCTTTCATCTTTCAATTTTTGCACAAGAAGACTGCGTTTCTGCGATTACGGTTTGTGGAAATTCCAATATTAACTATACTCCATCAGGAGTCGGAAATACATATGAAAGCCTTGGAGGATGCCTATCTACAGGAGAGCATAATTCTGTTTGGTATAAGTTTACAATTGCAACCAGCGGAACCCTTACCTTTAATCTTGTTCCTACAGGACCTGTGGATTACGACTGGGCAATTTACGGTCCGAATGTAAGCTGCTCAAACCGAGGTAACCCTATAAGATGCAACGCATCCGGCGCCCTTACCAGTACCGGAATGAATATGACAAACACCAACACAACTTCTGCCGGAGGACCAACAGATCCGTATTGCAAATATTTGGATGTTGTAGCTGGACAAACCTACTATCTATATCTTGATAACTGGTCTACAACTGTATATACTTTTAATCTAACGTGGGGAGGAACTGCATCATTCGTATCTCCTTTTACCAATTCTACCATCGCTCCCAATCCGTTCAGCGCACCTGGAAGCCCTGGCCCGAATGCCAATTCCCCAAGAGAGATTTCTATCTGCAGCAATAGCAGCACATTCAACTTCAGTACATTATCTGCTGGAATTTTAAATAGCAATCCCAATTTTACGGTTTCTTATTTCAATAACGTTAATGATGCCACCACCGGAAACAATCCTATCACAACTCCAATCACAATAAATACTACGGATACCTATTATTATAACATTAGTTATCACGATCCTAACAATCCGACAAGTGTAATTAATTCGTGTAAACAAACAAATGCTATTGTGTTTAAAAACAAAAGCTTAACTGCGAATATAAATGCTACAGCCACTACCCTTTGCCCTAACGGAAATATAACATTAACCTCCAGCAATACAACAGGAAATACTTGGTCTACAGGAGCAACCACACAATCTATTACCATAACAACACCAGGAACTTACACATTAATAAGCAATAACGGAATATGTACCAGCCCACAAACATCTATTGTCATCACACAAGATAGCGATCCTAATGTACAGATTACGGGAAATCTAGTTTTATGCGAATCCCCAACTCAACTTGTTGCTTCAGCTAATGGAACAGGAAACATTTATACTTGGTCCACAGGATCTACAGGAAATACTATTTCTGTTTCAACACCGGGAACTTATATGGTGACCGTAAAAACTCCCGCCAATTGCCTATATCAAAAATCTATTATAGTAACACAAGGCATAGTTCCTACAGTACAGAATTCGAGCTTAAGCCAATGTTCAGATTCTACAACGGCAACATTTAATCTTACTTCAGCACAGCCAAGCATTAGTACTACCTCAAGTATTAATTTTGATTACTATATTAACCAAGCAGATGCTTTAGCAGGAAATACAAATACTATTTCAAATCCAACAACCTATGCTTCAGGAAACGCAACACTTTATGTAAGAATAAAATCTACAACTTGTTCCAAAATTGCAGAATTACAATTAATTGTTAACCAAAAGCCTGTTCCAACCATTACAGCTTCTTCAAATCTTATTTGTACAGGAAACAGTATTACTTTAACATCCAGTTTTGCTATAGGAAACATTTGGTCAACAGGTCAAAATACCCAAAGTATCATTGTAAATTCTGCAGGAACTTATACTCTTACCAACAATAATGGAAACTGTACGAGTGATCCTGTTTCTATTGCAATTGCTCAAAGTATTAACCCGAATGTCCAAATTACAGGAAACCTAACACCTTGTGATGGAACACCAACAACTTTAACAGCCACTGCCAACGGCATAGGAAATACATTCTTATGGTCAAATGGTGCGAACACACCTACAAACACAGTAACAACTTCAGGAATCTACACCGTAACTGTCACAACACCTACAGGATGTCAATATCAGAAATCTGTAACCGTGGCTATGAACCCAGCCATTATTGTAAATATTGCTACCCCATCTCAAATCACTTGCTCAAACTCTCAATCCACATTAGATGCAACAACTTCAGTATATCAGTCAGGAAGTACATTTTTATGGACTACAACAGGTGGCGGAAGCATTACATCCGGAGCTAATACTCTAACCCCGACCCTCAATAACGCTGGAACTTATACCCTTACCATCACTGGCCCTAGTCCTTCACTTTGTACAAAACAAGCTTCAGTAACAGTAATAAAAAACACAACATCCCCTACTCTCTTTATCAATGCTCCTAAACTGACTATTTGCAAAGGAGAGTCTATCGTACTAACAGCTTCCGGAGCTATCACATATACATGGACAGGCCTTACTGGTAATGGAAACACTCAAACTGTTTCTCCAACAACCACTACCACCTACACAGTAACAGGGGTTGGGGCTAATGGATGCGCGGCTCAAGCTCCAATATCCATTACTATTAAAGTAGTTCCCGAGATTGTTTCCACCCTACATGATGTTGAAATGTGCAAAGGCGATAAAGCATTTCTAGATGCAGGAGCAGGGCCTAATTATACTTACAGCTGGAACACAGGAGCAACTACACAAACAATAACGACAGAACTAGCAGGAATCTACTCAGTGACCATCAGCAATGGAGTTTGTTCCAAGATATTTAACGCTACCGTTGCCTACACGGTGACACCCGAGATATTAGAAGTAATTTATAAGGATAATACTTTAACAATCAACGTAAAAAATAACGGCAACCTTCCTTTAGAATACTCTATTGATGGAGGCGTGACGTGGCAGTTTTCTAATGTATTTACAAATGTTCTTAAAAATACCCAATACTCTATCAACGTAAAAAGTAGTGATGCCCTCTGTTATTCGGAAGCAAAATATTATACATTCTTTATGTCTAATGTAATTACCCCAAATAACGACGGTAAAAATGATGTCATTGATTTTAGTGAAATCAGTAAATATGGAAACTTTGAAGGGAGCATCTTCGACCGATATGGAAAAGCCGTATTCAATGCCAGCACTAAAACTCCAATATGGAACGGCAGATATATAGACAGACCGTTACCAACCGGAACTTATTGGTATAAACTATTCTGGACAGACAAAATAAGCAAAAAACCAGTTCAGCTCTCAGGATGGATTTTACTTAAAAACAGAGATTAAATCATATAAAGTGTCAGAATTATTTCCGGCACTTTTTTAAATTAATAACCTTAATAATTATTATTCGCAAAAGAGATCATGAATGTTAATTGTATTTGAACAAAAAAAATTATCTTTGCAGTCTTATCTAATGGGGTTGACTGGTTTCGACAGCAAGGTCAATGGGTAAGTAAGCATGCAGAGAACCGTAGCGCGATCTCTTTAATCCCTTGCTACAAACTTTTAACTGGCAACGAAGAGTTCGCTCTTGCAGCTTAATCCGAATAAAGTAAGATTCAAGCGCTTTCCCGAAGATAGTAAGGAAGCAAGATGTCTCACAAATGCTCCGTTCTACGGCGTTTGATCCTGAGATATAGGAATGTAGAAATAAGGTTTTAGATGCTTTGGCTAAAACTCGAAAATTTTAGAAGATAAGCTGGAAGTTGGGCGTCTGCTCTCTGCCTCCAGTCGAAAACCAATAGCAGAATAAGCATGTAGAAATCTTATGTATTGCTTGTTTGGACGAGGGTTCGAATCCCTCCAACTCCACACTAAAAAAGAGAATCTGTAGGTACAGATTCTCTTTTTTGTTTTTGTGTCCGAGAATTATTATTTATTTTAATGTAATTAAATCAATAATTCTTTTAAAGATATTCAAATATAATTCCAAAATTACATAACCACAAACAAAATATATTATTCTTGCTTATTAATTAATTTATATAAAATTTATGTAATTAAATCATAATCTGAATAACCATCAAAATTAAGCCATTTTCCATAAAGGCTTCCGTTGTTACACTTCTGATACATCCCTACATAGATACTGCAAAAACCAAGACAATTTTGTAAATTTGTCATGTCGATAAGTTTTAGATATATTAAATTTATTGATGCTACCTATTGTTTTACCGTACTTTAGACATTTCTTGTTTTAACTTGAACCCTGACAAGGATATTTTAAGTAGTAAGCCGTTCAAAAAAGCAATATAAATATTCTAATACAAAATAGAATATTTATAAGTCCAGTTGGTATACTGATAATTTTCACTGTTTTACTTCCAACCATTTCTAAAATATTTGCATCTATTATATAATACGACATGGTTTGTCGTGATGGTAGGATATTTTTGCACAATAATAAACAATGAAAAATTAACTCTATGAAATAGAATTCTATTATTCAGCAGGAAACATTAAATTTGCACGATTTTAAAATAAGCTATTAACACTAAGAAAACATAGGAATGAGAAAACTCTACATGAGTGCAT
>NZ_FRAV01000020.1 GCF_900142445.1 Chryseobacterium polytrichastri | reverse complement strand
ACACCGGAAATGATGCATAAAAAATCCGGAAAAGTAAAATCTTCCGGATTCGTATCTTAATTGATAACTTGTAAACCTATTTTAGGACTAGTCAATTGAATATAGAGGATAATTAAAAATTTACTTGTGCTGCAAAATTCATAATTAACCAATTTATTTCTTCATCCAAGTTTGGTTATCTTTTTTATCAGAACGTTTCTTTCCGTTATCAAAATTATACGCAAAACCAAGACCTAATGTCTGTTTTAGCTGTGTTCTTCTGATTTGATTATGATCATATAAGACATCCAACGTAATATTTGAAGAGATAAACTTATTAATCTTCATGTTCAGAACCGCACCATACGCAAGAACTAGCCTTTCAGGATGGTCTATATAGTTTGAAAATACAGAAGCTGTGTTCGTAAGATTAATATTCTCCATCAATTTTACTTTATAAATAGCCGTTCCCAAGAAACCAAACTGAAATAACGATTTATCACCATCATTCTTTAATCCATAACTTCCTGCATATTGTAGGTCTTTATCCAAGACGAAAGTCCATCTTGCATTGGCAGGGCGTAAGGTCATCGTAAAATTATCATTTGGACGGTAAGTTACCCCAACACCCACGTTAACATATCCAGGAGCCATAAAATTGGATATTTTAGCAGCATCCGGATTGTTTCCATCTGCATAACCTCCCGCAAACTGAGTTTGTAAACTTGCACCTCCAGAAAGATACCAATTCTTTCTAAATTCTCTACCGTAATTCGTAGAAAGGTTAATAACGTCCTGCGTTTTTCTTGTTCCAACACCTTGTGTATTATTTTGTCCGTAGCCAAGAATAACAATGTTTTCCCAAAGATCTTTCCCTTTCTCGTAAGTCATATTGTAGTTAACTCCGGCAAGCCACCCGACGTTATTGGCGCCCCCGCCTACCCAATTTGAAAAGGCAGACTGATTAAGCATTAACGTATTTTGCCCCTTGATAGACCAGTATTTTGTAGAATCAGCGGCTGGAACATCACTCTTAGTTTCCTGTGCAACAGCACTTACTCCCAAAGACATGGAAATGATTAATAAACTTTTTTTCATATGTTAAGATTTTCATTACAAAAATATAAATATAATTATTGCAAATAAACAATTCAACAAAAAATGAATTAATCTTCAGGTTTGTAAGATTTTATTTATCTGAACCTTATATTACTAAATTTGAAATTTATCCTTGAACTTAAATCTACTTAAAAAGCAAAGCCTATAAAATACCAAGCAATTCAAAATTGAATTGCTTGGTATTTTACTATTGTTGTTAACTTATTTTTTATTAATCCACCACTGGCTGTCTTTTCTCTCAGAGCGTTTTACTCCATTATCAAGAGTATAGGCAAAACCAACTCCCAACGTCTGTTTCAGCTGGGTTTTTTGGATCTGGTTATGATCATAAAGAAGATCTAAAGTAATATTGGTAGAAATAAATTTATTCACTTTCATATTCAGCAACGCACCATAGGCCAATACAAGCCTATCTGGGTGATCCAGATAATTTGAAAACACAGAAGCTGTATTCGTTAAATAAATATCTTGCATCAGCTTCACCTTATACAATGCTGTTCCTAGAAAACCGAATTGCAATAATGAAGAATCACCATCTTGTTTCAAACCATAACTTCCTGCAAGTTGAAGATCTGGATCAAGAACCAGCGTGAGCCTGGCATTGGCAGGACGCAAAGTAACCGTAAGATTATCATTAGGTCTGTACGTAATTCCCAAACCAAGGTTCAAATAGCCGGGAGCCATAAAGTTCGAAATTTTCTTTGCCTCAGGGTTATTTCCGTCCTCATATCCGGCAGCAAACTGAGTTAGCAAACTCGCACCACCAGACAAATACCAACTTTTTGAAAACTGCCTTCCATAATTGGTAGAAATATTAATAACATCCTGGGTTTTTCTTGTTCCAATACCTTGGGTCTTATTTTGTCCGTAATTCAAAATAATAATATTTTCCCAAAGGTCTTTATCTTTTTCATAGGTAATATTGTAGTTTACCCCTGCAAGCCATCCTATATTATTGGCCCCTCCTCCTACCCAATTGGAGAAAGCTGCCTGATTGATCATTAAAGTATTTTTACCTAATACAGACCAGTATTTGATGGTATCTGTTTTTACAGAATCTTTCTTAACTTCTTCTTGAGCATTTGCATATATTCCCAAAGAAATGGAAATAGCAAAAAAAAGTTTTCTCATAATTAACTATTTACAGCTACAAAAATATAAATATAATTTTTCATTAGAACAACTTCACCTCACAGATGAATATTTAAACATGCATTTAGTTTATTAACCCACTAATAATAAGGATGTTTAATAAATAAATGACAAAATATTTTTTTATTAAATTTTCCTTAGAGAAAAGTATTACCTTTTGTCTTAAAATAAAATTAGCCGTTAAAAATCATCGCCATATTTTCCGAAATTGAGCATTGGCTTTTGATTTGACGTAAATTCACCATGTTTAAAAATGTAATTTCCAAAAGAGCTATCTTATACCCACTGCTGATGCTTGCCGCAATGTGGTTTGGCTACTTTTTACAAACGCAGGGCTTTTTTGGCAGTTGTTTTGGGGCCATCATTCCTTTATTGCCGGAAGGCTTATTGGGAATTGTCACCTCGCCTCTTTTACATGGAAATATGGATCATATTATAGGAAATTCAATTCCTATTGCGGTACTTATGTTTCTTCTCTATCAATTCTATCCATTAGTAGCCAACAAAGTTTTTATTTTGGGGTGGCTTGCTACCGGCTTATTGGTTTGGCTTTTACCTCCTGTAGACATTCTTACCGGCGAATATATTTACACCTGTACCATTGGTGCCAGTGGAGTTGTTTACGTTCTTGCATTTTTTCTTTTCTTCAGTGGAGTTTTTAAATGGAACACAACCCATTTAACCATCTCTTTGCTGGTGGTTCTTTATTATGGCAGTTTAATCTGGGGAATGTTTCCGGAAGAGCTTTTCTATAATTTACAAGAACCCAGTAAAATTTCTTGGCAAGCCCATCTTTCCGGTGCTGTTGTGGGAAGTATTATTGCTTTTGCATTTAAAAATATTGGAGAAAGGAAGAAGAAATATATTTGGGAATTTCCTAATTATTACAGTGAAAAAGATGATAAACTTTGGCAGGAATATAAAGAGAATCACCCTGATGATTTCTTAGAACTACCTTATAAAAAGAGAGATGATATTTGGGATCATTTGGATGAATTAAGGAAAAAATAAAACTTATTTTCTACATTTGTGATATAAAACCAACACAAATGTATTCTGAAGAACAACTCTATTCCATCGCTTTACGCGAATGCAACCTTATTGGTGATATTAATTTTTATAAGCTTGTCCGAATATTTGGAAGTGCAAAAGAAGCGTGGGAACATGCAAAAAAAGAATACCGAAAAGCAGATGGAATTGGAAGAAAAACAGTATCCGATATTGGAAATATTACTTATTTAGAATTTGCAGAAAGTGAACTTAAATTTTGCGAAAACAATGCAATACAAATAAGGCTCAGACATCTCAACGAGCTTCCAAGACTACTTAATGAATGTGACGATGCTCCTGCTATACTCTACCAAAAAGGAAATTTTGATGATGGTTTAAAAACATTAAGCCTTGTCGGAACAAGAAACATTTCGCCTTATGGCAAACAATTTATACATGATTTTTTCGAAGAAACACAATCAAACAAATACATTTCTATAAGCGGCTTAGCATTAGGTGTAGATAAGGAAGTTCACGAACAATCTCTTCAATATTCCATCCCAACAACTGCCGTTTTGGCTCATGGTTTTCACATGCTTTACCCTGCTAAAAATAAAAAACTTTCAGAAAAAATTATTGAAAATAACGGAGCCTTGTTTACTGAATTTAATTCTTCAAGAAAGCCAGACAGAGAAAATTTCATTCAAAGAAATAGAATTGTGGCCGGAATTTCTCCTGCAACAATAGTGGTAGAAACAGCTTTTGGAGGAGGTTCCATCAGTACCGCGACTTTTGCAAACAACTATAACCGAGAGGTTTTTGCACTTCCCGGAAAGATTACAGATAAATACAGCCAAGGATGTAATCAACTGATTTTTCACAACAAAGCAAGAGCGATTTCAACCCTTAAAGACCTTACCGATTCTCTAGATTTTAATAAGCCTCTTGAAAAAATTGAGGAATTATTCCCACGTAGTGAAGAAAACATTCAATTATCTGAAAATCAAACGGTAGTATATAATTCAATTATTAATCATCCACAAATAACTTTAGATGATTTGGCGCAGAAAATATCTCTTCCTTCGCACAAAATTTTACCTGTTATTTTAGAATTAGAACTTTTGGGGAAAGTGAAATCGTATTCTGGGAGACAATTCACCGCAATTTGAGAATTAACTATTTCTTAATATTGCATTTTTTCATAGATAACTTTTAATTTTCAACAATATTTAAACGTAAATTATGGATTTAATAATATTTCGCCTCCTTATTATTAAATTTTCAGCAATTATCAAATAAGGTATTGTGAATTTTGAAAAAAAAATTAAATTTGTTGACAATAATATTCAACCTTACTCTATATGGAACAATATAATATTGACCAGAAAATTCAGGAGTTTATTGCAAAAATTGAGGCAAAAAACCCTAACGAGCCAGAATTTTTACAAGCTGTAAAAGAAGTTGCTGTGACTGTAATTCCGTTTATCTTGACAAAGAAGGAATACACGGGAATGAAACTTTTAGAAAGAATGGCGGAAGCTGAAAGAATCATTATTTTCAGAGTTCCATGGGTTGACGATAAAGGAGAAATCCAAGTAAACAGAGGTTTCAGAATTCAGATGAACTCTGCCATCGGACCATACAAAGGAGGAATCCGTTTTCATCCTACAGTAAACTTGTCAGTTCTTAAGTTCTTAGCTTTCGAGCAGGTATTCAAAAACTCACTGACTACTCTTCCAATGGGAGGAGGAAAAGGAGGTTCAGACTTCGATCCACAAGGAAAATCTGATATGGAAGTAATGCGTTTTTGCCAAGCTTTCATGACAGAATTATGTAAACATATTGGTCCTGAAACTGACGTTCCTGCGGGAGACATCGGTGTAGGTTCTAGAGAGATCGGATATTTGTTCGGTCAGTACAAGAAAATCAAAAATGAGTTTACTGGTGTTCTTACAGGAAAAGGTCTTGCTTACGGTGGTTCATTGATCCGTCCTGAGGCAACTGGTTACGGTGTTGTTTACTTCGCTGAGCAAATGCTTAAAACAATTGGTCAAACTTTCAAAGATAAAACAGTAACTGTTTCAGGTTTCGGAAACGTAGCTTGGGGTGTTATTAAAAAAGTAACTGAACTGGGAGGAAAAGTAGTAACTATTTCAGGCCCGGACGGATACATCTATGACAAAGACGGTATTGACGGTGAAAAAGTAGATTATCTATTAGAGCTAAGATCTTCAGGAAATAACAGAGCTGAAGATTATGCTAAAAAATATCCTTCTGCTGAATTCCACGCTGGAAAACGTCCTTGGAGTGTGAAGTGTGATGTAGCAATTCCATCTGCTACTCAAAACGAGTTAGATTTAGATGATGCTAAATTATTAGTTGAAAACGGATGTCTGTGTGTAACTGAAGCAGCCAACATGCCTTCAACTTTAGATGCTATTAACTATTTCTTAGATAACAAAGTATTATTCTCTCCTGGTAAAGCGTCTAACGCTGGTGGTGTAGCTACTTCAGGATTAGAAATGACTCAAAACTCTATCCGTCTAAACTGGACTTCTGAAGAAGTTGATGCTAGACTAAAAGAGATTATGATCGGAATTCATAAAGCTTGTAGAGACTACGGAAAAGAGGAAGATGGCTATGTAAATTACGTAAAAGGTGCTAATATCGCCGGCTTCGTGAAAGTTGCAGAAGCAATGCTAGCTCAAGGAGTAGTATAAGACAAAATATAAAGGTTGGGAAAATTTCCCGACCTTTTTTGATACAGCCTGTTCCCGGGATTATAAATGGGAAAAAAGTAAAAAGTGAAAGGAGAAAGCGTTGATTTATTCAACGCTTTTTTTATTACAAACTTGGTAAAATTTAGTAAAAAAAATCCTGAGACATTATGCCCCAGGATTTTTTTTACTGTTTTACTTTTTATTATTTACTTTCATTTTTTGTTTGAGCTTTTTTTGCTCCTTTTGTAGTACCCTTTGCTTTTGTACCTTCTACACGCACTTCTCCCGTTGCGCTTGGCATCGCTTCCGTAGCTGTTGTTGTAGCACCATCTATTGTAGTGGTTGCTTTGGCTGTACCTGTTGCCTGAGCTTCTTTAGCTACATCAGAGGAGCTCCATTGTGCGCCACCTTGGGTTTGTGTTGAAGTTTGAGCATTGGCAGTTGCCGGCTTTTGAGGTGTTGTTTGAGCTGATACAGCAACGATTCCTACTAAGGTAAATGCTACTGCTAAAATTGACTTTTTCATATTGTACTTATTTAAGTTAGTTGTCTACCTCCTTTAAACGTTCAATATTTTATTAAAGTATTTGCTTTTCAAGCATTTAACTCACTTTATAACTCTTTAAGATGAATTGGGATTATAAATTATTTTTCCAAATTTTTCATAATCCTTTCTACAAATTCAAATGCTGCAGGACAGATTACCGTATTTTTTAACATCAAATCATTGATCTGGTAAATCTTTTTACGATCTGTATGCGGATATTCTCTGCATGCTTTCGGTCGCACATCATAAATTGAGCACGTATTATCACCATTCAAAAAAAAGCAGGGAAGGTTTTGCAACACTTTATCATTATCTTCATCTACTCTTAGAAATTTAGCCTCAAAATCAGCTTGTTTCATTCGAAGATGTTTTGAGATGCGCTCAATATCTTTTTCAGTATATAAAGGTCCTGTTGTTTTACAGCAGTTGGCACATTGCAAGCAATCTATTTTTTCAAAAACTTCATCATGGGTTTCCTGAACCATATAATCAAGATTCTTGGGCGGTTTTTTCTTTAATCCGTCCAGAAACTTTTTGTGTTCTTTCTGTTTCTGTAAAGCCTGTTTCTTGTAAAATTGTAAATTCATTTATATTGATTCTTCTCCCAAAGTGGGAAGATCTACTTTTTGATAGTCATTAATTTTATCCAAATCTAAAACCGTTGTCTGATTATCTTTATTTGGATAATACATGGTGGTAAATTTTGCTCCATATACGATTTCCCTCGAAACATAAGATGATCTCTGAACCACCGTATTTGAAAACACTTCGTCAAACGCCCGTACGTGAACAATAATTTCAATATTTGTATTCTTAAAATCATCCTCAGAGAAGCCATAAAACGGCGAATTTTCATCTATTTTATGCACAACTGTCCAATTGAGCGCTAATGTATTGATCTTGCTTAATTGAGTGTCTAGTCTATAAAATTTATTCTTCGGTCGCCCTTCTTCAATCACCTCAATGGCTGTTGATAAAATAACTTCAGCATCTGTTAATGCATTATTCTTATATGGTGCTAACCTGAACATCAACGCCGTGGCATCCTGAAAAGGAGCAATTACTGTAATATCAGAAAACTTTAAATAAGCCCTTGGTCTCGAAAATCTTCCATAAAACAAACCTGTTGCAATGGCAAAGGTAAGCAATCCTAAAAAAGCTTCAAAAGTAGCTACCAAACTGGCTGTAAAACCTACGGGCGCAATTCTTCCGTATCCAACCGTCGTAAAAGTCTGTGAACTAAAGAAAAACACATCAATAAATTCATTTAGCGGATCGCTTTTATCAATTCCTGTAAGATGTTCTACTCCAATTAAATAATAGATTATCGCAAAAACAATATTGATCAAAATATACCCCACAACAAGATACGAGAGAAACCGAAACGTCGATAACTCCAACATCGTATGATACCAGCTGAATCTGTTGAAGACATTCATCCCTTTTCTCTGAACATTCGGAAGACCATCCTTATTAATGAATCTTCCGGATGCATTATCTCCAAAACCACTATTCTCGGTATTCTTTTGCTGAATTTTCTTTCTGAATCCTCTTGCCATTTCTTTAAATCAAATTTGTTTTTTTGAGTTTGCCTTATCCTACATAAAAGCAAACCAATAAGCAAAGATAAAATATTGTTTTCATGAAATTTATCAAAAGCTTTTGATAAAGTCTGTTATCAAAACTTAAATATAATCAAAAGTCTAAAAAATAAATCTTAACAAATCAATTAGTTAGGCTATTAACTTTGTACTTAGACTTTTGATTACATTATTAAAATTAACTCAAACCTTTAAGAAATTCTTTTAAGGCAGAATTTTTACCCCATGAACCTTCATTATTAACTTGAGGTAATACATCTTCATAAACAGCTTCTAAAGCTTTTCTCATTTGTTTTGAATTGGTTCTAGTATATCTATCAGTAGTTTGTATACTCGAGTGACCAAGAAAATCTCTTATCCAAAATAAACTTAATCCCGCTTCAGCAAGATGCATAGCTTTTGAATGTCTTAAAGTGTGTGGACTAATTACTTGGGGGATAATTTCAGGATTAACAAATCTAGCAGCATTAGCATATTTTTTAAGGATATATGTAACTCCCGCAGATGTAAGTCGTTCTCCAACTCTGTTAAAAAATAATGGAGTATTTTCTTTTTCTCTTTTGCCAAGCCCGTAGTCAATTATATATTGTTTTAAAAACCTTATCTGCTCTATCTGTAACGGTACTAATCTTTCTTTATTTCCTTTGCCCCGTAGTAAAATCTTATATGGTTCTTCAAATCTTATATTAGATGGAGATAAGTCTATTAATTCTTGAACACGAGCTCCACTATCATACAATAAGGCTAGCATTGCTAAATCCCGCATCGAGCAACGATTATTATTAGGAATTTGTTCAAGAAGCAATTTAATTCCATCAAGAGATAGATATGAAACGGTTTTAATGATTGTTTTCTTTAATCTAATTGATCGAATATTTTGCCATTCTCCGATCCTGGTTGGTTCTTCATACATTAAGAATTTAAAAAAGGAGCGAATAGCTGCGCAGCGCTGGTTTCTTGTTGCTAAATTATTATTATGTTCATACTCAAGCCATGACAAAAAATCTAATATAATATCTTTATTAATATGCTTAAGCTCAATCTTATCAGCATCTATAGATTTAACCTTGTTCATAAAAGATAACAATAACGAAAAGCTATCTCTATACGCCCTAATTGTATGTTTTGACGCCCCATAATCACTAATCAAATATTTGTGGAAAAACTTTTCTAAATATTTAGCAAAATCTGTCATAAATCATTAGTATTAATAAATTTCATATCAGGAAAAACAAAAGCCGTTTTACTTTGAATTTTAATTAGATCTGGAAACATTTGTGTTGTTAATCTAATATAATGAGCCGTTGATTTTATATTTTTATGCCCTAAAAACATTGAAATCAAAGGAATCTCACTATGTATATCCGCGCCTAAGCTTATTAATTTCTGCAAACTATGAACAGCAGCAGTATGTCTTAAATCATGTATCCTTGGTCGGTTAACATAAGTCTGTTTAGGAATATCTGCGTAGTACAAAGCTTTATGAAACCAAACTCGAACGCTTCCTGCAGAACACTTCTCCCCCAATTGTGTTGTAAAGAAATATTTATCTGGTGAGTTTATGTCATGGACTGGGATAAAATTTCTGAACTCCTTATATTCTTTTAATATTAAAAATAAAGAGTCATTCATAACAGCTAATCTTTGTTGTCCGTTTTTAGCTCTATTTATATATATAAGTCGTTTATCAAAAACCAAATCTTCGTTTTTAAGAGAAAGCGCTTCGCTAATGCGCATTCCTGTACTATAAAGTAATCTACATATAGCCGGCATAAAAAACATTGTAGTTGTATTTTTATTTCCATCTATCCGAAGTTTATCAACAGCTTTAAAGATTAGTTCAATCTCTTGAGAAGTATATATGTATGGTATATAATCATTTTGGCTACCTTCTCTTGGGGTTCGTGGAATATAACATTCTATTCCTATACTACATAAATACCTACAAAAATTCACCCACGCAGTATATTTATAGTACAGAGTTCGCTTACTCTCACTAATTCTCGTATTTCTCCATTGCAAAATAATGTCTTCGGTAATATTTAAATCAGTTATACTGTATTCTTGGAAAAATTTATCAAATTCCAACATGAAACCTTTTAACACTTTTGTATCAGAAAGACCTTTCTGCTTTTTTTCTTTTAGAAAGCTATTTATATATGATGCAAATTTGCTTTTAAAAATATAACAATCTTTTTCTTCCATGTTTGCTGGTTTAATTTGTTTGTAGATAAAAATCTTTACTAATTGATGGGACCTCTAAAGAGCAATTAAGTAAGTCTTCAGTATTTAAATGCACATATATCATTGTATTTGCAGTGCTACTATGTCCTAGAGTTCCTGAAATCACAGGCAATGACGTTCCTTTTTTAAGAAGATTTGTAGCCAAACTGTGCCGCAGGGAATGTGTACCATGACGTTTTTTTGCAAATTCAACATTAGATTTTATAAAATATTTTTTCGCTATTGCTGTCAAAGCTTGACATCCTAAAGGTAAATGTGGAGAGTTTCCTTTAAGAAAAATATACTTAGAGAAAGATTTAGGCCTACTATGCTGAATATAATCTATAATCGCCTCACCCACCTCTATTAATAATGGTAATTCAATTGGCTCTTTGGTTTTAAATTGCTCAAGAGTTATAGCATTATTATCCCAATCAATATTAGAAAATTGTAAAAGTCTTATATCTGAAGACCTTAAACCTAGTCTGGTCGCTAATAAAATTATAGCATAATCTCTTTTACCTATTGCATATTTCCTATCAATAGATTTCTCTATACACATAACTTCCTCTGGTGTATAGTGAGACGGTAATTTTTTATCAGATCTAGTTTTTACATTGGTAAGAATATTTGCCGTCCGAAAATCAATAATTTTCTTTGAATAAAGATCCGCTAAGATTGATCTTAAAATAGAAGCCACATGCTCTTTATTTTTTTGTAAATAAACAAATTCAAGTATATATTCAGCCGTAATATTATGAAGATTTAGAATCTTATCTTCAACCAATTTTTCACAAAACTTTTTAAGTCCAATGTAATAATGATTCCTTGTCAATTGTGACAAACGTCTTTCTTCTGCATAGGTATTGAGAAAATCAAGCATATAACTTCCTAGATTACCTGGTAATGGTACATTATAATCTTTTCCTTTTTTCTTTATAACCCAATCTCCATTTAGTACTGCATTTAAAAGCTCAATATACCATTCATAGTATTGATGTTTAGAATTTTTAATTAATTCACTTTCACCGGATGATTGTATATATGTCAAATATTGTTTCCCTATATTTTCATTATAAAGGAGAATCGAATTGGATGACATATAGAAGGAAAGTCGATAAAATTCAGACAAAAATTTTTTCTTTAAAGAATTTGAAAAAGCATTTTCTTCCATGCATTTTTCAAAAAGATTGTGAAGTTCATTTAGTTTTTTTTCCATATATATATAATTTTAAACTTATACAAGCCTTATATAGAAAAATAAACTTTCGATGTTACCTATCCTAGTATCCATTGATATCAATATTTTTGGAAAACTCAAAAAATATTGATAATCATAATTTTTTTATTCAGTAATAAATTTTATATTTGCTAAATAAAAATACGGTATAGGGGATAAAAGAAAGCTCTTTTTTCCATATGCTATTATCGAAAATAAAATCCGTAGGTGCTCTAATACTTGACGGATTTTATTTTATACAAACATATTAAAAAAATATAAAACTCCACTATTTTTTATTGAAAACAACATTATTTCCAATATATATTGGAAATAATGTAAATATTTAGAATATTTAATAAAATATAAATATTTGGAATACAAAATTCATATAAGTTGCTAATATTAAACACTTTATATAAATTCATTAAAAAATACACATGTGAGCAGTTATTAAATTTTCATACTAATAATGCTTTTTTAATTAATCAATAAATTTCTTATAATTACAAATAACAAAAAAAACACTTATTAAATGTCCCGTCCTAAAATAAGTTGACAACAAATCGATTTATTTATGGAATACCAAGAATTATCAAGAAAAAAGCGCAGTCAAAAAGATTATACAATGTGCTTTAAATTAAGTGTTGTTTCTCAAGTAGAAAAAGGCGAATTCACATATAAACAAGTCCAGAAACACTACGGCATCCAAGGAAGAAGTACTGTTTTGGTCTGGTTGAGAAGATATGGTAACTTAGATTGGCGAAAACCAATTATCCACACCATGTCAAAATCCAAAGAAACGCCGGCTCAGAAAATTAAGCGTCTGGAGAAAGAGCTTTCCGATGAAAAGCTGAAAAATAAAGTTCTCAATACCATGATTGAAATTTCAGACGGGCAATATGGCACTCAGATCAGAAAAAAGTATTTATCCCAACAATCCTCAGCCTCCAAAAAGAGGGATTAAGCCTTTCCAAAATATGTAGATTGTTTGGGATAAGTCGCCAAAATATTTATCAGACTCAAAAGCGTTATACCAAGCGGGAGCATGAACTTTTGAGAATAAAGAAACTTGTTAAAGAAATCCGTATGGAGCTTCCCAGACTGGGAACCAGAAAACTTTATTATTTGCTGAAGGAATGTTTTGAGAAAGAAGATATTAAAATAGGCAGAGATGCTTTATTTCAATATTTAAAAAGAGAAGATTTATTAATCTATCCTAAAAAGAAATATACAAAGACCACTTTTTCAAAGCATTGGCTCAGAAAGCATCCCAATTTATTGAAAGATATAAAAGCACAGCGGCCAGAACAGGTTTTTGTAAGCGATATCACTTACCTGAAAACAAGGAGATTGGTATGTTATTTATCTTTAGTGACGGATGCTTACAGCAGAAAGATCATGGGGTTTTCGGTGAGCGAAAATATGAATTCTGAAAACGTTGCAAAGGCATTGAAAATGGCCCTAAAGAACATAATTACCCATAATTTTCTTATTCATCATTCGGATAGAGGATTACAGTATTGCTCAGGTTATTATCAAAAAATACTCAATCAGCATCAAATTCAACCTTCTATGACGGATGGACATGATTGTTATCAAAATGCATTGGCAGAAAGAATTAATGGAATATTGAAACAGGAATTTCTATTTAATAAAGCTAAAAATAAAGAAGATCTTAATCAATTGGTAAAGGAAAGTATTTATCTTTATAACAATAAAAGACCTCACCTAAGCCTTAAGATGCAAACCCCAGAGCAAGTGCATAAAAAATCCGAAGAAAAATATTCCTCCGGATTTAATTAAATATTGTTTAATTATCGTCAACCTATTTTAGGACGACTCATAAGAGAAAGAACTAATGCAGGTTTACAATCTGCAAGAGCAAGAGGCAGAACAGGAGGCAGACCCAAAGGTTATATGAAAGAAACTATTTCTAAATTGATAATTATGCGTCTTTTTTATAAAGATACTACAAAATCTCCTGAAGAAAATTATAAACCGCTTGGGTTAACAAGAGCAACATTTTACCGATATGCCAAAATTCTTGATAATAATACAGATGAAGAAATAAAGAAGATGTCAATAAAAAAATAAATTAAATTTATGAATCCAAATGATTTTTATAAATCGATCAGACCTGAATACTTCTCTGATAGTGAAATAATTTTTGAAACAGAATTAAGTAGAGAGGTTTTAGCACATGAATTAAATTATATTTCAACTAATCAGAAACAAGATCAATTTGAAAGACTTGCTAGATTACTTTGTGAAAAATATATTACTCCTAATCTAATTCCACAAGTTGGTCCTACAGGAGGAGGTGATGGTAAAACGGATTCCGAAACATATCCAGTATCTACTTCTATCTCAGATAGGTGGTACATTAACAATCAAGATTTTAATGGAGATGAAAAATGGGCTTTTGCCATTTCTTCAAAAAAAGAATGGAATAGTAAGTTGAAGGGTGATGTTAAAAGCATAATCTCTACTAATAGAGGATACAATAAAATTTTCTTTGTAAGTAATCAAAAAATATCATCAAAAAAGAAGAAAGACATTCAGGATTTATTAAATGAACAATATAATATCGAAGTAACAATATTAGATGGCCAATGGATTGAAGACAAGGTACTCAATGATAAACTATTCGATTTAATCGTTGATACTTTAGGTCTATCAAATGTTTATAAATCTAAACAAATTATTCGTGGGTCGAGAGATCATGAACGATTAGAGGAGGGGAATTTATTAGAAAAACGTATCACTAATTCATCTAGCAGTGCTGATAGTCAGTTAGTAGAAGATTGCTTAAGATCAGCAATCTTATCTAGAGAATTAGAAGAAGCATCGTTTTCAATAGAAGGTAAATTTTTAAGAGCATTAAATTTTGCGAAAAAAATCGACAGCAAACTTCAAATGCTACGAATATACTATGAATATTCTTGGACTTCTATATTTTGGTTTAGTGATATAGATAAATTTAAAGAGAACTTTAAAAATTTTATTTCGTTGGTTGATGAAAAATCACATATTGATCATTTAGAGTTATTTAGCAATCTTTTTACAGCTGGAAAAACACATTTTAGTGAAGAGGATGAGATAAATATAATTAAAGATAGGCTTTACTATTTACTACAAAATAAAATTAATTTAACTGAAAATTCAACATCGGGTCTCCAGGCAAAGACATATTTATTATTAAATCAAATAATGGATAAAACTTTTCAACAAGAAAACTGCGATAGTCTTTTCCAAAATTTATCAGAAGTTATAAAGAAGTGTTCTAATTATATTGGATATCCTTTTGAATCAATCTTGGAAAGTATTAAAGTCATTGGAGAGTTGCATTCAGATAATAGTTATTATGATGATCTGTATGATATTTTAGTCAATGAACAGGAAAAAAGGACATCAGCAATTTCTTCTGGTAGAAACTTCTTGCAAAGGGCATTTCAAAAATATGAAGCAAAATTGTATGGAGATACAATTATTTATTTAGGTAAGTCAATAGTTAAAATTTCCAGAAATGAAAATGAGTTTGAACTTATATTAGTTTTGAGATTATTAGGAAATAGCTACAGAAATATCGGATTATTATGGGCTGCAAATAATGCATTAATTTCTGCTTTTGCTTTATATATTAAAAATTGGTATACCAAAGGAGTAATTGATGTTAAGGCATACTTTATTGCAATCGAACTTTGTAAGAATGAGATTCTATTAGGTAGAATTCCACAATTATTAAGTATATATGAATTAATAAAAGTATTAAAAATTCATAAAGAACAAATTGGTGAAATATCTGAAGATGAGTCTCCAGAATTTTTTGAGATGGCTATCGCTAATAGATTTCTTAATTCGGAATATAGTTTAGATTTATGCAAATTGCCAGATATTTTAAATGCTAAAGAAATGTGGTTCTCAGCGGATGCTATACTTTATATATTGGGATATAATGATCTAATTTTAGACCAAGAAGAATATAATGGGCGTTCAGATGAAGAACTTAAGAATTATATGACAAGATTAGCCAATCAGCCTATAAGTAAACAATTTTTATATTCAACAAATTATCTAAATGATGAAATAATTTCATTTAATGCAAAAATAATTGGCGTTAATTTTTATTTGAAATATCAGAAAAATAAAAATTTGCTTATAGTATCTGAAATTTTGTTAGCGTATTTAGAAAGTTTTTTAGCTACTTCATTAAATGATTTAGTTCCCCTTTCGGAATATATTATTATTAATATTGAAAACAATTCTGAAAATAAAATTTTTGAAATTGTAGAATCATTTTCCTCTAAGGAGTTTACCATTAAAATTAATACTTTTATATTTTTTGATAATTCTCAAAGAAATATTTTGACCGAAGAAATTTTGAAATTTATAGGATTGATAATTGAAAAGAATTTCATTTTTAAAGATTCCGATATATATATTAAAAAATTATTTAAAAAAGAAGAAGTCCTTGAAAGAACAGCAATAGTTTTCAATCACAAGGGGTTCATCGATGATATTTTCACCACAGATCCTAAAGTATTTCTTAGTGATTGGTATGATGTAGATAAATTTAAAAATTATCCATTAAAGTTATGGCAACCAATTGTGGTTGAAAAAGAAACTATTGTAAATAATGATAATTTGGATATTTTAAAAAATGAAATACATCATAATAAAACTAATGTTGTATCAATAATTGACTCAAGTCTTTGGGATAAAGCCCAATGGAACGGATTTGGTTTTGCTGCTCAAGGAGAATATTTTGTAGGTGCTACTTTACATTTTGATGATTTCTCTATGGGTAAAAGAATATTTGAAGGATGGATTAAAGAATATGGAGCAACAATTGAAACTAAATTAAAACTATCAATAATAAAAGGTGTTAGCAAAAAGAATCCTTATTGGTACAGAGTACTAATCACGCCAATTTTTGAAGAAAATAATGATGGAGTTTTCTTTCTCTCTTCCAGATTTCATGATATGGAACCAACCACACCAACTAATATGTTACAGGTTATAGATGCCTACGAAAATCTTGGTTACCTTCCTATCTTACCTGCAGGAGTTGTTAATGATAAGTTTGAAGCTGATGTTGAATCTCGGATAAAAATTAAAAACATTAGTATTAAAGATGCTTGGAAAATAAGTTTAGAAGATATTGAATGTATAGCAATTTTGGAAGATGATGACATATTCATTCCCTCAAATATTAAAGATGCACCTATATTAGATGTCATCAAGAAAAAGAAAATTAATAGCAAAACAGAAATTAGTAATTTATAGAAGAAAATTAATACCTTCATAAAACTTAAACGATACAATGGAAACACCTTTTATTCTTACTTACAGTAAGCTTGTTGAGAAAAACTACGAAAACTTAAAAGAATATTTTTTACATCAACCAAATCATTTTTTACCATTAACCAGTTTAAGAAATGAGATTTTACAGAATTTACAACTTGAATTATTTCAAACAGCAATTTTTGCAATAAATCACTTTTTGGAACGGATGATAAAACTTGCTTTAATTGAAAAATATACTTTGGGCTTGGATTATTCAAACCATGAAACTTATAATGAAAAAACTTTAGAAGCTGTTGATTTGTACGATAATCTTATATTATTTAAATCTTTAGATGCAGCAGAAGAGCAGAATTTAATATCAGCGTCTGAAAAAATCATACTAAATGAATTACGGCAAAAAATTAGAAATCCATTTTCACATGCAGAAATAAAAAAGATACTAGGAGATGCTCCTCAAAATTTTACAGGATTTATGTTTAATATCGAAGATGTAAAAGAGGCATTGATTAAAGGAGAGCCAATTAAACCGGGAGAAGAAAAAGAAATAACGTCATTTTCTGCAACGATTTCTCAATTATATCAACAAAGTTACTCTAGGGAAATAGCACATAACTACTTTGATACAGTTTATAATATTATGATCAATATTGATAAGAGATTAGTAGACTTATGCAATTGAAGCTAACATCAATTTGCTAAGTTGTAAAATTCCAAGTTCATACTTTAATCATTCTAATCAAAAAAAAATAAATATCCAAAAGCAATAAATATGGATTTATATTCACCTGAATTATTTTCGGCACTTGTTAAAGCAGCAAGTTTTGAAGGAAAAACGGAGAGACTAACTCCCTTGACTAACATGACTTTTTTTCTTGGAGCTGGTTTTTCAAAATCATGGAATAATAAGTTTCCCACGGGCTATGATTTATTTAATTTTAAAGCAGGAGATTATTCAGATGATCTATCAGAATTTGTTTTAAATATTGGATTTCCAGAGGAATTAGACTATTCATTATTTAGAGATATGTCTTACTATTTAAGTATGCAAAAAAAGTATTCGGTATTGAAAAGTAGATATTTAGATAGCTATAATATTAGCAAAATTGAGAATGAAATCAATTACGTAATTAGTAAAAGGTTTGACTCACTTTGCAAATTAAATTATTTAAATACTCCTAATGAGAAAATGAAATTTGACAATATTAATGAAGAGCAAAAAAATATTTGCGATTTTTTGGTTGGATTCATAAACAAACTACAGGTGAAAATGTAATTCCAGAAGGCTTAAGACCTCATTTTATAACAACAAACTATGACTTTCTAATAGAATCTATTTTAGATATGATTATAGGAGCTGACGATTCTTATTCTTTTTATACTTACAGAGGGATATCTCCAGACACGATTAATAATATCAAGCCTCCTACAATAATGTATAATCATTGGTTAGTAAACTCACTAATAAAAATCAATGGGGGATTTGAAATTTTTAAATCTAGCAATGGATATAATTTAGATTATACGTGAAAAGTGAAGACGATTTAAAAAAACAAGCTCCAACATTAATTTTGCCTAATAGAGAACAAGACTATACTGGTAGTTACTTTCAAGAAATTTTCCCTAAAGCAGTTAGAACCTTGCATGAATCAAAAATTTTAGTAATTGTTGGATATAGCCTACCTGAAGAAGATGCTTTAATAAGATTGTTAATAAGACAATTTGCAGAAGAAAATGTAGACCTAACTGAAAAATTTATTTTTTATATAAGTACTTCTGATGAAGAGGAGCAATATGAAAAATTACATTCGGTTTATCCATATCTAAACGACAGATTAAAAGAACGAATAATAACCTATTCTGGAACATTTAATTCTTGGTTGGAAGAAGTCTTGAAATTTGCCGAATAGTCTCAAAAAACGATATGATGAAAAAAAAATCAGTAAGCTTATAAACCGAAAATCCTCCTTAAAGATTTAAACCAAAATGTCTAAATTGGTTTGAAGACATACATAAATTCCTTTTTAATCAAATTTAAAAGCATATGGGATTTAGTGCTAAATATTTTAGTTATCAAAAGAACTCTTAGTTTTCAGTGACTTATAATCATAACTAAAATAAACTTTTGATGAAAAAAAACTTTTGATAATGTGAACTATTAACCCTACGCAGAATACTACCATCATCAAAAACATAAGCATATGTGGAAAATGGAGGGGATTACCCCTCCAAAAACACTAAATTTGTAACGACAAACCTATCTTGTTAGTTCGTTCAACATCTTTTTTGCATTGTCATTTTTGGAGTCAAGCTCAACCGCTTTTTTGTAGTTAATGATAGCCAGTTCCTTATTGCCTGTTTTCAGATAGGCCTCACCTAAACTGTCATAAACATTTCCTGAGCTTGGGAACGTTTCCGCATTTAACTTTAACATTTCCAATGCTTCCTGCATTTTGCCAGCTTGTAAAAGTTGATATGCGCCTTCGTTCATGTCTACTTCCTGAATAATATAAGCCTCGGAGTTTTTAAGTTGCTTGATCTTTTCTACTCCCATGGCCAATCCTTGCTTAGCCATGATTTCAAATATTGTTTTTGCAAGTGAGATTCTCGGCATGGTAAATGGTTTATCATAAAGGATCGCGCTAATCGCGTCACTGATCTCCCTTAATGGCGCGTTAGTGGTATTATTGAGTAATACGATCAGGTTTTTATCTGATGGCATTCTGCAAATCCGTGTGACAAAACCAGGCAGATTGCCACTGTGCTGTGCAATCCGTAGCCTGTTTTTCGTCAGATTTGATACCTCACCAACGTACCATCCATAGCCGTAGTAGGAATTTTTATTAATTGCCATTTGATTAGCAAACAGGAGATTCAGGGATTTTGCGGATAGTAATTGGGGCGAATATAGCGCCTGATCCCAAAGGAAGAGATCTTCTACCGTAGAATACAGGGCGCCGGCAGCATACGTATTATTCATATTGACATAGCTGGCATTAACATACCCGTCTCCATTTTGCTCATAACCCCTTGCCTGGCTTTTCACGATTATACTGCTATTATCGTACCCGCTATTTTGCATTTTTAAGGGAGTAAAGATGTTATCTTGCACATACTGGGCATAGGAGCTTCCAGTCACTCTTTCTATGATCTTGCCTAATAACACATAGTTCGAATTACTATAGGCGAATTTTTCGCCAGGTTCAAATTCAAGTGGTTGATCGGCAAAAAGTTTTATCAACGCTTCCGGTGAAAGGGCATTTTGACTGCCGCCGTTTCTAAAGCCTGGTAAATTAGTGTAGTCCTTTATGCCCGATGATTGCGAAAGTAAATGGTGAATGGTTACCTTTTCGCCTGCCTGCGGTGGATAACCCGGTAAGTAAGTCACTATCGGGGCATCTAATTTGATTTTGCCTTGTTCGACGAGTTGCATGACGAGTACTGCCGTAAACTGTTTTGTGATAGATCCGAGCCTGAATTTGGTATTGGCTTGATTAGGTATGTCCCACTCCATGTTGGCTAAGCCAAATCCTTTTTTGTAGATGACCTTACCATGTTCCGCAACGACCAGTGAGCCGTTGAACTGCCCGGTTTCATGAGAGAAGGTCATTAGCTTTTCAATCTGTTCGGCTTTGGATTGGCCGAAACCGGTATTTAGCCCTAACAGATAGAACACGATTAGCAGTATAGATTTAAGCGAATATAAATTTTTCATTTTTCAGAT
Source organism: Chryseobacterium polytrichastri (assembly GCF_900142445.1). Taxonomy (GTDB): domain Bacteria; phylum Bacteroidota; class Bacteroidia; order Flavobacteriales; family Weeksellaceae; genus Chryseobacterium; species Chryseobacterium polytrichastri. The sequence continues at coordinate 76,378 of NZ_FRAV01000020.1, read as the reverse complement.
TTTTTTTAAAATAGTTGTTGCGTTAAGTAATGGGTTACTGATCATAACCATTGCTTAATCAATAGATTCGAGAGGTAAGGAATTGGGTTAGCTGCTTCTGAAGAAAATTAAGCAGCTTTATTTTTACTTAGTAAATGGTAAGCTAAAAAGCTTCCGGATAAGCAAAATACTATTATGGCTAATGAGTGGTAACCAAACGGAAGTGTGTAACAGATGACAGTCAAGGCTATACCCAAACCGAAAAAAAGGATAAACCATTTCAGGTTTGCATCTTTATTATCGGTCGGGCTTGTTCGTAGTAGTAACGAAACAACACTGTCGGGCGTGTTTTTTTCAACCATATTGTTTTTAAGCCTGCTATTCAGATATAGTTTGATAACAGCATGGATGAATAACAATAGAAACCCGATCAAAACAATAGGTGCTATTAATTCAAATGATCGTTCGTCCACTTTGAACGAACTGTTTGTTGGTGCATTTGCAGTGAGCGATGCGACGGCGGTAATTAGTAATACTTTCATTTTAAGTCTTTATATTGGATTAGACCGGCCACACAAATTATTGTTGCAGTGGTGCGGTTGTATTTAACACTTTAATTTTTTGCTGGTAATGATGATACATACCGGTAAATAGAAACATCGAAATACCAGCTGTGCATACGATAATCGTGCAGATAAGCAATGGGGATATAGTTGCAAAAATAGCCCACAGGTATGGGGTTATAAGATATAATAATATCAATGATATGATACCTATTATTCCTAACACTACATATTTCATCCATTTGTCAACAAGAGTTTCAGATTGGGTTTGTGGCAAGTGCTCCAAGATCAGTACAGAAAGGTCAAAATCAAATGTAGGTTTTGGGGCATCGTGAATGCTTTGAAATAACAGCGCATAATTTTTAGTTTTAGCCTGACATTTAGTGCAAATTTCCACATGCGCCTTCTGCTCATCACTGATCATCTGTCGCTCATCAACATAAAGCTGTATCTCTGTTTCGGTTAGATGGACTGTTATCATAATTCGTTCCTTTCGTATTTGGACAGTATATTATCTTTTAATATTTTCCTTGCTCTGAAGATATAGTTCTTAACGGTACCTTCAGGCAAAGATGTTATTTCGGCGATCTCCGCATAGCTCAGTTCTTCCTGGTGATAAAGGGATACCAGCGTTTTGTAAAGAGGCTTTAGCTGATTGATCTCTTTTTGTAAGATGGCAGTGAGCTCTTTACCAATTAGTATCTCTTCGGTGCCATGTTTTGAATCTTCAATTATCTGATATTCGGGCATATTCTCCTCTTGTCCCAAGTCTTCCAGCAAAACAAGTTTCTTTTTTTCTAAATAATGCAGACAGGTATTGTAAGCGACCTGACCCACCCAGGTAGATAGCTTGGCTTTAAACTTGAAACCGGAAAGGTTTTTGAAAACTTTCAGATATACATCCTGGGCAATATCCTTACGGTCACCCGGGCTACTGATCATCTTAAAAGTCATTTGGGCTACCAGTCCTTCCGTACGTTTGATGATCAGACCAAACGCCTGACGATCACCGCGCAATACGGCGGCCACCAGATCCTGATCAGTTAAATTGTACTCGTTTGGTTTGCTCACTGCTGATTAGACCGGCTAGGCCGTATAAAGTTGCAATTGATCTTGATATTATATTGTTTGTGATCATTTTTTAGCCAACTTTTAGACCTTACTCTTTTTTATTATTACTTTTTTAAACATTCTCTTAAACTTTTCATTAATTCAAGTCCAAATAGGAATTATCAATTAGCTCCGTATAATTGATAATATTCTCTCTTCGCTAATTCTCATTTGCAATGTAATTTGTAAATCTGTTTCAATTAAATCCAGTATTAATTTTTATACGTCAAGTTCTGTCGCTTCCCTGATGGATATTTGCATTATAGAAAGACACTGAAAATGAAACTCGAAATTAAAACTAATGGTGGACATATTCTAACCTGAAAACCACCTAAAAAAATAAGGCTAAGACATAGAAGGTCCTCTACTGAAAAGAGACTTCAAATTTTAACCCTTAATAACACCAAACCAATTTACAAAATGTCTACAAACAACAATGCGTCTCAGACGCTTTTTAGATTCGTGAGTTTAAGAAACCCACAACTTACAGAAACCAAAGAAAGAAACTTAGGATTTATTCATAGACCGAAAGGAGCAAAAGGAATTTTTGACACTGCTGTTACAGGAATGTCTTCAAGATCGTCCAAACTAGGGGAAATGGTAAAAACTGCCAGAAACTTTAGTAATGTAGGATTTGAAACCGAAAAGAAAATTGAAGAAGGAGTTTTCGGAGAACTTCTTAATATTGGAAGAAAGCTTTCTAAAAAAGAAGCCCTTGATAGTGGCGATTTGATCGTTCTTAAGGGCTATTATAAGAATCTTATCGATGCGAATAAAGAGCTTACTGCTGCCGGTATTAAAATCTTCACTCAGCTTTGGGATAATTACATTTACCAGATCGTTACTCAGGGAGATTTCTATATTAAAGAAGCAATCAGTCACATTTTAATGGCAATTCATATTGGTTTTGCTCAAAGTTTGGACTTAACAGATAAGGAAATTGTAAAAGTAAACGGAGAAAAACCATTGGAAAAAGCCTTGGATGGTAAAATTGTATTGCCAAAATATCTATTTTCCGAAGATTCGGGAAAGGCAGCTTCATTGTCTTCAAAGATGTCTGGAGAAGTTTCAAATCCTGTTTTGGCATCAAAGACAACGCAAAGACTAGAATCTGAATCAAAAGCCTCATTAGTTGCCAACAAAGCATTACACAAAAAAGAAGCCTTAGAAAGGCTAAATATGGAACTTCAAAAACTTCAGAGAAAATATCATAAATCCCGTGAGGAGGCATATCAGACAGAATATGTAAAATATCTGGATAATAACAGAGAATCTATAGAGCTGTATGAAAGAAAACTCGCCGAAATTGATAGTAAAATTACAGAGGAAACTCCGGAAGAAGAAAAAATTCATCTTTACGAAACATTAAGGGAATATGAAGTTAAACCTTTTAAATTTTCATATGAAAACGAAATTAATGTAGGAGAGTTAAAAGAAAAGCTTTCTAAGGAATCTTTTGATCTTTTCATGGTACTTTTTGCAGAATTTGATGCAGCAAGAGCATTTGAGGATTCTAATAAAGAAGGAATCAGGATTCTTTCTGACAATACATTAAGGGTAGGATCACAGACTATTGTTCTTGATGATGAAATTCAAACCTATTCAGATGCTTTGAATATTGTAGGATATAATATTTCAGCTTCCATGCACGCTGCTTTGGAAAACTCGCCACTTTCACAACAGCAGTATGTAAATATCGGTGGAGCATCCGTTCCTGTAATTAACAATACAGTAAGAACACCTATGGCTTATAGCTTTCTTGCACACGGTGCTTTAGGTCTTTCCGGATCTGGAGGATTTGTTAACTTTTCATTTGAAGTTGAAGATGTATCGTGGAGAGTTGCCAATGCCAAAATTACCGCTACTACAGATACCGCAGGAAGTTTGGAAGAAAATTATAGTAATATTCAAGTAATAGATAATAAAATTACCTTACCAGTAAGTTTAATTAATAGATTCAGAGCAAGCATAGCTTTTAGAATAGAAATTATCTTTGACAATGGAAGTTTAGCATATGCAGACCTTGGTCAGCAATATACAAAAGGAGACTTAAGCCTTACCGGAAGGCTTACCCTAAAAAGAGCGGCAGTTGAGAATCAGGAAGAACCTGAAACGGTAACTATTCAGAAACGTAAAAACTTCGGGATCAAAAGACTTGGAGTTGCAGATTATCTGAAAGTTGTACAAAGTGTTCATGCTTATGTTCCGGGAGAAGTTTCCAATATTGAAAATGTTATGGCAAGTGAACTGAGGCATAAATCTTCCGTAGCAAGAGATTACTCCGAAATTACAGATACGACTTCCAAATCCCAGGAAACTGAAAAAATTTCCGACACCACCAAAACTTCCAGAACTGATATGCAGACGGAGGTTGCCAAAGAACTGGATAAACAACAGAGTATTACAGCATATGCTCATTTTAGCTATAATCCGGGCTACAAATTGGACATCGGAGCCGACTATGCTAATAATACAGCACAACACGACAGTACAAGGCAAGCTATGATGAAGTCTCAGGAAATTACTGAAAGAGCAATGGAAAGAGTTCTTACTAAAATTTCCGAAGAAAGGGTACAGAAAATCATCAAGGAATATACGGAAACAAATGTTCATGAATTTGATAACAGAGGAAAAGTAACTAATACTGATAATCCTGATGCAGCACAACCAAAGCACATAACAGGCGTTTACAGGTGGATCGATATGAAATATAAGAACCAGATTTACAATTATGGAAAACGTACCATGTTTGAATTTATGGTTCCTGAACCTTCAAGATTACACCGTCTAGCCCTTACTGTTTCCAAGGCACAAGTACTTACAGCTCCTATCGATCCCAGAACAGCTCCAGAAAGAGCATGGACAATGCCAAACCCAAAATCTGCCACTGTAGAACAAATCCAACATTGGGCGCAAATTTACGGAGTACAGTTAGATACTTTTCCTGCTGCAACGAAGCAGGTTATACACAGTCCTGCGAGCGTTCCTCAAACTAACGATGATTTTGGAATAGATTATTCACAGATTACCATCCCAGATAATTATGCTGCGAAAAATGCAAGTTTTGGATGCAGATCATCAAGAAACAGAGGTGGTGGTTGGTCAGGAGCACGTTACTCAGAAGTATTTTGCTCCAACTTAAAAGGAGACATGATTGGTAAATCCGAGTACGGTGACATTAATTTCGATCAGTCTGTATCCGGACTTAACTTAACAGGTATTCTATCTTTTCAGGTAAAAGGACATAATGTTAAAAATTACAATATCAAAGTAACTATAAACTGTGAACTGAGTGATGAATTCATCAATAAATGGAAAACAGAAAGCTTCAATGCAATTATCAAAGCTTATGAGGCAGCTTACCAAAAATTCTTAGAAGAACAGGCTAGGCTAGACGCCGAACAAAAGGAAAAGGAAGCTGCAGCAAAAGAGAGACAAGATAATTTCTATCGTTATATGGAGCATGATACCCTGAAGCACAACTGTATTGCCTACCTATTACAGGATTATCTTACTACGCTTGGACAGGTAACAACAAACGGTGCTGAAGATACTACAAGAATGGATAATTTCCAGGTATATTTGAATGAGAATCTTGATCAGTATGCAGCTTTAGCGAAGTTTATGGAACAAGCTTTTGAGTGGGAAATCATGGATTATACATTCTATCCTTACTACTGGGCAAATCGTAAAAGTTGGCAGCAATTCTACCTTACTGAAAGTGTAGATCCTTTATTCAGAAGTTTCCTTCAAGCAGGTATGGCAAGAATTATTGTTACTGTGAAACCGGGATTTGAAGCAGCGGTACAATTCTTCCTTGAAACAGGATTAATATGGAATGGTGGTACAGTTCCTGTGATTGGAGATCCGATGTATATGTCTATTGTAGATGAAATGAGACAGCCGACAGGTGAGGCTCAAGGTAAATACTGGATTACTAGAATGCCTACAACATTGACAATTTTACAAGATTCTTCAACAGGGTTACCAGTAAATCCTTTACATCCGCTTCCAATTTTCCCTGAAGATAATCCTAAAAATTGTGAGAACCCTAAAGAGCTGGAGTTTGAGACAAGTTTTTCTTTGGATAAAGATGCACAACTGTCTCATAGTGATGGAGCGACAACATTGCCAAGTACAATTATAAAACCTATATAGCATTACAAAAATGTTGTTTTGAAAGTGGTGGCTAACCACCACTTTCTTTCTCAAATCAAATATTAATGAAAAAAAACAATATGAATACAGGAAATATAGGAATCAAAGAACCTGCAGATATTGGAATTTCCAATATTGACGTATATGGAAATGTAAAAGATGATTATGTGATTACTGGAGAACTTGATTACATCTGTGTAAATGATGCATATAAACATAAAAAAGGGACAACTTATTATGATTTAGATAATAAAGGAATTATTTTAAATGACAACTGTAAACCTTATGCATTCGTTGGAGAAAAAACTCCGGAATTCAAAGGGAGATTGGCTATTATTGAAAATATTGAGACTGGAAAGCTTTTTTATCCTAAAAGAAGTTATTATAATGAGGAAAAACATGGTTACATAGGAACTAATTCTTATAATGAATATGTAGTTGAATTTGAAGATTATAAAAAATCATCAGCTAAAGGAGTAAAAATTTATGCAAGTAGAAATGGTGAGTATTTTGAAAATGAAAAATCAATCGGAAAATTTGAAAAATGTAGAGAATGTGCAGGGCTACCTAAAATGTTAGTAAACAAAAAGCCAATTGATACGAACGCTTTTACAATTAATAAAAAAACATTTTCCCTTCCAGACAAATTTTCTGTAATAGCTTCAGATAAAAATGAGATTACGAATAAAATGACCATTTTAATTGAAAATGACAGAAGAAAAAAAAGAGAGGATAAAGAAGATCAAACATCACATTCCGACTCTGTTCCTTCAAATGAAGAGGCTGCTAAAACATTCAAGAAAGTTGCTACTTTATGGAACAATTATGAAAATCAATTATACTTTGATTACCTTAAGCCTCTTCCAGATCCTCAAGGCAGTATACTTTTTAATCTTGAAGTAACCAATTTAGATAATTTAAAATTATTAATGCCCGAGCTAATACAAAACGGCAAACTATATAAGGTGAGTGAGTTATTTATACAAAATTTCTTTGAAAATAAAATTAAAGGATTTGCAAATGCTCCTTTAGGTTTATATAGCTTTTATAAGAATCCAGATACATTAGATATATTTCAAAAAGCAGGATCAGAATTGGTTCATAATTTTTATAACAAAAAAGGAGAATCTTATTACAAGACCAAAGTGATTGCTGATGCAATATATAAAACCGATTTTGGGAAAACAACTATAGAGAATGTAATCAAATTAGTGGATCAAATTTTTCAATATCAGTTTAGCAAGAATCCTGCAGAAATCAAAAATAATAAATTTTTAAAGAAAATTCTTGATGGAGATTGGTTTAAAGAAGGTATAGATGTGGAAACATTTCCAGCATTTGGAATAAGTAGCTTAGATCCAAGACGACCTGATGAAGAAAGAATCGCTTTATTTTGCATTGGTGGAACACAAGGTCTTAAAGTTGCTATAAAAAATTTCAAACCTATATCAACTGGATCTAAACTGGGTTATGAAGCTACGATAATTGTTCAGTATTTAGATACTTTTGGGGTTTCAGAAAGCGATTTTACAAAAGATTTAGGAGTTGGAGAAATGACCAATCTAACCGAATATAATTACCGAGGAGGGGTAATGGCGCAGTGGATTTTACAGCATCAGTATAATTATAAACCTTTTACAGATTATTTGACTTATACTGTTAAAATGGGAAAAATGTGGAAGAAATAAATATTTTTGAATTATAAAATAGCATATTTTTGTAATTCAAAATTGAACAAAAATTAAGATAATTTACAAAAATCTATGAAAAAAATTCTAACAATCTGTTTTATATTAATTCTCACATCATGCAAATTATATGCACAACAAATTAAGATTATAAATATTGAAAAGCAGTCAGATAATAATGGAGCTTTTTTAAATATTAATTGTCAATTGATTAACGATTCAGAAAAAGAAATTATTTTGCCTCTTCAAATTGAAGAGGCTTATAATGATTATTCTTCTTATTACAATGTTAAGACTAGTCCTAAAGATATCTTTTACAAGTTGGAGTCTGTTCCATTTCCATTAGATACAGAATACCCCAAACTTACTAAAGAGAATTTATTGATATGTAAACCGAAATCCACCTCAAATTTTGTTGTAAAAACAAATAAAATGAGAAATGGTGGATTAAAAATGTATAACGATAAAAATTTAAAAAAGATTAAAGTGATATATTTTCCATTTATTATTCAGAATAAAGAGATGTTTCTGGAAAGTGAAATAAAAGATATACAATTTTATGATAAAAAAATCGAAAGTAATTTTTTTGTTTTGGAAAAATAATTAACAGTTATGTATCGTTAGGTGTTGAAATAAATTGTATTATATGAAAGCAACAGAATTAAGACAGTTGATTGATGGTTTGTTTCAAATAAAATTTTCATTTAGAATTTTATTATATTTGCTCCAAACTAGTAACAAAATAAAATGAAAAAACGGGTAACTTTACTTAAGTCGTCTTGCACTAGCAGGGCGATTTTTTTTAACAATAATGTATGATTTATTCACTGCTATTAGCTTAATAGGGCTTTTCGTTCTGCTATTTTTAGGAATGATTTTAAAGAAGAAGTTTAAAACCAAATTAAAAATTATTGGATTTAGTTTTTCATTAAAAAGCTATTATTAAAATTTAGAGACCACTTTAGCAGTGGTCTCTATTTATAAAATCGTGAATTTAAAAGTAAATACATATGCTTATGCCAAAAATTATCTTATATTCTCTTTTAACGTCTGTATATTTATTAAAATAGCTATCCAGAATATTAAACTTCCTTCTTTAACAAAAATTAATTATCCTTTTCTTCAAATCCGTCTTCAAAAAACTCTTTCATAGTCATTCCAAAAGCATTAATAATCTTTGCTAATGTGCTAAATCTTAAGTCTTCACCTTTCTCATATCTGCCATATTGAGCTCTAGAAATATTATGCTCGTAAGCAAAATACTCATAACTAGAATATCCTTTGGCAATTCTAAGCTCTCTTATTCTTTTAGCTAACTTTTGTAGTGTTTCCTCTTTTGAAAAATCGCTTTCTTCCATGCTGTCTTATATAAGACTACAAATCTTAACAATAAGCCGCGTATATGTTACCACTAAAAAAGCGTATCTTATTAGTGGCTTTTTTGATTTTAATTTTTATATTTGAAACATGTTAAACTAAATATCACTCAAAAAAGTGATCAGTGTTATAATTAAATGTTTTTATATGTTACTATTACTTTCAACTGCAGCTACAAAAAGTGATGGATCTCTATTTTTTAAGATTATCTTATTTGTCTATTTCTTACCAACAATTGTAGGTGTTTTAAGAATCCCTATCATAAAGTTTAAGTTTATAACTGTTCTTTTAATAAATATATTTTTAGGGTTTACTGTTGTTGGATGGTGGCTATCATTTGTAAAAGCGGTGTCAAACCGTAAAGTATAAATTATATGCTCAAAAAATTTAATTCATTAGTTAGTAAATAATTAAAAGAATTGTGAGAATATGATAAAAGTAGTCTTAAAAATACCAGAAAGCGATATTAATTTTATATTAAGTAAGTTAGTAAAGCTGGGAATTAAAAATATAAAAATTAAAAAGAACGAAAAAAAATTACATCTTTTTCGTTATAAAAACACGTTTGAAAATACAAATAATGAAATTGATAAATGAAAGGGATCAATGATACTTTTTAGACTAGGGAAAAGAGTTTCCAATTTTTTTCTGATATTTTGTCTTCAACTGTAGTTTTATTCTCTTTATCGTCCGATAATTTTGTCTTTTTTATCATTCGCCTACCATCAATATTGTAATTTGTTGAGCGGCCAATTTTTAGAGTACTTTTTATTCCTTCTAATTCTATATCATTTGATTCTTTAGATTCATTTTTCAATTTCGTTCTTATTAAATGTCGCTAAACTTACTTTATACAAAATTTGAATACGCCTTCTAATAGTAATATATGATGTCCATTCTTGCTCACATCAAAAATTATGAGATCATTATTACAATTCTTGGAAGATTCAACATCATTTTAAATTAAGTTAGTATAGATTAATAGTTTATAACTTAAAACATGTTATTTATATAAAATGAACAGTTTACATTGTAGATTTGTTTAATGCTTTCCTTTTTAATGAAATTCAAAAGCATGCAGAGTTTAGAGTTAAATATTTTAGTTATCAAAAGATAGTAATCAAAAGAACTCTTTGTTTTCAGCAACTTACAATCGTAAATAAAATAAACTTTTGATTAAAATAAGCTTTTGATAATGAAATTTATCAACACAGCGATTGAATTTTTAAATTGATTTTACACTACATTTGAAAGATGAAAAAACTGGAATCAAGAGAAGACATTGAACATCTTGTGAATTCTTTTTACACCAAAGTAATTAAAGATGAAACCATTAGCTTTTTCTTTAATGATGTGGCCAAAGTAGATTGGAACAAACATTTACCTAAGATGTATTCTTTTTGGGAATCTATCCTTTTCGGGCAAATGAGCTACAAAGGAAATCCTATGGCAGTGCACTTCCCTATTAATGAAATGCAGGCCATGGAAAAGAGACATTTCGACCAATGGCTTGAATTATGGAAACAGACCATCGAAGAAAATTTCGTGGGTAAAAATGCCGATATGGCTATTTATAAATCCGAAAACATCGCCAAATTAATGGCTTACAAAATGGAAATGGCAAGGAAGCTTTAATGAATAAGGAAGAATTACCATAAAATTCTATTTCTATACATTTTCCAACATCATTTTCACAATAATAGGATTCATTTTTTTCATTAATTCTCTTCCGAATTACAAAATCTAAAGTTACTTTTTGAATCATCAAAATAGTCTCAACTCTATTTCATAAGCTAGCATCTAGCATGAATATTCAAAAAAAATAAAATATATCACCTTTTTGTTACTTTTTTAAATATTTGATTTTTAAGTATTTATACTGATGTGTAATGTTTTTTTAATCTCTAGCTTTACTCTATCAAAATTACTACAGACGTCTCAATAACCAAATTTTGACTGCGGTATCCGAAAAGCACTTAGAGTAGGAAATTAAAAAAAAACTTAGAAATCATGGAACTAACTAAAGAAAACGTAAAAACAGCTACAGTAGTATTATTACAAGCTCAAGGGAAAGAAGTCGGAAAATTTTTAAGCCATGGAAATGGAGAAGTATTTCTTCAAAATGGTATTAGAGGATTAGGTGAAGTCTTTATTCTTGAAACTTTATCAAATAATAGAGTTGCATTAAAGTGCATCAGTAAAGAAAATGGATTATACTTAAGCCATGCTTTTGATAAATTATGGCTACAAAACGGAATCCAAGGAGAAGGTGAAGAATGGGAAATGAAAGTACACAGCCCAAATAAAGTTTCTTTCAACTGTTGTGGTAAAGAAGTAGGTAAAACTCTTAGCCATGCTTTTGATAAAATGTGGTTACAAAATGGCTACCAAGGAGAAGGTGAGTTATGGGAAAAGCAAGATTAATCTAGACATAAACACTTATATAAAAGGACTACAATCTTAGCTAAGATTGTAGTCTTTATTTTGTTCATTCATTTTTAATAAAATGGAAATGGCGAGAAAACAGTAATAATTAAGGGACAATTACCGTAAAGATATATGCCGCTAAATTCACCAATAATACTGTTCCGTACAGAATGTTTGTTTTTCCTCGACTTAGTGATAACATTACGATAAACACTGACAAAGAAAGCAGAATAATATCTTTTTTATCTAATCCTAATACGAAAGGAATCTCATACATAATACACACCACAGATACTGCTGGGATCGTTAAACCAATACTTGCCAACGCAGAACCTAATGCTAAGTTTAAACTTGATTGTATTTGATTGCTTCTCGCTGCTCTTATCGCTGCAACACACTCAGGAAGTAGCACTACTGCGGCAATAATAACTCCTACCAATGATTTTGGAGCACCTACACTTCGTACCATATCTTCAATAGTTCCGGAAAGTCCTTTTGCCATTAAGACAACAATAACAAGACAGATAATAAGAAAAACAAAGCTTATGATCGTGGCAAATTTCGTTGGAATATAATGAGAATCCGGATCTTCATCTGTAATAATAAAATAGTTTCTATGTCTTACTGTCTGCACCATTAGAAAGACTCCATATATTACAAGACAGGCAATAGAAACAAAGATCAGCTGGGCTTTATTATAGAAAGGTCCGTTAACGCTTGACGTAAAATTGGGAAGCACTAAAGTTAATACCAGAATAGAAACAATGCTTACCAAATAAGTAGTTGCGGAAGTTCTTGCAAAAAACTGCTCGTAGTACTTCACTCCTCCTATTAAAATACATATTCCTATAATCCCATTCAGAATAATCATTACTGCCGCAAAAACAGTATCTCTGGCCAGTGTCATTGCATCATCTCCACCCGCAACCATTAATGATATAATTAATGCCACTTCAATAATGGTAATACACAATGCCAGAATAATAGTCCCGAAGGGCTCTCCTACTTTATGGGCTACTACTTCTGCATGGTGAACTGCCGATAAAACACTTCCGGTAAGCAAAATACCCGCAATTATATCATAAACAACTCCACCACCCATTAATCCGGAAAAGTAATAAATTACCGCCAGAACAGGCAAAATATAAGTATAATCTAAAAATTCTTTTAATTTCATAAGTGTCTACAAAATACAAAAAATCTATTGAAATTCAAATATCAAAAGAAAATATTAATCATATTTTAATGCGGCCAGAAATAAAAGTCCTGAAAATCTGTCAACATATGAAACAAAAGTCCGATGCCAATAATCCTGATATTTCCTTTAAAAAATAGCAGCAAAAAGTACACCGCAATGGCATAATAAGAATGTAAAAAATGAAAACCTATACTTCCTCTGTTCGGATCAAAAATTGGATGAGCAAATAAATGATCTGCATCCACCAACATAGTCGCTAACATAATAAAATACGCTTTTTTCCAATTTTCACGAAAAAACAGCAATGCAATAAAAACAGGAAAAACAAGATGTAGAAAGTAATGTGTACATGTTTTTATCAAAGAAATATCTGAAGGGCTCATCAATCATTAATCATTTTAGATGTTTACAAATAGCAATTACCATCTTAAAATTAAAGGTAAATTTTCTTTCTTAGCCTTACATTTTATATAATAATCCTGTCCTTTATTTCCATAAAAAATATAATCTAAATTAGATATCATATTTTTCTCAGTATCTGTTAAAGTACTCAAAGAAGAAGACAGCAGCACGCTATTTCGGACGAAGATATAGTTTTCTTTTAAATTGGGAGATGGGTGTACAGATTTTCTGGTAGATTTAATTTCAAATCCATTTTTGGTTTCAGCAATTGAATTGGGCTGAAAAGGAATGATGGTAAATTGATTTTGAGCGTTGATCCATTTTCTATGCAGAAAGTATTGCCATGTTGTTTCAGGAACTGTACTTTGAAGATTGATCACATAGTTGGGTTGAACAATTTTCTGATACGTCTTTTTCTCTATTTCATTAAAATTGTCATCATAACCGTAACTAAGAATGGTGTCACTCACCTGCTCTAGTTCAACACTTGCTTTTACGTAATTAATCTGTGAAGAATCTGCGATGCTTTTATTAAAGAAAGAAGTGTATTTCTTGATATTTTGAGCGTCTAATTCCATTTCTAAGAAAGAATTTTTCTGCTCTAGTTTAGATAAGATTGAATTAAAGTTCTCTGAATTCGATCTATTTTTTATTTCAATATCATCTGCATTTAATTCAATAGAAAAATTCTGAATCTTTGATCCGGAAATAAAAGAAATACTTCCTGTCGTATTTTCAATAAACTGATTGGCATTAAAAACATGCTGTCCTGAAGAGTGAAACAGTTGATCCTGAATGCTTTCAAAATCTAAATTAGAAGTTCCCAAAATACAATGATTGCCTTCTATTTTAATAAAAAAACGATCTTTTTGAAAAAGGTCCCTTCCTTTGTTTATGAATCTTTGTTTTTTTAGAAAGGTCAAAAATTTCTGTTGATCTTTCAATTTTACGACAGAATACCAATTCGAAAATTTAGAGTTCTTGACATGAAAAATCTGTAAAAAATCTGGAATTTTCATCCCCGAATCTTGCAAAGAAATTCCATCTTCATGGGTTTGTTCGCTCCCAAACCATTGGGAAGGATACATTATAAAGCTAGAAACATATTGTCTCGTTAATTTTTTTACATCAATTATAACTACTACATCTGCATCTTTAGGCACAAACTTTAAGGTCTTATCTTTATGATAAAACACAACATAAATAGCAATACCGAGTACAATAACTAACGGGACAATAAATCTCTTTTTATTCATTGATTATAGTGTTTTCAAGGCTTTTTCAGGTTCTTGCATGATTTTGTATGCTTCGTCAAATAGATTGAAGAAATACATCAAGCTGTTATCAGAAGAATCTTTAATATTATAATCCATTTCCGTTTCTATGCTTTCGCTCTTCACTTCTGTTTTGAAATTAACTTCTCCAACATTTTTTCTGAATAAATCAAGCATCTTTTTTTCCGAAGTGCTTTTGAATTCTTTTTCCATCCCGATTAAAAGTTTCTGAATATCAAGCCTTCCGGACAAAGGATATTTAGCTGCATCTTTTGCCCATTTTTTAGACACTTCAGACTGATCTTTAGGAATAATATTTTCGGCTGAGGTCGTAAGGTACACTATTCCGTCTTTTACGGTAAAGAACATTTGATCAAGATATCCATTATCTTTCGGATCTTTAAAAGAATAGAATTCTCCTTTTTTCGTAAATTTTTTCGACAGTTTTTTATTCGTAATCAATAAATTAAAGACACGATTCCAATAACCTTCATTTTCTGTAGCAAAAGCAAAAGTGAAATTAGGAACCACTACATCTTTTGTTTTCTTTACTTCTTTTTCGTTGTAATCATCATCGTAATCGTAATCTGTGTAGTCTACTTTTTTAGATTTCAATTCATTCAACACAAAAATTCCGTTTCCTGGAGCAATTTTAGCAATAGCTTCTTCATCCAGAACAATTTTCATGGTTTCCATCATCAGTTCCATTTCTTTCTGATATTCTCCGTCTCCCAAATCTTTAAACAGACTGTAGACCATATCAAAACTTTTAGCTCCGTTTAGGTTAACAGAGTAATAACCAAGACTTTTATCATTAATTAATGCAGTTAGTTTTTTGTTTTTCTTGCCTTTATAAATAGCCGCAATATTTTTTTGAACCTCCGCATCTTTATGCTGATAATTGTTAACCAGTTTTACTTTGTCTTTGTCAAAATACAAATTGTATGAAGAGTTTGAATTATAAATTTTCTGGAAAAACTGAGCATAATTATAGGTCTTCATAAGTTTCCCGTAAATTCCTTCATTAACGATTCTTCCGTAATCTGTGTATACAAAAACATCCGCATTAGCATCTCGGAAAGCCCGCATTTGCTGAGGAACCTCAAGGTCTAAATTCGAATTAAAATATTGATCAAATGAATCTTCAGCCAGCTTTTTTATCACCTTGAATTTTTCTATTCGTATGGAATCCATTTCCTTTTGAGCATCCGGATCTATTGCATACTCTTCATGTTCCATCTCCTCATCATTAGCGGTAGGATCTTCTTTTACAGCCTCATCTTCAGAGTATACGGTATCTGTTGTACTTTTCTTTTCTTCCGGATAGGCATGATGCTTTTGCAGATACTTAATATCTTTTTGAATTCTTACAATCTCATTATTATTATCTTTAATACTTTCTCTTAAATATTTGATATCTCCTTTTAATGATTGTATCTCTTCTTTATAATCAAAAGGTCTTTCAGGTTCTGCAGCATAAGCAGTATCTACAACCACTGCCGAACTGTCGATAACAGCCACAGCGCTGTCTACCATAACCTCATCTGCCAAAACATCTTTATATGGTTTTGTGTAATTGATCACGCTTACAACAGCACGATTTCCATTCCAGGCAACAAAAATATCATCATCAATATCAACATATGAATATTTGCTTTTCTTCGTAACTTCCTGTCCGTTTTTCTTGGTAGAATTAATAAATTCCTGAAACTTCTCTTTATTATCTAAGATAAAATAAGCAGTATAAGCCTGTACCGAATCATTGAAAGTTCCGTAATGATATTGCGTTCCGTCATATTTAATCCCCGTTTTGGAGTAATCATTCCAAGAGGGTTTTTCTTTATTTTCTTTGTCTTTTTTATGCTTCTTTTTGCTAATCTCCTGTAAAAAAGGATTGAATTTGTCCCAGCTTATTTTTTTATTAAGCTGCTTTCCGTTGATTTCCATATAAAAGGCAGCATCATTGGGAATCTTCATCTTTTGTTGTGCAAAAACAAGCACAAAACCAAAGAGTAAAAGTGTAATTTTTTGTGTTTTTTTAAAGATAGATTTCATATTTTATAATTGAAATTATTGGAAAATAATGGTATTTTGAATTTGTTTTTTCTGAAGGATAAAATCTAAAACATTGGCGTCAAGTTTCACCGCTTTTTTATTAGGAGAAAGCACATAAGAGCTGTTGGTTTGAGATTTTATAGTGTTTTCGAATTGCAACACAGAAGTATATTTGGCATTATTAAAGACCTCTTTATCTGCCGTACTCATTTTGTCGTAATCTGTTTTGAATGTATTGACTTTGTTTCTCGTAAATGATTTTTTGTCAAGGTTCTGACTGTAAATCTGTGTAGGAATCATTTTACCTAAAATGTTTTTAGCTTTTAGCTGTTCTAATCCGGCATTGATATTTTCAATTTTTTTGAAATTACAGCTTAGTTTAATGACATAATTATCAAGATCTACACTTGTTTTTACGTTGCTAATCCCCGGAGTGGCTTTAAAAATCCTTGAAGCTTCGTTAATTTTATTTTCAATTTCAGGCTTTTTAGGGACTTTTTTTCCATTTATTGTTTCCATTTTAGAGATAGAAGCGAGCCTCGTTTTGCTTTTACTGGCATTTAGAATAACGGTATATTCCCCTGTCCCATCAGCTTTTACATTGGCTTTCTCTAAAATATCGAAACAACTCGTTAACAGTAATAACGGAAGCAGCAGCATCAACTGCTTGAGAAAAATTTTCATGACTTAGGTTTAAAAAGCAAAACTACTTAATTCTAATGTATTAAGTAGTTTTATTTTTATATTCTCCCTTTAAGATAATCCTGTCTTACTTCTTCATCCAACTTTTCTATTGAATATCGAAGACAGGTTCGTGGCATTTCTTTATAATAGGTATTTAGATACTTGATGAGCTCGGCTTCATTTTTCTCGCCCATTTCTCTTAACATCCATCCGTTTGCTTTGTGCATCAAATCGTGGGAATGCTTTAAATTGTGGGTTACAAATTCTTTTGTTAAATCAAATTCCCCTTTTTTCACATAGTGCATGGTTCCTACCACTGCAATTCTTTTGTGCCACATTTCATCTGAATTGGAAAGCTTTCTCAACAAGTCTTCCTTTTGATTTTCAAAGGCATATCTGCCTAAGATCTTATAACAAGTAGAATCTACCAGATCCCAATTATTAACATATGGCAAATGATTCAAATAAAATGCCACTACTTCCTCTTTTACTTTTGGATCTTTTGTTTTTTCAAACTTAGAAATCAATATAAATAAAGCGGTAAGCCTATGTTCGTGATATTTTGAAGAAAGCAATTCGCTCAGTTCCTTTAAAGAAATTTTAGGATAATATTCTTTAGCCACGCTTCTCTGATCCGGAACTTTTACGCCTAAAAATAAATCTCCTTCTCCATATTCACCTTTTCCAGTCTTGAAGAATTTTGGAAAAAATGCCGCCTTTTCAGGAATGGATAAAACTGCTAATGCTTCTTGTATTTCTTTTACCACATTATTACTCATTTCAACTATTTACCTTTTATGTTTGTAGCAGCAAAATACAATTAAAACTAATTAAATTCCAATTCCTCTTATTGAACTTCTTTTGGAGAGTATCTTTCTGTTCCTTTATACCATATTTCCTGACCTTTAAAAAACAATTTGGTATTTTCAACATACCGTCTTATTCCTTCATTGTATTCCCCAAAATCAGAAAGGGCATCACTTATTTTTATAAACTCAGCAAGCTCTTTGTTATGAATATTTATTGCCTCAGCATATGCTTCATCCCGTGTACATCCTTTTTCGTTTTCGATAATTAATACCAAATTCATCTTTTCACCACGCTGCACCTCCCAATCTACAGAAAAGACATCATTATACCACGCTATTATCCTAGAGAACAACTGACGAAATCTTTGAATTTGAGTATCTTTAATAACCTCTTCAGGCATTATAAAATCAGACACCACTTCCAATTGATCACACATTAGCTTTCCCCCAATAAGGTTTTCACGAATAACCATATAATCTTCGATGGAAGGATAAGAGTTCTGCTTACAATTATATTTTGTTTCTAAATACATTGCCCCAAACCAGTCTTGGTGATGTTCTGTGAACCTGGTTAGCCAATACGGTGTAACAGAAGGAAGAAATTCTGCTTTTGCAATGCTTAGCTGGTTATAAAATTCCAAATCATTAAAATCTGGTAATTCCCCATTTAAAATATTAATCGCTTTCTTACTCGCTTCAATAATTTCAGCTAATGGTTTAGAGCCATAAAAATCATCAAAACAAAATCCAAAAACCATCCACCTAATTAATGGAATAAGCTTTTCAAAATTTGCATTTGGGAAAACACTTGCTGTTACTCTTCCAAAACTAAACTTTTTATATTTACTTTTTACATCATCAGGTAAGCACGAATATTCATCGATTAGACGACGGGCAAACTGCTCAGAAGAATCTTCAAAAGGATTTAATTTAAGTTCAAAAGGATACTCAAGAGAGAAAATTTGTGATTTCATATTTGATGTGTTATTGGTTTAGATTAATATTTCTGATTGGCTATATCTTTCTGTTCCCCCAAAATACCAAAGCTCCTGCCCTTTCAGAAATAGCTCTGCATTGTGAATGTATCTTTTAAAATCATCATTGTATTTCCCAAAATCAGGAAGACTTTCTGTGATTTTAATAAATTCATTCAAATCATTATTGTGTATTTGTATTGCTTCTTCATATGCAGCTTCCATAGAACATTTCCTTTCATTTTTTATGACCAAGACCAAGTTTGTAGCTTCATTTCTTTCCAATTCCCACGAAACTGAATGGATATCATTAAACCAAGATATCATCAAGGTCAGCAATTGACGAACTTTCTGTGTTATTGGTTTTGAAAAATCATTATCTGACATTATAAAATCAGTAGAAATTTCTAAGAAATCACAAAGAATTTTTCCTCCAGAAACTTTTTCGCGAAGGGATATATATTCTGCTAATGATGGATAAGTAATACTTTCTTTATAGCTATATACAGTTTCTTCAAACATTCCTTCAAACCAAGAATGATGATCATTAATAAATCTTTCCATCCATTCTGGTGTCACTATTGGAAGAAGCTCATCTCTAGCTATTCTAAATTGTTTAAATATTTCATTTTCATCAGAGAATAATGAATCCCCATTTAATATATCAATTACTTTTTGAGATTCTATTTTTAATTCATGTAAAGGACATGAACCATACAGGTCATCAAAAGCAAATGCTGCTAATGCCCATCTACTAATAATTATTAATAGTTCTGGGCTCGAATTTGGAAAAAATCTGGCTGTAAATTTTCCGAAATTTGATTTTTTATACCTTTTTCGTAAAGATTCGGGTAAACATGAATATTCATCGATCCAAAGCGTAACTTTTTGTTCAAGTGAATCGATATGAGGGTTGATTTTGAGCTCGAAAGGATACTCAAGAGAGGGAATTTGTGATTTCATATTTCATGTGTTATTGGTTAAATAAAATTAAAAAAAATAAATCATACTAGGGAGAAAAAAAATAAAGACCCAACAAAATGCATTGTTGGGTCTTTATTTATAAGTAATTGATTTATCTATATATCTTTAAGCTTTCTCATCTGAAGCAATACTTTCCAGCTCCTGTTCTTCTTTTGCTATTTTGTTAGGATTGGCAACTTTTGCAATGGTAAGCCCCTGAACAATAATTGAGAACACCACTACACAATAAGTGATACTTAAAATAATTTCACTGTAATCACTTTTCGGAATAGACATCGCTAATGCAATGGAAACACCACCTCGGATTCCTCCCCAAACCAATACTTTTACGGTTTGTGGACTAAAGGTTGTTTTCATAAACTTCGTAGGACCCCAAATGGATATTACTCTCGCCAATAATACAATAACAATAGCCACTAATCCTGGAACAATAAAATGCTTAAGGTCTTTGATCATTAATAATTCAAAACCAATGAATAAGAATAATACAGCATTCAAAATTTCATCAATCAGCTCCCAGAATTTAATAAGATAATCCTGCGTGATAGATTTCATTTTAAACCTTACATTGAAGTTACCCATGAACAAACCTGCTGCAACCATCGTTAATGGTCCTGAAATATGCATCTGTCTTGCGATAAGATAACCGCCCATTACCACAGAAAGTGTTACCAACACGGAAATAATATAATCATCTACCTCACGCATCAATCTGGAAGTTACCCAACCTAGAATGACCCCTAGAAACAATCCGCCTCCGGCTTCTTTCAATAATAAGAGCCCAATGCTTTCAATCCCCAAATCCACTTCTTTCCCGATAGCTACTTGTAATACGACTGAGAAAACCACAACCGCCATACCATCATTGAAAAGAGACTCTCCGGCCACTTTCGTTTCTAATGATTTTGATACATTAGCTTGTTTTAAAATACTTAAAACAGCAACAGGATCCGTAGGTGAAATTAGTGCTCCGAAAAGAAGACAATATATAAACGGTAAATCTATTCCTAAGAAAGGCAAAAGATAGAACATCCCAAAACCTACAATAAATGTAGAAATAACAACCCCGACAGTTGAGAATATCAAAACAGGCCGAAACTGTTCTTTAAGATCATCAATATTAATATGAATTCCTCCTGCAAATAACAGGAAATTTAGCATTGCTCCCATCAGAACTTCAGTAAAATCAATACTGTTCATCAGATCATTAAGGTGTCCGAAAGTTCTTGGTAAAGCAGCCTGCCCAAAAGAAACCAAAAATATAGAAACCACAATGGCAATAACCATAATTCCGATGGTACTCGGAAGTTTCAAAAACCGGTGATTAAGATAGGCAAATATTGATGCAAGAACGATTAAGGCTGAAAATGAATAATATAACTCCACTAAGTTGTTTTTTTAATTAAAGGTCTAAATAAAGTACTTTGATATAAATTTTATTGTCGTCTTTTTCCCAAATATCATACATCCCGTCTTTTGAGGATTTAGAACCTCTTGTGTAGTCTTGTCCTATATTCAGCATGTTCAAAAGAATATATTCATCCCCAACAGAATTTACAGCATACGCTGTTTTTTCAGATTTACCGTCTCCAGAATTTTTTATCGCATCTGCAAGCAAACGAAATTGGCTCAAATGATGGGTAAAATTACTCCCATCCTTTTTTTGATCATACGCACGGAGCAAAATAAGAAGAACATCCAGATTGGTAGGATCTTTATCATAAAGAGCCTTGCCTTGTTTTATACAATCATCAAAATTCTGATTCTTAAAAGATTCTGCCAGTTGTTTAAAATTATCATCGTTGGTAGAAACCTTTCCATCTCTGAAATTTCTGCCATAATAAAGATATTGCGCTTCAATACTATCCAAAGATCTTGGATAGCCTTTGTATTTGAAGATCAGCTTTTCGTAAGTGTACGGAGACTGTTTATTAGTAAGACTTTTTTCAATACTTTTAAAATCGATTTTTGATTTTTGGCTATAACCAAAAACCGAAATAAAAAGAAGTAAAAGGAAAAAGTGGTATTTCATTAATTGTTGTTTTCTTCTTCCTCATCATTTTCGAAATACTCGAAAAGGAAATCATTGTAAGGAAATCTCGCAATATGAATTTTCATGACCTCATCGTAGATCATCTTTTTCATTTCCGGGAAGTTTTCTTTCGTTAAAGCAGAAATGAAAACGGTTGGATGATTAGATTTACCCATCCATGTTTTTTGCCATTCTTCTAACGAAACATTTTTCTTTGTAGATGGCGTTAAATCATCATCATCTTTTTTATCATAACTGAAATCATCAATTTTATTGAACACCATGATCATCGGTTTCTGATGCGCATTGATTTCCATTAACGTATGATTTACAGATTCTATATGATCTTCAAAGCTTTCATGAGAAATATCTACAACATGAATCAATAAGTCTGCTTCACGTACCTCATCAAGAGTTGATTTGAAAGATTCAACAAGTTGCGTCGGCAATTTTCTGATGAATCCTACCGTATCGGTCAACAAGAATGGTAAATTCCCAATCACCACTTTTCTTACTGTAGTATCTAGGGTTGCAAATAATTTATTTTCAGCGAAAACATCAGATTTTGACAAAGCGTTCATCAACGTAGATTTTCCAACATTGGTATATCCTACCAAAGCTGCACGTACTACTTTTCCACGATTGTTTCGTTGAGTAGCCATTTGCTTATCTATCGTTTTCAACTTATCCTTCAACAATGAAATTCTGTCACGGATGATACGACGGTCTGTTTCAATCTCCGTTTCCCCCGGACCTCTCATCCCGATTCCCCCTTTTTGACGTTCCAAGTGAGTCCACATTCTTGTCAAACGAGGTAAAAGATATTGATATTGCGCCAATTCTACCTGAGTTCTTGCATAAGAAGTCTGAGCTCTTTGGGCAAAAATATCAAGGATAAGATTGGTTCTGTCTAAAATTTTTACTTCTATTTCTTTTTCAAGATTTTTAAGTTGAGAAGGAGATAACTCATCATCAAAAATAATGGTTCCTATCTCGTTTTCCTTAACGTATTCTTTTATTTCCTGAGCTTTTCCGCTTCCGATAAAGGTTTTGGAATCAGGCTGGGTTAATTTTTGAGTAAAGCGTTTTTGTACGGTAGCTCCTGCCGTAAAGGCCAAAAACTCCAATTCATCCATATATTCCGTAAGCTTATCTTCATCTTGGTTTTGAGTAATAACACCCACCAAAATAGCTTTTTCGTAATTATGTTCTTTCTTGTCTAGCATTAAATTCTGTCTATGTTTGTGAGATTTACAAGTTACCATTTTCAGGAGAAAAAACAAAATCATTTTTTACGAATCCCAAGATTTTAATGTTAATTTAAGTTTATAATACATTTGATTTGTAGATTTTTAATCAAAAACTTATTGAAACTTTAGTAAAAAAGTAAAGTAAACTAATCCCAATCCGCAGCCACAAATTTCATTGAATTACCATGAATATCGTACAGCGTAAGAAAATGCCCTTCCACAGAATATCTTGTCATGTTTTGAATTTTTTTTGAAAATTCAGTTTCCAATTCCATATTTTGACACGCCTTCATTGTACTTCCTACTCCTGAAATTTTTACTTTTCCATTGTTTTTAAATGCTGACGTGAAGAACATATTGTTGCATCCCATAAAAGCACTTCCTCGGATTTTTCCATTTTCTTGAGCAGCCGTAAGATTAATACTGGCTTTTTCTTTAACCAATTCAGTTTTAGTAAAATTACCAAAAGAAATCAGCATCCATTCTCTTTGAATAGGTGGACTTTTAACCTGCGCTGTTGAACAATTAAAAATTAAACTTAAAAACAAAACAGCAAAAACTGATAGTAGTATTTTTCTCATAAAAGGTAGAATCCCATTTTCATACCATTCGGAGGCAGAATCCCATAAAAATTAGTAAATTAGCGTCACAAAAATTATGTTATAAAATGAAAAGACTATTTCTACTATTTACCTTCTTGTTGGGCTTCGTCCAGATGAGGGCAGATGAGGGGATGTGGCTGTTAATGCTCATCAAAAGATTAAATGGTGTTGACATGCAAAAAGAAGGTTTGCATTTAACCCCTGAAGAAATTTATTCCGTAAACAATTCAAGTATGAAAGATGCTATCGTAAGTTTCGGTGGTTTCTGTACTGGGGAGATTGTTTCTGACAAAGGACTTATTTTCACAAACCACCACTGTGGTTATGGTGCTGTTGCTGCAGCTTCTACTCCGGAAAAAGACTATTTGAAGAATGGTTTCTGGGCAATGAAGCAGAAAGATGAATTTAATGCAAAAGATCTTTACGTAAGATTTTTAGTTAGAATGGATGATGCTACGCAAAGAATCAATTCTAAGTTAAACAATAAAATGACCGGAGACGAGAGAAAAGCGGTGATTGATGCTGAAACAAAAGCAATCCAGTCTGAAAACTCTGAAAACGGGAAATATACAGTAGTTGTAAAAGACTTCTTCAACGGAAACGAATTCTATTATTTCGTTTACCAAGATTATAAAGATATCAGATTAGTAGGTGCACCACCATCTTCTTTAGGGAAATTCGGAGGTGATACAGACAACTGGGAATGGCCAAGACACACTGCAGACTTTACAGTTTTCAGAGTATATGCTGATGCTGCAGGAAACCCTGCTGAATTTGCTCCAACAAACGTTCCTTTAAAGCCTAAACATTTCTTACCTGTTTCTCTTAAAGGAGTTAAGCCTGGTGATTTCTCAATGATCATGGGTTACCCTGGAAGAACAAACCGTTACCTGACTTCTTACGGAATTCAGCAAATGGTTGGTAAAGATTACCCGGCTTGGGTTACTGCTTCAAGATTAGCAATGGATGTTATGAAGAAGTATATGGATAAGGATAAAGGAACTCAATTGAACTATGCTTCTCAGTATGCTTCAGTAGCAAACTACTGGAAAAACAGACAAGGAACAATTGATGCTGTTATCAAAAACGGAACAATTACCGACAAACAGCAAATTGAAGAGAAATTCAGAACTTGGGCAGTACAACCAGAAAATGTTACTCAATATGAGATGGTTTTAGATGATATCGCAACTTATTACAAGCAATCATCTGACAGAAATGTTGAAAGAAACTACTACTCTCAGTTGATGAGAAATTCTAAATATTTCTCTCTTGCTCTACAGGTTGGGCCTGTCCTTAAAGCTTACGCTGAACAAGATATGGCAGGAAGATTGGCAATGAAGCCAAAAGTAGACGCCGCTGTAAAAGCAGCTTATGAAAACATCAATACAAACCTTGAAGGTGAAATGATGAATTCTATGGTTGGTCTTTATCAGTCAAAAGTAGGTAAAGATGTTGGATCTGCTACGATCATGGGATTAGATTCAAAAAACCTTTCAAACGTTGCTTACTCTTCTATTTTTGCTAACAAAACGTCAGTTACAAACTTTATCCTTAATCCGGATCGTTTGAAATTAGATGCAGATCCGCTTTTAAAAATTGCTAACGGAATTATTGCTGATCAAAAAGGATCTAATGAAAGGTTCGCTAAAATTGATGATAATTTTGCTAAAAACAGCCGTCTTTTCTTAGCTGGATTAATGAAGGCAATGCCTGAGAAAAAATTCTATCCAGATGCTAACTCTACAATGAGATTAACATACGGAACAGTAGATAAATTACCAATCAGAACAGACAGAAACTATTTCGGTGTTACTGATAACTATTATACAGATATGTCTGGTCTTGTAGGTAAATACAAGAAAGGAGATGAAGAATTTGATCTTCCACAAAGAGTAATTGATCTTTACAACATGCAAGACTTCGGTCAGTATGCTGATGCTAAAGGATACATGCCTGTAAACTTCTTATCAAACAATGATATTACAGGAGGTAACTCTGGTTCTCCGGTAATTGATGGAGACGGAAACCTTATCGGTATCGCATTCGACGGAAACAGTGAAGCGTTAAGCGGTGACATCGTTTTCGAACAAGAATGGCAAAAAACAATCAACGTAGACGTTCGTTTCGTTCTTTGGACCATCGACAAATACGCTGGTGCAAGAAGATTGATTGACGAGTTAAAATTAGTAAGAGATGAAAATACTCCTGCTGACACAAAAACAAAAGTGTTAAAAACTCCAACTACAAAGAAGAAAAAATAATCTTCATTGAATATATTTTTGAAAACCGTGAAAGTTATCTTTCGCGGTTTTTTTTACTTAACACTCCATCACTTATTCAACTATAGACAAATTAAATAATAACAATAAATTAATATTTATTTCGATTTCAAAATCTAATTATCAATAATAATTAACACCTAGAAAAACAAATAATACCATAGGCGCCTATAGATTTGTGGGCACAGAAATATTTTTTCAAAAAATTTTGTCAGGATTTCAAAACACTTCCGACTATAGCTATAGAAAAACAATTTATAACTAAAATAATATTTTATGAAAAAGAACTTCTTTAAAATTGCTACGTTGGCAGCTGGTATTATCACAACATTTGCACTTACCTCTTGTGACAACAACGATACGATGGAAATTCCTTTATCAGAAAAAACAATTACCTTCGAAAATGTAGTAGCTCCCAAAGATTTCGTTGAAAGCGGAAGCTTCCAAGGTACAGCAGCTCCTATTATTACACCGGGGCAATCTGTTTCAATTAAATTTAGTGCAGGAAAAGCACAGTCATTAATGTTTGCAACGATGTATGGGGCTTCAAAAGACTGGTTCTTTGCTTCTCAGCAACCTGGAATCAAGTTATTTGATAACAACGGAAATGCCATTACCGGAGATGTATCTTCACAAGTTCTTTTGTGGGATAACGGAACTAAAGACAATGTTTCAGGACAACCAGAAAGTAAGCCTATCGCACAAGTTCCTGGTGTAACCGCTTCACAATTGATGAAATTAAACCTTGCTTACAATGATGTTTCTTCTGAATTTACGTTAACGATTACCAACACCTCAGGAGGGACAGGACATGAAACACCTTTCTCTCCAGGAGTTTGGGCAGTTTCTAACTACAACGGTTCACAATTATTAAATTCTGCCCCATTCTTTACTCCAAACGCATTATCTAATCCTGAGATCACCGATATAGCACAAATGGGAGATATTACTAAAATGGTTACAAGCCTTAACGCCAATACTAAAGTAATGACAGGGCTTTCTCCTGCTTTGGTTGTGGTGTATAATGGAGATAAAAATCCAATTTATGAGCTAGGCCAATTAGATGCAGGAAAAGGATTAAAAGAAATTGCACAAATGGGTAATGTTACTAAACTTCAAAACAACTTAAAAGCTTTACCTAACGTAAAAGGAGTTTATATTGCAGGAAATACACCGGTAGCGCCTGGAGCTAAAGTGATGACTCAGTTCCAATCAAACCCAGGAGACAAAATTGCTTATGTAACGATGTTTGGATTCTCTAATGACTGGTTCTATGCTAATGAACAAAGCATCGATGCTAATACAAAAGGTGATCTAACTTCAAAAACAGCATTGTTTGATTCAGGAACAGGAATTGATCAATATCCTGGAGCAGGAAATCACCAGGCTTTATTTGGAGGAACACCTCAAGCAGAAAGTAAAGTGATTGCAAAAGTAGGAAATGTATTCCCTGTTCCTGCCGTACAGAATGTATTGAAAGTAACGATTAATTAATCATCAATAGAATCTTCAAAAACAATAAAAAATAGCGTTTAGGAATGTCCTGAACGCTATTTCTATTATATCAATTATTAAACTTTTAATTCTGCTTTGAGATATTGGGATGCTCCACCATTGGTTATTGTGATAGAACCCTCATTATGGGCAATAGTCACGCCTAGCTCATTGACGGTTTCTTTAAAATATCCTGTTTTTACAGTACCATCTGGAACACTATTTTTTTGCCATAAAAATCGGGCAGATTGTTTGTTTTCATTTTCCAGGATGATGGCTTTTAATGTATCTCTACATTTAATAGGTACAATATCTATAACTACACTTTCATGAGCAACAAAACTCTTACTCATTAAATTTATAGAATCATTAAAGCCAGTTGGCAATGAGCCATTTTTTAAAATATTTTCATCTATTGTCGTCATTTGATATCTGATTTAGGGTGTTGTCTTACAATTATTTATAATCTTTCTATGCAAATATCACCCTGCACAGCGACAGAACTTGACGTATTATTTTTTTATTGAATAGTATGTGCCCACTGAGTCTTTACTTACACATTCCAGAACTCTCTATCTAAGCTTCTGTATTGTATGGCTTCAGAGATATGATGAGATAAAATATGTTGAGATTCTTCCAAATCGGCAATTGTTCGGGCTACTTTTAAAATTCGGTCAAAGGCTCTTGCGGAAAGATTTAATTTTTCCATGGCTAATTTTATGAGATTAAAAGACGCTTCATCCAGTTCACAATATTTTTCAATTTCTTTGGGGCCAATTTGAGCATTATAACTAATTTCCAAGTCCTTATATCGCTCTCCTTGAATCTCACGAGCAATTAAAACACGCTTCCTTATATCTTCGCTCTTTTCTCCTTTCCGTTTTTCTGTTAGCTGCTCAAATTCAACTTTCTGAACTTCAATATGAATATCAATTCTATCCAAAAGAGGCCCCGAAAGTTTATTCATATACCGCTGCATTTCGTAAACAGATGAGGTATTGTTTGGGTCGTCCGGGAAAAATCCGCTTGGACTAGGGTTCATAGAAGCAACCAACATAAAACTAGCCGGATAATTTACCGTAAACCGAGCTCTTGAGATGGTCACTTCACGATCTTCCAGAGGTTGTCTCATTACTTCCAAAACAGTTCTTTTAAATTCAGGCATTTCATCTAAAAATAAAACACCGTTATGCGCCAAAGAAATTTCGCCGGGCTGAGGATAACTTCCACCCCCAACTAGTGCAACATCAGAAATCGTATGATGAGGTGATCTAAAGGGACGAACAGTCATTAATGAAGTTTCTGTTCCCATTTTTCCCGCGACAGAATGAATTTTTGTAGTTTCTAAGGCTTCTTTCAACGTTAAAGGAGGTAAAATACTGGGAACTCTTTTCGCCAACATTGTTTTTCCGCTTCCTGGTGGGCCAATTAAAATAATATTATGACCTCCGGCAGCAGCCACTTCCATCGCTCGCTTTGCCGTTTCCTGTCCTTTTACTTCTGAAAAATCAAAAGGAAATAGATTGACTTTATCCTGAAACTCTTTTCTGGTATCTAGAACTATTTTTTCAAGAGGTTTTCCTTCATTAAAGAAATCAATAACTTCTTTAATATTTTCAACACCATACACATCAAGATTATTAACAATGGCTGCTTCCCGCGTATTTTGTTTGGGTAGAATAATCCCTTTGAAACCTTCTTCCCTCGCCTGAATAGCAATCGGAAGAACACCTCGAATAGGTTGTAAACCTCCATCTAATGAAAGCTCGCCCATAATAATATAATCCTGAATATTTTCAGCTAAAATCTGATCCGAAGCCGCCAGAATTCCAATTGCAATACTCAAGTCATAAGCTGCTCCTTCTTTTCGGAGATCTGCAGGCGCCATATTGATGGTGATTTTCTTTCCGGGAATCTTGAAACCAACGTTTTTTAACGCAGCTGAAATTCGATAACTGCTTTCTTTAATTGCATTATCGGCAAGACCTACCAAATGATAACCCACTCCGCCTGTATCTACATTCACTTCAATAGTAATTGTCTGAGCAGCAACCCCATGAATTGCGCTTCCATAAATTTTTATCAGCATGATTGTGTTTTTCTAGTAAAAATAATTAATATTTTATTTTAGAAATAAAACAGATAAGTTTATAAAATTCAGCTCTATTTATTAATTCATATAAAAAATAAATCGGCACAAGTAAAAAACTTGCACCGACCTAAACATAAATTATTAAAAACTAACTATTACTTCTTGATAAACTTGTTTTTGTAAACCTTTCCGTCTAAGGTTTTAGAAACAATCATATAAGTTCCCGGAACAAAACTGCTTACATCGATGGGTTCTTTATATTGATGACTGGTTTTCTGTAAAATAAGCTTTCCGGACATATCAATGATAGATACATTATTATATGTTTTATCAGACTCTTTTCCGATATATAAAAACTGTGTGGTTGGATTTGGATATACTGCTAAAGTATTTTCTTTAGGCTTTATTTCTCCTGTTCCCAGGTTACTGCAAAAGCCCCAGCTTCCGAAATTAAGTTTAATAAATGCGAAGTCAGCCAACATTTCACACTGATCCGGACAATAT
Source organism: Chryseobacterium polytrichastri (assembly GCF_900142445.1). GTDB lineage: Bacteria > Bacteroidota > Bacteroidia > Flavobacteriales > Weeksellaceae > Chryseobacterium > Chryseobacterium polytrichastri. The sequence continues at coordinate 46,440 of NZ_FRAV01000020.1, read as the reverse complement.
TCTGTACATGCATAAAATCCGTACACTCCTGATGTAGTAGCATTATAAGAATCTCCCGTTGCACCAGCGATGATACAAGGATCTGTAGGCAATGGCGGATTTGTTGCCGGAAGACATTTAAACCAAGTATGTACCCCATACAGCTGTGGAAATCCGTCATCCAACTGTACGGTTGCTCCTTCGCAAATATTGTATTCGCCAGGTGCGATTTGTTCGTAAGTTCCCGGTGTAAAATTGGCCATCATAAACGGAAGCCCGTACGCATATCCATCAGCAAGAATTGCAGGACTTTCTGCTTGACAATCTCCATCCGTTACCATCACTTTAAAGTAATACAGCATATCATTCCCCCCATTAATTGTCAATGTCTGAGAGGTAGCCCCAGCTATCGCAACCCAAGGGTTTGGGTTAGGAGATTGCCAATCCCATTGTTGTTTATACCATTGGTAAGTGCCATAAGTTTGCGTTGTAGAAAGTACTTCTGTTTCTGTATTACAGAACACAACCTTGTCTGCAAACAGTGCTCCAAGTCTTGGGCTCGTAATCGTTGGAGTGCATTGCGCCTGCACATTGACAATGCTTAGAAGCAGGTAAAACGCTAAAAAAATTAGTTTTGTTTTCATAGTAAATTATTTATTGGTGAGTTTTATTAATTAAAAATTAAAGCATACAAAACCAACCGGACTCATATATTTACAAGCCTAAAAATGGTGTTTAAAAAAATAGTTGAACTAAAAAATGATTACTTATCGATCAGTAATCTAATCCCGAAGTTCATATTAAAATTGAATGGTTTTTCTTTGTATATGGTGTTTAAGGAACTATTATCTTTAAAGTGGTAACCAATACCCGGCTCGGCATAGATTCCTATTTTATTGGCAACTTTTAATTGTATCCCCACAGCAGTATTTACCGAAAACTGAAATGGTTTAGTTTCTACGTTCTCTTTTATTTCGTCCTTTACTTCATCATTCACAATATATTTTGTTTTCACATTTCCGGCAACCGATTTTTCAATAAGCGCTCCCGCAGTAACATATCCTGTGAAAACTCCTTTCTGTACGACATTATAATTTACCTGAACCGGAACGCCAATGTAATGAACGGTCTGATCACTTTTTATAAAGTTCGTTTCACTTCCGGTGCGGAGCTCAGAGGATAATTTGGTGTAATTTATTCCCGTTCCTATTCCCCATTTTTTTCCAAGACTGTAATACATGGAGATGCCTAATGTCACAGGTATTTTATGTTGGATCTTCGCATCTACTTTTTCATTTTGATTGGCTAATAAAACCTCTCTCAACGGACTTTCTTCATATCCTGCTGCGCTAAACAGATCACTCACTCTCACCGGACTTCCGCTTAAAGTAGCATATCCCGGAAATTGCTCCGCAGAACTTGGAGACGCTTTACCCGTAAGTAAACTCAACATCCAAGATTGATCACGTTGTCTTTTTGTCTTCTTCGGAACATCTGCGGTTGCCAGTTTATTTTGAAACTCAACTTCATTTCCTAAGGTTTCTGTATGAGTATTTATTTCATTAAGAGATTGATTATCAGAATTAATATCGGTCTCCTGTGCTGTATGTTGATCTTGTTTAAACAAGTCTGCTTCTCTAGCAATATTCAGATTTTCAGAGGTGGAATTTTCAATTGTATTTAATTCATTTCCTGTGACTTTAGTTAAATACTTCTTTAAAGTTGAGGTTGTTCTATTTAAGATATTATTGTGCTGCTCATTATTTTGTTGAATTGCTATGATACCTTCTTTTTCTAGCTCATTTGATACAAGTGGATTATTATTCTTTTTAATTGAAACTCCTTTTCCTATCTCTGCTATCTTTTTTGAAGGCTCTTTTTTATTGTAAAATTGAATAACCTCATTTCCTGCAAAAAATAGAGCAATTACTGCTGCAACAGCACTCATACGATACAGAATAGTTCTAATTTTTTTTCCAGAAGTCTTCTTTTCTTGCCGGGCTAGTTCATTTTCTGAACCTAATCCAACAACGGTATTCTCACCCTCTTCATTGAATAATTCATCTTTAATATCATCCCACAATCCATCTGGAACATCACTTTCGTGGTCTTCCATTCTGGAGCGCATATTATCTAACCATTGATTTTTCATATTGCGCTTTTTTTTACCATTTTATATTCTTTGATCTTTTGTGCAAGCAATCCTTTAGCTCTGTGAAACTGGGAGGCAGAAGAGTTTTCAGCAATACCCAACAGTCCCGCAATTTCTTTATGACTTTTCTGCTCAAATACAAATAGGTTAAAAACCGTTCGGTAACCATCAGGAAGCGACCGTACCATCTTCATAATAGTGAGCTCTGATATTTCCTCAAGATCTGGCTCTTCTTCATCAGACACATCAGGAAATTCGAAATCATCTGTCATTAATTTAAAATCAGAGTTTCGTTTGATATAGCTTAACGATTCATTGACTACAATTCTGGACATCCACGCTCTTAAAGAACCTACCCCTCGATATTCAAAAGAATCTATAGAGCCGAACATTTTTATAAAGCTGTTTTGCAACACATCATGCACGTCATCTTTGCCGAGAATGTACCGGGAACATACATAGGTAAGGTTTCTGGAATGGGCTACAAAAAGCTCTTTCCAGGCAGCCTCCTCCTTCAGTCGAAGGCGGTTTATTAACATCTGCTCCTTACTTTCTTCCATGTATTTTTACAATAACATCTTGATTTTATGATTAATCTAATTCAAATACAAAAGTAGGTTGCCTTTTTACAAAGTACAACCTATCTTGCATGATATCCGTCTCTTAGTATTTTAAAGAATACGGAAAATCATATTTAATGGCTTCAAAGGGGGCTAATTCTACACCATCAACAGTTATCTTTTCGGCAGACAAACTATATCTCAGCGACCAGTCTTGCCCAATAAACAGTCCTTTCTGCTTCGCAGACAAAGTCACAACCGTTTGCTTCGTGGCTCCATCTACAGGAATCTGGATTGTTAGTTTTTTTGGTACAAAACTCAACTCCACTACATTATTTTCAACATTGATCTTTGGAGTATAATTAAGTTTATATTCAATTTTTCCAATTGCAGTTAATGCCGTTTCTGTTTTCACAGGATCTTTTACTACTGCTTTTACAATTTCTTTAATTGGAAATTCTTTAAACGTAATTAATGTATCTTTTGCTGAAAAATCAATTACCTTTTCTGTTCTGCTATTTCCTTGTGTTGTTATCAATTTCGCTCTATAGTTTCCGTTCACATCGCTTAATTTCACAGGAACCGGTTCATAACTATCATTATTACATGACGTTAAAGACAATGCTGCAAAGGCAACCAAAACTACCATAAAAGCCTTAAGTACTGTTAATTTCTTCATTACTTTAATTATTTTCATTAAACATTATATTACTTTGAGTACTCATTTACATAAATCAGTTTTTTAAAGAATCTTGCATTGAATTTTCAAAAAAGATTAAAAAAAACCATAACTAACTGATTTTAAATTGAAAAAATTTATGTTCTGAAAATCATTTTTAGGTTTTTAATATTTTAATACATTTGTTAAAACATATATTTGAATGAATTTCGAACAAATCAATTTACATCTCAACGCCTACAAAGAGCATGATCAGATTTTAGATGCCGCAAAATATTTAATCAGTTCTTTTGATTTGGAACATGAAAATTTTGCAGGATTTGGTTTCAGACAAGAACTTTCACCAACTTCAATGCTTTTAACCGCCGAAGGAGAATTGGGAAAACCTCAAATGGTTATGATTCCCAAGAATATATTTGATTTTGATTTGAATCTTGTTCTTAATATGCTGGCTCACGAAATGCTTCATGTAAGACAAAAAGCTCCGGGTAAAGTGATTGAAAATAAAAATGAAAGAGAATTTCAGGCGTATTACGAAATGCTTTTCCATAACGTCTTTCCACAAATTCCTGATGTCTCAGATTTTCACCGGAAATTCTTCGGAAACAAAGCATTGGAATATTACAGAAGAATGAGCGAAGGCTCTGAGCTTCAACAAAAATACACAGAACAAAAAACAGAAGTAGAACACTTAATCAATTCATTACCATGACAGTAAAACCAGAAATCTCTTGGGAAGATTTTGAAAAATTAGATATCAGATGCGGGACCATCATTTCAGTAAATGATTTTGAAAAAGCCAGAAACCCATCCTATCAACTAGAAATTGATTTTGGAGACTTGGGAATCAGAAAATCATCCGCTCAAATCACTTCTCTTTATGAGAAAGAAGAATTGGTAGGGCAACAAATTTTAGCCATCGTAAATTTTCCTAAGAAGCAAATTGCTAACTTTTTCAGCGAATGTCTTGTGCTGGGACTTTATGGAGAAGATAAAAAGGATGTTACCCTTTTAAGCCCCTCATTACCCACAAAAAACGGAATGCAGGTTGGATAAACAGTAAACAGACATATGATACAACACATTCCATTAGAAAGAGTTTTATTCCTTGATATTGAAACGGTTCCCGGAACAGGTTTATGGGAAGAACTTCCTGAAACAGACCAAAAACTTTGGGATAAAAAAACAAAATTCCAGAGAAAAGATGAGATTTCCGCAGAAGAGTTTTATCCTGAAAGAGCCGGAATTATGGCCGAATTTGGAAAGATTATTTGCATTACCATCGGAATGCTCGAAAAAAACGAGACCCTGAAGATTAAAAGTTTTGCGAACGATGATGAAAAGAAATTGCTGATAGAGTTTGGCGAAATTTTCAATAGTCCAAGACTTCGGGATGTTATTCTTTGCGCACATAACGGTAAAGAATTTGATTTCCCCTGGATAGCGAGACGTTTCTTAATTAACGGAATGCAACCTCCCACACCTTTCCAGATGTTTGGTAAAAAACCTTGGGAAATTCCACATATCGACACCATGGAATTGTGGAAGTTCGGAGACTATAAAAGCTTCATTTCTTTAGAATTACTTGCTCATGTCTTTGGAATTCCCACTCCGAAAGATGATATTGATGGCTCAATGGTTTCATCAATCTACTACATAGAAAAAGACTTGCAAAGAATAGTCGACTATTGTGAAAAAGATGTCTTAACTTTGGCAAACGTTTTCCGACGAATGCGTCAGGAAGATTTGTTGAAAAGGAATATCAATCTAGATTAAAAAATGAAATTTACAGACGATCAAATTGCTGATATAGGAGAAGAAATCATAGGAATACTAAAAACCGTTTATGACCCCGAAATTCCGGTGGATATTTACGAGTTGGGATTAATTTATGACGTTCAGATTTCTGAAGACGGTGATGTGAAGATCATCATGACTCTTACAACACCTAATTGTCCTGTTGCAGAAACACTTCCACAAGAAGTAAAAGATAAAGTAGCTGAAGCTGAAAACGTAAAAAGCGTAGATTTAGAGCTTACTTTTGAACCTAGCTGGAATAAGGATATGATGAGTGAAGAAGCGAAGTTTGAATTAGGAATGCTTTAATTCTTGAATTAAAAATAAATTAGGCTGTCATTTTTGGCAGCCTTTTATTTTGGTTATATATGCTATTACATTTCGTTCAGAATCTATATCTTGTTGAGATTCTTCCTTCGTCAGAATGACAAATAAAATGGCAAATATCTATTTAGATGTTTGTCGCAATTTCTTTTCCCTCTCTTCTGCTCCATTCACTCCACGAACCAACATACAAGTTAGAAATCTGAAATCCAGCATAATCCAATGCTAAAATCGTATGACACGCTGTAACTCCTGAACCACAATGGATGATTAAATTTTCTGGTCTATCTTGTAGCAGTTTTACATATTTTTCCTTTAAAATTTCTGGTTTTAGGAAGTTCCCATTTTCGTCAAGGTTTTCAGAAAAAGGGATATTAATCGCTCCTGGAATATGTCCCGCCACTAAATCAATAGGCTCAGATTCTCCGTTATATCGGTAAGCATCTCTCACATCAATTATTGTTGAAGAATGGTTTACCAATTCATTTTCAACATTTTCCAATGATGAAGTTGGAAGAAGCCAGTCTTCCTTTTTTATCGGTTCTGTTTTTTCAACAACTTCCTCACCTGATGAAAATTCTAAATCTTCTTTTTCAGCCGCTTGAAAACCACCATCTAAAACCTGAACATTTTCAATTCCAAAAGATCTTAACATCCACCAAGCTCTTGCCCCTGCATTGGCTCCATTTTTATCATCATAAATAATAACATGAGAATCTTCTGAAATTCCAAGATTTGAAAGTGTTTCAGCAAATCTTTCAATGCTCGGAAGAGGATGTCTTCCACCAAAAGCAGCATCTTCTCCAATCTCGGCTAAATCTTTATCTAAATCGATGAATTTTGCTCCTTTGAGGTGCTTTTCAAGATAGTTTTGGTAAACGTTTTTTCCTACTCTTGCATCAAGAATGATAAGGTTTTCGGTTGAGAGCGTTTTTAATTCGGATGGTGAAATTATTGGTGACATTTTGTTGATTTTGGTGTTAATTTATACATTTTGGCTAAAGCCTATTGAAGTGTACATATAGTAAAGCGGGTTAAAACCCGCTCCTATTGATGTTTTATTTTGCTATTTATTTTTACTCTCAAGAATTTTTATAATCATATCTCTTAATGATTTGATGGTAAAGGTATCATCTTTAAAACCAACTGGATATGTTGTATGTCCTTCTTTAGATTCTTCACAAATGACAAATTCTGCATCATTTTTTTCAATTTGTAAAGTCTTTTCTATATTGAACTTTCTTTCAACCTTTTCTCCATTTTTATCAATTAAGTAGACTTTATAAAGAGATTCAAGCGTTTTTTTTGGCTTTTCAAAAGATTTATAAATATTAATCCATTGACCATTCCATGAAAACTCATCAACAGCCACATTCTTAAATTCCATATAGTCCTCTGAAAGAACTTTATGAGAATAAAATGCTTTCAACTGATCAAAAATTTTATTCCCTTCAAGAAATTTATCTTGTGCGTTTAAGGCTTTAATAAGTTTTTCATAGAGTATATATTCCTTGGGAAACTTTTCAATCCCATCTATATAAACTTTTTCAGATTTTGAGAATTCTTTAGTCTGAGCATAATAGAAATTCCCTGCATTTTTCAAAAGTTCAAGATACCACTTACTATCCTTTATTGTTGATTTCTCTAAACCTTCAACATATACTTTTTCTTCGTTAGCATAGTCACCCTTAATATGATAAATTCTAGCCTTTTCAATATAAAATTCAGCAGTTGGAGCTTTAGAAATAGCTTTATTAAAGTTAACTAAAGCCTCATCATATTTCTTCAGATACATTTCTGAAAGACCTTTCTGAAAAAATATTATAGGATTATTAAAACCTTTTTTTATCGCTTTATCATAAAATTCTATTGCCTTATCATCATTTTCTTCTCTAAAAAAAGCGTAACCCAAGTAATAAAGTTCGCGATCTGTAAAGCCCGAATTTTCTTTTTCTAAAGCTACCAATTCTGCAAATTTCTCATCATCAAAAAGCGTTTCAACTTTCTGAGCAAAAAAGAATGTTGAAAGAGAAAATAAAGCCAGAATATAAAATTTCTTCATATTTAAAAATGAAAAATATCCTTCGCTCTGTTATAAGAACTTTCGAAGTTTAACAAATTTAAATTGTGATCTACTTTTTCAACACTCATAAAGTTGATGACCTGTTCTGTAGGCATATTGCCCACTAAGTCATCTTTTGCCATCGGGCAACCTCCGATTCCTTTGATAGCGCTGTCAAATCTTCGGCAACCTTTATCGTAAGCTGCTTTTAATTTAGAATAAGAATCTTCATATCGGTTATGAAAATGCCCTCCGAAATTAATATCAGGATATTTTGAAGGTATCTTTTCGAATAAAAGAGCAATGGTTTCCGGTGTTGCAACTCCTGTTGTATCAGAAAGTAAGATATTTTTAATTCCAATTTCTGAAAACCTTTGTGCCCAAAAATCTACATCTTCCCATTTCCACATCTCTCCATAAGGATTTCCGAAAGCCATTGAAAAATAAACATTTAATTCTCTATTTTCACTTTTTGTCAGCTCAAGCATCCTAACAATTTCTGTGAAAGCTTCTTCCTGACTTTTATTGGTATTTCTATGCTGAAAAGTCTCAGAAATAGAAAATGGAAAACCAAGAATATCTACGGATTTATGCTTCAATGCTTTTTCGGCACCTCTGTAATTTCCGATGATTGCAGAAACTTTAGTATTGGATAAAGATTTATCTATATTTTCGGCAACCTCATCAGAATCAGCAAGCTGAGGAATTGCTTTTGGAGAAACAAAGCTCAGACAATCCAATATATCATACCCAACCTCCATCAAGGAGTTGATATAATCTATTTTTTTATCAGTTGGGATAAACTCTCCCCACCCCTGCATTGCATCTCTCGGACATTCAGTTAGAAACATTGGTACTTTTGATTTTTTCAAATATAATAAAACTAAACAAGTTTATCTAGGATTAACACAAAGCTAACATTATTTTGATTTTCAACCTTTTAAATATGATTTAAAATTTCAATACTATATATTCAACTGCAAATAAGGTATTCAGAGCATCAAATTTGCTAACTTTGTTAAAATTTATGATATCTAATGAGTACAATAGAATTCAACCCAATATGGAAAGATAAGTTACTGAACCGTTTTCTTAGTTATGTAAAAATATACTCAACAAGTGATGCTGAAAGCGAAACTACACCTTCTACTGAAAGGCAGTGGGACATCGCAAAATACATTGTTGAAGAACTGAGAACAATAGGTTTAGAAAATGTTTCAATTGATGACAATGGTTATATTATGGGCTACGTTCCCTCTAACCTAGAAAATGATGACAGACCAACTATTGGATTTATTTCGCATTATGATACTTCACCTGATTTCAGTGGTGAAAATGTAAAACCTCAGGTTTGGGAAAACTATGATGGAAATGATTTATTATTAAATCAAACAACAGGATTTACTTTATCTTCTTCAAAATTTGAAAGTTTAAAAATGTATATCGGTCAGACGTTAATTACAACTGACGGAAATACGCTGTTGGGGGCTGATGATAAAGCCGGTTGCGCAGAAATCGTAACGGCTGCAGAATATCTAATCGCAAATCCAGAAATTAAGCATGGAAGAATTGCTGTAGGATTTACGCCAGATGAAGAAATTGGAAGAGGAGCACATAAATTTGATGTTGCAAAATTCGGTGCTGAATTCGCTTATACGATGGACGGAAGTGAAGTTGGAGAATTAGAATATGAAAACTTCAATGCTGCAGGAGCTGTCGTGAAAATCCACGGATTGAGCGTACACCCAGGATATGCTTTCGGGAAAATGGTGAATGCTGCTCTTTTAGCAGCTGAATTTATTCAGTTACTTCCAGCTAATGAAACTCCGGCTACTACGAAAGGTTTTGATGGTTTCTATCATTTAATGGATATTACAGCTGATATTTCTGAGGCTAAGCTTCAATATATCATCCGTGATCATGATGAAGAAAAGTATGAAGCAAGAAAGAAATTCATGGAGCAAAAAGTGGTAGAATTCAACCAAAAATATGGTGAAGGAACGGCTGAAGTTGAAATCAAAGAACAATACCGTAACATGAAGCAGCAATTTGAAGGGAAAATGCACATCATTGACCTTGCTGCAAAAGCGATGAAGGAATCTAATATTGAACCTAAAATCAAGGCAATCAGAGGAGGAACAGATGGCGCTCAATTGTCATATATGGGACTTCCTTGTCCAAATATTTTTGCAGGTGGAATGAACTTCCACGGACCTTACGAATATGTTGCTTTGGAAAGTATGGAAAAAGCAATGGAGGTTATTATTAATATTGTGAAGGCGTAGCATAAGACTTAAGCTTATATATTGAAATCCAGCTCAAACGAGCTGGATTTTTTATTTTCACTCTACTTAAATTCCGTTTTTTCCTTTACAAAATCTATATTACTCGAGTCTTCAATAATATAAAGTTCAGCAGTATATTTTTGATGCCCTTTTTTAGACTCAAAATCATATTCATGAGAGTTTGATTTTACCTTGAAAGTATCATCATAATCAAGATTAGCTGGTATTACTGTATATAATTCAGCTATGCCTCCATTAATTCTATATGGATAAATTCCGTTTTTGATTGTATCATTAAATACACTTACAGAACTTTCTGTTAATTGTAAGCGAATAACTCCAAATGCATGATCATCAGAGGTTCTAAAATCAATTACATAGCCTTTAAATTCAACATTATTATTTAAAACTTTATCTCTCTCAACTGCTGCTTTTGCAGAACATTTATTAACAAGTATAGCTTCAATTATAAATAAACCTAATAAAAGGGGAACCCGAAATCTATTTTTCATACTTACCCAATCTTGCTCTTTTTAGAATAAAATCAATATCTACAAATTCATATTTTTTGCGAACAAAATACAATGATTTATTTTCAAACGTGTCAACCACATTTTTCATTATATTTTTAAAATTATTTATTGATTCATCAGATAAACCTACATCTGAAATCATAATAGTATCATATTTTTTCAATAAAGAATAACTAACTACTAGAATCTTCTCAAAGAACTCTCTCTCAGAAAGTAAGGATAAAACTTCATTTGAAAATTCAACAATACTCTGAATTTCTGATATAAGCCCTTGGATCGTCTTTTCCTTTAATTTATTATAATATGTTGGAATTTTAATAGCTTTTTTAACAGGAAAATGAACAAGTAAAAATCTATTGTCAACAATCAATCTACATTCGTCTTCTGTAATTTCGATAAAACCTTTTTTTATTACCATAAATAAAACTTAGAGATTTTCTTTTATAAACTTATCCTCAGGATTTTACTCAACATTCTTTGCAAGATCCAAATTGTAAAAAATTTCTTCTTCCCTCTTTCCTCAATTCCAAAATATACTCAAAAAAAATATTGAAAACTATATTCTTTCATATTCCTCAATTAAACAAATAACAAATGGTTGAATTTAATTTTTTATCTTTAAATAATGTAAAATATTTTACATTTTAACCAAATTACAAACTTTAATTATGAAAAACATCAAAAAACTCTTAAGAAAAGATCTTTCCAACATTCTTGGCGGCGGCGGAGGTGGCTGTCATAGCAATGGAGATTCTGCCTATTGCTGGACAGATTGCGAATGTACCTTCGGAAAAGCATGCGAAATGAATGACGACGGAAATCCCGGCCAATGTGTTTCCACAGGCGGAGGTGGTGGTTCTGGAGGCGGAGGCGGCATCCCTTACTGCGCTCCTGGAGACGATCGTTGTACGGAACAACCTTTTTAATCATTATAAGTCGGAAGATTTTTCTTCCGACTTTTTTATTAGAATAATCACTTTGATATTAACTTCAAATTAAAAGTTCTTCTTGTCCTATCTTCCTTACCATTCATCAAATAAAATTTCAATTCGATGTTGAGATCCGTTGTTTTGTATCAGATTTTTAACATCAATTAATTTATGAAACAACAATTTTTAGCCTTAAGCTCACTGTTATTATGCATCACTTGTTCTGTTGATATTCAAGCTCAGCAAACCCCTGCTTTTCACATTGGAGTCAAAGGAGGAACAAGCTTTACAAAAACCTCAACAGAATCTTCCTCCTTAGAAGGAAAATATGGCTTGGGATATCAGGCCGGAGTAATGACAAGAATGGATATCGGAAGCCTTTATGTACAGGGAGAAGCCTTATTCAACAAAAGAAAAACAAGCTATGAAATTAAAAACGGAGGTTCTGCAAAACTAAGCTGGAGCGCCATTGACATCCCTATTGTAATAGGATACAAAGTGGTAAAAACCAATGATTTTAATCTACGGGTATTTGCCGGCGGGGTTTACAGCTATGCTTTTAACAATAATCTATCTACCTCACAGGCTCTTCAGGAAGGTTTTAAAAAATTTGACAAATCCAACATTGGAATTACAGGAGGTTTAGGAATAGATTATAAAAACCTTACTGTTGATTTGAGATATGAAAAAGGACTTTCAAGCATCAGTAAAGACTTTAAATTTAAACCCAATAGCTTTAGCTTAGGAATAGGTTATTTTCTATTCTAAAAACTTAAATTATCTTTACTTATTAGAAACTGCAAAACCGCAGTTTCTAATTTTTTATAAATTTACTTTTCCTTATTCTATGGCAAAACCCTTTATTTTAAAAAATTATATTTTTAGTATTATTTTCTGGCTGGTTTTCGGAATTGCTATGTGGATCAATCTTCAAGCTAATTCAGGATTATACAGTGCCCTTCTTCAAACAATAGCCTTATTAATCATTTCTTTTATTTTCACTCAATTTCTAACCATAAAACTTCTTCCAAAAGCTTTAAAATTAAAAAAGATGAAACGGTTTTTAATACAAGCCACCTTGGTTATCCTTTTACTAAGTCTCATTTTCTCTTTCATTTTTGCTTATATCGAAGTCGATTACAAAACTCCTTTACCTCCAAATTTTATTGATCACCTTCCTATATTATGGAAGGGCTTTTATTTAGCGCTTCCAGCTTCTCTTCTTATTAATGGAACGACATGCGGAATAAAGTTTTACCAGGAACATGGAAAAATAGAGCGTGATCATATTCTTTTGCAACAGGCCCATTTAGAAAATCAGCTCAAATTATTGCAGGACCAGATGAATCCTCATGTTGTCTTTAATATTCTTAATCACATTCATATTTTGATGAAAACCAATACAGAATTGGCTTCTTTCCTTTTATTAAAGTTTTCTGATATTTTGCGTTATCAATTATATTACTGTAATAAAAACCAGGTTATATTTACTAAAGACATGCAATACCTTCAGGACCTGGTTGAGGTAGAAAAACTAAGATGGGGAAATGAACTGGATGTAAAAACCACGTGGGAAATCAATAATAAAAAAACATTTATAGCCCCTCTCCTTCTCGTTCCTTTTATAGAAAATGCCTTTAAATATGTATGTCGATTACCCGGACACAAAGGCTACATCATTATTTCTTGTATAGAAAAGGATAATCTACTCACTTTTCATATCGAAAACTCTTATTCGGATATCGCAACTTATAAGAAGAAAGACGGCGCCCATGGTATAGGTCTTCAAAATGTACAAAAAAGACTGGCTCTTCAATATCCAGACTCCCACACCCTAAAAATAGAGTCTGATAATCATGTGTACAAAGTTTCTTTAACCCTAAAATTATCTCTGGAAAATGATGAACAATAACCTACCAAAAATGAAATGCCTTATTATTGATGATGAACCTTTGGCAAGATTCCATCTTAAAGATATGGCAGACCAAATTGATTTTTTAGAAGTTGTAGAAACCTGCGCCACAGCTTTGGAAGCTAATCCTAAAGTACAGGATAATCAAATTGATCTGATATTCCTGGATATCAATATGCCTTATTTAACAGGGCTGGAGTTTTTAGAACAATTAGAAAATCCTCCATTATGCATTTTAACGACAGCTTATTCAGAATATGCATTAGAGGGTTACAGATTACAGGTTGCTGATTATCTTCTGAAGCCCATTGCTTTCAATCGATTTTACCAAGCTGTAAATAAAGCACAGCAACAATTCATTTTATCTGAAAGGTCAAAAAAGAACACCCAATTGGATGATCCTTTTTTATATGTTCGCCAATCTGATACTTTTATAAAAATATCGTGGGTTGATATTCTGTATATTGAGAGTATGCAAAACTACACCAAACTGCATTTTAAAGATAAATCTCTTGTTATTCATCAAACAATGAAAGCTATTGAAGAATCTTTGTCACCTGAGCATTTTTTTAGAATTCACAAATCATTTTTAATCAATATCACTCATATTGAAATGATTTCAGGAGGCCGATTGTACATCAATAAAACAGAGCTTCCTATTTCCCGTACCCGAAAAGAAGAACTCCTGAATCAAGTGGTATATAAGAAGTTGATCAGTAAATAGTAAAAATTGAGAGGCTGGAATTAATATAATCTCCCAGCCTCCTTTTTCTCTTTTTATGGTAAATTCCAACACAAGCCCAGCGCCACATAAAATGTGCTTGTAAATCGGGGATCAGCCACGCTCTTTTCCTTAAAAATATTTTTAATCTTGCGATCGTTCTCACTGAAGCTTCTTACTAAAGTACTTCCTCCCGTAATACGGAGCGTTAATTTATCATTCAGCTTTATTTCCGGTCTGAGTCCTGCTGTAATCTGCTGATATCCGAACAGCATAGATTTACCGTCTTTGTTTCTTTCCACAGACATTCCACTGAGGTTTACCACTGCTTTTAAAGTAAACTTGTCTGTAAATTGATACCCCGCATCCATCCCTTCAGGGAAATTAATATTGAATTTAATTTTCCCATTGGTTTTCCAGTCGAAATAGATCCACGGCAGAATCATCGGAACTCCAAAAGCTGTTGTTAAAACCGGACCTCCTCCCAATGAAAGATTTGGATTAAAATGCCTGATAAATAATATCCCTCCCTGTCCCAGAACATCATTAAAATCTATTTTTTCAAGATCGGTATATACTCCTACTGATGCAGTCATCATCATGCTCCACTTTTTTCCTAAAGGTCGCATATGCTGTATTCCGACCTGCGCATTCAGCATTTCAGTTGGAAATAATTGGGTTTCGTAATTTTTGTGATTCATTTTCGCATAGGAGCCTCCAACCAGCATAGACCATGATTTTATTTTACCGTCGCTATTCTTTTTTACGGATAGTGGAATACTCAGGTTCATATCTACTCTTTTAAAATCACTTTTGGAATCTGTTTTTACACTGTCTTCCGGACGGACATAATTAGAGAATGGAATATACTCCGTTTTCAACTCTGCAGATATGCCTGTCTGAGCATTGATCCAATATCCTAAAGGCAACAGACAGCAGACAGCTGTCAGAAGGTTTCTCTTCATAATTTAAACTTTATGCAAAGAGAGCCTATTACCTGTTTTTTACAAAAATTACTTGATTAAGTGTTTGAATAGTATGACCAAAAGAGAAAACGGAAGGATGACATTAATTTGATAGTACATTTTTCTGAAAATCTTTTTTGCTTTTATCAACAAAAGACCACTACAAAAGCAGTGGTCTTACAATATTTCAAAATTAAGTATACAACTTATTCTTAGTTATTTCCTAAAAAAGCATCCCATCCTTGAGCAGTAAGAGAAACCAATTGGTTAGAACCTCTTGCCACCATAAAATTACCTTCTTCTTTATCAACAGCATGTCCGATGATTGTGAAATCTGGGTGATTTTTCATTTTCTCGAAATCATTTGGTGAAATCGTGAACAATAATTCATAATCTTCACCTCCACTTAAAGCAGCCATTACTGGATTTAAATTAAATTCATCCGCCGTAGTAATCGTCAGATTATCCATCGGAATTTTCTCTTCATACAATCTGAAGCCTACTTTTGATTGGTCTGAAAGATGAAGAATTTCAGAAGCCAAACCATCAGAAATATCGATCATGGAAGTTGGTTTGATATCCAATCCTTCTAAAATACCTTTAACATCTGTCCTTGCTTCAGGTTTCAATTGTCTTTCAAGAATATAATCAAATCCTTCCATTTCAGGTTGCATATTCGGATCAGCAAGGAACACAGCGTGCTCTCTTTCCAAAATCTGAAGTCCCATATAAGCGCCACCTAAATCTCCACTTACAACGAGAAGATCATTGGGTTGTGCTGTACTTCTTTTTACAATGTTCTCTTCATCTTCAATTCCGACAGCCGTAATACTCATGACCAAACCTGCGTTTGAGCTTGTTGTATCTCCACCAATCAAATCTACTTTATATCTGGTGCAAGCCGCTTGAATTCCAGAATAAATTTCTTCCAAAGCTTCAACGGGGAAACGGTTTGACACCGCCAAAGAAACCAAGATCTGTGTTGGAGTAGCATTCATTGCTGCAACATCACTAAGATTCACAACTACAGCCTTATATCCTAAATGTTTTAACGGAACATATCCCAAATTGAAATGTACTCCTTCTGCCAAAACATCCGTGGTAAGAATAACTTTTTTATTTCCAGGATTAATAATTGCCGCATCATCTCCTACTCCAAGTTCCGAAGACTCGTTGGATAAAGGAAAATGTTCCGTTAAATGCTTAATCAATCCAAATTCTCCTAATTTAGAGATTGGCGTTAATTCTGGTTCTTTATCTTCAAACATATTTTTTAATTATAAGTAATGAGTAATAGGTAATAAGCAATGCCTGAACATTTAACTTTGAACCTTACATTAAATTTATACAAGTTTCGTCGGATCAATATTTTCCGGACGGAAAGGCAATTTCTTAAAATCTTCTCTCGTTAAAACTATGGTATCCGGAGTTTTATATTTGTTCATTGCTTCCATTACATCATCCGGTGGCGTTGTCATTTTTCTCAGCATGGTATCAATCCAAACGCCTGTAGCTTCTGCAGTTGCACAGTGTGATCCATCAGGAAGATAAAACTTGTGTACAAAACGATAAATAGAAGAATCTTCTGCACATCCATCAATTTCCAGACTTACAATAACAATCTGATCTGCAAATATTTCTTTGAAAAAAGAAAATCTTTCGTGCATGATCACAGGACCAATCCCCCATCTGCTCATTTGTGTAACGCCCATCTTTTCCTGCTTCATAAAAGCCATTCTGGTTTGTGCACAAAATTGTACATACGATGAGTTTGCTAAATGTTTGTTGGCATCAAGATCGCTCCAACGAACTTCGAATTTATGGTAAAATATCATTTAAATTTTATTTTTTAATAATGAACTCCAACTTTTTAACCACAATAGGAACAAAAGCTTTTGCAACCCGTAAGTCTTCCAAGCTATCTTTCAACAACAAACAGAAGAACACATTAATTAAAAAAATCTTTGATTTTTATCTTATGTGAACTTTTAAACTGTTTAATATTAAACTTATTTGTTCTAACGTGTTTATAATCTTTTGTTCCTTTTGTGGTTGACTATTTTCACTTTAAAGTTCAAAAAATTATAATCTTCAAAATTACTCAAATAAGATGGTTTATAAAAATTGTAGTTTTGTAAAAATAATCTTCAGCATAAGATTAAAATAAATATGAAGCAAATTATCATTATTGGAGGCGGTGCAGCCGGTTTTTTCTGTGCATCGAATCTTGACAAAACAAAATATAACATTACGATTCTTGAGCAAAACTCAGATGTACTTCAGAAAGTTAAGATTTCCGGAGGCGGAAGATGTAATGTAACTCATGCATGCTTTGATGCTAAAGAATTAGTTCAATTCTACCCTCGTGGAAATAAGGAATTATTAAGTGTTTTTACAAAGTTTCAGCCTGGAGATACCATGGATTGGTTTGATCAACGAAAAGTCCCTTTGAAAATAGAAAACGACAACAGAGTTTTTCCTGAAAGCAATTCTTCGCAGACAATTATTAATACTTTATTGAATGAAATTCAGCAAAAAAATGTTGAGGTAAAGACAAAATGTTCTGTAAAGGAAATCGAAAAATTAGACGAAAGATATATCGTTACAACAAGTTTAGGCGATTTTGAAGCAGATTTTGTTATTTACACCACCGGAAGTTCACCAAAGTCATTGAAAATCATTGAAAGTTTAGGACATAAAATCATTGATTTGGTTCCTTCCCTTTTCACATTCAACATTAAGAATGATTTATTAAAAGAATTACCCGGAACAAGTTTTGAAAATGCAGAAATCTCTATTCCGAAGTTAAAAACAGAAGAAAGCGGGCCTTTGTTAATTACCCATTGGGGACTTTCGGGACCTGCTATTTTAAAAATATCGGCTTGGGAGGCATTAAGTTTAGCGAAGGTTAAATATAATTTTGAGATTGAAGTTAATTTTATTTCAAAAGATATTGATGATGCAGAAGAATTATTTCAAAACTTCAAACAATCCAATCCAAAAAAGACTATTGGACTGGCGAAAATATTTGATATTACGAATAGATTCTGGCAGAAAATATTAGAAGTTTCCAAAGTAGATCTAAACAAACAAGTTGCCCAAATCTCAGGAAAGGAAATGCAGATGATTCTTGAAAATTTATGCAAAAAGAAATTGCAGGTAACAGGAAAATCAACGTTTAAAGATGAGTTTGTAACGGCCGGAGGAATAGATTTAAAAGAGATTAATTTTAAAAACATGTCTTCTAAAATTCTGCCTAATTTTTATGTTGCCGGAGAAGTCTTGAATATTGATGCAGTGACAGGAGGCTTTAATTTTCAGGCTTGCTGGAGTGAAGCTTGGTTGATTGCGCAGGATTTGAATTCGAAATAATTAATTAAACACAAATGGCACGAATAATTTCACAAATAGCACAATTCATTGGTGAATACTTGTGGTGAAATTTGTGATATTAGTGTTTAAAAAAATACAAATTAGAAAAATGCTTTTAGTCAAGAAAAATATCCCAAGCATCTTAAAAATCCTTTTCACAATCGGGTTTGGATATTTCTTTTGGCTAATGCTAAAGATTACGTTAGAATATATTCCATTAAAAACGGAAGTGAGCTTTTTGATGATAAAGCAAACCGAAGTTATTAACAGACCTGAATATCTGTGGTTCTTCTACACCCATGTCTATATGAGTATTTTTATTTTACTCTCTGGTTTTTTAGCAATTCTTAGGAAAAATTTTGGATTGAAAAATTTCCATAGAAATTCGGGGAAAGTGTACATCTTTTTATTATTAATCTTCTCTGCTCCATCAGGAGTTTACATGGGATGTTTTGCGAATGGAAATGTTTTTTCTAAAATTTCATTTATTATTTTGGGAAGTTTATGGTGGTTTACTACTTTTAGGGCTTACCAATTTGCCCGACAGAAGAAATTTAAACAACATAAACAATGGATGTGGCGCAGTTTTGCCTTAACCTTATCTGCAATCACTTTAAGAATGTGGAAAGTTATTATTGTCTATTTTTTCCATCCCAATCCGATGGATGTTTATGAAATTATTGCATGGATGGGCTGGGTACCCAATATCCTTTTAATTGAATATTTAATCACAAAAAAAATTATATAAAATCGCTTTACTACGATCCGTAATTTTGCGATTGCACATCACCATTAAAAATCAAAAAAACTCATATATGAAAATTTTAAAATTAACATTAATCTCCTTATTTACAATCAGTTTAATTGCCTGTAAAAAAGATGGAAAAGAAACCGGATCCTCAAAAGATTCTCTGGTTGCTAAGAAAGACTCCGTGGTTGTTCCAGAAGTTCATCAAGAATTGTACGGAATTTATATGGGAGATTTTGCAGGAAAGGAAATGATTACTTCTGAAGATGGGGAAGAATATGAAGGAGAGGTTAATAAAAAACTGGCTTTAAAGATCAACAGAATTACAAAAGATAGCGTTTACGGTCAAAGTATTGTAAATGGAAATCAGCGCCCTTTCAGAGGAATTTTTAATGAAGATTCAAAATCATTTACACTGGACGAACCCGGAAATGATAAAACAGACGGTAGATTTGAAGTAAAATTAGCTGGTGACAGTTTGACGGGAAAATGGTCTGTATTTAATAAGAAAGCGGTAAAATCTCCACTAAAAACACTAAAACTAACCAAAAAACAGTTTGTTTATAATCCGAATTTTATGCTGGATGAAGATTCCAACTTGGTAGATTGGGAAAATCCCAAAGATTTTGTTGAAAAATATACCGATCAAGAAACTGGGAAAACAGAAAAATATACAACTCAAAAAAACAGAGTGGCTTCTGATGCTATCTTTAAATTAAATGCTTCAAAACAAAAACTAACAGAAAAAGATATTAAAAACTTAAGAAAACTGGATCTTGAGATTATTAAAAATTCAGTTTTTGCAAGACATGGATATGCTTTTAAAAAACAGACCTACAGAAACTTCTTTGAACAGACAGATTGGTACATTCCTGTTTCTAATAATGTAGACAAAGACCTTTCTCCTATGGAAAAAGATAACGTGGCTCTATTGAACCGTTTTGTAAAATATGCAGAAGATAAATATGATTCTTTCGGAAGATAATTAATCTTAAATAAGCTTTTGTAAGCTTATTGACTCTTCAAACTTCACAAAGAGATAGGTCATCAAACACCCGGCCGCATAACATAAAATATCAATCCAGGAAAAAGAATTCCCCACCACAATATACATCAGGCTTCCTTCCGGGAAGCCTAATTGGTCTGCAATCTTAAAGTATTGTGCAAATTCAACCAAACAAGAAAAAGCCAAGATTCCTAAAATCAATTTTTGATTATTAATGATCAAAAAACTTTTAACGAAAGTATACAAAAGAATCACGACAATCACATCTCCCAGATACGCTCTCACAAAGAAAATATGCTTTAATTTTGTGGCAATTAAAACCTCACCCAAGAAGATTAGAATTGTTAAAAGGAGGTATTTCAAGCTGAATTTAAATTTCATATGTATATTTTGGCTTTATTTTTTTATTAAAAAAAACAGACCAAAGCCCGTTCCTGTTCATATATTTTGACAAAGATATTATTTCTCTACTTTTCACAGTGCCTTTAAAACAGTGAAACATACAAACAGAAATAAGATATAGATTGTATTTTTCATACTCAAAATTAGGTGTTTTTTTAATGATAGCTAATTTTAACGAGTTTATCAAAAGATTAATCTTAAAAGAATTTTATCCCTTTGTAATGATTTATTTTTTATATTCGTAATACAAACCAAAACTATTTTTATGAAAAATCTAAAAAAACTCACTAGAAAGCAATTAGAAAGAGTTAACGGCGCTGGAGAAATTAAATGTGTAACAACTTGCTTCTGTTTTTCAGATGGTGAACCTTACATTGGAGCTTGTAATGCAAAAGGAGTTTGCTGCTAATATTTAAACGTAATTTATTAAACTTATAATGACATCATTTTTGGTGTCATTTTTTTGGTTTTGATTAATTATTGAATAAAATGATACACCCCTCACTAGGAAACAAAACACCCACAACTAAACACTATACTCAACAGAAATAACGACTTACGAATACAATCGTTTATAATTTAGGCTCTCTTTTTGCTTTTACTAAAACGCACATCTTTTTAACGAAAAAAAATAGTTATGAAAAAAACATTTTTATTTCTTGGAGCGTTTTTATGCATATTAATATTTGGGCAAGGAATTATGACAAATAAGATCCCTTCAAAAAATGGGTCTGCAATTCCAAATTATGTGGTGTTAAAATCAAAAATGAATTTAGATGGTGTCGTAACTCAAGCAGATAAGGCACCGGAATTCCCTGGAGGAATGGATGCTTTCCATAGAAAATTTGCAGACAACATGGATATTATTGATGTTGACTCAAAGAAAATTGACACCCGAGTCTATTTTATCGTTGAAAAAAATGGTTATGTACGATATGTAACTGCCACCGGAGATGATAAAAAGCATTCAGAGGCCGCCGAAACTGCCATCAGAAGAATGTTTGTAAAATGGAAACCTGCAATGATAAATAATGAACCTGTTCGTTATTTATATACCTTTCCTCTGTCGTTGAAGAAATATTAAAGTTTATTTTTGCAAAAAACTTTAATAATGAAGAAAATATTATTCTTTCTTAGCATCATATTAGGTTCGCATGTTTTTGGACAAGAATCCGTAAAAGGAACAGAGGAGCTTAATGAACTTATTCTTGAAAAATCTTCTGAAAAAAAATTTCCCGATGTTGAAAAATCAGCAGAATTTCCGAAAGGTCTCAATGTATTTAAACAAATGCTTGCAACAAATGTAAGAGGTAAAAAAATAATTGGAGACGAAAATATGAGCTGTGAACTTGTTTTTATAATTGATAAGGCAGGCTCTATAATTGATATAAAAGCAACCGGAAACAATCAAAGCTTTAATGAAGAAGTAATTAGAGCTGCTTCAAAAATTAAAGAAAAATGGATTCCAGCTGAAATTAACGGACAAAAAGTTCGCTATAGATTCCGAGTTCCTTTAACAATGAGTTTTGACAAATAGCCTTCAGTTTAAAATTATTTCCCAATCATCTTTTTAATAGAGTTCAGCTTCATTAAAGCTTCAATCGGCGTCAAGGTATTGATATCTATTTTCGTCAGTTCTTCACGGATATTTTCCAACACAGGATCATCTAATTGGAAGAACGAAAGTTGCATGTTTTCTTCCGTTACCTTTTTAATGCTTTCAGAAGAGCTGCTTTGAGAACGGCTTGCTTCCAGCGTTTTCAGGATCTCATTGGCTCTATTCACCACTTTTGCCGGCATTCCTGCTAATTTCGCCACATGGATACCGAAACTATGCTCACTTCCTCCAGGAACTAATTTTCTCAGGAAAATGATATTTCCTTTGTTCTCCTGAATAGAAACGTGGAAGTTTTTTACACGCTCGAAATTCACCGTCATTTCATTTAATTCATGATAATGCGTGGCAAACAATGTTTTAGCTTGTGTAGGATGTTGATGCAGATATTCAGCAATCGCCCAAGCTATGGAAACCCCATCATATGTTGAAGTTCCACGACCTATTTCGTCTAATAAAATTAAACTTCGGTCTGAAATATTATTCAAAATATTGGCAGCTTCGTTCATCTCAACCATGAAAGTTGATTCTCCAGCTGAGATATTATCCGTTGCTCCTACTCTTGTAAAAATCTTGTCTAACACTCCAATTTCAGCATGCTTAGCAGGAACAAAACTTCCGATTTGTGCTAATAGACAAACAATAGCAGTCTGACGAAGAATTGCAGATTTACCGGCCATGTTGGGTCCCGTAACCATGATAATCTGCTGAGAATCTTTATCTAAATAAATATCATTTGGAATATATTTTTCTCCCAACGGAAGTGCATTTTCAATAATTGGATGCCTTGCCTCTTTTAGATCAATCGCAAAAGTTTCCGTTAAAATAGGTTTGGTATAACTTTCAGAAACAGCCAGTTCAGATAAACCAACCGCTACATCCAATTGTGCAATAATGTTAGAATTCTCTTGAATCTGATCCATGTAAACCATTGTTTCAGAGCATACACTTCTGTACAGTTGATTTTCTAAAACACTGATTTTTTCTTCAGCGCCAAGAATCTGGCTTTCATATTCTTTTAATTCTTCGGTGATATAACGTTCCGCGTTCACCAACGTTTGTTTTCTCAACCAATCGCTCGGAACTTTATCTTTATGGGTATTTCGAACTTCAATATAGTATCCGAAAACATTGTTAAAATCAATTTTAAGGCTTGTAATTCCCGTTCTTTCGATTTCTCGCTGGCACATATCATCAAGAAAACCTCTTCCTTTATTTTGAAGTCCTCTCAACATATCCAGCTCTTCAGAAATGCCATTTTTAATCACATTTCCTTTCGCCAAACTTACCGGAAGCTCTTCATTAAGCGAATTTTGTAAAGATTTAATTAATTCATCTAAATCAGACAACGGCTGAAGCCAAGCCAAAACATCTGCATGAGGATGAAGCAATGCCTTAATTTTATGAATATTAATTAAACTCTGGCGCAAATGTCCTAATTCTCTAGGAGAGATCTTTTCGGCAGCCAGTTTCCCCATTAATCTATCTAAGTCGGAAATCGCCTTTAATAATTGGGAAATTTCGTATTTCAGATTATCGTTTTCATTTAAAAAATCAATTAAAGAAAGCCTTCTTCCAATTTCATATACTGATTTTAAAGGAAGTATAATTCTTCTTCTCAACAGCCTTCCTCCCATCGGAGTTGAAGTTTTGTCGATTATATCTAATAATGATTTTCCTTGTGGATTGCTTGGATAAACAATTTCCAGGTTTCTCAGCGTGAAATTATCCATCATCAAGAAATCCTCCTGAGGAATCACCTGAATTTTTGTAATATGAGCTAATAAATTATGATGCGTATCTTCAACCAGATAAGCAAAGATAGCGCCTGCCGCAGCAATGGCCAATTGATAATTTTCAATACCAAAACCTTTCAAAGAATTGGTTTTAAAATGATTCGTCAGCTTTTCGTAACCAAAATTATATTGATACGCCCAGTCTTCCAGTTTGAAAGCACTTTTATTTTTAAGCTGCTCCGGAAGCTGAACACTTCTCTGATAAATGATCTCACTGGGATCAAAAGTATTGACAATATGAAGTATTTTATCTAAATTTCCTTCACTCACCAAAAACTCACCTGTTGAAACATCCACCAAAGCGATTCCGTATTTCTCTTTTTCTTTATGAAGAGAAAGCAGAAAATTATTCTTTTTTGAATTTAAAACCTGATCATTGAACGTAACTCCCGGCGTAACCAACTCGGTCACACCTCTTTTTACAATTCCTTTTACGGTTTTAGGATCTTCCAATTGGTCGCAAATTGCCACACGAAGTCCTGCTCTCACCAACTTTGGCAAATAAGAATCTACAGAATGATGCGGAAATCCGGCCAATTCTATATGACCGTCTCCATTTGCTCTTTTGGTTAAAACAATTCCTAAAATCTGGGAAGTTCTAACGGCATCCTGCCCGAAAGTTTCATAAAAATCCCCTACCCTAAATAATAAAAGCGCATCAGGATATTTCGCCTTGATGGTATTATACTGCGTCATTAACGGGGTTTCTTTCTTTGCTTTAGCCATAATAAAAAATGAGCCCCAAATTTAAAGAATAAATTCAGGGTTAGGAAATTGTTTTAGAATTAATGTTTTTTCTGAAAATTTAAGAGTTCACATTAATTTATTTCTCCAATAAAATATTTATTGTAATTTTCAGTAAAATAGAAACAATGACCTATCCCATCTTAGAAACTGAAAGATTGCTTTTAAGACAATTGACCCTTCATGACACCAAAGATTTGTTTGAATACTTTTCTTTAGATGAAGTCATGGAATATTATGATCTTGAAACCTTTAAAACATTAGAAGATGCTGAAAATGTTATTCAGCTTTTTAATAAAGAATTTGAGGAAGGAAAGGGTTTCCGGTGGGCCATAGAATTAAAATCAGAAAAGAAAGTTATTGGAACTTGTGGCTATCACAATTGGCATAAAGAGCATTTTAAAGCTGAAATTGGGTATGAATTGAACCCAAAATTCTGGAAGAAATCCTATATGAAAGAAGCCATTCTTCCCATTTTGATCTTCGGACTTGAAACAATGAAACTTCACCGTGTAGAAGCTTTTATTGATCCTGCGAATATATCTTCTGAAAAACTGTTGCTTTCCCTAGGCTTTAGTGAAGAAGGAACGATGCGTGATTTCTTCTTTGAAAAAGGAAAATTTGTTGATGCTAAAATCTTTGGTCTTCTTAATATCTAAGCTATTTTAAACATATTTTAAGTTTTATATAAAGTATGCAAAAATGAAAATTTTATCTTTGTAAGACTAACGAAATTTATGAGAGCCTACAATACCAAGCATTTCCTTAAAATCCTTTTCAGTTTACATAAAAGTGATACGCTGAAGATTCTTTTCCCAAGTATGATTCTTGTGGGATTATATTCTTGGGGAATCCAATATTTAGAAGTAGAATACCTTCATCTTACTTCAAAATCCGGAGTTAGCAACGTAGGGATGATTCATTCTTTATTAGGATTTGTTCTTTCTTTATTATTGGTTTTCAGGACAAATACGGCGTATGACAGATGGTGGGAAGGAAGAAAGCTTTGGGGAAAATTGGTAAACGACACCCGAAATTTTGCAGTGAAGATTAATAACATATTAATAAATGACAGGCAAGATGCTGAACAAATTGCAAGATATCTAAAGTTCTTTCCGCACTTTTTAGCCAAGCACCTTTCTAAAGAATCTACAAGGCTGGCTTTGGACGAAGATTATTCTGAAATTGAAAAATCATTGAAGCATCACGGTCCGTCTGAAATAATTATACTGCTCACTCACAAGCTCAGTCAATTAAAAAAAGAAGGTAAAATATCGGAGATTGAAATATTGTATCTCGACACTCAACTTTCGGGTTTTCTAGATGTTTGTGGAGGATGTGAGAGAATTAAAAACACCCCAATTCCCTATTCTTACTCTTCATTTATCAAGAAGTTCATTATTCTTTATGTTTTTGCATTGCCCATTGCCTATGTCATTACTATTGGCCTTTTCATGATTCCATTGACCGTTTTTGTTTATTATGTGTTGATGAGTCTTGAAATGATTGCAGAAGAAATTGAAGACCCTTTTAATAATGATGAAAATGATATTCCGATGGAAGCGTTGGCTCAGAATATTGAAAAAAACGTTCATCAGATCATGGGCTTGAAAAAATAAAAAGACATACTTTAGGGAGGGCAATCCTTATTATAATGAGTTTAGACTAACCTTTAATTTATATTCTGAAGCCATTAATACCTTTTTTAATGATAATTTTGATAAATTAGAGGACTAAAGGAAACTTCTTAATAAAGATAAAAGCTCAATTATCAACAAGATATTCAATGAAAACAGCTTATCTAGTAAGCAAAATCCAAAGAGAAATGAAGTTCGTAGATAATAATAGAAACAGATATGAGTTTATTATTAAGTAGAAGAAAGTTTATAAAGACATAAAATTAATTTCAACAACACAATACATTGGTACACAAATTAAAACTGGAAGAACTTAACAGAATAGATGTAGAAACATTCAAAAAAGTTGAGAAAATTCCTTTAATCATTATTTTAGATAATATAAGAAGTATGCACAACGTGGGTGCTACCTTCAGAACGGCAGATGCATTTTTAATTGAAAAAATTATTCTGTGCGGAATTACTCCACAACCGCCCCACCGTGAAATTCATAAAGCGGCATTAGGCGCAACCGAAAGTGTTGATTGGAGCCATGAAAGCGATATTAACACAACCATTAGTGATCTTAAAAGTAAAGGATTTGAAATCATTGGCATTGAACAAACATCAAACAGCCAGATGATTACAGATTACACCATTGATAAGACAAAGAAATATGCGTTAATTCTAGGAAACGAAGTAGAAGGTATTAGCGATGAAGCATTGGAAAATATTGATACATTCTTAGAGATTCCTCAGTTGGGAACCAAGCATTCTTTAAATGTGAGCGTATGTGGAGGAATCGTGATGTGGGAGTTCACAAAAGCCCTAAAATAAAAAAACTGCATATGTCTAAAAGACAGTGCAGTTTGAAATAAATCTAATAAAAAGTAAAAATGAAAGGCGACAAAGATACTTTTTTTTTCGTCGCGAACAAATTTTAAAATTGGTTTTTTTATTTTTCCCAAAAAAAATATAGGTTTTCAGAAAAAGTTTCGTTTAATTTTTTATAAATTAGCACAATGTTTATCAAGGACTATATCTCAAAAGATTTCCCGTGTTTTAGCTTGACTGACTCAATAGAATCAGCAAGAAACATGTTAGAGGACTTTGGATATTCCCATGTCTTCGTTAAAAAATCCCATCACTTTTACGGTGCAATTGCGCAAGATTTCCTTTATGAAGAAGAAGGAACCCTGAAAGATCTTGAACATCAGATCGAGCGATTCGCTATTTTAGAAGATAACAATATTATGGACAGCATTCGTTTGTTTTATACCTTCAATGCTAATATCGTTCCTGTTATCAGTAAAAGTGAAAAGTATTTGGGATACATCGGCTGTGAAGACATTTTCCAGGATTTGTCTAAATATCCGCTGTTTTCGGAGCTAGGAGCTATCCTTACGATTGAAACCCCTGCCAGAAAATATTCAATGACAGAAATTGCCAATATTATTGAGAGCAACAACTCTAAATTTTATGGCGGATTCATCAGCTTTATGTCCGACGAAGTGATTCATGTGACCATAAAGATCAGCAATGAAAATCTGGGCTCGATAGACGCAACTTTTGACCGTTATGATTATAGAATTGTAGAAAAATTCTATTCTGATGAAAAATCTGATCTGTTTAAAGACAGGTTCGGGTTTTTACAAAAATTCATAGAAATTTAAACATGAAGGCAGCCATATATTCTCAGAAAAAAGATCTTGATACTTTTTTATATTTAAGCAAATTTGTTTCAGAACTGGAAAGCAGAGGCGTAAAATCTGTTTTGTACGAGGTAATGGCGGAAGCGCTTCAGTTTTCAAAAATATTTGAGACCTTTAATAACAAACAGGATCTTATTGATAAAGAAGTTGATCTTTTCTTCACTTTCGGTGGAGACGGAACAATCGTAAATTCTTTAACCTTTATTGAAGATTTGGAAATCCCTATCGTTGGGGTAAACACCGGAAGATTAGGATTTTTGGCAAGTTTTACCAAAGAAGAAGCTTTCAAAGAGTTGGATGCTATTTTAAAAGGTGATGTAAAAACGAGCCGTCGTGCAGTAATCGAGGTCGTTTCACCAAGATCTGACGAATTTTTTCCGTATGCTTTAAATGATGTTACCGTTTCCAGAAAAGAAACAACTTCCATGGTAACAGTTGATTCATATATTAATGATGAATTTTTAAATGTGTTTTGGGGAGACGGCGTTATCGTTTCTACCCCAACAGGTTCTACTGCTTATTCTTTAAGCTGTGGCGGACCCATCATTTCTCCCAATAACGAAAACTTCGTCATCACTCCTATTGCTCCTCACAACCTGAATGTGAGACCCTTAGTTGTAAATGACCGAGTTGAAATAAAATTCAAAGTAGAAAGCAGAGTGCCTCAATATTCTCTTTCTCTAGATTCAAGATTAATCCATATAGAAACAGATAAAGAGATCATTATTAAAAAGGCAAGTTTCCAGATACTTTTGGTACAGCCTAATGATCTGAGCTTCTATGAAACCATCCGCCAGAAACTACTTTGGGGGCGCGACAAAAGAAATTAACAATTTATCAAAAATTCTTACCTTTACAGGAATTTTAGAAACACCTAATAAATTATATAAAAAGTAAAACATGAGCAGAATTTTCCCGGCAGGAGTTGCCACAGGTCAATTAGTTACTGATATTTTTCAGCATGCTAAAGAAAACAAATATGCATTACCAGCTGTAAACGTAATTGGTTCTAGCAATGTAAATGCTGTTATGGAAACTGCAGCAAAATTAAACTCTCCTGTTATTATTCAGTTTTCTAACGGTGGAGCTGCTTTTAACGCAGGAAAAGGATTAAGCAATGATGGTCAGAAGGCAGCTATTTTAGGATCTATTGCCGGAGCTAGACATATTCATACTCTTGCAGAAGCTTACGGAGCAACTGTAATTTTACATACAGACCACTGTGCAAAAAAACTATTGCCTTGGATCGACGGATTATTGGATGCTAGTGAAGAATTTTACAAGCAGACAGGTAAATCTCTTTACTCTTCTCACATGCTAGATCTTTCTGAAGAATCTTTAGAAGAAAACCTAGAAATCTCTGTTAAGTATTTCGAGAGAATGGCTAAAATGCAGATGACTTTAGAAGTTGAGATTGGTGTTACAGGAG
Organism: Chryseobacterium polytrichastri; assembly: GCF_900142445.1. Taxonomy (GTDB): domain Bacteria; phylum Bacteroidota; class Bacteroidia; order Flavobacteriales; family Weeksellaceae; genus Chryseobacterium; species Chryseobacterium polytrichastri. The sequence goes on along the minus strand of NZ_FRAV01000020.1, from coordinate 17,102 downwards.
GGGAAGAAGATGGTGTAGATAACTCTGATGTAGACAACTCTAAATTATATACTCAACCTGAGGATATTGCTTATACTTACGAAAAACTAAAAGCAGTATCTGATAACTTTACGATTGCAGCAGCATTCGGTAACGTACACGGAGTTTATAAGCCAGGAAATGTGGTTCTTACTCCAAAAATCCTAGACAACTCTCAGAAATTTGTTGAAGAGAAATTCGGAACTGGTGAAAAGCCTGTGAATTTTGTATTCCACGGAGGTTCAGGGTCTACTTTAGAAGAGATCAGAGAAGCAATTGATTACGGTGTAATCAAAATGAACATTGACACAGATCTTCAGTTCGCTTATACAGAAGGAATTAGAGACTACATGGTTAACAATATCGATTATTTAAGAGCTCAAATCGGAAACCCTGAAGGAGAAGAAAAACCTAACAAAAAATTCTATGACCCAAGAGGTTGGGTAAGAAAAGGTGAAGAAACTTTCTCAACAAGATTGGTTAAAGCGTTTGAAGACTTAAATAACGTAAATACTTTAAAATAACAATTTGTAAAAAGTGAAATGTATAAAGCAGTGAGTCATTCAAATACTTACCTCTTTATACATTTTGCATTCTACATTGTACATTAATACTTATAAAATGGCATTCGACTGGTTTAAAAGAAAAGCAAAAAACATTACGACCTCTACTGATGAAAAAAAGGATGTTCCCAAAGGTCTTTGGCACCAAACTCCGTCAGGAAAAGTAGTAGAACATGATGAACTTAAGAAAAACAATTATGTTTCTCCTGAAGATGGATTTCATGTAAGAATAGGAAGTGCAGAATTTTTTGATATCCTTTTTGACGAAGGTAAATTCACTGAACTAGATGCTAATGTTGAAAGTATAGACATCCTGGGCTTCAAAGATACAAAGGCTTATGCAGACCGTTTAAAAGAAGTAAGAGCAAAAACAAAGCTTACTGATTCTATTAGAAATGGTGTAGGAACTGTAAACGGGACTAAAATGGTAGTTTCTTGTATGGATTTCGCTTTTATTGGAGGATCGTTAGGTTCTGTAATGGGTGAAAAGATCAGAAGAGCAATTGATTACTGTATCGCCAACAAACTTCCTTATATGATTATTTGTCAGTCTGGAGGAGCGAGAATGCAGGAAGCAACGTACTCTTTGATGCAATTGGCTAAAGTACAGGCTAAATTGGCTCAACTTTCAGAAGCAGGACTTTTATACATTGCATATCTTTGCGACCCTACTTTTGGAGGAATTACAGCTTCTTTCGCAATGACGGCGGACATTATCATGGCTGAACCTAAAGCTTTGATTGGCTTTGCAGGACCAAGAGTTATCCGTGAGACCATCGGTAGAGACTTACCGGAAGGTTTCCAAACTTCTGAATTCTTGCAGGAAAAAGGATTCGTAGATTTCATCGTGAAAAGAACTGAAATTAAAGAAGTAGTAGCTAAGACAGTAAATTTATTAGCAGTACATGCTTAAAATTTGTAACAAATACAATACAATCTCTCTCTAATTGGGGAGAGATTTTTATTTATGAGGACTTTTAAAATATTTTTCAATACGATCCGAAGTATGAGCTTTAAAAAGATCATGCGCCTTTTATCGCTTGTTCTACCCCATCCTCTCTTTTCTTTATTAAGTTTTTATGCCACCATACAAGCTTTCACCATTGCTCAGAACCGCTTTCCCGAAACGGCATCTAATAATGGGATAGGAAACGCTTTCAGACATTCACTTTGGTGTGCTTTTATCCTGATGTACTGCAGCAAGGTTTCTTCACCCGAAAAAGCATTGGATTTCTGCAAAAGAATAACCGATATGCATGAAGAATTATTTCCTAATAAGCCCCTGGAAACCAAAATGGATCTTCATAACAATAAAATAGGTATGGATTATTTCATGGAACTATTACCCGGAATCCACCGTCAGTTTTTTGAAAAGGGATTTTTTATTGATTCTTTAATTGATAAAATGAAAGACGCAAAAGTTCTGAAAAATTTGGATGATGATTTTGCGGGGCATTTAGTTTACCTTGATGAAAAATAATTTTTCAAGAATATTTTAAAACCATTAAGTCTTATTAAGATTTTAAGTTGAGTTAAGGTCAATCATTCTGATTTTTTAAGCTAAATCATAATATTCTTAACTCCTTATTCAATCTTAATGGTTCAAAAAAAATAAAAGTTTAAATAGTTTTACATTAAATTTATTATCTTTTCTCAAATTTTAATTTAATCAAATGGTTCTCAGCAGAATTTGGTCGGCTTTTATTATCGTTGCCATTGCTATTGCAAGCATAAAGTATATGTCATCAAGTCATTACAAAACCATTTTCAATGATATGGTTGTTGGGAAGGGCGGTGATACAGTGCAAATCGCAACTCAGAAAATGAGCACGCTCTCTCCTATTGTCCGAGACAGTTTGATGAAAAAACAGAATTTTGCAGAAAGCAGAATTCATTACAAAACAGATTCTCTGAAACAAGACGTAAAAGTATATCGTGTTCAGGAATCAGATGGCGTTATCGGAACCTCTGAAACTGCCGTAAAAATCTGCATTGGCTTGATAGGAATCATGACCTTATTCATGGGATTCATGAGTATCGCAGAAAAAGCAGGCGGAATCAATCTTTTAAGTCGATTAATTCAACCTTTCTTTTCAAAATTATTCCCCGAAATACCAAAAAACCATCCTGCTTTCGGGCATATGTTAATGAATTTCAGTGCTAATCTTTTAGGATTGGATAATGCCGCCACCCCATTTGGTTTAAAAGCCATGGAAAGTCTGCAAACTTTAAATCCAAATAAAGATACCGCGAGTAATTCTCAAATTATGTTTCTGTGTCTTCATGCTGGAGGAATGACTTTGATTCCGGTTTCTATCATTGCAATCAGAGCTTCTATGGGTTCTAAAACGCCAACGGATATTTTTCTTCCGTGTATGATTGCCACGTTTGCAGCGACGTTAGCAGCCATGATCATTGTTTCTTTATATCAGAAAATAAATCTTCTTCGTCCCGTAGTTATCGCTTATGTAGGCGGAATTTCAGCGATCATTGGACTTTTGGTGGTATACTTGGTTCAATTAAGTAAAGACGAATTAGACACTTTTAGCAAAGTGTTAAGCAATGGATTAATACTTTTTATATTTTTAGGAATTGTACTCGGTGCTCTTTATAAAAAAATTAATGTTTTTGATGCTTTTATTGAAGGCGCAAAAGAAGGTTTCACTACCTGTGTCAAGATCATTCCTTATTTAGTGGGAATGTTGATTGCTATTTCTCTTCTAAGAACTTCCGGCGTTTTTGATGTCATCATCGATGGAATGAAATGGGTGGCCTATACTGCTAATTTCGACCCTCGTTTTGTTGACGGACTTCCAACAGCATTAATCAAACCTTTATCCGGTTCCGGAGCTCGTGGAATGATGGTGGATACAATGTCAACTTTCGGAGCAGACAGTTTCCAAGGGAAGTTAGCAGCAGTTCTTCAGGGAAGCTCAGATACGACGTTTTACGTGATTGCAGTTTATTTTGGAGCTGTAGCCGTGAAGAACACTAGATATACGGTAATTGCTATGCTTTTGGCAGATTTAGTAGGTGTTATTACTGCAATTGCTTTGGCTTATTTGTTTTTTGCATAAGTATATCAATTAAAAATTAAACTCCTTAAGTTGAAAAATATAAAATTTGGATTTTTTCTAAAACCGTTGAGTTTATATGAAATAATTTCACTTAGCTTAATCGTGTTCATAGAAATTCTCATTTACTATTTTAAATATATTCAAATCCATTTAGAGATTATAAAAATAATGGGATCAATAGTTTTTATGGCCCTTTGGTGGGTACCAATTTCAACTCCATTATCAGAAAAATTTAGGAATATTTATTTTTTCTTACTGTGGTTAGCAATTTGTACATTATGGCTAACAGTACAAGAAGATTTTACATCCTCTATTTTACCTTTTTTAATTTTTATATTCTTACAAATTACTCGTTTTATTTTTAAATGGATTTACAAAAAAGAACCAATACCTTTACTCATAACCAAATCTATAAATCATAGATACAGTAAATTAGAGAACAGAAAATCTGACCAAAATGATGTTTGCTATAGTTTAATTATTTTTGTCATTGCAGGTTTCCTATCTATTGTAGTTTTTTTGTAACAAACCATTAATAATATATAAATAATAAAAAGATAAATATGATCACAGATAAAGAATTCACATTACGACTCATACGTCAGTTAACTCAAGCATTAGAAAAACTGATTTTAGACAAACCTGAGGAAAGTTTAATGCAGAAAGAATTAGATTTCGAAACGTTAATGAGAGATATTTTCAAGTTTGATTTTGCTACCCTTTCATCAAAATCAAAAGAAGAAATTATAGAAATCGTCAACGAAAGACAGGAAAGAGATCACAAAGATTATTATGAAATGCTTGGGAATCTTTTCTATTTTACGGGCAGAGGACAACAAAACAATGACTTTTTAGACAAAGCAAAAACGTTCTATGAACTGTATCTTCAAACCAGCGGAATTTTTGCACTTCCGGTTATCAACAGAATCAACGAAATAAAAAAAGCACTTGAATAAAGTGCTTTTATATTTTAGAATGTAATTTTATAGGTTCCTGTTGAGGATGTGCTTGCTTTTTCAGCCTTCACATACTTTTTAACCCAAGATACCGCCGTAGAAGAAATACAGGAATCGGATGTTCCTCCTGATCGTCTTGCTGAGACTACATTTCCGGCTTTATCTACAGTGTATGCTATTGTAATTGTTCCACTTGCTGTGCAGCTATTACTAGGTTGCGCTCCACCTCTTCCCATCGTTCCGGGAATATATCCGATTAACTTTCTATCAATTCCAACTTTACTATCGCCATTTCCATCACCCCCTAAAGGATCTCCGGAATTTCCTACTCCTTCTCCAGTTCCCTGACTTCCGGCTTTTGTTCCTCTTCCTTTAATTAAATTTCCAATGGCAGCATTTCCTTTTCCGTCTCCATTTCCTGTTTTGGAATTGGCGGTTGCGGCACCTGCCTTTTTAGTATTCTTAGAAGCAGAAGCGCTTGTTGCGGCTTTCTTATCAGATTTTTTCGCTTCTTCTTTTTCCTTTTTAGGAACCGTAAGCTTTGAATTTTTCCCTGTAATAACCTTCTCCTTAACTTCGGCCTTTTTAACCTCTGGCTTGGGTTCTGGTTTTACTATCGTTTTCGTTTCAGGAACAGCAGCTTCAACAGGCTCTGGAGTTACTTCTTCTGTAGCCGCAGCTAAACTTCCCTCTTGCTCCGCGGGCTCTTCAACACCTTTCGCATTTCGATTATCTCCAAAATTAACCAACATTGTGGTAATTACCTCATCTGGTTTTTTATCCAACTCTGGTTTTAATTTATAAAGAAAAACAAAAAGCAAGATGGCAGACCAAATAAGAATAGAAAGTATGGCACTTTTTATCCTGTCTTTGTTATGCTCGTTTTTATCTGCTGTATAGCCTCTCATTTCAAAATGATCCTTACCTGTTATTATTTATCTTTAACTGTTGCAATGGCAATATTAAATTTATTCTTCTCAGCAATTTCCATAGCGAAAACAACATCTTTATGCATTGTATTTTCGTCTGCACGAATGGTAAAAGACTTATTGGTTTGATTGGTTAATTTACTCACAATCACAGACTCCAATTGGTCTTTCGTTACAGGATTATCATCCACAAAATAGGACCCATCCGGTTTAATGCTTACCACTAAAGGATTGGGAATATTATCTTCTACCGCTCCCGCTTTTGGTAGATTTACCTCAATCGCACTTTGGTTGGCTGCTGATGAAGTAATCATAAAGAATATCAGCATCAGCAAGATAACATCTGTCATCGCTGCTAAACTGAATTCGGGATTTGCTTTATTTCTTCTCTGAATTTTCATCTGGAAAGATTTATAAAGGTTTGTTGATAAGATCTAAAAATTCGCCAGACATATTCTGAGCCCTTAATACGAATTTATCAATTCTTGTTAAAAGAATATTGTAGAAAAAGTTAGCAGGAATTGCTACTGCAAGACCAACCGCAGTTTGTCCCAAGGCCGTATAAATACCTTCTGACAATGTTTTAGGAGAGAAAGATCCTGATGCATGAGATAGATTAAAGAATGCTATGATCATTCCGATAACCGTTCCCAAAAGTCCTAACATCGGAGCAATACTTGGTACTACCGCCAAAAGGTTAAGGTTTTTCTCCATATTGGCAACTTCTACTTGAGCCTGAGACTCCATAGCGCTTACAATATCTGAAACAGGGCGTCCCAATCTTGAAATTCCTTTTTCTAAAATTCTTCCTTCAGGAGAGTTTTGTCTTTTACAGTAATCTGCTGCCGATTCTATTTTTCCTTCCTTAATAAAATCTTCAATATTATTCATAAAATCAGAATCTGTTTTTGAAGTGAGTCTTTTAATAAAGAAAAATCTTTCAAAAAACAGATATACCGAAAATACACCAAGTGCCAGTACGGTAAACATTACTATTTTAGCGAAAGCCCCTCCGTGGAACATGATCTTCCAAAATGAAAATTCTAAATCGTCTGTTGCAACTGCAGGTGCAGTTATTTGTGCAAATAAAATCTGAGTAAGTTCCGTTAACAGCATTGATATGAATATTTATAAAGGTTTTAACGACAAAAATAGTGGAATATTATGAATTGATGTCTTAAAAATTGCTTAAAAACAACTTAAAATTTTTTATTTATTATCAATAGCAAATTTCTCTCCAAAAAATTATTTTGAAAAGAAATCTGATTACAAAACGACTGAGGAAAAATGAATCTTAATCCTCGTCTACTACAATATCATCTTGTTTAAATTCGCATTTGAGCCTAAAAGAAATCGGCGTGTCCGATCCTGTATAGAAATCATCAATGGTTCCTTTCCAAGTTACTTGCAGCACATCTTCTTCATTTTTCTCGAATTGAAGCTCATTATCATAGATAAAAGCCTCTTCATCGTCGAATAGATCTACTTCTGTGTAGGTTTCTTCATCAGAATCATTGATTTGAATGGTTTTTCCTGCTATTTCTGCTGTTTCGATAGGAAAATCGAAAACATTAAGCGAAAGCTGTGGAAAATTGTAGTGTAAAGAATCATCATCTATATGATCCAAGCTGTCATCCGTTATGATTTCAACCTCAAGAAAATGTTCTTGGTTACTGTAAACCGCTTTGCAATAAGTATTTCTAATATTGTATGTTAGCGTTTCGTCCGGATGGTAAATTTTTAAAATCCCTTTCATTATTTCTTAAAAAAGAGCTGTAATATATATGATTGTTAAACGTTATCAGCAAAGATAAAAAATAGATTGAAAGTGGAAAATTTTTTGAAAATTATTTTTCTAAAAATCGAGTTTATTAATAATCGGTTTATTTTCAATAATACTTACTTTTGTTTTCATAAAGATTCTGAAAATGAAAAACATTTTATCGAAAAGCATTTTAGGGTTAGGCTTAGCTGTAAGCTTAATTTCATGTAAAAAATCCGATTCTCCTTTAACGAAAGTTACTCCTACCAATATAGATTCTATTGCTTCCAATTATTATGAGCAATATCTAAAATTGTATCCGCTGGATGCTACATCACAAGGAGACCTAAGATATAATGATCAACTTCCGATCAATATCGATAAAGATTTCATTTCAGGCGAAGTAGCTTTCTATAATTCTGTTCAGAAACAATTGGATCAGGTAGATTACAAGAGCCTTTCTGATGATGATAAAGTTGTTTTTGATGTGTTGGATTTCACCTTAAAAGATAAAACTGAAGCTTATGCTTATCATCCGGAATACATTCCTTTTACTCAATTTGGAGGTCTCCCTTTAAATTTCCCATTGTATGGAAGTGGAGAAGGAAGTCAGCCTTTTAAAACTGAAAAAGATTATGAAGACTGGTTAAAAAGAATGGATAAATTCCCTTTATGGATGGATGCCGCCATCGAAAACTTTAAAGAAGGAATCAATAATAAGATGGTTTTACCTAAAAAACTGATTGTAAAAATGATTCCTCAGATGAAAGCCGAGGAGATCATCAATCCTAATTTTGAAAAAAACATTTTCTACGGCCCCATTCAGCATTTCCCGAAAAATTTCACTACTGCTCAAAAAGATAAATTCACTAAACTGTATCAAGAGGCAATTTCTAAAAAAATAATTCCCGCTTACACTAAAATGGGTAAATTCTTAGAAACAGAATACTTGCCAAAAGGAAGAGACACAGACGGTTACAACAGCCTACCAAAAGGAAGCGATATCTATGCTTATTATGTAAAAAGCTGGACAACAACCAATAAATCTCCAGAAGAGATCAATAAAATTGGACTTCAGCAAGTGGCTATGCTTCGTGCAGAAATGGAGAAAGTAAAACAACAAGTTGGCTTTACAGGAACTCTGGAAGAGTTCATCACCTTTGTAAAAACAGATCCTAAAGCCATGCCTTACAAAACTTCTAAAGATGTTTTAAACGGATTCAATGCGATTTTAGCCAAGATCACTCCGAAACTAAAAACCATGTTTAGCGTGACTCCTAAAACAAAATTTGAAATCAGACAAACTGAAAAATTCAGAGAAGCCAGTGCCAGTGCAGAATATATTCAAGGAACACCAGACGGAAAACGACCGGGAATTTTCTACGTTCCCCTTCCCGATCCTTCTAAATTCAATGTTACTTCAGGAATGGAGTCTCTTTTCTTACACGAAGCTATTCCTGGACACCATTATCAGGTTTCTATACAACAGGAAAACACAAAATTACCGAAGTTTATGAGATTCGGATGGTTTGGAGCCTACGGTGAAGGTTGGGCGCATTACTGCGAAACTCTAGGTCCGGAATTCGGATTATATACAGATCCTTATCAAAAAATGGGATATTTAAGCGATCAGATGCTAAGAGCTGTGAGATTGGTTGTTGATACAGGAATTCACACAGGAAAAATGTCGAGAGAAGAAGCTATAAAATATTTCTTAAGCAACATTTCATACGATGAAGCGGGCGCAACTGCAGAAGTTGAAAGATATATGGCAATGCCTGGACAAGCTTTGGGTTACAAAATCGGTTCATTGAGAATTCGTGAATTGAGAGATCAATATCAAAAAGAATTGGGAAGTAAGTTCAATTTAGCAAAATTCCATGATGAAGTATTGAGCCAAGGATGTCTTCCATTAAATGTTTTGAATAGAAAAATGGAGCTTTGGGCGCAGAAGCAGAAGTAAACCAAGATTAAAATAGTTTGAAAACATTATAAATTTGGCGGGGTGTATATTTAACTGCCCCGTCTTTTTATTTAACAAAATCCACCCTTTAAAGGAATGGTATTTAAAATTAGAAAAATGATAACAGAAAGTCTAAAATCTCTTTACACCAGAGATCTCAATAAATTAAAAGAAGAAATTGGATCTTATCAAAACGAAGATTCAATGTGGAAAATAGATAAAAATGTCACCAATTCCGGAGGAAACCTTTGCCTTCATCTAGTCGGAAATCTCAATACCTTTATTGGTGCTCAATTAGGAAATTCAGGATACATCAGACATCGGGAACTAGAGTTTTCATTAAAAAATATTCCAAGAGAAGAATTAATTGAAAAAGTTGAAAAAACTTTAGACGTTGTGGTTTCAACGCTTGACAAATTATCTGCAGAAGATCTTGAAAAAGAATATCCTCTTGAAGCCCTTGGATACAAAATGACCACTGAATATTTTCTGATTCATTTATTTGGGCATTTGAGTTATCATTTAGGACAAATTAATTACCACAGAAGATTACTGGATAACTAAAAATTATATTTCTGAATAGTAAAAACAACCTTTTCTAGGTTGTTTTTCTTTTATTTATCAAACATCATTTTCGTAATAAAATCCTTTTCCCCTTTTCCTCTCGCAGGCGAATATTCTCTACCATAAAAAATAATCTGAAGGTGCAGTTTATTCCAAAACTCTTCTTTCCATAATTTTTTGGCATCTTTTTCCGTTTCTACCACGTTTTTTCCGGAAGTGAGCTTCCATTGCGTCATCAATCTGTGAATATGTGTATCGACAGGAAAAGCGGGAAATCCGAAGCCCTGGCTCATCACTACAGAAGCCGTTTTGTGCCCCACACCTGCCAATTCTTCAAGTTCTTCATAGGTTTGAGGTACAATCCCGTTATGTTTTTCCAAAAGTTGCTCTGCCATTTTTTTCAGATTCTTAGCTTTTGTATTCGAAAGTCCAATTTCTTTGATGAGTTCTTTAATTTCAAAATCCTCCAATTTCGCCATTCTTTGTGGCGTTCCTGCTACCGCGAAAAGTTCGGGAGTTACCTCATTTACCTTCTTGTCGGTAGTTTGCGCAGAAAGGGCAACAGCAACCATCAGCGTATAAACATCTGTATGATCTAAAAAAATAGGAACAACAGGATATAATTTTTCTAATTCTAACTGAACAAGTTCTGCTCTTTGCTTTTTTGTCATTTAACTATTAAATTTGAACAAAATTAAATCATTATGTTGAAAGTTGGAGATAAATTACCTGAATTTGAAGGAACGAACCAAGAAGGAGAAACCGTAAGCTCATCAAAATTAATTGGAAAAAAGTTAGTTATTTTCTTTTATCCTCAAGCCAATACTCCAACCTGTACGGTAGAAGCTTGTAATTTGAGCGATAATTATTCTCAATTAGAAAAAGCTGGGTTTCAATTATTAGGAATAAGTGGAGACTCTGTGAAAAAACAGAAAAACTTCCATAGCAAATTTGCTTTTCCTTATGATCTTATTGCTGATGAAAACCGTGATATTATTGAAAAATTCGGAGTTTGGCAGGAAAAGAAAACGTTCGGAAAAACATATATGGGAATTGTAAGAACGACTTTCATTTTTGATGAAAAAGGCGTTTGTGAAAGAGTGATTGAGAAAGTGACTTCAAAAACGGCTGCTGAACAGATTTTAGAAGGATAGATTTTAAACATGAATGACACTAATATTTTCACGAATGACACAACTCATTAATGATATTTGTAAAAATATTAGTGCTTCTTGTATTTTTTTATTCTGTTTCAAAATACATTAACTCTTCATCTTCGTTGGGAAGCGTTACATGATTTTTGAATGTTAAGCCTAATTCTTTGATTAAGTTTTGGGAAGAAAAATTGTCTTTTGAAGTAATCGCAGAAATCTTTTTTAATCCGAAATCATCCATTCCAATAGATTTTACTTTTAGAGCCGCTTCATAAGCATAGCCTTTCCCTTCAAATTCTTCCAAGAGAGAAAACCCTATATCTAGGATATCTAACCCTTCTCTTTCGAAAATTCCTACAGCACCAATCTTTTCATTACTATCTTTAGTAACCACCAAATAATTTCCAAATCCTGTCCTTTCAAGTTGTGGAAGGAACCTGTTTTTGATATAATTCTCGGCATCATCAATCGTATTAATATGACGATCACCAATGTATTGTATAAATTTTGGCCTGTTATACAATTCAAAAATAAACGCTCTATCCTCCACTGATACTGGACGAATTATCAGCCTTTCAGTTTCGTAGACACTATTTGCGTTGGGTTGATCTGGTTGATTTTTTAGGCTCATCTTTTGGTTCTTCCTTTTTTTCGATTTTTAAAAGTCTCGGATTATTGGCACATTTCTTATTGTAAAGCTCAATATAGGATCCGTTGTCTTTTACATTGGTAATGGCTCCGGTAGACTTATTTATCGTTACTGTATAATGCTTTTTTTGGTAAGGGCATTCTTTTGACGTCAGTTTCCCTAAATCCAGATAGTAGTTAGAAGCATCTTCATAATAATTTCCTGCAACATCTTTAAATTCTTCATCTACAAGGTATCCATCTACCGTGGCGGCAATCGCAGCTTCTTCAATATTGTCAACTTTTCCTATAAAGGTTTTCAAGCCATCAAGATCCGTCACATAATTCATTTTTCCACCAGAAGAATAGGCAATATAATAGAAACTGTCTTCATTAGGGAAAAGGTTAAACCCTGAAGATTGGGGTATATACTCTTTTTTAGTTCCTGAAACCTTAACCTCCTGATCTTTTGCATAGGTATTATAAACCAACACCCAAAAATCTGTTTTATTATTAGGCACAATTCCCCTCAAAATATTAGGAATACTACTAAATTTTTTCTTCTCCTGAGAATATGCAAGTACTCCTAAAAGAAAGAAAGTCAACAAAATAAGTTTGAAGGTATTTTTTATCATAATTCAAAACGTGGCAGAAATTATGCCATCTTTCTAAATGAATTTCTCACCTGTTTTTAAACTTTTTAGATCAAGAACATAATCTTTTATAAGCTGATCATGATCTCTCGGACAAATTAATAAGACTTTTTCTGTATCTACAACAATAAAATCTTTCAATCCGTCAACAACAATTGCTTTATTCGTGTTTTTAACGTGGATAATATTTCCACTTGCATTATAAGTAAGAATATGCTTTTGTTTTACTGCGTTTTCGTTCTCGTCTTTCTCTGTATTTTCATATACGGAAGTCCATGTTCCCAAATCACTCCAACCAAGATCCGAAGGTACTACGTAAACATTTTTAGCTTTTTCTAAAATACCATTGTCTATTGAAATTTTTTGAACTTTAGGATAAATAATTTCAATACAGCTTTTTTCGCTTTCCGCATTATATTCACAAGCCATAAAGTGCTGTGTCATCTCAGGGAGGTACGTTTCAAAAGCATGTTGAATACTTTTTACATTCCAGATAAAAATCCCTGCATTCCAAAGAAAATCACCACTTTCAAGAAAGCTTTGTGCAAGCTCAAGAATTGGCTTTTCTGTAAAGGTTTTTACTTTGAAATATTCTGAATCTTTTTTATCTACAAATTGTATATATCCATATCCTGTGTCAGGTCGTGTAGGTTTAATCCCTAAAGTCACAAGATAATCATGCTTAGAAGCAATGTCAAAAGCCACCTCCATTTTTTCTACAAAAACATCTTCTTTCAGAATCAAATGATCTGCAGGAAGAACAATCATTGTAGCATTCGGGTTTATTTCAGCAATTTTATTGGCCATGTAAAGATTACACGCAGCCGTATTTTTTATCAAAGGTTCCCCAACGATATTCTCTTCTGGTACTTCCGGCAACTGTTGATGAGAAAGAGATACATACTCTTTATTTGTAATGACAAATATATTCTCATTGGGAATGATTTTTTTGATTCTGTCATAGGTCTGCTGAATCATTGTTCTCCCTGTTCCTAGAATATCCTGAAATTGTTTTGGAAATTTCTGCGTGCTCAGCGGCCAGAATCTACTACCGATTCCACCAGCCATTATCACACAGTATTTATCTGAATTTGACATGTTTAACTACATTTTTCTACCCTTGCTAAAGGTTTGAAAGAATACTTCCTTCCAGTAGCCAGGTTCTTACAAAGGTAGTTTTTTTTAATTAATCCCTCTAACAAATACTTTTCATTTCGATAGATAAAATATTCCCCTTTTTGAAGCTCTTCAATAAACTGAAGGGTATCATCTTGTTTTTCAATGTGAAAATATTTAACTAAATCGGGACTCGCCATAAAATTGGCCTTAGGAGACTTAGAAAACCTGGTGATGATAGGTCTCAACTCTTCCTCATACACTTCAAGACTTTCAAGAAGCATTAATCGAAAGGTTTCTTTCCACTCATTTCCATGAGGAGAAATGCGTCTTCCATATTTTTCAAATGCAATTAAATGAGCCAATTCATGGGTCAGTACAAAGAAAAAAAGTTGCGGAGGAAGCGTAGAATTTATAGTTATTTCATGGGAATTATCTGGGCGTTTTCTATAATCACCCAGTTTCGAATTCCTATTTCGTGTAATTTTTATATGAATATAATAATCTAAAAACCAATTTTTTAAATATTGAAGGGTATTCTCTGGTAAATATTTTTCTAATGATTGAATAGACATTTTACAAACTTAATGGAATTCCTGCATAGAAGTTCAATAATTTAAGGCTGAAAAGATAATTATATTTAGCTTGTGCCACAGAACCTTGTGCATTAGCATAGTTGTTTCTGGCAACATTCACGTCATAGATGGTCGTTCTTCCTGCTGTATAGCTTTTATCAGCAAAATCCAGAGCTAGCTTTGTACTTTTTTCTGTTTCCACAGCAGATAAAAACGTTTCATAATTAGCATCTACGTCAAACTGTGCTTTCTGAACATTTTGTCTTATCGTTTGTTTCTGCTGCTCAAGAGTAATCTTAGCAACACTTTCATTTATTTTAGATTGCTCAACCTGAAGTTTGGTAATTCCTTTATTGAAAATAGGAACATTAAGCGAAAGGCTAGCCTGCTGACCAAAATTGTCTTTATACTGACCAAATAAGTTTTTTTCCATGATACGATTTCCAAACGCATCATATCCTGTTGTATTGGTCGTTAAAAGGTTATTATAAAAACTTCCTACTCCCGCACTTGCAGAAAGGGTAGGCCAAAATGCTGTTTTACTTACTTCTGTTTGTGCCAAGGCAGAATTTATTCTGCTTTCTGCTGCTTTTATCTGAGGTTGATTTTCATATGCTGTAGTAAGAACTTCATCAACTGATTTTAACTGTGGCTCCAGCTGATCAGGAACTTCTACATTTTCAACATCAAAATCTTTATAATCAGATAGCTGTAAAAGTTGTGCCATTGCAAAGAGGCTCCTTCCAACATTAATTTCTGCTGTTTTACGATTTTGTTTTTCCCTTGCTAATGCAGCTTCTGCTTCCGCCAGAATAGTCTGGGCCGTAGTCCCAACCTGCGTTGTTATTTTTGCTCTGTCATATTGTTTCTGGGCATTTTCAACTGCACTCTCTGAAATCTTGACAATTTCTCTATTCAACAAAGTTGTAAGATATTGTTGCGCTATTTGTAGAGAAATATCATTTTTAATGGTTTCAATATCATATTGGCTAGCTTCTACATCAAACTGGCTTTTTCTAATATTTTTTTCTAACCTCCCATTATTATAAACCAAGATATCTGCCCCTAAATTAGAACTGTTGCTGAATCTATCATTCCTCAAACTTCCTGTTCCGAATGAAGTTTGCCCGAAACTTACACTATTAGACATACTTCCAGTTACAGATGGTAGATATTGCTTTCTTGCCATTTTAAGATTAGAATCCTGAATCTGTTTTGAATATTGATTTTGGATCACCTGAAGATTATGCTCTACTGCATAGTCTACGCATTCTCTTAAGGACCATCTTTTCTGAGCACTTAAACCCATACTTGTTAATCCCAAAACAATAATCCAAACTTTTTTCATATTCTGATTTTATGATATTAGACGAGCCAAATATAAAAAAGTTACAGATAAAAAAAATTAATGTTTTATTTTTATCAAACTTTTGAGAATTTTGCATCATGACAAACGAACAATACCAAGAAGCCGTTGACTGGCTTTTCGTACAAGCACCCAACTATCAGATAGATGGAGAGAAAGCTTACAAGCCAGGTCTAGATAATATCACTAAACTCTGTGCTTTTTTTGATAACCCTCAGGAAAAAATAAAATGCATCCATATTGGCGGTACCAACGGAAAAGGTTCTTCAAGCAATATGCTAGCCTCAGTTCTTCAGGATGCAGGCTACAAGATTGGTTTATACAACTCCCCTCATCTTATTGATTTTACCGAACGTATAAAAGTAAATGGAGCCAATTGTGACAAAGAATTTGTTTTTAATTTCATTCAGAAACTAAAAGGCCTTCCCAAAGATATTCTTCCCTCCTTTTTTGAGTTTACTACCATTATGGCTTTTGAATATTTTTATCAGCAGCAGGTAGATTTCGCGATTATTGAAGTTGGTTTAGGCGGAAGATTAGATTCTACAAATATCATCAAGCCTTTGGTTTCTGCCATTACGAATGTTCAATTAGACCATCAAAACATACTTGGGGATACCATTGAACAAATTGCATTTGAAAAAGCCGGAATTATTAAAAACAACACTCCTATCGTTTTCGGTGATGAAAATGAGATCGTGAAAAATATTATTAAAGAAAAATCAATCCAAGAAAATGCTTTTTTAGTTGATGCTACATTACTTAAAAATAGTTTCAAATCTGATTTAAAAGGAAATTACCAGGAAAAGAACATAAAGGTGGTTTTAGCCTTAATTGAGGAGTTAAGAAAGCTCAATGTATCTATTTCTGATAAAAGCATTGAAAACGGACTTCTAAACGTTCATAAAAACACTGGATTTATCGGACGTTGGTTTGAATTCTCCCAAAGTCCTTTGACAATTTGCGATACAGGGCATAATCAGGCAGGATTAGAACAGGTTTTCACTCAACTCAACTCGATTGACAAGCACAAACATGTTATTTTGGGATTTGTTAATGACAAAAAGATCGATGAAGTGATGACTTTATTACCTGAGAATTCTGAGTTTTATTTTGCAAAACCTTCTATCGAGAGGGGAAGACACCCGAAAGATTATGAAAATCTACTAATTGACGCAAAAATTATTTATAAAATTTTCAATTCTGTACAAGACGCCTATTTGTCTGCAAAACAACAATCTACAAACGAAGAAATGATTTTTATTGGCGGAAGTAACTTTGTTGTTGGAGAATTTTTAGAAAAAAATTTGGAAGTTTCCAAATAAGTCGTATATTTGCACCACTCTAAACGGAAATAACGTTACAGAGGGCGATTAGCTCAGTTGGTTCAGAGCATCTGGTTTACACCCAGAGGGTCGGGGGTTCGAATCCCTCATCGCCCACAAAGGTTCCTAACACCTTTAAAAAATTTAGGGCTCTTAGCTCAGTTGGTTCAGAGCATCTGGTTTACACCCAGAGGGTCGGGGGTTCGAATCCCTCAGGGCCCACAAAATCTCTCTTTTTTAAGGGAGATTTTTTTTGCTTGAATATTTTGAGTATTATTATATTCAATGAATGGATCAGTTCCAAAACTTGGGGACTACGCAAAAAGTTTAGATAATCTAAAAAGGAAAAACGATTTATCGGATCAGTTCCAAAACTTGGGGACTACGCAAAAAGTTTAGATAATCTAAAAAGGAAAAACGATTTATCTCGCACGCCTCTAAGTTGTAATCTGAA
>NZ_FRAV01000016.1 GCF_900142445.1 Chryseobacterium polytrichastri | reverse complement strand
ATGTAGAATTTGGTTTTCTTCTTCAAATTTTACAATCTCAAAATATTCAATCAACAGTTCAGGTAAAAATAATTTAAGCAGTTCGGCATCATTTAACATTATACAAAAATATCATTTTTTATTTTCTCCCCAACTTTTGAGACTGATCCCTGATAAATCACTATTAGTGAAACAAGAGACATTGGATTACCAGTGATCAAAAGGAAAATGACCCCAGCCAGCACACCTATTGTTTACTAAAATTTTTTTTGGTATTTCGAACCTAAATTTACTAAAACAATAAAAATCCTAATTTGGATTATTCTGGAATCACAAACAAAAAAAAATGGCTCAATTTGGATTAAATTGGAGCCATTTGTGACCTCGACAGGATTCAAACCTGTAACCTTCTGAGCCGTAATCAGATGCGCTATTCAGTTGCGCCACGAGGCCGTTGTTACCTTGTTGTTTAAGGGTTTGCAAATATAGCACTTTTTTCTTTTCTTTGAAAGATGAAACAGAAAATTTTACTTTTATTTACAGTTATAGCGCTAATCTCCTGTAAAAGAGAACAAAAAATTTCATCTAATGAATGGACTTCTATCTCGAATCACCTTCAATACAAGGAAGCGAGTGAGACTTTAGACTTGAAATCCGGAAATTTTACCTATAATTTTAAGAAAAATCAGGTTCCGTTTAAGAAAATCATCTTATTGAACGCAAGTATGGCGGGATATATTTCTGAATTGGGAGCAGAAAATATGATCATCGGAGTTTCAAGTCCGGAATATATTTACTCAGAGAAAATTCAAAACTTGCTTAAAGAAGGAAAAATTCAGAATGTAGGAAGTGAACAGAAATATGATGTTGAGAAAATCATCTCATTAAAACCTGATGCTATTTTCACCAATCATATCGCAAGTTTTGACAATGCCTATCAACTATTAAAAAACAATGGAATTCAAGTAATCTTCTTAGATGAATACATGGAGCAGAAACCATTGGAAAAAACAGCATATATCAACCTTTTTGGAAAGCTTTTAGGGAAAGATAAAGAAGCGGAAGCAAAATATGGTGAAGTTGAGAAAAATTATAATGAATTAAAGGCGTTAGCATTAAAAGCTACATCAAAACCTGTAGTTCTAGCGAATGAAATGTATGGAGATGTTTGGTATCTTCCTGGAGGTAAAACTTCTGTGGCTAATTTTATTTCTGATGCCAATGCAGAGTATATTTTAAAGAACAATACAGATGAGAAAGCAGTAACCATGAGTTTTGAAGAAGTTTTTTCGAAATCAAAAGGGGTACAGTTTTGGGTAAACGCCGGAAATCATCTTTCTAAGAAAGAATTACTGAGCATCAATTCTTTTTACAGCAAGCTGGATGTTTTCAATAAAGGAAAGATTTATGGGATTATGGGAAGAGAAAAACAAAAAGCTAATGATTTCTTTGAAAGCGGAATTGTAAGATCTGATCTTATTCTTAAAGATTATATTAAAATTTTTCATCCCGAGCTTCTTCCGGATTATCAGCTCACTTATATGAAAGAATTGCAATAACTCAGAGTATTTGCTTATTTTTGTATTTCCTTTTTTTATAGCTATGTGGAAAAAAATCAAGCAGTTTATTTTTATTGTTCTTATACTCAACGTAGTATTTATCATTTGGGGTAGATTCTTCAATCCTCCTATTACAATTACGCAGATTGGTGGTCTATTTGAGTTTGGAAAGCTACACAGAGATTATATCTCGTATGATGAGATGGGGGATAATGTGAAGAGAGCAGTCATTGCGTCAGAGGATCAAAAGTTCTTTATGCATGACGGTTTCGACTATACTGCCATTGAAAAAGCGATGAAAAACAATGAAAAAGGAAAAAAAATAAGAGGAGGGAGTACAATTTCTCAGCAGACAGCAAAAAATATTTTCCTTTGGCAGGGAAGAAGTTGGTTGAGGAAAGGGATGGAAGCCGTTTATACTTTTATCATTGAGAAAGTCTGGAGTAAAGATATTATTCTTGAAAGATATCTTAATTCAATTGAAATGGGGCAAGGTGTTTTCGGGGTGGAAGCAGCTGCACAGTATTATTTTGGAAAGCCATCCAAAGATCTTTCGGCATCTGATGCTGCATGGATTGCTGCTGTTTTACCAAATCCCAAGAAATATGATCCTAAAAATCCTTCTCCTTATTTGAGAAAGAAGCACAATTGGATTATGAGACAAATGAGGAATGTAAGTTTGAAATAGTATCTTTGTACTAATGAAATTTTTCAATTCAAGTACAAATTTTGAATCTGTTCTTAAAAAGTATTTTTCTTTTAAGAATGAAACCCTCTCTTTAGAACCTTTTGCAGAGTTTTTAGAGAGTATAAAAAAAACAGACTTTACGGAGATTCTTAATTTCTTCAAAAGTAATCCGAATTACACTGAAAATTTTAAGTATTACATTCACCATATTTTTGAGGGAAGGCCATTTAATTTATCTTTAACGGAAGCTAACATTCTCTCTGAGAATGCCTTCTTTCCTGAGCTTAAGAAAAGAATTCTAAATAAGATATTACCTCCTGTAGAAAATGAAAAAACGGTTTGGTATCTGGTAGATAATGTAAGTTTAAGACCTAAAACAGATTTAAAATACCTTCACAATCTTCCTGAAAACGAAATCAATGAACTGATTAAAATTCTTGGGGTTGCAGATTTTATTACGAATGCAAAAGTGAAGAAGGAAATGATCTTTGCTATGAGCATTCTTTCTTGGCGTGCTACAGGAATGGCTATGGAAGTGGAAGTCGTAAGAATGGCTCCACAGTACAGAAATTTTGATAATCCCTTTCTGGCTTTGCAAAATGAATTGGAAGGTCTTGCGGAAGATTTGGAGAAAAATTCAGATCTTCAATTACACTCAAAGGACAGCAGATACAAGCAAATTAAAATTTATACTGAACAATGTTTAGAGTTTGTAACTATAGCTTTCAAAAACTCTTCTAAATATGGTATTTCAGGGAAGATCAATCAGTCTCTTCTGAAGATCCGTCAGCAAATGCAAAGGGTGTATGAAATTGTAAACCTGTTGGTGATTGATACAGAAGAAGATATCTTGGTTAAATCTAAACAGTTAATATTTAATGTATTAAGTTATAAATCTCATAAGAATAATATTTCGGAACTTATTAATGACAGTACGAGATTGATTTCACATCTTATTACCAATCATACTGCAGAAACAGGCGCACATTATATTACCTCTTCTAAGAAGGAGTATATGACGATGTTTTATAAAGCGAGTGGTGGAGGGATTATTGTAGGGGCACTTTGTGTCTTGAAAATGCTTTATGGATATATTCCGGGAAGTGATTTTTCACATGCATTTTTATATTCGATGAATTATGCAATGGGATTTGTCATGATTTATTTGATGGGCTTTACATTGGCAACAAAACAGCCGGCGATGACAGCGGCAACGATGACCAAAGTTCTTTCCGAAGAAGGTAATTCTAAAAGCGATAGAACTGAATTTGCACATCTTGTTTCGAAGTTGTTTCGAAGTCAGTTTATTGCATTTGTAGGAAACGTATTGTTGTCGTTCCCAATTGCATTGGCGATTATTTACGGATTAGATGTCTTTTTCTCGCAAAATCTAGCCGTTGACAGGTCCGATAAATTGCTGAAAGATTTAGATCCGTTTCAATCTAAAGCTATTTTACACGCAAGTATTGCTGGTTTTTATCTTTTTATTTCAGGGATTATTTCGGGGAATATCGGGAATAACTCCGTGTTTTTCCAAATACCGGAAAGGATTGCCAAAAATATTTCTATCAGAAGGTTTTTTGGAGCTAAGTTCGCTAAAAGGCTTTCTAAATATTATGCTAAAAATTGGCCCGGAATTGTTTCTAATTTCTGGTTTGGAGTATTCCTTGGAGCAACGGCGCCTGTGGGATTATTCTTCGGATTAGATTTAGATATTCGTCACATTACTTTTGCCGCTGGAAACTTTGCAATCGGACTTTACGGGAAAGATTTTTCTGTAGATTCTTATACTTTTTGGATATCCTTTATTACCGTTTTCCTGATCGGGTTTTTCAACTTTTTGGTAAGTTTCAGTCTATCCATGTTTTTAGCCTTTAGATCAAGAAAATTGAATTTTGGACAGGTAAGTGAAATCTATAAAGAAATATTCAGATATTTTTTCAAACATCCATTAAAGTTTTTCCTTCCCATAAGTTCAGGACTGGATAAAAGGGCAGATGATTTGATGAGTAATACAATGTCTACAAAATCTGAAGATCATTAAATTTTATAATAGCTATTTCATAAAAAATGCTGTAACATTTACAGCATTAGGTGGTTTTTATATTGTTTTATATACATTCACCAGGTTCGAATGGACAAAGGTTCATATTTGTAACCCAACTTGCGCATCCTGGTTTTTCACAGTAAGATAGACAACAGAATCTAACATTTTCTGCTGCACCTTGTACTTGTTTTAGATTTTCTCGACTAAGTTTTTTTAGTGAATTTTTCATAGTAAAGTGATTTATTTGGTTTGTGATCCAAATATAGACATTTAATCTTTACAGTTTTATAAAATCTGAAGATCATTAAATTTTTCTTCACCAAATTTATCCTGAAATTTTTTCAGATAAAAACTTCTGCGCATTTTAAAATCATTCTTCAGTAGAGGAGAGATGATTTTAATGATGATGCATTTATGTTCAATATTGACACTTTTGATTTCACTAAAAAGACTTTCATCAAGATATTCTTCAAGGAAATCTTTGATCTCAAAGGCAACAAGTTTGTCTTCAAAACCATGAATTCTTGCAAATGATTTTACTAATTCTGAGGACAGGTATTCCCGTTTTTTCTTCTTCATGACTAAATTTCAAAAATTATACTTTCCTCATTAATCTTTTTCACAACACTTTCCGTACGTTCTCTATGTGTATCTGTAATGAAAATCTGCCCGAAATTTTCCTGGTTCACTAACTCGATTAATTGAGAAACTCTGTGATCATCAAGCTTATCAAAAATGTCATCTAATAAAAGGATAGGAGTTTTTCCTGTCAGTTCTTTTATAAGACTCATTTGAGCCAATTTTAAAGCAATAAGAAAAGATTTTTGTTGACCTTGTGAACCAATCTTTTTAATCAAAATAGAATCCATATCAAAAAGGAGGTCGTCTTTGTGAATTCCCTTTGAAGTGTAGGTTAGCATTCTGTCTCTCTCAATGTTATTTTTTAATAGATCTCTGAAAACTTTGTCAGGTTGAGCGGAGTCGAAACCATCAAATAAATGAGATTCGTAGATCACGGAAACGGTTTCTTTCCCGCCAGAAATGATGTTGTAAAAATTCTGAACAATAGGATTAAGTTGTGATACAAATTCTTTCCTTTTTTCAAAAATTTTAGTTCCGGATCTGGTAATAGGATCATCATAAATATCGAGAGAATCTTTATCAAAAACTCTGTTTTTAGCGAAATATTTTAACAGTGCATTTCTCTGCTGAATTGTTTTTTGATATTGAATCAGATCAAAAAGATATTCAGAATTCGTCTGAGAAATCATGGAATCCAGAAATTTCCTTCTGCTTTCTCCGGAATCAGAGATCAAATTAGAATCATAAGGAGAGATCATTACACTGGGTAAATAACCAATATGATCGGCCATTCTATCATAGCTTTTATCATTTTTTTTAATGATTTTTTTTGATTCTTTAGGTTGAGATATTTTAATGATATCTTCGCTGTCATCGTTTTGAATTTCAGCATCTATGGTAAAGAAGTCTTCATCTCTTTTGATGTTATTAACGTCTGTATTTCCTAAAAAACTTTTCCCGACAGAAAGATAATGCAAGGCATCCAATATATTTGTTTTTCCCACACCATTATTTCCTACGAAGCAATTAATCTGGGGAGAAAATTCAAATTTCTTCTCAGAATGGTTCTTGAAATTATACAGGGAAAGTTTATTAATAATCATTCGTCAAAAATACTCCAATATTACTAGAAATAAAAAAGGAAGTACCGAACAAGTTTCAACGCCGAAAGAAAAATAAGCATCTTTTCTATTGTTTTCAGCGAAAAAAATAAAAAGATAGGTAACAATACTGGTCAGGAAAAAGGCAAATGAATATTTAAAGTCTAAATAAGAAATGGCTAAAATAGTACTCACAAATACCAATGAATAAGCAATATACTTGGTGTTCTGCACACCAATTAATATGGGGAATGTCTTCACGGTATCACTTTTCATATCCCGAATATCAAAAGGTAAAACCAAGGCAGTAATGAATAAGAAGCTTATTAGAAAAATAGGAATGTTAAATTCATATAAAGTTAGCCAACAATTAACAAGAGCCCAAACTAACCCGACATAAAATACTTTCAGTAAAGGGATTTTTCGGATGTATACTTCAAGAAAAAAACTATTGTAAAGAAGTCCTAAAACAACAATAATAAACCATTTTACCAACCGGATTTCATTATGATTATTGATGATAAGAAAAGCGCAGATAACGCCTGCGACAGCGTTTAGGACAAGGATTTTAAAGAAGTGTTTTGTGCGTTGGTATTTTGTATAAAGATAACCGCTGAAATAAGTAATGAATATCAGGAATACAGAAGGCAAACGGAACGTGTTTTGCTCTAGCATGAAGAATACTGCAAAAAGTGTTCCCATTAGGGAGACATAAAGTTGACTGTCTATAACAGTTTTTTTGAGTATTTTTAATGAATTCATTTATACAAAAATAACATATATGAAAAAATTAGCCAAGATTTTTGTGCTTTTACTTTTAATGCTGAGTCATTCAGTCATTTTCGGTCAGAAATATTATACAGACCAATGGAAAAAAATAGAAGAGAATAGCAAAAAAGGAGCTTACAAATCAAACCTTCCTGTTATTTTAGACATACAAAACCAAGCGATGAAAGAAAATAATACCCTTCAGCTTATCCGTTCCTTAAAAGCTGAATTCAGCATTGTTAATCAGACGAGAGATGATGAAAAAAATGATGCAGCCTCAAAATTTTTTGCTAAACTTCAGCATGCGGATTCAAATTTGAAAGGCGAAGGCAAATTGGTATATAAAGTTTTGCTCAATGGTTTTTTTATGGATTATTATAGTCAAAACTCTTGGAAGATCAATGCAATGACGAATATCAACTCACAAGATATTTCTCAGATTGAAACTTGGAGTAAGCTTGATTTTAAAAATTATATCACTAAAAACTTTCAGGAGCTGGATAAGGAGAAAGCAGAAATGAAAAAAGTTTCTTTATCAGGCTATAAAGAGGCTTTTTCCAATACAAAAGATATTGCTTATTTCCCTACTTTACTGGATTGGTATTCTTTGAGAAAAGTTAATTTCTTATCGGATAACGGACTTTTTACTAAAAATGAACTTACAGAAAATAGAAGACAGATCAATACTATTTTTGATGACTTGATTGCTCAAAATACAGGGAATCCTAAGTTGTATTTCATGCATCAGAAGTTATCAGAGAATTGTAATTACAATCAGTGTAAAGATAAACTGGAACAGCTTCAAAATCTTGTAAAATCTAATGTAGAAGGAGATTATAAGGTATTGGTAATGGAGGAAATCATGACAGAGCTTCATGATAAAAAGAAATCAAAGGAAGCGTTGGCAATTGCTACTCAGGCAAAAAGTCAATATCCCAAATCACCTTTCATTGAAAATATTAAAAACAAAGAGAATGAGATTATCAATCCTTCTTTAAACATTAAATATGAAAATCAGACTCAAGCAAATCTACCTGTTCACATTGCTGTAGAATATAAAAATGTTTCAGATTTTTCCATCAATATCTATGAAGTAAAAGGAGAATACACCTCATTGATGCAGTATGTGAGAAATTCTTATGGAGACTCATACAGTAAGATTAAAAAGACTTTGGTAAGGAAAGATGTTTTTCAATTGTCTGACCCTAAAGATTATCAGGTTCATAAGACTTCGTTGGAGATGAAGCCTTTGCCTTCCGGAGTTTACGTTGCAGAATATTCTGTTGCAGGTTCTAATGCAAAGGATAATGATTCAAGACAGGATTTTTACTTTTTAGTTTCGAATAACAGAATTATTTATCAAACTAAAACCGATAGAAATCAGCTTTCCAATGAACTAAAATTAGTGAACAGTGAAAACGGAAAACCTGTTATTAATGAAAATCTTACGTTTTATGAATTTGTCTCTAATAAAACATTAACAAAAGTTGATGGCAAAACAGATGAGAAGGGAGTATTTAAATTTCCACCCACTACAAATAAGGATTATTACAGAACATTCCTGATTCAACAGCCAAAATCTAATAGCGTCCAGATCATGCAAGTGTATGGAAATGATGGAAGTCCAGCAGAAGATAATCCGAATAAACAAACACGTACAAGAGCTCAGATTTTTACAGACAGAGCGATTTACCGACCTGGGCAAACCGTTTATTTTAAAGTAATTAATTCTAAAATTGATAAAGAAATTGAGTCGGTTTTTTCTGGCTTGAAGCAAAAAATAACGTTGCAGGATACAAATGGACAAGAAGTTACGTCTCAAAACTTCACAACGAATGAATTCGGGTCTTATCATGGAAGTTTCATTCTTCCAAAAGGAAAGCTAAATGGGGTCTTTTATTTAAGAACTGATAATGGAACCGAGGGCTATAAAAATATTCGTGTTGAAGAATACAAGAGACCGAAGTTTGAAGTTACCTTTGATCCTGTAAAGGAAGAATATAAATATGGACAAACCATAGAATTAAAAGGGAAGGCGATGATGTTTTCCGGTGTTGCATTAAGCAATACAACTGTAAATTATGAGATTAAAAAACATAACATCACATGGAGATATTTCGGTTGGTATCCGCAAGGTGATGATAACGAAAATTCAATTCTTGGAGAAGCGAAGACGAATGAAAAAGGAGAATTTGTGATTCGTTTAGATCTTAAAAAAGATGAAAAATTAGATGGTATTCAGATTGATAATTATGAAATTAATGCTTCTGTTACCGATATCAATGGGGAAACCCAGTCTGCCGATACACAGTTGAAAGTAGCTTCGGTTTCACATTATATTAAAGCAGATGAGATTAAAAATGTTTTTGCAGATGAAAATGTAAAACTGAAAGTAGAAACTAAAAATTATAACGAGCAGGATCTTAAGAAATCATATCAGGTTAAGTTATCAAAACTGGAAGTTCCTAATAGAATTTTCAGAGATAATTTCAAATCGGCAGTTCAGGATCTTCCAAAATATTCAAAAGAGGAATTCATTAATAAATTTCCACACGACCTGTTTGATAAAAACGATGAACTAAAAAACTGGAAAACTTCTTCTGTTATTCTGAATGGAACGAAGCGAAGTGAAGAGTCTCTTGATTTAGGAAAACTGGAAGCCGGAGATTATCAATTAGAATTATATAATATTGAAGGGAAAGACACGATAAAATCTTCTCAGAATTTTAGTGTTTGGGATAAGAATTCTTTAAAACCTACTCAAAAAACATTCTTAACCGTTTTAGAACCAAAGAATGAATTTTCAAGAGGAGAGAAGGCGAAGGTTTACGTTTATTCTGCGATTCCTGATGCTTTAGTAAATGTTTTTGTGCAGGACGGTCCAGGAAAAACAATTTCAGAAACTCAGAAATTCAAAAACGGAATTCTTGAATATAGTGTTGATATTCCAAAAGATAAAAATGTAGCAATGTTGAATATTCAGTTTCAGGTTGTGGCATTTAATGATGTTCAGACGCAATCTGTTAATTTAAAAATAAAAGATACAGAGCAGCCATTAAAGATTGAAACGGTGACTTTCAGAGATAAAATAGAACCTAATGCGAAAGAAAAATGGTCGGTGAAAGTGTTAGGAAATGATAAAGAAAAGATCAATGCTGAAGTGTTAGCAAATATGTATGATATGTCTCTGGATCAGTTTGCGGCAAATAGCTTCAATTGGGAGAAATTATATACTTCATATTCAATCGTAACTTCTTATGATATCAGACAATATTTAGAACAGAGAAATTATGAAAAAGGAGTTGGCTATTTAGATGGAGCTAATGTAGACGTACCGCAGTTTAATTGGTTTGATGGGGAGATCTATTATGATAAGAGGGTTTATGGTAGATTAAGAAATGTAGAAGGCGTGAAAAGTGCAGCTTATGCACCTGCACCATCAGTCGCAATGGCAGGGGCAAAAATGAAATCTAAGTCTAAAGAATTAAGTGAAGATAAAATAGAAGTAATTCAAAATGTGCTTCCAGAAGCTGTAAAAGCTCCTAAAGTTGAGACTCCTCCTCCCGGAGAAAATTTAGATAATGTGAAAGTCCGTCAAAATTTAAACGAAACAGCTTTCTTCTATCCCGATCTAAAAACCGATGCACAAGGAAATGTAAACTTTGAGTTCACTTCTCCGGAAGCATTAACAAAATGGAAGCTGATGTTCTTAGCTCACACAAAAGATGCAAGAGCGGCAACATTAGAAAAACAAGTGGTAACGCAGAAAGAATTTTCTGTAACTCCCAATTATCCAAGATTCTTAAGAGAAGGGGATGAATTGAATCTTCAATCAAAACTATCCAACTTAACGACCAAAAAGTTAAATGGTTCAGCAAACCTTCAAATATTAGATGCATTTACCAATGAAGATATTTCTTCAAAATTTGGATTAAATGCAAGCACTCAGAATTTTGATTTAAATGAAAATGGGAACTCAGCATTAACTTGGAAGGTAAAGGTTCCGAACAATGTTTCATCAATCATTTTAAAAGTGGTGGCAAAAGCGGGTACCTATTCTGATGGTGAACAAAAAGCGGTGGCTATTCTTCCAAACAGAATGTTGGTGACGGATGCAGTTCCTGTATTCGTAAAAGAGGGTGAAACGAAAACCTTTGTTTTGGATAACCTTAAAGATGCAAACTCAACAACAATTTCAAACGTTTCAAATACATTGGAATTGACGACGAATCCGATTTGGGAAATTATGTTTGCGCTTCCAAGTTTAAAAAATGATCAAAATAATTCCGCGGATGTGATCTTTAATAAATGGTTTGCAGATGTGTTGGCTTCAGAAATATTCAAGGCTAATCCGAAAATGAAAACGGTGTTTGAAGAATACCAAAGTAAAGGATTGTTAAATTCAAATCTTGAAAAAAATCAGGAGTTAAAGCAATTGTTATTGGAAGAAACGCCTTGGGTATTGGAAAGTAAAAATGAGGGAGAACAGATGCAGAAACTGGCATTACTGTTTGATGCGAATACAATGAAAAACTCGATCAATCAGGATTGGGATGATTTCAAAAAACTACAAAATCCGGATGGAGGTTTCTCTTGGTATCCTGGATATCCAAGTTCGTATGGAACATCTCTGTATATTCTTAAAAACTTAGGAAAGATTAATTTATGGTTGAAAGATAATGTGAAGGACTATCAAAATGCAGAGCAAAACGAATTGGTTGCTAAACTGGTTCAATATCTAGACAATGAGATTGATAAATATTCAGATGTGAAAAAAGAAAACGTTTGGAACAATTGGTCATTAGATTATCTTGATACCAGAAACTATTGGGAAAAACAATATCCTTTAAAAGGAAAAGGAGCCACATTGAAAACTTTAGTAAAACAGAAAGCAAAAACAGCGAAGATCACAGATTTCACTTTCTTCGGATTGCATCGTGCTGCTTTATTAATGAACGATTACGGACTGAAAGAGACTTCAGATAAATTAATGAACCACCTAAAAGAAACGTCTACTGATACAAAAACTCAGGGAGTATATTGGAAGCAGAATTTAAATGATTGGGGTTGGTTTGGTTCTAAAGTGGTAAATCAGGCAGGTGCGTTGGAAGCTTTCAATACATTGAAACCAAACGATCAGAAATTTATTGAAGACATGAAAATCTGGTTGATCACCCAAAAAGAAGTGAATTCTTGGGGAAGCTCAAGAGGCACATCAGAAGTCATTTTTACAATATTAAATTCAGGAAAATCATGGACGACTGCAGAAAGTGATAAAGCAACAATTGTTTGGGGTGGAAAAGAATTACAACCGCAAACTCAGGCAACAGGCTATGTGAAATCTACGGTAAAAACGGATGTTGTAAATAAAAACCTAGGAACGGTGACGGTAACCAAACCAGGGCCTGGAATTGTTCAGGGTGGATTATTCTGGCAGTATTATGAAGATTTAGATAAAATTAAATCATCAGAAAATTATATCTCGATTACCAAAGAGCTGTATAAAAAAGTAAAAACGGTAAACGGAGAAGAGTTACAGAAAATCTCACCGGAGACTCCTTTAAAAGTAGGAGATAAAGTAACGATAAGAATGATTCTGAATACAGACAGACCAATGGAATTTATTCATATCAAAGACATGCGTGCTGCAGGATTTGAGCCTGTAAATGTACTGTCAGGTTATCAATGGAAAAACAATTTGGGTTATTATCAATCTACCAAAGATGCTTCCACCAACTTCTATATTCAGTATATGCCGAAAGGGAAATTTGTATTTGAATATGATTATGTAGCGAATGCTTCGGGTAAATTCTCCAACGGAATCACAACGATGCAAAACTTTTATGCTCCTCAGATGAATGCACATATAAAAGGTTCAAACGTTCAGATTTCGGAATAATTTTTGGGTGTAATAGAATAAATAAACAAAAATGAGAAAAATGAAATATTTAAAAACGTTAATTACAGGATTAGTGCTTTTGGTAGGAGTAACTGCTTTTGCGCAAAAGAAAACGGAAAAATATGAAAAGCTTGATATAGGAATGTTCCCAAAAGCTAAAGAGGGCTATAAGCAAGTTTACATTCAGGTACCGACAGATAAAAATGAAGATGATTTAAAGGTTGAATTTTTTGTAGGGATCGAAGCAATGGTAGATTGTAATCGTCATTCTTTAGGAGGAAGTGTTAAGTCTAAAGATTTAGAAGGTTGGGGATATTCTTATTATGAAGTAGAGTATAGCGGGCAGATGATATCAACCAAGATGGGATGTGGTAATCAAAAAGCTACAAAGAAATTTGTTTCTTTTCAACCCGAGATAGCGAGATATAATAGCAAATTACCTATGATATTCTATGTTCCAAAAGATATGGAAGTGCGATATAGAATTTTGCGCCCAGATGGCAATATGAAGAAAGCCGTTCAGAAATAATATACATTTAATATTCATACTAAACTCCTCGCAATTTGTGGGGAGTTTTTAGTTTCAGAACACAACCCATTAAAAATCTGCTTAATCTGCAAAATCCGCGAGATCAATATAAATTGAGACCTATCAGATAAAAATCTAAAGCACAAAAAAAATATTATGCATGACAGATAAATATTCACCAAAAAATCAATACTAGTAAGGCTTTGGAATAGTTTTTGGCTATAAGCAAATAGAAAAAATATTAAAATAAAACGAAATGAAATTTTCAAAAACAGTAATGACAGGCTTGGTGATGTTGATAGGTGTAAATGCTTTTGCACAAAAGAAAGCTGACAAATTTGAAAAACTACAGATTGAAATGTTCCCCAAAGCAAAAGAGGGATATAAGCAAGTATACATTCAGCTTCCGATTGCTAAAAACGAAAACGATTTAAAAGTAGAGTTTTTTGTAGGAACAGAAAAAATGATGGATTGTAACAACCAGTTTTTAATGGGAAATGTAAAATCTCAAGACCTTCAGGGTTGGGGCTACAACTATTATGATGTAGAATCTAAAGGAGAAGTGGCAAGTACATTAATGGGGTGTCCGGATCAGAAAAAGACCAAAAAATTTGTCTACATTCAGCCTGAGATCGTAAGATACAACAGTAAATTACCGTTGGTATTTTATGTCCCGAAAGACTTGGAGGTTCACTACAGAATTTTACGTCCTGATGCTACGATGAAGAAAGCCGTTCAAAAATAGTCTTGAACAATTTACATATAAACTCCTCACATTTCCGTGGGGAGTTTTGTTTTATAAACCATAAAAAATCTGCGTCATCTCCAAAATCCGCGAGAGAAAAGCATTGGTTTCATTACCCATTACCCATTTTTAGAACCCATTTCCAGCGATCCACTTTATCACACTCAAACGCTCAATACTCAATACTCAATACTCAAACGCTCAAACACTCCAACCCTTCCACTTTTTTTTATTTTTAAGAGCTGTTTCCAGCTTTCCGCTATATCTTTTTTGTTACGACCTCCGCTTCGCTCCGGCCGCAACAAAAAAGGATGTCACTCCAATCTGGGCTAGGGCCTTCGTCATCATTACAAATTCTGTCGTTGTGATGAGCAAAGTGAAGAAGCAATAACAATAGTAAGCATCACATTTTTACCACAACGCCTCTCGTCTTAGAAGGATATAAATGGCTTAAATAAACCATTTATAAAACTGTCAAAAGAGATTACTTCACCTTCGGTTCGTAGTGACATTACCCACACAATTATAAAATTTTCAATTAAAACAAAAATTAAATTTCAGTTAAACGATTCTTCTAAAACTACTATGAATAAAGGATTTGTATTAAACGTAATTTAAACTTTTTTTAAACTCACTATTTAGTGAGTGTTTTAGGGGTGTATAAGACATTTTTGCATTATATTTGTTGTAAACATGAACCATGAAAAGCAATTTATTGATTTTTACGCTCGGTTTTTTTCTCCTTCCAACTGTTGGTTGGGCACAATCTGCGCCCGAGTTTAAAGAACTTTTAGACAGTGCGATGGTTCGGGATTCGGATCTTAAAATGCAGATTACTCAAAATAAACTGACCGATCTTGACGAGCATAAACTTAAAGATATCTTTCTTCCAACACTGGAAGTCAGCGGACAAGTTGGCTACATTAATGCTACAGCTCGCCTTACCTCTCCGGAAATTAATCTCGCTCCTTTTATTCGTATTCCGGAAGGAAGTTTTAATAATAATTTAAATATATCCGGTTTCTCAGGAATTGCAAAAACAGAGGCAAAAATGCTTTTGTATTCAGGAGGTAAAGTGAAATATTTAAAGAAGGCAATTGAAGAGAAAAAAATGTCTGAAGATATTTTATTAGAGAAAACCAAAGATGAAGTGGTGGCGACTATTTCCAAAGCATATGATCAGTTGGCATTAGTTCATCAGTCTAAAAGAGTGTTGGATGAAAGTAAAAAAAGATTGGATATCAATCGTAAAACAGCAGACAAAGCATTAGGATATGGACTGATTACTCCTTATGATCATAAGAAAATAGAACTGGCTCAGGCAACATTGGATGCTAAAGTAGTGGAATATGAAGGGAAGAAAGAATTGCTTCTTACTCAATTGTTCATCTTAACAGGAATTCAAAAAGAACGCCTGAGAATGATAGAACCTGTTCTTTCTCAGGTTGAGTTGCTAAACCCCGAAAACGGAATTGAAAAAAGAGCAGAAGTGCGTGCCTTAGAACATGGAATTGTTGCTGCAGATTATAAAATAAAAGCCGAAAGAACCTGGATGATTCCAAAGGTTCAGTTGATGGCTTCTGCTTATTATATCGGGTTGTATGGGAGCAGGATCAAAACTTCCGAAAATGTAATTCCTGCCGTTCCTGCAATTGGTTATGAAGGAGCGAAATTAGATTGGCGACCCACCAATATCAATATTCTTCCTTTGTTTACGGCAGGGGTTGGATTTAAATGGGAGATTTTCGATGGAAGAGAAGGGAAACACGCCGAAGAAACTGCCCGAATTGGGAAAGAAGTTCTCTTGAATAAAAAAGAAGATGCACTTAAAAAACTGACGTTGAATTTAGCCAACAATCAAACCAATTATGATATTGCAACTGCACAGATTGCTCTGAAAAGTAAGCAGAAAGAATTGGCAAAAAATGCATTGGTTCAGGCTGAAAAAGAATTCAGATACGGAATCAGCAAATCATCTCAACTCATAGAAGCTGAAAGTGATCTTGAAGCTGCTGAACTAGAATATCAAAATACGATCTTCAACCAGAGAAGAGCAGGAATAGAATTGATGAGGTCTACTCAGGAATTGGATATTACCAGACTTTATTAACCCCTTAATAGTAAAATGATGCAAAAAAATATATCTCTCTTATTTGTAATTCTGTTTTTATTGGGAAGCTGTGATACAAAAAAAGAAAACCTCAATGATTCTGAAGGCAAAACCAAAAAAGATGTGATCTCTTTTGTTCCGAAAGTAACTGGAAGAATTGTGAAAATATACGTTACTGAAGGTCAAACCGTAAAGAAAGGGGATACCTTGGCTTTACTGGATATTCCTGAAGTTTCTGCTAAAATTGCTCAGGCTCAAGGTGCTGTAAGTGCGGCAACAGCTCAGGAGCAAATGGCTAAAAATGGAGCTACGGCAGACCAGATGAAACAACTACAGGCTAAATATAAAGGGTTAAAAGAGCAATATGATTTTGCCCAGAAATCTTTTAAAAGAGCTTCCAATATGTATCGTGACAGTTTAATGTCTCCACAGGCTTATGATGAGGTATATGCTAAAATGCAGGGCGCAAAAGCACAATATGATGCTGTAGTTGCGGAATTGGATGATGTAAAAAGAGGAACCCGTTTCGAAAAAGTAGAAATGGCCGCCGGACAGGCTTCACAGGCAAAAGGGGCTTTGCAGGAAGCTAATGTTGCTTATTCTGAAAGATACATCATTGCTACCAACGATATGGAAATTGAAACGATTAGTTTGAATGCAGGAGAATTGGCAACGGCTGGTTTTGCATTATTCAACGGGTATATTCCTGAAAGTACGTATTTCAGATTTACCGTTCCCGAAAGTAAAATTGCAAAATATAAAAAAGGGCAGGCTGTGAATATGCAGGTTGTTTACAATAAAGAAAATGTAGAAGGAACCATTATTTACATCAAGCAGCTGACAAGATATGCAGATATTACAACGGCTTACCCCGATTATCAATTGCAGGACGCGATCTACGAAATAAAAGTGAAGCCAAAGGATATGAATAAAGCTAAAAATATTCTGGTGAATGCTAATGTTATCCTGAAATAATTATGAAAGAATTTTTCCGACTTTTAAAACGAGAATTCAAGCTGTTTATCGGCAATTCGACATTAAGAACCGTTTTCTTTCTGGCGCCGGTTTTCTATGCCACATTATTGGGTTTCGTATACAAAAGCGGAAAAGTTGAAAATACACCTGTATTGGTGATTGATAGAGATAATACGCCATTATCAAACCAACTAACAGAAATGCTGGAAGACAATAAAAGCATTAAAGTCATCCGATATTTACAGGAGCCGTTCAGTATTAAAGATGAAGTCATCAAATATGAAGCTGCTGCAGTAGTCATCATTCCCTCAAAATTTGAAGGCAATATGCTGCAGAAAAAATATCCTGAAGTCAATATTTACATTAACACAGGAAACGTTTTAACGGCCAATTTTGCGACCAAAGGACTTCAGTTGACCATTGGGACATTCTCAGCAGGAGTTGCCATGAAAGCTCTTCAAAAAGCGGGAATGCCTGCTTCAAAAGCAGCAACGCAATACGAACCTTTTAAAGCTAATTATATTACTCTTTTCAATACCACCAGTAATTATTTGATCTTCATGTGGCCGGCCATGTTGGCGGTGGTTTTACAGCAGGTTATTTTATTGGCAATGGCGGTAAGTTTTGCAGCTGAATTTCAGGGTGGATCTTTCGTTAAAGAATACTTTAAAATGAGAAAATGGGCGTTCCCAACGATGTTGATTAAAGTACTTCCGATCTGGGTGTTTTCAATTCTTATTGTCGGTATTTATTATTTCATGCACATGATTTTCAGGGTCCCGATGCCGGAAGGAATATTCAATTTTATAATGCTGACCGCTGTTTTTGTAGGTTCAGCTTCATTTTTAGGAGTTTTGATCAGTATTTTAATTCCTGATGCGTTGAAAGCAACTCAAATCCTTATGGTTATTGCATCTCCGGCGTTTATCATAAGTGGATTTACATGGCCATTGAGCGCGATGCCTACTTTTGTTCAGTTCCTTGCGAATATTATTCCTTTAACCCCTTTTTTACAGGCTTTTAAAATTTTACTCATTCAAAAAGGCTCTGTGGAGCTTACTTATCCTTATTTAAACCATCTATTGGTTCTTCTGATTGTCTATGCTATTTTAGGCTGGATTGCCCTTAAAATTAAATTATGGTTAACATTCAGATATGTAAAACCGGAAGTAGAAAATAAAGAGGGTTTTGCTGAAGATTTTGAGCAATAATTTATTGTAGAGAAAACTTAAATTTTATCGATTTAATATTCATTATCAATTGTTTATGGTGGATGTTGCTTTGGCTGTTATTTCTTATTGAACAGTTGCTTGATTCCTTTTTTCAAATGCATGTAAAATGAGAAAAAAAACTGATATATTTGTTTTTTAACAATTAGAGAAAGATGGAAAACGTATTTGACGTAAAAGATGCTCAAAATTACATTGATAGAATAAATAAGTTGATTGAGGATACTCATGGTTTGTGGGGTAAGATGACGGTAGATCAAATGTTGGCACACTGTTGTATCACATACGAAATGGTGTATGAACCTGAAAAGCACAAGAAACCGGGATCAATTGCGAAATTTATTTTAAAAAGATTTGTAAAGCCTAAAGTGGTTGGTGACAAGGCATATCCAAGAGATTCGCCTACCTCTCCACAGTTTTTGGTAACAGGAAGAAAGAACTTTGATGAAGAAAAGAAAAGACTAATTGGCTTTATTCAAAAAACACAGCAATTAGGATCTTCAGCTTTTGATGGAAAAGAATCTTTCTCTTTCGGAAAATTAAATTCTGACGAATGGAATAATATGTTTGCTAAACATTTGAACCACCATTTGTCGCAATTCGGAGTTTAATCGTATGAAGAAATATTTGCTGTTTTTATTATTTGCTTCTACAATTATTTTCGGACAGGCTAAAGAATTTCCTTTAAAAAATGAAGATTTTAGTCAGATTGTTTTAAATAAACAAATATATTTTGAGGGGGAAATATCAAAAGATAGCCCTTTTAAATTAAAGTTTGAAAATATTGTTAAAAATCCATATAAACCTAATATGTATTTTGTTTCCGGACTCACTGAAGTAGAAGGTAATCAGGCAAAGTTTTTAGGGGAAATTATTTTCACTGAAAAATATGATGTAAGGGATAGCCCTGACAAGATGCTAGTTTTTGGAGATTTTAATTTGATTGAAAATAAATCAGGAGAGCATTCTGGTATATTTAAAGGTAAATTTAGAATGCAGATCAATAAAGATTTAAAACCATTAAATGAAAATTTTTCAACAATCACTTTTAAAGGAAAATGGAAAAATTACATTGGAAATTTAGATTTTGACGTTTGGTGGGCAAACTATACTCCTACAAATATTTCTAAAATAATATTTAAATAAAACTCAAATACACACATGAAAAAACTTTTATTACTCCTCATTCTGGTTTCCAATTTTGCATTGGCACAAATGCCCAATATTTCAAACGTTTGGTTGAATAATAGCAAACCTTATACAGGAACTATTGGTGATAAGAAGCAGGAAATTAAACTGAAGATCAATACTTCAGAACAGAACAATAAAAATGATCAGGAATATTTTGTTTCGGGATATTCTCTGGTAGATAAAACCTATGCAAAGCTTGAAGGAAGCCTAAAGATTACCAAATACAAAGACGGTAAGAAAAAAAGTACCATGTATGGTGAATATGAGTTTGCTGAAGAAAACAAAGGGAAACATTCCGGAGTTTTCAAAGGTAAATTTGTGTATACTTTCAAATGGAATAAAACAACTGAAAAGATCGAAGCTCAAGACATTGAGTTCGTTGGCGATTGGAAAAGCTATGACGGAACATTAGATTTTAAGACCCGTTTACAAAATCACTAAAAGATGTTTAAAAGGATTTTAGCCGTTGTTGGAGGGCTTTTCTTTGGCGTTATCACCATTACCATTGTTGAAAAACTAGGGAGTTATTTATTTCCCCGACCTGTAGGAATAAAAGATAATGACATGGAAGCTTTGAAGCACTATGTAGAAACAGCACCTTTGATGGCGCTGCTTTTTGTGATTCTGGGATATGCTTTGGGAGCTTTTGTTGCCGGATTTTTCTCTACAAAAATTGCTGATGATGGTAAGAAAACCTACGCTATTATTTGTGGAATTATTTTTCTACTTCAAGGTATTTATATGATGTATATTCTCCCGACTCCCATTTGGTTTTGGATTCTTGGAATTGCTGTTTGGGGATTTGTTTTGGCAGGATACAAATTAGCTTTAAATAAAAAACAATAAAATCTACATATGAAATTAGGTGCATTTTCAATAAGTTTAAGTGTAAAAGATCTTCAGAAGTCTAAAGATTTTTATGAAAAACTAGGCTTCAGCGTTATGGCAGGAGCTATTGAACAGAATTATCTTATCATGAAAAATGACGGCCATTTAATTGGCTTGTTTCAGGCGATGTTTGATGGTAATATGCTTACTTTTAATCCGGGTTGGGATCAGAATGCCCAGAACCTGGAATCTTTTGATGATGTTCGTGAAATTCAAAAACATTTAAAAGAGAATGGAGTTCAGCTGGAGAAAGAAGCGGAAGAAACAACTTCCGGTCCTGAACATATTTTCCTTAAAGATCCCGATGGAAATATGATTTTAATAGACCAACACAGATAAACATAAACAACAAATGATATGAAAATTTTAAAAGGAATTGCAATAGTCATGGCTTCAATCCTGATTTTTTGGCTGATCATAGCAGCCTTTATTTCTGGTGATTGTAATTACGAAAAATCAATTTCTATTAATGCTCCCGTTGAAAAAGTATGGCAGAATACCAATACTTTGAGAGGAATGGATGAATGGAGCCCTTGGAATGATTTGGATCCCGGAATGAAAAAAGATTGGATAGGCATCACAGGACAAGCTGGTGAAAAAGTATGTTGGGAAAGTAAAGAAGCAGGAAGTGGATGTCAGGAAGTAATAAAAATAGATGCTGCAAAGAAAAGGATAGATACGGATATTAAATTCTTAACGCCTTACGAAAGTGAAGCTCATGCGTATGTAACTGTTGTTCCGGAAGGAAATGGAAGCAAGGCAACTTGGGGATTTACTTCAAAAATTCCGTATCCTTTTACCGTGATGAAAATGTTTATGAAAATGGAAGATGCAATAGGGAAGGATTATCAGAAAGGACTTTTAAAATTAAAAGAAATATCTGAAAAACCATAGGTTTTAGCTTAAATCAAAATAAAATATTTAAACACGAATAACACAAATTCTTTTCACAAATGACACTAATTTTATTTGTGAATATTAGTGCTTAAAATATTAGTGCTATTCGTGTTTAAAAAAAAACTAAACTATAATTTAAAAAAAAGCACACGGTATGGCATCAGTAAACGTTTATTTAACATTTAACGGAAATTGTAAAGAAGCATTTGATTTCTACAAGTCGGTTTTCGGAGGAGAATATCCTTACATCGGAACTTTCGGAGAAATGCCTCCAATGGAAGGCAAAGAAACTTCTGAGGAAGATAAAAACAAGATCATGCACGTTTCTCTTCCTATTTCTAAAGAAACTATTTTAATGGGAAGCGATACAGGCGGCGAGTGGGCTTCTCACTACAAAGCAGGAAACAACTTCTCAATTTCTATCAATGCAGATTCAAAAGAAGAAGCAGAGAAATTATTCAACGGGCTTTCTGTTGGTGGTCAAGTAACTATGCCATTGGCGGATACTTTCTGGGGAGCTTATTTCGGAATGTTTACCGATAAGTTTGAGATCAACTGGATGGTAAATTATGATGATCCTGCAAAAATGCAACAACATCCATAATATTCATATTTTGTATATGAAGCATAGGTAAAATTAACCGGCAGATTGTTCTGTCGGTTTTTATTTTATAATACATGTGCATTCCAAAAAATTCTAAATTTGGATTTAGGCATTAGATGACAGGATTTAGGGCTTAGGTTTTTAGGATTAAAGTTGTTTAATGCTTTAAATCTTTGCTGAGTGAAACGCCTTTGCGAACTTAAAATTATTCTCAATACTAATAAAAAAACTTTGCGAACTTTGCGTTAAAATAAAAAACAAAAAAATAAAAATTTGAAATTCACAATCGAAGAAATCAAAGCAGAACACCAAAAAGTAAAAAACGGAGCTGATTTTCCAAAATACATTCAGGCTATTAAAAACAGAGGAGTTTCTCATTATACCGTTTACGTTTCGGATGGTAATACAGAATATTTTGACCAAGAAAATCAATCAGATACTACCGGAAGCAAATATGATACTTTAACTATTTCTAAAAATATAAACCTTGAAAATTTTAAATTAAGATTAAAACTTCACCAACAAGGAGGAACAGATTATTTAACTTTCTGTAAAGACTGCGCAGAAAACGGAGTCGAATGCTGGAAAATTGATCTCAACACAATGACCTGTACTTATTTTGATAAAGCTGAAAATAATATTCTTGTTGAACAGATTCCATCTGTATAGTTTTGTTTAATTTTTAAACTAAAAATATAAATTTTCATAAAATATTTTTTTTGCTTATTATTGATAATTGAAATGACTTTTTAAAAAATGATAGATTTTAATAATAAAGTTTTTTCTTAAAGTAAATGTAAAAGAATAAGATTATGAAGATTTTAAAGTCAATGGCATTAGTCATTTTCTCATTAACAGCAACATTCTCCTTTGCACAGAAAAATGATTTAGGAGCTTGGTACATGTATTTTGGAAACAATAAAATTAGTGAAAAATTAAACTTTCATAATGAGATCCAGTATCGTAATTTTGATGGGATTGGAGATTTAGAACAGCTTTTAATTCGTACCGGAATTGGGTATGATTTAACTGAAAATAATAACAATGTCTTGTTGGGATATGGTTTTATTTTGAGTCAACCTTATGTAAATGGAGAAAAAAAGGAAAACATAGAACACCGAATTTTCCAACAGTATATCACAAAACAGAAGTTCGGAAGATTTTATCTTCAACACCGTTACCGTTTGGAAGAACGCTTTCTGGCAGATGATTTTAGAATGAGATTCCGTTATATGTTAGGATTAAATATTCCGATTAATAATAAAGAAATGCTGCCAAAAACTTTTTATGGTTCAGTATATAATGAGATTTTCCTAAATTTAAACAGTCCGACTTTCGATAGAAATAGAGTATATGGAGCGTTAGGATATGTTATCAATAAAAATATGAGAATTGAAGCAGGCTATATGAATCAGATTCAGGAAAACAAAAATCGCGGACAAATTCAAATTGGTTTTTATAACAATATTCCATTTAACAAAAATTAATAACCAAAACATAAACACATATGCATTCAGGGAAAAAATTTGGAGCAGTTGAATTTATAATCTGGACAAGGAGAAGTATATACTGTTTAGCCATTTTAGCAGCAATTCCGACAGTTTTATATTTTTTCGGATGGAAATTTCTGTATGTACCGTGGCAACCGATCGCAATTATGGGAACTGCGGTTGCTTTTATTGTTGGTTTTAAAAATAATGCGAGTTACAGCCGACTTTGGGAAGCCAGACAGATTTATGGTGCGATCATCAACGACAGCCGAAGTTTTGGATATATTTTAAGAGATTCTCTTTCAGGGAAAGATCCGAAAAAAGTGAAAGAAATGTTTCTGCGTCATTACGCATGGCTCACTGCGCTTCGTTTTCAGCTTCGTGAATCGAGAGCTTGGGAAAATATGAGTACCGCACAATTTGACGAGTATTCAAAAAAATATGACATTCCTGAAAGACTTTCTAACTTGGATGATGAGTTGAAAAGATATCTTTCAGAATCAGAACTTCAATATATTTTAAGCAAAAAAAACAGAGCGACGCAATTGATGGCAAGTCAGAGTAAAGAGTTGTCGGAAATTTATGCAAAAGGAGAAATTAATGATTTTCAATGGGTGCAAATCAATCAGCAATTAGTGAAATTTACAGATAATCAAGGAAAAGCAGAGAGAATTAAGAACTTTCCTTATCCAAGAAATTTTTCTTCGATTACGACCTATTTGTTGTTGTTATTCATCGTTTTTGTGCCTTTCGGGTTACTAAAAGAATTTGATAAACTGGGCGACGGAACTATGGTTGAAGGCTTTACGGTTTGGTTTAATATTCCGTTTTCACTGTTGGTAACCTGGTGTTTTCATACATTGGATAGTGTAGGAGAGGCTTCTGTCAACCCTTTTGAAGGAAGCCCGAACGATGTCCCAATCACGCAGATCAGCCGCACGATTGAGATTGATATGAGAGATATGCTGGATGAATCTGATCTTCCGCCGGCAATAACTCCAAAGAATAATATTGTACTTTAAAAATTAAAAGTTAATCGTAAAGTAGATTAGCATCATCTTTTTCATTCCGGATGAATCTAACCATCCTTTTTTCAAATTTAAAAATCAACGAGAATGAAAAAAGAAAAAATAACAATAAAAAACACACATAAATAAATGATTCACACCTATGTTATCATATCAATCGCAGTATTATTATCTGTGATGATATTGGTTATGATCGGACAGAAATTAAGAGTGGCTTATCCCATTTTCTTAGTGATTGCAGGCTTGTTGATAAGCCTTATTCCAGGAATGCCGCATATTGAAATAGAACCGGATTTGGTTTTCCTGATCTTTCTGCCTCCGATTTTATTTGAAGCCGCATGGTTTACCTCATGGCAGGATTTTCATAAATGGAGAAAGCAGATTTTTTCTATGGCTTTTGGATTGGTTTTTCTTACCTCGATCGTGGTTGCTTATCTTTCTTCATCAATAATTCCTGGACTAACTGTGGCTATGGGATTCTTATTAGGAGGAGTGAATTCTCCACCTGATGCTGTAGCAGCAACTTCTGTTTTAAAGCACATGAAAATTCCTAAAAAGATCACAAGTATCTTGGAAGGAGAAAGTTTGATTAATGATGCATCGAGTTTAATTGTATTTAAATTTGCCTTAGCAGCAGTAATTTCCGGGCAATTTATCTTCAAAGATGCGGTGCAGGATTTCTTTACCATGGCGATTGGAGGAATTGCGGTGGGAGTAGGAGTGGGCTTCCTTTTTGGAGCTTTACTAAAACGTATTCCTTCCAATTCTAATATTGATACGGTGATCACCTTAATTGTTCCTTACATCATGTATGTTGGGGCAGAACATTTCCATTTTTCAGGAGTATTGGCGGTGGTAACAGGAGGTTTGTTGATGTCTTATAATTCACATTGCTATTTAAGTCATACTTCAAGAATTCAGTCTGGAAACGTATGGAGCGTGCTGATTTTCCTGATGAACACCATTATTTTCATTCTTATCGGACTTGAATTACCCGTTGTGGTGGCAGCAATGAAAGATTATACTATTTCAGAAGGTATTTTTTACAGCGTTGTGATTGGTGGAGCAATTGTTTTAACAAGAATTATTTACAGTTATGCCTTAATGTATTTTCCAAGAATTTGTTCAAAAGAGCTGAGGTTAAAAGTCCCAAAGCCCGATTGGAAGGAGCCTTTCATCATTAGTTTTGCAGCAATGCGTGGCGTGGTTTCCTTGGCAGCGGCACTTTCAATCCCTGCATTTTTGCCAAATGGAGATGCATTTCCGCATCGAAATATCATTTTGTTCGTAACTTTCGTTATTATATTAATTACGTTAGTCGGACAAGGGTTGTTATTGTCACCCATTTTAAAATTATTAAAAATAAGCGATGCCGGAAGTGAGCTGCCTGAAGAAAAACAGGAAGTTATTTTAATGAAAAAATTAAAAGAAACGGCTTTGCATAAATTAGATAATGATTTTTCAGAATTGGCAGAAACAAACAGCCTGGTACGTCATCAAAAACATAAACTGGAAAATGAAATGATGATGATGACCGATAAAGCCAATTGTATGGCTTCTACAGGAGATTAT
This sequence comes from Chryseobacterium polytrichastri, assembly GCF_900142445.1. Taxonomy (GTDB): domain Bacteria; phylum Bacteroidota; class Bacteroidia; order Flavobacteriales; family Weeksellaceae; genus Chryseobacterium; species Chryseobacterium polytrichastri. Next base: position 81,814 of record NZ_FRAV01000016.1, on the reverse strand, counting down.
GTGACGGCGATGAATGAAAATAAAGATGTTTTAAGACAGATTATTCAGGCGCAGAGAAATGAGCTTCACCGTATGAAACGTGAAAAAATATTTGATGATCATGTGATGAGAACCATCGAAATGCAATTGGATTTTGATGAAGCAAAGATCACAGGATTTGCCCATTAAATGAAAAATTTAAATACAATGGATATACCCATCACCGTTCAGTTTAAAATCAATGCTCCTATTGAAAAAGTATGGAAAGCATTAACGAATAAAGACGAAATGAAAAACTGGTATTTTGATATACCGGATTTTGAATTGGAAGTTGGAAAACAGTTTAATTTCTACGAGCCCGGAGATGAGAAAAAATACCACCATCAAGGCGAAATATTAGAAATTATTTCTCGTCAGAAATTAAAACATTCTTGGTCTTATCCTGAATTTTCAAATGAGAAAACTACTGTAAATTGGGAAATTCAACCTGCTGATGGGGAAACAATTGTTACCTTAATTCATGAAAATATAGATAACTTTAAAGAATTTGGTGAGAATTTTTCAAGAGAAAGTTTTACAGAAGGCTGGAACGGAATTATCGGACAGAGTTTAAGACAATATTTGGAGAAATAGGTTTCAGGGATATATAATTTGGCGAGCCCATTAGTAAAGCGGAATAAAATTTGCTATTTTTGGGGAAATATTTAAAAATTCAATGAAAAAAAATATAATTGCGGGTTTTGCAGCGATTTTGTTATTGGCATCTTGTGGTAATAATGACAAAAAAATTCTTGACTCTTTAAATGATTATAACAATTCTATGGAAAGCAAAGGGTATCATTTTGGTGATAAACTAGAGCTTCCTAAAGATGTTGCAGAAAATGCAGAAAGTGTTAGTATCAGCTTCGGAGATAAAGAAACTTCAAACTTGACGATAGATCCTAAATTTTTTACGTTAGGAGATAATGCAGTAACCTTTAATATCAAAACAAAAGGCGGTGAAACGCTAAATCAGGATGCAACAATCAATGTTTTTGCTAAAAGTCCTGAGAAAAAAATAGCATATCAAATCGTAGCAGAATATCCTCATGATCCTAAAAACTTTGTACAGGGTTTTCAGGTAGAAGGAAATACAATTTATGAAAGTGACGGGCAAAATGGTTCTTCACAGATTTTAAAATATACATTGGGAACTACAACGCCTCTTGCGTCTACAAAACAGGCTCCGGAAGATTTTTCTGAAGGAAGTACGATTGTGGGTGATAAAGTATATCAACTGACTTGGCAGAGTAAAAAAGGCTACATTTATGATAAAAGTTCTTTGAAGTTATTATCCAGTTTTGCGTATCCAAATGTATTAGGAGAAGGTTGGGGATTAACGTATGACGGGACAAATCTTATTGCCTCAGACGGAAGTAAATTGTTATATTTTCTAGACCCTAAAGATCCTACAAAATTGGTGAAATACATTGCTGTTGCAGGAAGCTCTCAAGCGTATGATCAACTGAATGAACTGGAATACCACAACGGATTTATTTACGCTAACATTTGGCAAAAACCAATTATTTTAAAGATTAATCCTGCCAACGGAGAAGTAGTGGGAACATTTGATTTTTCAGATATTGCAAAACAAAACACGAAAGGAAGTGATGATGTATTAAACGGAATTGCTTTTAAAGGTGAAAATATGTTGGTGACAGGGAAGAACTGGCCTAAAATTTATGAAGTTGCTATAAAGTAATGGCTACAAAATAAAATAAGATCTTGAAACAGATTATTAGAAACGGACTTTAGTCCGTTTTTTTATGTAATATTAATTAAATTGACTTTAGCCAAAATCTAGATTAAAGGAATTAATTTGCTATTTTTGGAACATATTTAAAGCATCAGTGAAAAAAAATATAATAATAGGTTTTGCCGCGGTTTTGTTATTGATTTCTTGTAATAAAGACAAGGAAATATTGGGGAGTTTAAGTGATTATAGCAACTCAATAGAAGCTAAAGGGTATCATTTTGGTGATAAACTGGAGCTTCCAAAAGATGTTACCGAGAATGCGGAAAGTATTAGCATCAGCTTCGGAGATAAAGAAACATCTAACCTGACAATTGATCCCAAATTTTTTGCATTCGGAGATAATGAGGTTACTTTTAACATTAAAACAAAAAGTGGAAAAACATTGAATCAGGATGCTACCATTAATGTTTTTACAAAAACTCCTGAGCAAAATATATCTTATGAGATCGTAAAAGAATATCCTCATGATCCTAATAACTTTGTTGAAGGATTTCTTATTGAAGGCAATACCATTTATGAAAGTGATGGGTTGGCTAATGCTTCTCAGTTGATAAAATACACATTGGGAACTACAACTCCCATTATTACAGAAAAACAGCCTGCCGATATCTTTTCAGAAGGCTGCGCTATCGTTGGGGATAAAATTTATCAGTTGACGTATCAGAATAAAATAGGCTTTGTGTACGATAAAAATACGTTAAAGAAAATATCGGAGTTTCCTTTGCCTGGTGAATTTGCAGAAGGTTGGGGACTCACGTATGACGGGAAAAACCTTATTGCTGATGATGGCTCAAATAACCTGTATTTTTTAGATGTTAAAGATCCTTCCAAAGTAGTGAAAACCGTTCCTGTTGGTGGCTATAAAGATATTTATAATCAGATCAATGAACTTGAATATCATAATGGATTTGTGTACGCCAATGTTTGGCATAAACCGATTGTCTTAAAAATAAATCCTGTAACCGGTGAAACGGTCGGGAAATTTGACTTTACAAAAATCACTGCAGAGAACTCACAAAATGATAGCGAACGTGTTTTAAACGGGATTGCTTTTAAAGGTGATCATATGCTGATAACAGGTAAGAAATGGTCTAAAATTTATGAAGTTGCGATTAAATAAGGAACAATCTCAATTTGAATACAATAAAGTATGTAAATTGGTAGTGTCCATAAAATCTTATCTTAGAAAAAAGAACTTTTGAAATTATTAAACTTATTATTAATCCTTTTTTTCTGTTCCTTATCTGCACAGAAATCTATTCCCTTTGATACCTTGAAGTTGAAGGAAGCGAAAGATATGCTTGCCGATGATTATGGGAATCTGTACATCTACAAAAACAAAGACTTCAGCTTTACAAAATATGATTCTTTAGGAAAACAGCTTGGAAAAATGATGTTTACGGTTCCGTTTAAAGTTCAGAGTGTTCAGAACCCGTTGAGTATTGCTTTTTTCTCTGAAAATGCTCAGGAAATGAAATTTGTAGATCAAAACCTTAATGACATTCAAAAGGTAGATTTTAAACAGAAATTTGGATTTATCAGAATGGCATATGCCGAAGATCTTCAGCAATTATGGTTGTTGGACGATAGCATGAAACGCCTGATTCAATATAATTTCAGAAACGAGACAACCATTAATTCTTATCCTTTTGATGCGAGTTTTGATGATTTGATGGATTTGCTAGTTTTTGAGAATAAGGTGTATATTTTAACACGAAAAAATATCAGAGTCTATTCTTTAAAATTCGAAAAAATATTTGAAGCTCCCATTGAAAATGGAAAACGTTTCAGACGTGAGAATGAATTTATTTTGGTAATTACCAATAATTCGATTCTAAAATATGTTCCGGAAAAAGGGATGGTGAAAATTTTTGAAGATCCCGATGCACAAATTGTGGATAAAAATACCCTTTCTTATTTTGAAATAAAAGCCAACAACCTTTATCTTTACAACCTAGAAAAAAGTAAAGAAACTAAACTACAGACAGAACCTGAACAGAAGCAAAAAACTACAGAAAAACCTGTAGATATTATTGAAGAAAAATCTAAAGAAGGGTCTTCCGAGCAACCAGCGGGAGAGAATTTGCAGAAACTCATCAATGAAATTTCTGAGGTTCAGAAGTTTGGAATTTAGTAAAGCAATTAATAAGTAAAAACATTAAGGGAAAATATGCACATTGCAGTTACAGGAAATATTGGCGCTGGAAAAACTACATTAACAACGTTACTTTCAAAGCATTATGGATGGGATGCACAATTTGAAGATGTAGATCATAATCCTTATCTGGAGGATTTTTACGCTGATATGAGCAAATGGAGTTTTGCGTTACAGATCTATTTTTTAGGAAGTAGATTCCGTCAGGTAAAAGAAATCAGAGAGAGTGGGAAAAATATTATTCAGGATCGTACGATCTATGAAGATGCACATATTTTCGCAGAAAACTTGAATGATATGAATCTTCTTTCAGACAGGGATTTTAATAATTATATTTCTGTTTTCAATTTGATGAAAGCTTTCGTTTCTGCACCAGATATATTGATTTACTTAAAATCTGATGTTCCGAATTTGGTGAAGAAAATCTACAAAAGAGGAAGAGAATATGAAGCATCAATAAGTATTGAATACCTTTCCAAACTGAATCAGAAATATGAAAAATGGATTTCTAATTACACAGAAGGAAAGCTTCTAATTATTGATGTTGATAATTTAGATTTTGTTGAAAAACCTGAAGATTTCGGATTTATCTTAGAAAAGATAGAGGCAGAGCTTCATGGGTTGTTTTAACATTAATTTATCAATAATTAAGATTCATGTAACTTGATTTGTTACTACATTTGATAGACTCAAGTTTAATTTTTAAATACATCAAAAATGTTAGTTAAAGTTTTACATAATGGAAGTTGTTCAAAATCAAATGCCGTTTTAGAGTATTTGGACGAGAATGGAGTGCCGTTTGAGATCATCAATATAACAGAAGATCCACTAAGCATTTTAGAAATTAGAACGGTTTTGAAAAAGCTTAATCAAATTGTTTTTCATATCATCCGTAAGACTGAAAAGTTATATATGGATAATTTTGCCAATAAGAATTTTTCTGAAGATGAATGGATCAAAATTTTATCTGAAAATCCATCGTTGATACAAAGACCAATTTTGATAAAAGGTTCTGTTGCGATGTTGGGAAGACCGATTGATAATGTGAAGTTCTTTATTGAAAAGTAATAGTGAAATACCATCAAAACATAAAAGAAAAAGTCAGCTTTACGCTGACTTTTTTTATTTTTAAAGAAGAATAACTCCTTCTATTTTTGCGACTTCTTTATAAATTTTAACCACCTGATGTGCATCTAAAACAAATGCATTGATATTGCAGGCGGTATATTTTCCATTTTTACTTTCGCGGTTTCCTAATGTAAATTTTATGCCGTCAAAAACTCTGTAAATGTCAGTAAGTTTTGCCTGATCAGTTGGGACTATGAATTTGAATAAATAATCTTCCGGAAAATCATGATGATCTTCCAGTTTTTCCCTTAAAGAATTATAAAACTCTTCGGGGTTTGCGTGTTGATTCCCTTGTAATATATCCATCTGCAAATTTTAAATTTTATATATAAATATAGCGAAATTTTTTCTATTTTCCAAGAGGTCCTAAAAGGGCCTTAGAGTTCTGATGCTCGTAATCTTCAATGATATTAAAGATTCCATTGACCATCTGTTCGGAAGCTAACTGACTTAAACCTCCTGAATTTACAGTCGTGGTATTTCCTCCCAATAGACTTCCCAATAAATTACTTCCTGATAAAGCAGTATTAATTGTTTTAACAATACCATACTGGTTCAACTGTTCTTCAACTTTAGGCATGATAGCAGTAACGAGCTGTTGTTGCGTTTTTTCTTTCAGAATCTGAGTAGCGGTAGTCCCCTTAATAATTCTGTTGACATCCTGAGCATTCAGGCTATGTACTGCATTTTCTAAAATAGGTCTTGAGATATTTACAGTGTAAGAAGCTGCCTGTGCAATATAATCTCTTTCTTTTGCAACCAGTGAGGGAGCTATTTTTTCTAAAGTAGAATTAATATCTCTCAGCTCTTTTGGTAAAGCTTTATCAACCATATTGTTTTGCAGGAAAGCATCTTTGTTACCATAAATTCCCATCCCTTTGTTGATTCCATTTAATAAAAGCTTTTTAATAACGGATAATCCAAGATCTGTGGTTGCTAGCGTAGTGCAAGACTGCATGGTGGTGTTGATGATTGCACCGGTTCCAATGAGTAAAGCCGCAGCAATAATATATTTTTTCATTGATTTTTTATTAATCGTTTTAATTCTCAAATTCTGAGCCAAATTTAATGAGTATTATCTGTTTAACAAAATATTAAATTTATTAGAGTTATTTGGGGAAATTTTAACCAAAAATCAAAAAAAATCAATTGAAAAATTAATTAATATTTAGTTAATATATTATGACGAAAATATTAAAATGTGAATAAATTCAATATTAAATGCAATGTAATAGTATCATTTTTAAATTTTTAAGATAGTTTAACATAATTGGATATTTTTTATAATTTTGGCTAATGTCTTTTTTTGAGATTTTGAAACTGATTTCAAAGAAGATAAATGAAAAGGCTGATTACCTTTTTAAAGAAATTTGATTGTACAAATAAAGTGAAACTATATGAAACAAAGTGATTTAAAGTATCCATGTCTCATTGCTGTCCTGTACTTCGGTATGAACGTCAATGCGCAGACTACCCCTAAAAAAGATTCTGCCACTAAGGAGCAGAAGATTGAGGAGGTTGTAATGATTGGATATGGATCTCAGAAGAAGGAGAATATTACGGGGAGTATTGGTCTGGTAACAGCAAAAGATCTTGCTGATAAGCCAAATGCGAATCCTTTAAGTTCTATTCAGGGAAAATTATCCGGAGTACAGATTTTAAATTCCGGAGCCCCAGGAGGTTCACCAAGAGTTGATATTAGAGGTGTTGGTTCTTTAACCGGTAAAACTGTATTTATCGTTGACGGAATGATTACCGATGATATTTCATTTTTAAGTCCTCAGGATATTGAATCTATGAGTGTCTTGAAAGATCCATCGAGTTTAGCTATTTTTGGAGCAAGAGCTTCAAATGGTGCTGTAATTATTAAGACAAAAGCAGGAAGAGGTAAGAAACCCGTTTTTAATTTCAATTCATATTTAGGAATTAAAACGGTAACCAATATTCCAAAAATGGTTAATGCTGATCAGTATATAGAACTATACAATGAGAAATTAATTAATGATAAGGTAGATAAACCAGTATTTCTAAATAGATCTGCTTACCCTGCAGATACAGATTGGTTCAAGGAGATCTTAAGAACAAGTATCATTAATTCTAATGATTTTTCAGCATCAGGAAATATAGGTAAACTTAACTATTACGGAAGTGTTGGTTATTTACAGGATGAAGGAAATTTAGCTGCAGGACAGGGTATTAATTCTGGTAGTGGTTTTAACAGATTTAGTTCTAGGATTAATCTTACATATAAAGTTACTGACCATATTACGATTGGAAATAATTTCACGTTTTCAAAAATGCGTACTGACCAGGCATTAAATCCTTTGTTAGATGCTTACTCATCACCTCCGGTTTATGGTCCAATAGACCCAAGTACAGGAGGGTATCAATATTTTACCTTAGCTAAGATTCCAAATTCAAGAGCAAAATTAGATTTATACAGATCTCAAATAAGAGAAGAAAGGTTGTTAAATAATATCTGGGGGGAATATAAATTTCTTAAAGATTTTACTTTGAGAGTTAGTTATTCTACAGATAATATTAATTCTAATAAATATGAATATACACCAACGTTTGGTTATGTTCCTACTGCTGATCAAAAGGCAAATAAATTAATAACAAGAGATTCTAGAACAAGAAATTATATTTGGGATAATACATTAAGTTGGAAAAAAGTTTTTGGGAATCATAATCTTGAAGTATTAGCAGGTTACTCGAGAACAAGAAACTCTTATTCTCAAGCCTATGCAGAAGCTTTAAACGTTAATTATAACGGAAATAACTCTTCTTTGAATATAGCGAATGGAACTGATATTTTTATGACAAGTTTTGAGGAAGGAGATCGTAATGTTATTCCTTATCAGGACAGAATAGAATCCTTTTTTGGAAGAGTTAATTATGATTATGCAGGGAAGTACTTATTAAATGCATCTGTTCGTAGAGATGGAACTTCTAAGTATTCTGCAAATGACAGATACCGTACATTTCCGGCTGTAAGCGCGGGATGGGTGATATCGAAAGAAAGCTTTATGAGTGAGCAGAATGTCTTTAATCTATTAAAACTGAGAGCAAGTTGGGGTAAATTAGGAAATCCTGATGTAACGAGAGCATATACTCTTAATACAACAAAATTCCCTGATGGAGCATACTTTGGAAATAATGGAGTACCAGCACAAACCATTGATAAAATTATAGATCCTAATATTGGTTGGGAAACGACAACGGGTAGAGATCTAGGATTGGAAATGGGGTTATTTAATAATAAACTGAAAATTGATGCTACTTATTTTGATAAAGACACAAAAGATGTAGTATATGGTATTGTTCAGGGAACCGTTTCTGGTGCAGGTAACTGGAATAATTATATTACTAATGCTTATTCTTTTAACAACAGAGGTTTTGAGCTTGCAATAAATTATGATACTAAAATAAATGAACATATCAAACTAGGAGTTTATGGTAACCTTACTACGCTGAAGAATAAAATTACTTCGGTTTTTAACGGATCTTATTTAGAAACAGGAGCAAGCTTATATGGTAACTCTATCATTAGATTGCAGGAAGGTCAGGCTGTTGGTTCTTATTATGGATATCAAGTAGAAGGTGTATTCCAGAATGCAGCAGAAGTAGCAGCAGCGGCATCACAAAATGGAGCAACGCCTGGAGGCTTTAAATTTGCAGATATTGACGGAAACGGAGTAATTGATGCTAGAGACAAAACTTTCTTAGGAAGTCCTATTCCAAAAGGAACTTATGGATTTGGGGTTAATTTGAACGTTTATGATTTTGATTTTGCGATTGATTTCCAAGGTGTTTTTGGAAACAAAATATATAATTTCAACAGAGAGCAACGTTACGGAAACGAAAGTTGGGATCTAGATTTCTATAATAACAGATGGCATGGTGCAGGAACATCTAATGATTATCCAATGGCAACCAATGACCAATCTATTATTTTACCAAATAGTTTTTATGTAGAAGACGGAAGTTATATCAGAATTAGAAATATTCAGGTTGGATATAACTTGCCTAAAGCATTTACTAATTCTATGTCTATTACTAAATTAAGATTGTATGTAAGTGCTCAAAACCCTTGGACTAGCTTTAAATATAATGGCTTTTCTCCGGAAATTTTGAATTCAGACAGAGTGCAAATGGGTATTGATAATAATATTTATCCTATTTCAGCAATCTATACTATTGGTATGAACCTAACATTTTAATAAGAAAGAATTATGAAAAAGATATTTTTATCAATCGCATTATTTTCAGCTTTAGTAAGTTGTAAAGATGAGTATTTAGATATAAAACAGGAAGGACAAACTGAAGCTTCATCATTCTTTAAGACGCAGGATGATGCTTTGCAGGCAACAAGTGCTATTTATACTTTTCTTAGAAGTTGGGAGAATTCGGCTTTTCCTTATCAGTTTGTTTTCGGGGTACCGGCAGATGATGTTATAAAAGGTTCAAATCCGGGAGATTCATCTTTTATTAATGTATATGATAATTTTACGTATACAGTAAGTGATGCAGGAGTAAGAGGATATTGGATTGGGCAGTGGCAAGCAGTAAACAGAACGAATCAGGTAATAACAAATGTTCCTGGGATCGAAATGGATACTACCCTTAAAACAAGATTGGTTGCAGAAGCTAAAATGTTAAGAGCTTATTTTTACTTTAATTTAGTAAGAATTTATGGTGGTGTACCAATTTATGATAAAGTAGAGGCTGTTTATGAGAAGCCTAGAAATTCAGTTGATGAGGTTTACGATTTTATCATTTCAGATCTTAAGGCGGCAATAGATGTTCTTCCTCAGACTTATCCTTCTTCAGAATTAGGAAGAGTAACAAAAGGAGCAGCATTAGGATTGCTATCTAAAGTATATCTTTATAAAAAAGACTGGCAGAAAGCGTATGATACATCTAACCAGGTAATGGCTATGGGGTATGATTTGGATCCGGATTTTAATCATTTATTCAGACCTGCAGGGGAGTTTGGAAAAGAGTCTGTTTTTGAAGTAAACTGCGATTGTCAACCACCATACAAAGGAAGTCAATATGCCGAAGTTCAAGGCGTTAGAGATCAGTTTGGATGGGGCTTTTTCACGCCTTCTAATGCTCTTGAAAATGCATTTGAAGTAGGTGATATTAGAAAAGAACTTACCATCCTTAGAAATGGAGAAACTACACCGGAAGGAGACCTAATTGCGATGGGAGATCCATTATCAGTTACCACATACAACCAAAAAGTATATGTTCCTAAAGCTTTGAACAATAGTGCTTGTGGGTACGGATCTATTCAGAATATAAGAATATTAAGATTTGCAGAAATACTTTTAATCAATGCTGAAGCAGCAAATGAACTAGGAAATACATCTACTGCAATTACTAACCTTAATAGAGTAAGAACAAGAGCGAGCTTAGCTGGTACTACTGCATCAAATCAAACTACTTTAAGAAATGCAATTTGGCATGAAAGAAGAGTAGAATTAGCTTTAGAAGGCGACAGATTTGTTGATTTAGTAAGAACAGGTCAGGCAGCTACGGTTTTAGCTCCTTACGGATTTAAAGCAGGGAAAAACGAAGTATTCCCGATACCTTTAGATGCAATGGATCAGAGCCATGGTGCTTTTACTCAAAACGCTGGTTATTAAAATTAATCACATACTTAGAGGAGAATGAAAATTCTCCTCTTCTTTTAGTATTCTGTTTAAAAAAATGATATAATGAAAAGGATAATACTATCAATTGCAGCAACATCATTACTTTTAGTTTCCTGCAAAAACTCTCAAATTGCATCACAGGGAGCTGCTCAAAAATCAGTGGTAAAGAGTAATATCACAGACGAGCAATTAATGGATCAAGTCCAGAAAGATGCTTTGAAATATTTTTGGGAGTATGCAGAACCCAATTCTATGTTGGGAAGAGAGCGCTATCACGAAGACAATATCTATCCGGATAATGATAAACATGTAATAACTACAGGTGGATCAGGATTTGGACTAGCAACAATTTTGGTCGGAGTAGAAAGAGGCTTTGTTCCAAGGAAAGAAGCGGTGAAACGATTGACTACCATGATGGATTTCCTTGCAAAAGCAGACCGTCATAAAGGCGCCTGGTCGCATTGGATCAATGGAGAAACAGGAAAAACAGTTCCGTTTGGGAAGAAAGATAATGGCGGAGATTTAGTAGAAACAGCGTTTTTAACTTCAGGAATTTTAATGGTTCGTGAATATTTCAAAAACGGGAACGCAGAAGAAAAAGCTTTAGCTCAAAAATGTGACGAACTTTGGAAAGGAATCCAATGGAATTGGTACACCAAAGGAGGCGAAAAAGTATTATATTGGCATTGGTCACCCGAATATCAATGGGAAATGAACTTTCCGTTAGAAGGCTATAATGAATGCTTAATTACCTACATTTTAGCGGCTTCATCACCTACGTATGCTATCGATGCAGAAACGTACGACAAAGGATGGACGAGAAACGGAACCTATCTTTCAGACAAAGAAAAATACGGACTTCCAATGTATGTAAAGCACAATGGAGCGGAAGAATATGGCGGACCTTTATTTTGGACGCAATATTCATACATCGGATTAGATCCAACCAATTTATCAGATAAGTTAATTAAAAATTACTTTGATTTAAATAAAAATCAAGTACTTATCGACTATAAATACTGCGTTGAAAACCCAAAACAATGGAAAGGTTACGGACCAAATTATTGGGGATTAACAGCAGGATATTCAAGAAATAAAGACGGAAGTGTTGGTTATGACGCTCACTTTCCTCAAAACGATCACGGGGTAATTACTCCCACAGCGGCATTGAGTAGTTTTCCGTATTCTCCAAAAGAATCAATGGACTTTTTGAGATTTATCTATACTCAAAAGCCAGAATTTATCGGTTCTGCGGGCCCTTACGATGCTACATCAATCAATTATAACAATTGGACAACACCAAGATATTTAGCGATCGATCAAGGAACAATTGCTCCAATGATTGAAAACTACAGAACAGGATTTTTATGGAAATTATTCATGAATGCTCCTGAAATCCAACAAGGATTGAAGAAATTAAGCTTCAAATCTGAAAAATATAATATTAAATAATAATTTTTAGAAGCTATTTCCCGCTTTCCGCACTCGCTATTTTTGTGATTTCGGCGGCGGCAAAGCCGCCGCCGAAATCACAAAAATGAGCTCAAACAAATGCTTCAATCGGGGCTAGTTAATAAACAAATCCTTGTCAAGATTTTAAACCTTGACAAGGATAACAACAAAAATAAGGATAACAAAAGGATCACATCAATAGGAACGGGTTTTAACCCGTTTGACAAAATATAAAAATCAAACGGCTTTAGCCAAAACCTAATATTTAATATGAAAATTAAACTAAACCATTTACCACTTTTATTGCTCCCATTTTCATTGAGCCTAAATGCTCAGGAAATAAAAGGAGAATTAAATAAAGAAATCAAAAGGCAGGAAAAGATTTCCTACATTTTAGATTACCCTCAAAAAGTAAAAGGAAATGTTCCTTTGATTGTATTTCTTCACGGTTCAGGAGAGCGAGGAACTAATTTGGAGATTGTAAAAGCACACAGCCCGTTCACGTATAAAAACATGATCAAGGAGCCTGTCGTAATTTTAGCGCCTCAATGCCCGGAGAATATGTGGTGGGATACGGTTACAGTGTATAATTTAATTAAAGAAATTCAGAGAAAATATAAGATTGATGCTTCCAGAATTTACCTTACCGGACTATCAATGGGGGGTTGGGGAACATTGAAATTAGCAATGGAACACCCTGAAATGTTTGCTGCTGTAGTTTCGGTTTGTGCTCCTACAGATCAGGTAATGACGGCAAATATCGATCAATACAAAGATTTAAACATGAAAATTTTTCATGGCGGAATGGATGATGTTGTTTTACCCGAAAATGCATTTAATTTTTACCAAAAACTTCATCCTGTAAATCCATCTGCAGAATTGACGATTTTCCCGAATGACAACCATAATTCCTGGGATTCGACTTACTCAAATCCTGCATTATATGAATGGATGTTATCAAAGAAAAAAGAGAAATAATTATTCAAATTTAATAATATTAATAAATTTTAAAAGTTGCTATCAATTGCTGAGTGAAACGCCCTTGCGAACAAAAATATCCGCAACAATTGTGAAAAAACTTAGCGAACCTTGTGCTTAAAATAAAATTATTATTAAAAAGTAAAGAATAAAACCTTTAGTGAGTGAAACGTCCTTGCGCCTTAAAAACATAAAGTTTATCAAAAAACTTTGCGCCTTTGCGTTTGACCAACCAAAAAATAAAAAAAATAGAACTATAATTTATAACGAAGATAGATTTATGAAATCGAAGATTCACGAATACAATAAAAAAATGAAGAAGTAATGAGTAAAAAGTTAATTGTAATTGCAACATTAGCCTTGGCACCGATATTTTCGGCGCAGGAAATGGTAAACAAGCCTGTTCAGTCTTATCAGACGGCTCAATATCAGGCAAAGAAAAAAGCTTTTGTAGATAATCTTTTGTCTAAAATGACTTTAGATGAAAAGATAGGACAGCTGAATTTACCAAGTTCAGGTGACTTTACTACAGGATTGGCCCAGAGTTCTGATATTGGAAAAAAAGTGGAACAAGGTTTAGTGGGTGGACTATTCAATATAAAAGGAGCTGATAAAATTAAAGCAGTTCAAAAAGTGGCAGTAGAAAAAAGCCGTTTGAAAATTCCTTTGATTTTCGGAATGGATGTTATTCACGGTTACGAAACAACTTTCCCAATTCCATTAGGTTTAGCGGCTTCTTGGGATATGAATTTGGTTCAGCAATCAGCAAAAGTGGCTGCAAAAGAAGCTTCTGCAGATGGAATCAACTGGACGTTCTCTCCAATGGTTGACATTTCTCGTGAGCCAAGATGGGGTAGAGTATCTGAAGGTTCAGGTGAAGATCCTTATTTAGGAAGTGAGATCGCTAAAAATATGGTATATGGTTACCAAGGAAAAGATTTGGCAAACGGAACCAATATTTTAGCTTGTGTTAAACACTTTGCATTGTATGGAGCAGGTGAATCTGGTAGAGATTATAATACGGTTGATATGAGCCACGTAAGAATGTTCAACGAATATTTCCCACCTTACAAAGCGGCTGTTGATGCTGGTGTAGCTTCTGTAATGGCTTCTTTCAATGAAGTTGACGGAGTTCCTGCAACAGGAAGCAGATGGTTACAAACAGAAGTATTGAGAAACCAATGGAACTTTAAAGGTTTCGTGGTAACAGATTATACAGGAATCAATGAAATGGTTGACCATGGAATGGGAGATCTTCAACAGGTTTCTGCATTGGCTTTAAAAGCTGGAGTTGATATGGATATGGTAGGTGAAGGATTTTTAACTACCCTTAAAAAATCTTTAGCGGAAGGAAAAGTTACGCAGGCTGAAATTGATTTAGCAGCAAAAAGAGTACTTGAATCAAAATATGATTTAGGTTTGTTTGATAATCCTTACAAGCACGGTGATGCAAAATTAGCAGCGAAAGAAGTTTTCAGCATGGAAAACAGAAATATTGCTAGAAGCGCCGCAGCTCAGTCAATGGTTTTGATGAAAAATGACAACCAGGTTCTTCCTTTGAAAAAATCAGGAACGGTTGCTGTGATCGGACCATTGGTAAACAATTCATTAAACATGGCCGGAACTTGGAGCGTTGCTGCAAAGCATGACAAGGCGGTTAATTTAATGCAAGGTCTTCAGGCTAACTTTGGAAAAGATGTGAAGTTTATTTCTGCAAAAGGAGCAAATATCGATTATGATGCTAAATTAGAAGATATCTACGCGGCACACGGTAAGAAAACGGATAGAGATAACCGTCCGAAAGAAGTGTTATTAAAAGAAGCAGTAGATGCAGCCAATAAAGCTGATGTTATTGTTTTAGCAATCGGAGAATCTGCTGAAATGAGTGGAGAATCTTCTTCAAGAACTGAAATTACCATTCCTCAGTCTCAAGTAGACTTGTTAAATGAACTAAAGAAAACAGGAAAACCAATCGCAGTAGTGCTTTTCACAGGTCGTCCTTTAGCTTTAACAAATATTAAAGATACACCGGATGCTATTCTTAATGTTTGGTTTGCAGGTTCAGAAGCTGGAAATGCTATTTCTGACGTTCTTTTTGGGAAAGTAAATCCTTCAGGAAAATTACCAATGACGTTCCCAAGAAGTTTAGGACAGGTTCCAATTTATTATAATGCTAAAAATACAGGTCGTCCATTAAGTCAGGAATTAACTGATAAGTGTGAATACCAAAGATTCCGTTCAAACTATATGGACGAGTGTAATACACCGTTATATCCATTTGGTTACGGATTGAGTTATACAAAATTCAATTATTCTGATGTAACGGTTTCTAATGCCAATCCAAATGGAAACCAAACTATTCAGGCTTCGGTTACGGTAACAAATGCTGGAAACTATGACGGAGCTGAGGTGGTTCAGTTATACATCAGAGATATGGTTGGAAGCATCACAAGACCTGTGAAAGAGTTGAAAGGTTTCCAAAAAGTAATGTTGAAAAAAGGAGAGTCTAAGAAAATCACTTTCGATATCACTCCTGAAACCTTGAAATTTTATAACGGAGATTTAAAATTCGATTGGGAAGCTGGAGAATTCGACATCATGATCGGAACCAATTCTGAGGATGTTAAACATTCAAAAATCAATTGGACGAAATAATATTCATAAGCCACTCATTTTGAGTGGCTTTTTTTATATCTTAGACTTAATGTATTTCTTATCCCTACATTGGCATGATTTTTACCAAATTGAAATTATTGAAAATATAAAAATGAAAAAAACAATTTTACTCAGCGTAATGTTTCTTGGTTCTTTAGTTTTTGCACAAAAAGCAGATTCACACACAAAAATAGGAGGAGGTAAAGATGCTCATGGGTGTTTGGTTTCTGCAGGGCAAACCTATTCTCAAATTCAGAAAAAATGTTTACAGTCGTTTGCTCAAAAAGTAAAATTAGTAGAGCAAAATCCTACGGAAAGTTACACTAAACAAACCGGAGTTATATTCAGTAAGGATATGAAAAAAGCGGAAATATTTCTTCCGGATGGTAAAGAAAATAGCATGATTCTTTCTAAAAGCGGTAAGGAATCTGTTTGGAAAAAAGGTGAATATGCGCTTTCGCCAGAGGGAAAAGGATATGAACTTAAAAAGAACAATGTAGTTATTTATAAATAATGAGTGTTGCTCATTAAATTTAATAATCAATAATCATACATGAAAAGGACAATATTATTTAATACATTATTTTTAGGTTCATTAGTATTAGCACAAAAAACGGATTCTAAGATACCTGGAAGTGATAAAGATGTTCACGGATGTGTTGCTTCTGCAGGGTATATCTATTCTCAAGTCAACAAAGACTGTATCAGACCATTTGAAGAAAAGATAGAATTGGAGGGAAAGGATCCAGAGTATACTTCTATTCAAAGAACAGCTATTATTTTCAGTAAGGATATGAAAAAAGCAGAGATTTTTATTCCGAACGGTAAAGAAAGTAGTATGGTCCTTACTAAAAAAGGGAAAGAGTATGCTTGGAAAAATGGTGATTACACTCTTGTTCCTGTTAAAAAAAGATATGAAATCAGAAAAAAGAATGTCGTTATTTTTAAATAACGAGTACAGTTCATAAAATTTAATACATTTTAAATATCAAAAATAAACTCATGAAAAAAACAATTTTATTCAGCGCGATGTTCCTTGGTTCTTTAGTTTTTGCTCAGAAAGCTCCTATTGTTGGAGGAGATAAAGATGCTCACGGATGCAAAGGTTCCGCAGGTTACACGTATTCACAGATTAAAAATGATTGTGTCAGAACATTTGAACAAAAAATTAAATTGACAGAAGTGAAACCAAAAGGAAGTTCCACATCAATGGCTGCTGTGATTTTCAGTAAAGACATGAAAAAGGCAGAAGTTTTTCTTGCTGATCAAAATTCAGGGAGTTTAATTTTGACAAGACTCGGAAAAGGAAAAGCTTGGAAAAATGGAGACTATGTTTTAGTTCCTTTTAAAAAGAATGGATATCAACTTAAAAAGAATAACGTTGTTGTTTATCAATAGTAAAATATAAAATAGGAAGTCAATTTGACTTCCTATTTTTTTAACCTAAAATTTAAATATAAAACTATCCTGCAACAACAGCTTCCTCCGCATAAACAACACCTTCGTAACAAGCGTTGTAGATTGCTTTTAATTCTTCTAATGAAGGAACTCTTGGGTTAAATCCTGTACAAGGATCTACCAATGCGTTGTTGGCGATATAATCTAGATTTTTGTCCCAATCTTCTCTTGAAATTCCAAATTCTTTGATTGCTGATTGATTGTTAATTTCAGAACGTAGCGTTTCAATAGCCTGTGCTAATTCTTCAGTGGTTTCTTTACCGATTACTTTTGCCAAATCAGGATAGCGTTCGGTTGCCTGAGCATTAAAACGAATCACATTCGGTAAGAAAATCGCGTTCGAAGCTCCGTGAGGAATTCCGTACAATGCACCTACTTGGTGAGATAAAGAGTGAACAATTCCTAACCAAGCATTGTTAAATGCTAAACCTCCCATGAAAGAAGCGTCATGCATATTCTGACGAGCTTGGATGTTGTTTGGGTTTTCTACGACTTCTTTTAAATTATCAAAAACCAATTCCAATCCTCCTTTAGAAAGAGCATCAGCGATATTATTTTCGATATTTGAAACATAGGCTTCCACGCAGTGTGTTAAAACATCAAGACCTGTATTAGCGGTAACATGAGCCGGCATTGAAGCACAGATTTCACCGTCAATAATCGCAATGTCCGGCGTTAGTTCGTAAGATACAATTGGATATTTTACGCCTTTTTCACGGTCTGTAATTACGGCCAAACCTGTAGTTTCAGTTCCTGTTCCGCTAGTGGAAGGAATGGCAATGAATTTAGCTTTATTTCTTAAAACAGGCACTGTGAAAGGCTTGATCATCGCTTCGAAATCCGCATCAGGATATTCATAAAACACCCACATGATTTTTGCTGCATCAATTGCAGAACAACCTCCTAAACCGATGATCCAGTCTGGTTGAAAATTTTGAATCATTTCAGCACCTTTCATGCAAGTTGCAGATGAAGGATCTTCTTCCACACCTTCGAAAATTTGGGTTTCGATTCCTGCTTCTGTAAGATAAGCAATCGCTTTATCCAACGTTCCGCTTTTTCTCATCGAGCTTCCACCCGTTACAATTACAGCTTTTTTACCTTTGATATTTTTTAATTCGTCAAGACTTCCCGCACCGTGGAAAACTTCTCCTGCTATAAATAATTTGCTCATTTTTATTCTTTAATTATAATGATGCAAAATTAAAGAGGGCAGAAGCAATGATGTTATACACATAAGACTATCCGATATACATTTGCGCCAACTCTTGTTGAAGTTCTGTAGGAGTTTCCTTCAATTTGGCCTTAACAAATTTATTAAGTGCTGATGGAGAATTAAAGCCCAGATCAAAAGCAATTTCTTTATGGCTGAGGTCTGAAAAGAGAAGCTGACGTTTGATTTCTATAAGAATTCGATTGTGAATCGCCTGAATGGCTGTTTCGCCACAATGTTTTTTCGTGATTGAGTTCAGTTTTTTAGGCGTAATGGCTAATTCTTCTGCATAATATTGAACGGTACGCTGCTCTTTATAATGCTGATTGAGTAATTTTTTGAAGCGAACATAAACAGGTTTGTCAGCAGTTTCTTTATGCAAAATAGGATGAAGTCCGTGAATGGATTCTATCAATGCCAATAAGAAAATTTTAATATGAAATCTCGCCTGTTCCTTTTTAATAAGACTCGGTTTTTGGTAAATTCCTTTGATGATTTCAATGGCATGTAAACTTTGTTCAAAATCTTCGGGAGAAAGAATTGTGCAGTTCAATTGGGTAGAAAGATTGACATTATACGTACTCAATTCATTCTTTAAAATATCGGAACAAAACAGTATTTCTTCAAACAGGATGATTTTTCCTTTCAAATCATCACTTGATTCTATAATAAAATGAAACTGCTCAGGAAATACCACAGAAATTTTTCCGGCTTTCAGAGAATGTATTTTATCTTCAATCTGAATATGTAAACTTCCTTTCTCAATAACAACAATAAAAAAATGATCTTTTTTATGAGGTTTTAAATAGTCTTTCAGGTTTTCTGTAGTTAAATCAAAAGCCCGAAAAGACAGGTTTTTATCTTCTTCTTTCTGAATGTTTTTTTTGATTTCCAGTTTCCTCATGCCTCCTGTAATTTATTGTTTTAAAAAAGGCAAATGTAGAATAAAACATGCTGTATTCCCAATGTTTTGATCACCGGAAAGCTTGAATTTCTTGAATTAGAAGCTTAATCGCGCTATCCACTCATACTCCTCACGCCAACCCATGCCAACGCTCAAAGCCTTTCACTCTCCAGCTCCGTGTTGCGGGGTAACCGTTACTATCACGGCTAGGGCATTTGTCATACTTTTCAACAATCATCATCACTATAAAGTTTGTCATCCTGGAAGAATATCAACAGTGAAATTCAAAAAAAAGATAGAGGTTCTTCACTTCATCGCGTTCCATTCAGAATGGCAGATTCATAAAATATTCCGTGATAAAAGAATAAAACGATTTATTTGCAATCCTCATTTTCACTAAACCTAACAGGTTTCAAAAACCTGTTAGGTTTGTCTTAACTCCACAAAAAACGAATTGCTTATCAACAATTCGAAACGTCTGATTTTTAACTTAAAAAATTTAACCTAAAAAAATTATAAATCAACATAGAACATCATAGCTAGGCAATTTTCCGACAATATAAAAAGCGTTCATTGAGCGGAGCGAAGTTAGCCTGTACTGAGCTTGTCGAAGTAAAGTAATCTCAATAAAAAATATTCTTGGTCAATCCTAGAAGAATCTCAACGGCTGAAATGATATTGGACTACTTAAAAACAGCAAGCCATTCAAAAGAACGGCTTGCTGTTTTATATAACTTTCATCAACTAGGAGATGAAATATTATTTGATTCCCAATTTTGCTTTTACTGCAGCCGTAATATCATCACTGGGATTATAGTATCCAATACTGTTGTTACCCTGAGATTTTGAGGTGTCAAAAACATAAACGAGACCTTTTTCTTTGGCAACCGCAGCAATAGCATCGGCTACCTTCTTCTGAATAGGAGCAAATAGCTCATTTTGTTTATCAGAAACATCTTTGCTAGACTTTGTTCTCAATGCTTCAATTTTACCTCCAAGATCCTTCAATTCAGTTTCTGTATTTCCTAATTCTTTTGTTAGCTTATCTTTGTTGGCGGCAGTTAGTGTTTTCTGCTTATCCTGAGCTGTTTTCAATTTGGCTTGAAATTCATTGACCATTTTGTCGATTTCAGCTTGCTTTGTTTTACCAAAATTTTCAGCAGCGGTAGCAGCTGTTTTTACTTCAGAATAGTTAGTAAAAATAGCATCAGAATTTACATGACCTAATTTTTGCTGTGCATGAAGTAGATTAGTGATTAATAATAATCCGGCTGAAAATGCAATAATTAATTTTCTCATTTGTTTTTATGAATTTTTTTCAAATTTATAATATAATATTACATATTGCCAAAAATACAAAGGTTAAAGTATTGTAAATGTGTTTGTTATTTGTTAAATTAGTGTTTGGTGTTTAAATTTTAAACCATTTAATTAAATATGCATGAAAATATTTTCATGAAATAAAAGGCTGGTATCAATTTTCATCTCTCAACGAAAATCCGTATTTTTGTGCATCTAAAAGTAAAAGAAGAATGAATTCCTACAAAAATCCATTGGAAGAGCGATACTCCAGTGAAGAAATGTTATTTAATTTCTCACATAATAACAAATTCCGTACTTGGAGACAGCTTTGGATCGCTCTTGCAGAGATCGAAAAAGACCTTGGTCTTGAAATTTCTGACGAGCAGATTGCTGAGTTGAAAGCCAATGCTGAAAATATCGATTATGATAAAGCAGCAGAGTATGAGAAAAAATTCCGTCATGATGTTATGGCTCACGTTCACGCGTATGGTGATGTGGCACCTTCAGCAAAAGGAATTATACATTTAGGAGCTACTTCGGCTTTTGTAGGAGATAATACAGACTTAATTCAAATCCGTGACGGATTATTAATTTTAAAGAAAAAATTAGTAAACGTAATGAAAAACCTTGCGGATTTTTCTATTCAATATAAAGATCTTCCAACGTTAGGATTCACGCATTTTCAACCGGCTCAGTTAACGACTGTTGGAAAAAGAGCAACCCTTTGGTTACAAAGTTTGGTTCTTGATATCGAAGAACTTGATTTCTTCTTAGAAACTCTACGTTTCAGAGGAGTTAAAGGAACTACAGGAACGGCTGCAAGTTTCTTAGAGCTTTTCAATGGAGATTACTCTAAAGTGAAGCACTTAGATAAAGAACTTTCAAAAAGATTCGGTTTCGATAAAGTATTTGGTGTTTCTGGTCAGACGTATGACAGAAAGATTGATGCAAAAGTTGTGGCGTTATTAGGAAATATCGCTCAGTCTGCTCACAAATTCTCAAACGATTTACGTTTACTTCAAAATCTTAAAGAAGTTGAAGAGCCATTCGAGAAAAACCAAATCGGTTCATCGGCAATGGCTTACAAACGTAACCCAATGAGAAGTGAAAGAATTGGAGCGTTGGCAAAATATGTAATGTCTCTAACAACAAGTTCTGCAATGGTAGCTTCAACACAATGGTTTGAAAGAACATTGGATGATTCTGCTAACAAGAGATTAACAATTCCTCAGGCATTTTTAGCTGTTGACGCTATTCTATTGATTTGGAATAACATCATGAACGGAATTGTTGTGTATCCAAACAGAATCAACAAACATATTGAAGAAGAGCTTCCTTTCATGGCGACAGAATACATCATTATGGAAGAAGTGAAAGCTGGTGGTGACCGTCAGGAAATTCACGAAGTGATCAGAGTTCACTCAATGGAAGCTTCTAAAAAGGTAAAAGAAGAAGGTAAAGAAAATGATCTGATTGAAAGAATCTTAAATGATGATTCATTAAAATTAGATAAAACGAAATTAAAAGAAGTGTTAGATCCTAAAAACTTTATCGGTTTTGCTCCGATTCAGACGGAAGAATTCATCAACAATGAAGTTCAACCTATTCTGGATGCAAACAAAGACCTGATTGGGTTGGAGGCTGATCTTAAAGTATAAATCAATATGCAGTCTTTTTGGCTGCATTTTTTACTTTGTCAAAGTTTAAAATTTTTGTCAAAGTTTTGTGGAAATTGAATTTTTTATGACATTTTTATCTATCTGTAGTTTATCCTGAGCTTGTTGAAGGATTCTTGTTTAAGTCGAACTGCAAAGATTTGTCAATAAAATAAATTTAATTAAAAGTTAAAAATAAATCTAATAAATATCTGGCATCTAATGTCTAATAACAAAAGAATTTTCGTAGAAAAAAAAGGAGTTTTCGATGTGGAAAGTCCGAAAAACTTTGATGAAGTAAAAGCGGTTGTTCCGTCAATCAAAAATGTAAAAGTGTACAATGTGTACGATATCTTTAATTTGAATGACGGTGAATTCGAAAAGGTTGTTAACAGCACTTTCGTAGATCCTGTTACGGATATTTTGCATGAAGAAAACCCTGCGAAGGGAATCTATTTTGCAATGGAATTTTTGCCTGGTCAATATGATCAGCGTGCAGATTCTGCTCAGCAGTGTATCGCTTTACTAACAGAAAATGAAAAATCTAAAGTAAGAAGCGGAAAGCTAATTGAATTTGAAGGGGTTTCTGATGCTGACATAGTAAAGATAAAAGACCTTTTAATTAATAAAGTAGAATCTCAGGAAAAAGATTTAGCAGTATTAAATATTCCTGCAGATGAAATTCCATCAAAGGTTTTAATTCACGAAGGTTTCATCAATTTTGATGATGCTCAATTAGAAGATTTTTACAATAATCATGGTTTTGCATTAGGCTTAGATGATTTAAAATTCATTCAGGAGTATTTTAAAACTGAAGAGAGAAATCCTACGGAAACTGAACTGAAAGTTTTAGATACGTATTGGAGTGACCACTGTCGTCACACGACTTTTGAAACAGAATTGTCAAATATTGAATTTGAAGGACAATTTAAACATACATTGGAAACTATTTTCAATGATTATATTGAAAAAAGAAAATTCCTAGGAAGAGAATTGAAGCCTATTTCTTTGATGGATTTGGCAACAGTTTGCGGAAGGTATTTCCATAAAACAGGAAACTTAGAAAACCTTGTTGTTTCTGACGAGATCAACGCTTGTACAATACAAATTGAGGCGGAATACGACGGTAAAAAAGAACCTTGGTATTTATTATTCAAAAACGAAACACACAATCACCCAACAGAAATTGAACCTTTTGGAGGAGCTTCAACATGTTTAGGAGGCGCAATCAGAGATCCATTGTCTGGAAGATCTTTTGTATTCCAAGCGATGAGATTAACGGGTGCTGCTGATGTTTTAGAAGCAGTTGGCCAAACATTGCCAGGAAAGTTACCTCAAAAAACAATCACAAAACAGGCGGCGAACGGATATTCTTCTTATGGTAACCAAATCGGTTTGGCGACTACAATGGTTTCTGAAATCTATGACGAGGGCTACAAAGCAAAAAGAATGGAAGTTGGTTTTGTTACCGGAGCCGTTCCTGTAGACTGGGTAAGACGTGAGAAACCTGAGGTTGGTGATTCTATTATCATTTTTGGTGGTGCAACAGGTCGTGATGGTGTTGGTGGAGCAAGTGGAAGTTCGAAAGAACAAGATGAAACTTCTATCCACACCATGAGTTCAGAAGTTCAGAAAGGAAATGCTGTTGAAGAACGTAAAATTCAGAGATTATTCAGAAATCCAGAAGTAACGAGATTGATTAAAAAATCAAATGACTTCGGAGCCGGAGGTGTTTCTGTAGCCATTGGTGAAATTGCAGATTCTCTGGATATTAATTTAGATGTTTTACCTTTAAAATATGAAGGATTAAACGGAACTGAGCTTGCTATTTCTGAATCTCAGGAAAGAGTAGCAGTTGTTGTTGATCCAAAAGATAAAGAACAGTTTATCAAATTCTGTGAAGATGAAAACATTGTAGCTGTTGAAGTGGCAAAAGTGACAGATTCAGGAAGAATGCAGATGTTCTGGAAAGGCGATAAAATTGTTGATCTTTCAAGAGCGTTTTTGGATACCAACGGATGTGCTAAAAGTCAGGAAGTGAAAATTACACATCTTGAAGAAGTAAATGAAGAAACTCAATCATTCAACGAAGAGAATTTCTTAAAGATTTTAGCAGACAAAAATGTAGCTTCTCAAAAAGGATTGTTGGAAATGTTCGACGGATCTGTGGGAGGAACTACGGTTGCGATGCCTTTAGGAGGGAAATATCAGCAAACGTTGATGGAAGGAAGCGTTCAGACGTTACCCATCCTTGGCGCAAAAGATATTGAAACAGTTTCTTTAGCAAGTTGGGGATTTGATGCAGGGATTTCTAAGCAGAATTCACTGTTAGGATCTTCTTATGCGGTGGTAGAAAGTGTGGCTAAGATCGTTGCGATGGGTGGCGATTATAAAAATATCAGATTAAGTTTCCAGGAATATTTTGAAAAATTAGGTCAGAATCCTGAGAAATGGGGGAAACCTTTAGCTTCATTATTGGGAGCTTATGATGCGCAGATCAATCTTGGATTAGCTGCTATCGGAGGTAAAGATTCAATGAGTGGAACGTATCAGGATCTGAATGTTCCGCCAACGTTGATTTCTTTTGCTTGTGCTAATGGAGAAAAGAAAAATATTATCTCTCCTGAATTTAAGAATGAAGGAAATAAATTGTATTTCTTCAATCATATTGCTCAGGAAAACGGACTTCCAAATTACGAAAGCTTAAAAGCTGTTTTTGAATTTATTTTTGAAAATATCAAAGCCGGAAAAATTGTTTCTGTGAAAACAGTGAAGGAAGGCGGAGTTGCGGTTTCTCTTGCAAAAATGAGTTTCGGTAACAGATTAGGAGCTGAGATTACGATTGATGATAGCGTTTTATTAGCTAAAAATATCGGTAGCTTAATTATTGAATCTAAAGAAGAACTAAGTTTTGCAGCATTACAATTAATTGGTGAGGTTAAAGATTCGAAAGTTATTACAATTAATAATGCTGAATTTGCAATTGAAAAACTTTTAGCTGCAAATACAAACACATTTGAAAATCTTTTCCCAACGATTGAAAAAGAAAAACTGACGGTTGAATTGGATTCAAAACTGAATTCAATCAATCCGAGAAATATCATTATTAAAAAACATGGAATTGCTCAGCCAAAAGTATTCGCTCCGGTTTTCCCGGGAACAAATTGCGAGTATGAAACGCTAAATGCATTCCAGAAAGAAGGAGCTATTGTTAGCAGCTTACCACTGAAAAATATAAGTCACCAATTGCTTGAAGAAAGTATTGATGCTTGGGTGGAAGAAATCAGAACTTCTCAGATCTTAGCATTCTCAGGAGGTTTCTCTGCGGGTGACGAGCCGGATGGTTCTGCGAAATTCATCGTAAATGTTTTGAAGAACGAAAAGATGAAAAATGCCGTTCATGAATTATTAGAAAGAGACGGAATGATCATTGGTATCTGTAATGGTTTCCAAGCTTTAGTTAAATCTGGATTGTTGCCTTACGGACAAATCAAAGATCTTGATGAGAATTCTCCAACCTTGGCTCATAATGCCATCAGAAGACATATTTCTCAGATGGTGAATGTAAAAGTGGTGAACGATGAAAGTCCGTGGTTGAAAGGGATGAAAGACCAAGTGTTTACCATTCCAATTTCTCATGGGGAAGGTCGTTTCATGGCTTCACAAGAAGAACTTGAAAAGCTATACAAAAACGGACAAGTTGCCACTCAATACATTGATTTTGATGGAAATATTGCACACGGAATGCCGTTTAATCCAAATAACTCATTATTCGGAATTGAAGGAATTACGAGTCCATGCGGTAAGATTTATGGTAGAATGGGACATCCTGAACGTTTTGCAGAAGGGTTGATGAAAAACATTCCTACTGCGAATTATCACAATATATTTAAAAATGGAGTTGAGTACTTCAAATAACAATAAACGGAAAAGGACTGTCATTAATGGCAGTCATTTTTCAAATCTGGCAGGTTTCTACGAAGAAGTTTCCAAGGTCTTGACGAAGGATATTAACTGGAAAGTCGGAACATTAGACGGCTTCAATGATATCTTATACGGCGGTTTTGGAATTTTTGAAAATGATGATGAGGTAGAAATCCTTTGGGAAGAGTCTGAAAAGTCCAGAAAGGATCTGGGATTCGAAGCAACAAAAGAATTTTACGAAAATAAAATCAAACAAGGAAAACCTTTTAATGTTGAATTGATTCAGGAAAAATTGAATAAATTGATTGAGGGAAAAGGACAAACGTTATTTGATGTTTTGCTTGAGATTATAGAAGAACACAAAAATATTGTACTAATTTTGAATTAAGTTGAACCATTAAGGAGAATTAAGTTTTTAAGTTTAGTTAAGCTTAAATTACGAAAACTAACAAAGCTAGTATAGGCGATGTCATCCTGAGCATAAATTGAAGGTTTACGAACGTAGTTCACGAAGGATCTTAATAATTCTTAACTAAAATCTTAATGGTTTAAAATCAAAATCTTTAATAGTAAAATAAATGAAGAAAATAATATATGGTTTATTCTTTGGTGACAGCATCACCTACGGAGAATATGACGGTGTTTTTGGAGGTTGGGTTGATATTCTGAAGAGGTATGCATTGCAGAAATATAACGAAGGTGCAAAAGACGAATTGATACTTTTTAATCTTGGAATTGGAGGAGAAACAACTGAGGGTTTGATAAAAAGGATTCCGCATGAATTAAGGGCAAGAAATTCTGCTGATGGAAATATTGTTTTTATCGGTTATGGAGCAAATGACTTAGCGATAAAAGAAGGGAGTCAAATGGTAAGTCCTGAGCAATTTAGAAATAACATTCAAACTGCAATTCAACATGCGAAACAATATTCCAACGATATTTATTTGATAAGTATTTTACCGTTTTCTAAAACTGTTGATGGGCTGGTGGCAACTTCAGGAAAATTGAGAACCAATGAAGAAGTTGTGATGTATAATAAGATTCTTAAAGATATCTCGATTGAAGATGGATCAATTTATATTGATTTTTATTCTGCGTTTTTAGAAGATAAAGAATTTTTGCTATCAAAAGATGGAGTTCATCCTAACGAAAAAGGCTATGGAATGATGGCTGAAATTGCCCTGCCAATCATTGAAAAATATTTAGATTTTAAACACAAATAATCATTAATTTTTTCACAAATAACACAATCATCTGCGTAAATCCGTGAAATCTGTGGAAGAAAAAAGCTTTAGCCAGAACTTTGTATCCTCAATATAGGCTAGTTTGTTTTCTCGGGATGACAAAATCAATCAAAAGATATATTTCCAATACACCAAAATTCCAACAATAACAGATAAAGCCGCCATCAAAATAACCGCTCCCGCAGAGATATCTTTAATAAAGCCTATTCTTTTATCAAAATCCGGTTGAATAAAATCACATATTTTTTCAATGGCAGTATTGAAAATTTCGGCTGATAAAACACCAAAAGATACGATCAAAATTAAAGCAGTATCAAGTGTGGAAAGTTGTAAATAAAAAATTAATATAAGATTAACAATGAACGCCAGAAGTTCTAATTGAAAATTTCTTTCAGATTTTATCATTAAAAAAACACCTCGAAAAGCATTCAGAAAACTTTTATGAATCGGTGGTTTTCGCATAAATGAAAAGTTTATTTACAAATATAATTAATTGCTTGAAGAAAATCCTTATCTTTATTCCTTTATGATGTTTTATCATAAAAAACCAAAGTAGAGGTGATGTGGATAATCTTTTGATGGTTGTTAATAACTCTCAGGATTATATTTTTTAATCTATTTTGTATTTATTATATTTGTAAAAATTTATTTTTAAATCTATGAAATTTATTATTTCAAGTGGAGAACTGCAGAAAGCTTTGCAAACTGTAAGTGGCGTAATATCAAGCTCTCAATCGAGACCTATTTTAGAAAATTATCTTTTTGAATTAAACGGGAATAATGTTACTATCACTGCATCTGATGGGGAAACTACTCTTGTTACTTCTTTGGATGTTAAGTCTGATGATTCGGGTAAATTTGCTGTTCCTGCTAAAATTTTTCAAGATTTTATCAAGACATACGGCGAACAGCCTTTGACGTTGTCTGTAAAAGATAATGATGAGG
Source organism: Chryseobacterium polytrichastri (assembly GCF_900142445.1). Classification (GTDB taxonomy): domain Bacteria; phylum Bacteroidota; class Bacteroidia; order Flavobacteriales; family Weeksellaceae; genus Chryseobacterium; species Chryseobacterium polytrichastri. The sequence goes on along the minus strand of NZ_FRAV01000016.1, from coordinate 53,364 downwards.
GAACGGGAAGTCAGCTTGAGATTTTAGATGAAAAAGATAATTTCGCAGTAGCTTTAGATAATGCTGATGATTATCCGGAATTGCCGGAATTTGATGCTGCTCAAAGCGTTACAATGTCTGCGGGAGTTTTGTCTGAAGCTCTTACGAACACTCTTTTCGCAACAAGTAATGACTCTCTTCGTCCTGTAATGACGGGAGTTCTTTTCCAGTTTGGAGAAAATGAAACAAACTTTGTTTCTACAGATTCTCACAGATTGGTGGTGTACAAAAGAATGGATTTGATGAATCCTGAGCCAATGGAATTCATCATGCCTAAAAAACCTTTAAATATTTTCAAAAATATCTTAGCAAGCTCTAATGAAGATGTAACCATCGATTTCAATGAGAACATGGCTAAGTTTACTTTTGGTAAGCATATCTGGATTTGTAGATTGATTGATGGGAAATATCCTAACTATACAGCGGTAATTCCTAAAGAAAACCCGAATGTATTAACAATCAACAGAAATCTTTTGTTGGGAGCAATTAAGAGAGCATCTATTATGTCTAATAAATCTACGAATCAGGTTAGATTTAAATTGTCGGCAAACATTCTTCACCTTCATGCAGAAGATACAGAATATGCAAACAAAGCAGACATGCAGATTCCTTGCGATTATAATGGTGAAGATATCAACATTGGCTTTAGCTCTAAATTCTTAACTGAAATGTTAACGATTTTAAGTTCAGACGATATTACAATGAAGATGTCTCAACCGAACAGACCAGGAATTATTGAACCGTTGGATGGTCTTGAAGAAAATGAAAATATCTTAATGTTATCAATGCCAGTCATTGGATTGTAATATTTGATTAGATAAAAATATAAGAGGTTCTGAATTTTCAGGATCTCTTCTTGTTTCTAATAAGTAAAAATTAACAAAACTATTTGTTTTAAGTTAGTTCTAAATTTCGATATTTCTCAAAAAAACACGACATTTGTAACTCGAAAAATTCAAATAAAATTTTCAAAATTTAATAGATGAAATCCAAAGGTTCCATCTGTCCTAATAAATAGAAATTATCAGATGAAACTGTGAAGTTCCATTTGACCAATTAAAAAATAGATTTAGTAAATGAAAATATCAAACAACTGGCTGAAGGATTATGTTAAAACGGAATTGAAACCTGAAAGAATTGGTGAATTCCTGACGGATATTGGTCTTGAGGTTGAAGGGATAGATAAATTTGAAAGTATCAAAGGAAGTCTGGAAGGTATTATCGTAGGTAAAGTTTTAACTTGCGAAAAACACCCTAATGCAGACAAACTGAATAAAACAACAGTAGAAATAGGAAACGGAAAGGTGTTAAACATCGTTTGCGGAGCTCCGAATGTAGAAGCTGGGCAAACTGTGCCTGTTGCGGTTGTTGGAACAAAAATTTATGATAAAGAAGGTGGTTTTTTTGAAATTAAAGAAGCCAAAATCAGAGGAGAGGTTTCTCAGGGAATGATTTGCGCAGAGGACGAACTAGGTCTTAGCAATGATCACGGAGGAATCATGGTACTGGATGAAGAAAAATATGAAGTTGGAAAGAATTTTGCTGATTATTTTGAATTGACAACAGACGAAGTTTTTGAGATCGGATTAACACCAAACAGAACCGATGCAATGTCTCACTATGGGGTTGCTAGAGATCTATTTGCTTTCCTTTCTACAAATAAGCAAAAATCTGAATTTGAAAAAGTAAGTTCTGAAACGTTAAATAGTGAAGGTGCTCACAGTTTTAGTTTAGAAGTTGAAGATGCAGAATTATGTCCGAGATATATCGGAGCTGTCATTGAAGATGTAAAAGTTGCAGAATCTCCGGCTTGGTTGAAAAGCAGATTAAAAGCAATCGGATTAAGCCCGATTAATAATATTGTAGATATTACAAACTATGTTCTTCACGGTTTAGGACAACCTCTTCACGCTTTTGATGCAGATAAAATTGCTGACAAAAAAGTGAAAGTTGGAACCGTAAAAGAAGGAACTAAATTTACAACGTTAGACGGTGTTGAAAGAACTTTAAACGGTTCTGAGATTATCATCAAAGACGGAAGTGATAACCCAATGTGTATTGCCGGAGTTTTCGGTGGTGCTCATTCCGGAGTTTCTAATGAAACGAAAACTATTTTCTTGGAAAGTGCTTATTTCAATCCGGTAGCGGTAAGAAAAGGAGCCAAATTCCACGGTTTAAATACAGATGCATCTTTTAGATTTGAAAGAGGTGTAGATCCAAACATCACAAGAACTGCGATTACGCATGCTATCAAAATGATTCAGGAGATTGCAGGTGGAAAGTTGACCGGAGATTTGTTGGAAGAGTATCCAAAGAAAATTGAAGATAATTATGTGATCATCAGATTCTCTAAAATCGAACAGATTTTAGGAACTAAAATTCACAGAGAAAAAGTAAAGGAAATTTTAAAAGCCCTTGAAATTCAAGTTTTAAATGAAATTCAAAATGGTTTTGAAATCTCCGTTCCTGCTTACAGAGCAGACGTTACAAGAGAAATCGACGTTATTGAAGAGATCTTAAGAATCTACGGATATAACAAAATAGATGCTCCACAAAAGATTTCTTTCACTCCTGTAAAGCTAAGTGCGAAAGATCAGGATGAATTGGAAAACAATTGGGCAAGAAGTTTACAGAGCCTTGGTTTCAATGAAGTGATGAACAATTCATTAACTTCTGTAAAAGATGAAACGGATGCCGTAAGATTGTTGAATCCGCTAAGTAATGATTTAGCATTCATGAGAAAGTCTTTATTAGAAGGACTTCTAGAAAATGCTATTTACAATATCAACAGAAAGAATCAAGATATTAAGTTCTTCGAATTCGGTAAGATCTATCACAAAAGAGCACAATACGAAGAAAGAAAACAAATGGCAATTTTGATTTCTGGAAGAAATGTTGCTGAAAACTGGTTGCAGCCAAAATCTGCAACAGATTTCTATAACTTGAAAGCGTATGTGAAAGTTTTATTAGAAAGATTGGCTGTTGATTATAAAGAAGTTGCTTTATCTGATGCAAGATTCTCTGATGCTTTAGCATATGAGGTGGAAGGAAAAGCTCTCGTAAGAATAGGAAAAGTAGCTCCTCAGATGTTGAAAGATTTTGATATTGATCAAGATTGTTTCTATGCTGAAATTGAATTAGAGTTTGCTCAGGAATTACGTTCTAAAAATGTATTGAAGTTTAATGATATTCCAAAATTCAACAAAATCAGAAGAGATTTAGCTTTATTGATTGATAAGAATATTACGTATCAGGAATTGTATGAAACGGCTAAGAAGAATAAATCTCCATTCATCAAAAACATCAATTTATTTGATGTATATGAAGGGAAAAACCTTCCGGAAGGAAAGAAATCTTATGCAATGAGTTTCGAGTTGTTGAATGAAGAAAAAACGTTGGAAGAAAAAGAAATTTCTCAGGTTATGGATTCTCTAATCAAATCTTTCCAAAAGGAATTTGCTGCAGAATTAAGATCTTAATATAAAGATTACTACATTAATATATATTATCAAAACGGACTTTTTTAGTCCGTTTTTTTGTTTAATAGAAGGTATTTCGACTCGTCCAGAATGTTTTATCTAAATACTTACTGCGTTGCTTTGATAGTGAATTTTTAGCGATGTCATGCTGAACGGAGTCAAAGTGTTTTTAATAATAATTCTAATAATTTTTATAAAAAGTATCATGTTAATTTTCAACTAATTCCTATCAAGAGCTTCAAAATAAAATTCAAGAAGAAGTATTTTGGGAAATAATAAAATCCTCTGAAACCCGTTTGAATAATATAATTTCCGTAAATTTGGTTAAATCTAAAAAGAGAAAAATGAAAAATATTTTTTTAAGTATATGTACAGCAGCGGTATTGGCATCGTGTGGAACAATGTCGAGTCCTTCTGCTTCTAAAGTAGGAAAATCTCAACCGTCATTGTCAAACACAAAATGGACGTTGGCAGATAATGTAAAAGGAAAAGTTCCAACGTTAAATATTGAAGGGGAAAAGATCAACGGAAATGCGGGATGTAATAATTATTTTGGGACAGCAAAAGTAGATGTATCTACGGGAAGTTTTTCTGCCGGACAAATGGGTTCTACAAGAATGGCTTGTGATAATATGAGCGTAGAGCAGAATTTTATGGATATGGTAGGGAAAGCTAATAAATATGTTGTTTCCGGAAATACATTAGAATTGTATAAAGACAATCTTTTATTATTGAAATTTAATAAAGCTGAATAAATAAAAAAGGAACTCAATTTGAGTTCCTTTTTTTATGCTTAAGAGAGTTTCTTAGTCTTCCTCTTCTTCGTCGTACTTAGCCAACTCTTCATCACACCATTTGAATGCTGCTTCTACCACTTTAGTAGCCTCATCTGCCATAGTTTCTTCATCATCACCTTCTAAATCATCTAACCACTCAACTTCTTCTTCCTCAACGTTTAAGATAAATCTTGGATATTCTGTATGAACTACGAATAAATCTTCTGGAAATTCCGAATTATCTGCTAATAAAAACTTTGGTAACTTCATTTTTTTAATGTTTTAACTTTGATCAAAGATAATAAAATTATTGATATTTGTTCTTGTCGATTTTAATTTTTTGTAAAACTTTATAGCGCGTTAACGTTGTTCTTTTTAAAGTATCTTCAGGTTTAAAAGTGATGTATACTTGAGGATTTACGGTACTTATTAGTTCTGCTACCTGTATTTTTTCTAAATCTTTTTCTTCGATGATAAAAAACTTTAACGGGACTTTATCTAATTTTTCAGATTGTAAAAACTGAGTGATTTCTTTTCTGTTTTCAAGATAATTTCCTTTTGAAAGCCAAGTAAAAGCGAATCCTGAAAGCAAGCTTAGAGCGCCAATTACATATACTTTAATATCAAATATATCAAATAGTTTCTTGAAATAAACAATCCAGATAGGTAAACTAAAGGGGGCCATTAATCTGTAGTCTATAGAATTTACGGAATAAAAATATTGAATAAAATAAGAACAAACTATTCCCGAAGCGCCTACAAAAATGTAAAAAAACTCAGGATCAGACAATTTATTTTTTATAAATAAATAGATCATCAAAAGAATATTTACACATCCAATTCCATAGATAGCATAATTTATTTTTCCGCCGCCAGGGTCTGCAATGTGAATAAACGGATTAAAGCTCGTACATAAACCTTGGAATAATTCTACCAATAATTGAGAAGTAGAATGAAGACCCATTTCTAAAAATTGCTGAACGTAATTTTCATTAAAATAATCAATGAATAGAAATTTATAAAGAACAATAAAAATGAAACTTATTGCAGCAGAAACGATGAAGGATAAAGAATATTTTCTTTTCCAGAAAATAAGCCCGTAAAGTCCGGTTCCTCCAATAATGAATAAAGCGCTGTACCGGATGTTATAAAGTGCAATTAAAGATAAAGATAGATAGAAAATAGCTTTCCATTTTTCTAACTTTCCTGTAATGATGAGCATTGCGGTATATAAAAAAAGAAATACAAAAGGAAGAATGAGGGCTTCACTCATCGTGTAAGAGTAAATAGAAAGAAAACCAAATAAAGAACTTATAATAATGGTTTCTCTTACATAAAAGTTCTTTTTCCAAGCAAAAAATATGATAAAAAGAAATGCTAAAAGACCAACAACTTTACTGCTCCAAAATTCATCGAATCCAAAAAGAGTGAAAAATTTAATACTTAATGGATAGCCCAAAGGGGTGGTGGTGTTATCAATGACCGGAAATACATGAGCAGTTCTCATATATCTTATTGAATCTGGATTTACTCGACCTTTTTCATTCAATAAAAAACGTACAATGGTCATCACTAAAGTAATGATGACCATTGATATTTGAATGTATTTTTCTTTAAATTTCATCGAAGAAAAATAGTGAATTTTGCGATGCAAGTCAAATTTTCTTCAAACTGAATAATCTCATGTCAATTTTAAAAATTCACGATGAGCAATTGATAATTCATTTCTCTTATTTGGCAAACATTTTAGCTACTTTTTCTGCTTTTTTGCTTTCAGAATAATCATAGAAACCTTCACCAGATTTTACACCTAATTTCCCTGCCATTACCATATTCACCAATAATGGATTGGGCGCATATTTCGGGGTTTTAAAGCCGTCATACATTACATTTAAGATCGCTAAACAAACATCAAGACCAATGAAGTCTGCTAATTGAAGGGGACCCATTGGATGAGCCATTCCTAGTTTCATTACGGTATCAATTTCCTCAACTCCGGCAACACCATTGTAAAGAGTCTCGATAGATTCGTTGATCATTGGCATCAAAATTCTGTTGGCCACAAAACCTGGATAGTCGTTCACTTCTACAGGAACTTTTCCTAATGTTTTGCTCATTTCATAAATAATATCGAAAGTCTCTTTTGAAGTAGAGTAGCCCTTGATGATTTCTACCAATTTCATAATAGGAACTGGGTTCATGAAGTGCATTCCGATTACTTTATCTGCTCTTTTTGTAGAGGCAGCGATTTTAGTAATAGAAATTGAAGAGGTATTGGTTGCCAAAATACAGTGTTCAGGAGCAAATTCATCCATCTGACCAAAGATTTTCAATTTCAAATCTTGGTTTTCTGTTGCAGCCTCTACAATTAAATCTGCATTTGAAGCAGCATTTTTAAGTTCTGTGAAAGTAGTTATGTTCCCTAAAGTTTCTGCTTTTTGCTCTTCAGTAAGATTTCCTTTAGCAATAATTCTGTCAAGATTGGTGGTAATAGTTTTTAAACCTTTGTCTAAAGCATCTTGAGATACATCTACTAAATTTACATTAAAACCGCTTTGAGCGAAAGTATGTGCAATACCATTTCCCATGGTTCCAGCTCCGATAACTACAATGTTTTTGATCATTTTTCCTTAAATTATTTTTTATAGATAGTTAAATTTCTTGCGTTAGATAAGTCGGCTTTTTTCACAATTTCTGTTGCTTCAAAAGCCACTGTTCCGTCGTGATTCTCCTTTCTTGTATTATTTTGTGTTTCAATGGCAGATTGTAAACCTGTTACAAACATCGTGGTCTGTTTTTTTGAAAGATTATCGGTTCCTATATACAAATAAAATTCACCTTCTCTTCCCATGCCTCCTTGTTTGTAGATTTCCAGATTCTTAATTTTATTTTTTTTCTGAAACTTGTTTATGTAATTCATCACAGGATCTGTTGAAGGAGTTCCACAACAAATACTTCCATATCTTAATTGTAAATAGTTTTCACTTTTCTGTGCCGAAAAGAATGTAAAACCAAATACTGCTGATATTAATACTATTTTTTTCATATTAATTTGTTTTTATTGCTTGTTATTTTTAGCCCTTAAAACTCTTTAAAAATAAGCTTTAAAATTTACTTATTAAAATGGTCCCAAACTGCTTTTGAAATATCAGAAATTACTTTGCAATTTACGGCATCTGTTTCTGTAGAATTACTTACAAATAAAGCAATTGCATAATGTTTGCCGTTGGGTAAAGTTACAATTCCTATTTCGTTTTCGGCCCCGGTAAGTCCGTCTTTATTCTTTCCGGAAGCTCCCGTTTTGCGGGCTACAGGTGTATTTTTTGGAAGTTGCTCTACCATTTTATTTAATCCTGTTTGGGTTCCCAGCATTACTTTCATAAGATAATCTGTAGATTTTTTAGAAAGTAATTTTCCATCATAGAATTTTTTCAAGACCTGAACTGCAGAATTAGTCGTGCTGTAATTTTCATATTGTACATTCCAGTCTTTATGCATGGCTTCTTCATTGAATTTTATCTGAAAACCTTTTACGCCTTTAGAATCCATGAATTTTTGAACGGTTTGCGTACCTCCAATGAGTTGTAAAAGGATATCGCAGCCGTTATTATCACTCATCGCAACAGTTTGATCAATGATCTCACTTAATGGAACTTCTGCGTTGGCATCTTTATATTTATCGCGAAGAGGAGACCATGTATTTTCTAATAAATTAGATTTGTTGAGTGAAATTTTCTGGTCTAAAGATAATTTTCCTTTATCTACGAAATCCAAAACTGCCGCTGCAATATGGAATTTAAAAACACTTTGCATCGGGAGTTTTTTCTCTCCGTTTTTATTGTAATTAAATGCATTTTCAAAGCCTAAAACAGAAACGGCAACCGTTGCTTTTTTATCTTTAATAATTGAATTGATCTTCTTGTCCAGCACTGTATTTTGTGCAAATGTGAATGCTGAGATCAAAAGAAAAAGGAGCCCTGTTTTTTTCATAATATTTTATATTAAAAAATCCCTTTTAGAATCTAAAAGGGATTTGCAATTTAAGACAATTATAATTATTTTACTTCAAAATAATTAAGATTGACTCCGTCATTTTCGAAATAGATTCTGATTTTATTTTCTCCTTTTTTAAGAGTGATTCCTTTAGCAGAAACGGTTTTCCATGTTTCATTTCCTCCAGTAGAGTTGAGGGTGAATGTGGCTAGTTGTTTTCCTGTAGCATCCTCAAGTCTAATTTTACCATTCGTTTTACTTGAGTATCTGATGTCGAAACTATAGCTTTTATCAGCTTTTGCGTTAATGGTGTATTGTATCCATTCTCCGGCTTCTGTTTTTCCTATGTAATATTGGTTGGTGATTTTATCATTACATGTATAAATGTCAACACCATCATTTCGCATTTGATTTCCTGAATTCCATTCAGATCTTTTGGCTGGATCACTCACCCAAAGATTAACAAAGTCTTTATCCAGATACGCTGAACCCATTCTTCCCAAATCATATTCTGACGCAAAAACCCTTCCAGGAACTACATGATTTTTAAATGGTTTTGTAGAATCATCTGTTGTTTGTCTGAACATTGCATCAATTACATCATTCTTAATTTCAACATTACTGAATTTATAGTTGTCAGCAATTTTCATCAAAGCTTTTGTTGCGAATTCTTTAGACGGTTTCTCACCTCCATTTTTCCAATAATCTAGTAGCTTTTGATATTCCGGAGTAATCTTTACATTAGCGATTCCTGCAATATTATCAATCTTTTTCATTGGCCAGAACGCATATCCAATGTTATGCTTATCTAAAAGCTGGATTAATTCTGTAAACCAAACATTAGAGTTTTCTCCGGTTTCTCCCAACCAGATTGGCATGTTATGCTTCTCTCTCAGATCTAGTGCGTGTTTTAATGTTTCGTCATCATTATTGTTCCAATATTTATGGAAACTGAATGCCATGTTATTATCCCAAATCGGTGTCAATCCGTTATAATTATTTCCCCATCCGTTTCCTTCAAGGAAAATGATATGTTTTTTATCAACCTGACGAATAGCTTCTGTAATATCTTTCTGTAGTTTCCAAAGCGGAGCATTTGACATTTCATCTGTTCCGTTCGGGTTTTTTCCTGTGAAATTGATGTTAGGCTCATTAATTAAATCATAACCACCAATCCAAGGCTCATCTTTATATCTTTCTGCCAGTTTTTTCCAAAGGGCAATTGTCTTTTTTTGATTTTCCTCGCTTTCCCAAAGTGAAGGTTTTGATTTATCATTGTCAGAGATGTTCGCATCATTTCCCTGTCCACCGGGAAGTGCGTGCATATCCAGAATAAGATATATTTTATTGTCTGCACACCATTTCAAAAGATCATCCGTCATTTTGAAACCTTCTTCCAGCCATGTATTTTGACCTTTTACAGATTCTTTTTCAATAGGTAAGGTATACAGGTTATAATGCATCGGAAGTCTTATGGAATTGAATCCTGATTTTGCCAGAAAATCAATATCCTGTTTTGTAATTCCATTTTTTAGATAGGCTTTATAGAATTCATTCATTCCTTTTTCGCCGATTAATTCTGTAATCTTTTCTTTGATCTTATATTGTGGACCTGCGAAATCTGCTGTTTTCAACATATATCCTTCCTGCAACATCCATCCACCTAAACCTAGGCCTCTTAATTGAATATTTTCACCTTTATCATTTACGATTTTTTGACCATTGGTTTTTAACAACTGTGATGTCCCAAATTGAGACAATAAAACCGCGGACAATAGAATGGCTCTTTTCATAGTTTTGACTTTTAAAATATTAGGAGATTGATTTTAGAATTAATTACTTTTAAGTAAAGACAAATATATTTAAAAATTATTGAATAAAAAGTGAATAATTTGACAATTTACTGAAAAATAATAAGCGGGATTTATAGCCCGCTTATTAATGTTTTTTTTTAGAATTAATGTAAACAATAAGATAATACTGTTAAAAATAAGCCTAATAATATCTGTGGAAATATCTTTTTTATTTTGACACTTTTAAAGTAAAAGACACCTAGAATTACGAATAAAATTCCTGATATAATTACACTATAAAAATCAATATAAACGGAAAAATTTTCAAATTTTCGAATTTGAAAATATAGTTGGATTATAATTTCGAATAATGTGATTGATAAAAATAAAGTGTTGAAATAATTAATCAATTTTTTAGTAAAAACATATTTTATAAATCCAATGACACCAAAAATTCCTTTAAAAATTGTTATAAAAACATTCCAATTATCAAAAGGTGATAGTTGTATGAAAGATTTATAAGGTTGATAAATACTTTTGGAGATATTATAATCATCAATAATAAATAAGTAGCTTACATATAAACAGATTACTGATAGATACAAAAATATCAAGGGAAGTATGTAATCTTTTATTTTCTTCATTAATTATTTATCAATCTCATAATCTCCAAAGCCACTTTCAACGCTTCAGTTCCGTCTTCCAAAGAAACTTCTACATTTTTATCTTCTGTGATGGCATCTGCAAAAGAATTCAACTCATCCAAAATCGCATTGTTAGGTTGAATGTTTGGATATTCAAATAAAATCTGATTTTTCTCTCCATCTGCGTTCTCAATGATCATATCAAATGGAGTAGGGTTTTCAGGTGCATCTTTCATACGGATAACTTCTGCTTTCTTCTCCAAGAAATCTACAGAGATGTAAGCATCTTTCTGGAAGAAACGGCTTTTTCTCATTGCTTTCATTGAAATTCTGGATGTTGTAAGATTGGCAACACATCCGTTTTCAAATTCTATTCTTGCATTAGAAATATCCGGAGTTTTACTTACTACACACACGCCGCTTGCATGAATATTTTTAACTTTAGATTTTACAACACTTAATAAAATGTCCAAATCATGAATCATTAAGTCCAATACCACAGAAACATCTGTTCCACGAGGGTTGAATTCTGCCAATCGGTGAATCTCGATGAACATTGGATTTTTGATATATTCCTTAGTAGCCATAAAAGCAGGATTATATCTTTCAACATGACCCACCTGAGCTTTTATCCCATTTTCACGACATTTCTGAAGGATTTCTTCTGCTTGTTCCAATGTATGGGTTACAGGTTTCTCGATGAAAAAATGAAGTCCTTTATCAATTGCTTTTAAAGCATAATCGTAATGATAAATTGTGGGAGTTACAATATCCAACATTTCGATCTGATCCAAAAGATCATCAAAATTTTCAAAATATTTATATCCTAATTCGGCTTCTAATTTTTTACCGTTTTCTACATCTTTATCATGGAAACCTACAAATTCATACTTATCCGACTGATTAAGAAGTCTTAAATGTATTTTTCCTAAATGTCCGGCACCTACCAAACCTGCTTTTAACATAGTTGTATTAAATTTCTGTAAATATAATGATTTTAGGTATTAGGAAATAGATGATAGGTTTTAGGTTGATAAATAGTATTTGTTTTATTATTTTTGTGCAAACTACTACCCGAAAACCTAATAACTACTATCTAATGACGCACGATTCGTTTGTACATAAAGGAAAAAGAAAAAATTTGGTTGAATATCTTCGATATAGAATTGGAGTTTCAGATGAAAATGTACTTTCGGCAATGAATGAAGTTCCGAGACACCTTTTTATAGAAAGTATTTTTGAAGATTTTGCTTATGAAGACCGTGCCTTTCCTATTTTGGCACATCAGACTATTTCGCATCCTTCAACGGTGGCAGAGCAATCTGAATTATTACAATTAAAGGCTGGTGAAAAAGTATTGGAGATCGGAACCGGATGTGGCTACCAGACTGCTGTGCTTATAGCAATGAAAGGCTTGGTATATACAGTTGAAAGACAAAAAGATCTATTCGATTTTTCTAAGAAAAAGCTGCGTGAAATGCATTTGTATCCAAAGTTTCAGAGTTTTGGAGATGGCTTTGCAGGGCTTCCGACATTTGCTCCTTTTGATAAAATCATTGTGACTTGTGGAGCTTCCGTATTACCTACGGAATTATTGAAACAGCTAAAAGTAGGAGGCAAAATGGTGATTCCGTTAGGTCCAACAGATGAGCAGGTGTTGTATAGGTTTACCAAAATTTCTCCGACAGAGATTGAGAAAGAAGAATTTGGAGCATATAAATTTGTTCCAATGTTAGGCAAAACAAATCAATAATAACTCTAATTGTTGGCAAAACGCTAAGACGCAAAGATTCATAAAAAAACTTTTTTAAGGCGCTAGAAAATCAAAGATTTTCAGTGATGTTAACGTATTCAATTTTATCGAAGATAAAATCCTTGCGCCTTATTATGCATAATTGAATTAGAAAATAGCGTCTTTGCGATTACCAAAATTAAAAACGTTACAAATTATCCCATAATATGAAAACCTCCGTCCACGTGACGGATTTCTCCGGTTATTCTTGTTTCTTTTCTGAAAAGATGCACAATTTCGTGGGCTAAATCTTCAGGTAAAGCGTTTCCTAACGGACTTTTTTGATTGGCTTTCTCAACATCTTCAGTATTCAATGTAGCATTTCCGGCCTTACTTCCCATATAAGGTGAAAAACGAATGGCATTGGCACGAATCCCATGTTTTCTGCCTAATTCATGAGCGATTTCCATGGTTAAACGTTCAAGCGCAGCCTTAGCAATACTGATATTAATATAAGGAAAAGAAGAAACTTTTTCTGCCGCAATATAGCTAAGCGATACAATAGAAGCTCCATTCTGAAGAACATTATTAGAAAGTAATGCTTGCGATAAGGAAATCAAAGAAAAGGCGGAAACATTCATCGTTTCATTAAATTCTTCTACGGTAACCTCCAGCATCGGTTTTACAGATTTTTGTCTGATAGTTTTATCCATTGCGATAGCATGAAGAAAGCCGTTAAGTTTAATGTCTTTTTGATAGAGATCTTTCGCCAGAAAATCCAGGCTTTCTGGTAAGGTAACATCTAGAGGGGCGGTGTACACCTGATCTCCTAAAACTTTGTGGCAAGCGGTTTTAAAGTCGGTATAGTTTTTATGAAGAAATCCCTGAGCTTTTTCAGAGATGTTTTTATGAAAAGGAGTAACTCCTAATCCTGCGCATACCACGTTTCCGTTATTTTCAAGAATCTTTTCAGCGGTTTTCATGGCAAGAGAGTTTTCATCTGCAATGCCTGTAATTAGGAAGGTTTGATCTTTCAGCATAATTTTTTTATGTTATTTAAAATGAAATAGTAATTTCTAAGCCTTGTAAAGCGCTGTTCCCCAGGTCCACCCTGAGCCTACAGCAGCAAATAGAAGGATGTTTCCTGGCTGTATTTTTCCACTTTTATAAGTTTCGTCAAGAACAATAGGAATAGTTCCTCCTGAAGTGTTGGCGTATTTATCCATATTGGTCATTACTTTTTCAAAAGGGATATTGACTTTTCTGGCGGTTTCCTGAAGAATTCTGATGCTCGGCTGATGCGGAATTACCCAGTCTACATCGTCTGCGGAAAGCTTATTAGCCTCAAGGATTTCAGTAATTGTTTCAGGAAGCACCTTAGTTGCTGTATTAAAAACTTCCTTACCATTCATTTGAAAATAATGAAGTTTCTGTTTCAGTGTTTCTTCTGATGCAGGCATTTCAGAACCTCCGGCAGGAATATTAAAATGATATTTTCCACGACCATCTGCGTGAAGTTTAAAATCAAAAAATCCTTTGTCTTCCGTGGTAGCCGAAAGTAATATGGCACCTGCACCGTCTCCGAAAAATACCGAATCTTTTCTTTCCCAATCGGTAATGGTTGAAAAGGTATCAGCGCCAATAACTAAAACATTTTGATACATGCCTGTTTCTATAAACTGACAACCGATGGCGATTCCGTATAATCCGCCCGAACAGACTGCTGAAATATCAAATGCCACTGCCTGATAAGCTTCCATTTTTTCCTGCACAAAGCACGCTGTGGAAGGTGCTTGTCTATCTGGAGTAGAAGTTGCTACGATAATCAAATCTATTTCTTCTGCTTTTACATTGGCTTGTTTTAAAGCTTCTAATCCGGCTTTATAAGCCAAGTCGCTGGTTACTTCCCCCTCTGCAATTCTACGTTCTTTGATCCCCAAATTTTTATAAATCCATTCATCAGAAGAGCCAATAGCTTCAAAGAAATCATTTTTTAGAATTTTTGGAGGCACGTAAGATCCTGTACCTTTTATAAAGGCATTTTTTCTATTCATGTTTTTTTTTGTGTTATGTTGATTTATTTGTTTGAAATTTTGATTTTAATGTAAAAACAAAGCAAATCTATTAATAATTATATTAAACAAATGGTTTTTTGTTAGCTTTTTTATTTGTGTTATAGATGCTGTTTTTTGAAGATAAATCTTAAATCAGGTGGTATAAATAAGAATGGTTATGATTGTTTCGGAATGAAAATTGTAACGTTTTTATTATCGAATTTCTTTAGTATTGAATGGTATAGATATACACAGCTTTAAAATCATCACATAATTTTAGTAACACTCAAAAAATATGCTAAGTAATTAGGTTGAGGTGTAAGAAGTTATTCTCAATAACTTAATCATATTTTGTTGATATGAAAATTGAAAATCGATCAATAAGGATATATAATTTATGCTTATTGATTGTAAATTGAATTAAAAATGTCTGTTGAAATGAATTTAGAGAAAACAAGACAGATCAAAATAGATAGTTTCAAGATATAAATTAAGACCCCATTATAGCAGAGTGAGGTTTTCTATTTTAAAAGCTTTAATAATTAATTACAAAATAAATAATGAAAGTATTCATCAACAAAAGGATTCCGGAAATAGGAATCAAAATGCTGGAAGAGGCAGGATTCGAAATTACATTCCCATCACATGATAATCTACCTCATGAAGAATGGTTAAAATATTGTGAAAATGCAGATGCAATCTTAAATGTGGGACACAATACATTTGATCATGATTTTTTTGACCAATGTCCGAATGTAAAAGCAATTGCTTTGTATTCTGTAGGATTCGATCATGTGGATATTAAATCAGCTACCCAAAAGAATATTCCTATCGGAAATACACCGGATGTATTAAGTAAAGCTACTTCAGATGTTGCATTTTTATTGATGCAATCGGTTGCAAGAAGAGCGAGCTTTAATTTCCAAAAAGTGAAAGAGGGAAATTGGGGAGATTTTGATCCTCTACATGCTTTAGGACAAGAGTTGTATGGGAAAATCTTACGTGTTTTCGGATTGGGAAGAATAGGTTTCGAAATGGCCGAAAAATGTAAGAAAGCGTTTGATATGAATATTATTTATCATAATCGTCATCACAATGAAGAAGCAGAAAAAGCACTCAATGCTACTTATGTTTCTTTCGAAGAACTGGTTGCACAATCTGATGTGTTGAGTATTCATGCTAATTTTGTTCCCGACCAAAAAGATCTTTTTAATGCATCCGTTTTTGAAAAAATGAAAACCAATTCGATATTCATTAATACAGCGAGAGGTGGTTTTCATAATCAAAAAGATTTATATGAAGCATTGGTTTCCAAGCATATTTGGGGAGCTGGTTTAGATGTTACCAATCCGGAACCTATCTTTAAAGAAGACCCTATTTTGGAGCTTTCAAGTGTTTGTGTATTGCCACATATTGGTTCTGCAACCATTGAAGCGAGGAATGGAATGGCAAGAGTAGCTGCAGAAAATATCATTGCTTTTTCTAAAGGGGAAAAAATGCCCAATTGTGCTAATCCTGAGGTTTACAAAGGATAATTTGTTTGAGTTTTAATTAAAGACAAACTAAACCTATAAGGTTTTTAAAACCTTATAGGTTTGATAAGTATCAATCTTTTTCCTCTTTTAAGATAAATGATCTACTGCCTATCTGCACCAAGCTTACCGCTATCAGAGTGAATAGGATGATGAATTTATACTTGAAAAATAATGAAAACATCATTGAAAGCTGATCTTCATTAAACAGAGTAATTAATAAAACCAGACTCATTAATAGGATAACAGCAAGCAGAGAATATATTTTTAGATTGAACTGACGCTGTTGCTTTACTTCAATTTTTCTAATAATATGAGTAGAAAACCCTAATGAAAATCCTTTTTCAGAGGGCTTTTTTAAAGAATCATTAAGTATATCAAATCCTAATAAATCTTTTTCAAATTCATCATGATTTTTTTGATCAGCAATGAAATTGTTAGTTTTTTTATCTTTATTGGTATCCATCTTTTTTCAATTTTTCTTTTAATAATTTTCTTGCTCGGAATAAATATCCTTTAATGGTTCCTTCAGGGAATTTTGTGACTTTTTGAATTTCCTGAATACTGAAATCATCCAAATGATACAGCGTAATGACCGTTCTGTATTGCAATGGAAGTTCACTGATTAATCTGTTGATATAAAGATCAAATTCTTTTCCGATCAGTTTTGTTTCTGGAGTTTCAGAAGAGAATTGAAAATCTGAATGGTCATCAATGATACTAAATTGATGTTTTGCATTCTTCTTGATATAATTTACGGCAACATTGTAGGTGATCTTGGCGATCCAGGTAGATAATTTAGATTCTCTTTTGAAGCTTTTTAAATGCTCATATACTTTAATAAAAACCTCCTGTCCCACATCTTCAATATCTTCATCATTATTCATCATTCTGTTTAAAATAGAATACACCAAATTCTGATATTGCTTTACAATATGCTGGAAAGCGCCAAGGTTTCCCTTCAGGATTTCATTAATGGTTTTTTCTTCATCAAACATATCTTATTAGACAGATTTTTTCTCTTTAGGTTACAACTTTCTAATTTATTCTAATTTTTGTAACCTTTAGCCTTATAACTTTGTCTATTGGTCAAATATTAATCGAAATGAAATCATTGGCACCCTTTATCGTTATGATCGCGATTTTAATTTCCCTCTCGGTAATTATCGTGGTGATTACCAATTATAACTTGAAGAAAAAAATACTCAATAAAGAAAATATTGATGATAAGATGTATATCATCTTGAATAATCTCACGGGATTTAATACGGAAATGTTGAAATGGGGTATTATTTTACTGTTTGGTGGAATTGGTCTTATCGTATTAGAATTTCTTCCACATGATGAAAATACACCTCTTCCTTATGGAGTGATGGCAGTCTTTGTTGCACTCGGTTTTCTTACCTATTATTTCATGATGAAAAATCAGAAGAAATAAGTTTCTCAATCTAATTTAATCAATAAAAATCTCGAACTGTTTTCAGGGCAAAAAACTTTGCACTCGGGATTTCTATGTTCTTTTTTTATAATTATGAAAAACTCAAAGATACTTTCAATACTGGTTTTTATTGTGTTTATAAATACAGTACATGCTCAGGAGACGAAAAAAGATTCAATAGTGAATGAACGGGAAACTTCAATAAAAGAAGTCGTTATCAGTTCCAAAAAACCTTTAATTAAAAGTAAGATCGATGGTTTGGTATATGATGTTCAGTCAGACCCGGAAAGTAAATCTAAAAGTCTGATTGAAATGATGAAAAAGCTGCCTTATTTATCGATTGACAGCAATGAAAATATACTTTTCAAAGGGAATATGAATTTTAAAATTCTAATAAATGGTAAGGAAACTCAACTTCTCAATACCAATGCAAAAGAGGTTTTAAAAAGTATTCCGGCAAATACCATTCAACGTATTGAAATTATCACAAATCCTTCTTCAAAATACGACGCAGAAGGTGTTTCAGGAATTATTAATATTATCAGCACCAAGAAAATGAAAGACGGATATAATGCTTCTGTGAACTTCGGAACAAAATTTCCTAAACAGGAACAAAATGCAGGTTTTTCATTAAATATTCAACAGAATAAAATTGGAATTTCGGCATATGGTGGCGGTTTTTTTAGAAATAATCCTGAAATTGATTATCAAAATAATCAACAAGCTTTATCTAATTATCTAGATCAAAAGGGAAGGATTTCGAGCAAAGGAAATGGCAGATATTTTAATATGAATGTAAGCTATGAAATCGACAGTTTACATTTATTAAACATTCAAGTAGGGTCAAATTTTTCTAAAAGTAAGTCTAAAGATCTTCTTGATTCTTATTTCTACCAACAGGATATTCTGACAGAAAATACAGCTTCATCTAATAATTCTCAAAGTAAAGAAAGAGGTTTTGAAGCCTCTGTTAACTATCAAATGGGCTTTAAAAAAGATAAAAGCCAGCTTTTAACTTGGTCCTACAAATTCAACAATTATGATTACACTTTATCGAGCATTTCCGAGATCAATAATAGAATCGAAAATTCTAGCAGCAGAATTGATCAGGATAACAATAACCAAAATAGCGAAAATACATTTCAAATTGATTTTGTAAAAAATATCCAAAAAATATATTTGGAAACAGGCTTGAAAATGATTCTAAGAAAAAATAGTAGTGCTTACGATGCCGTTCCTGAAAATGTTTTGAATTCCAATGAATTTTTAAATCAACAAAATATTTATGGAGGCTATTTTTCTGCAAAATTTAGTGTATTCGACTGGAGTTTTCAAACAGGCCTACGACTTGAAGGTACAGAAACTAAAGTGAATTTTACTTCCACGGCTACAGGAGTAAAGCAAAATTATTTTAATTTGATTCCCAATATTTCGATGAATAAAAAATGGAAAGAATATCACAGCATTAATTTTGGTTTTTCACAACGGATTAAAAGACCCGGAATTATCAGATTGAATCCTTTTATCAATAAATCAAATCCGTATTTTGAAGTCAGTGGCAACCCATATCTAAAACCTGTTGTCAACAATGATGTGATGCTAAATTATTCATTTAATAAAAAAGTAAACCTAAATGTTGGGCTTTCATATTCCTTTTCAAATAAAGTTGATATCAAGGTTTCTACTTATGATTCTTCTACCAACGTCACCAAAACAACCTTTGAGAATTCAAGTAAAATAAGCAGATTAGGATTGGATTATTATTTTAATTATCCGGTTACCAAAAAGCTGAACCTAAGTATAAATGGAAATGCTGCCTTCTTTTTAATCAATGGAATAGTGAATGATGTTCTCGTTAAAAATAATCTTTTCACATATTATCTTTATATCACAGCAAATTATCAGTTTGAAAATAATTGGAATGTCAATTCAAATTTGGAAATCAACAGTAAAATGCCTGCAGGTTTACAAAGCACAACAAATGGTTTTGTAGGATCGTCTTTTAGTGTCAGTAAAAGTATTTTAAATAACCAGCTTGTGTTTTCTGCATCTATTAATAATCCGTTCAATAAATTTAGAAAATCGGTTACGGAAACATGGGGAGAACAATTTTATCAAAACAATTATATAAGAGATTATTACAAATCATTTGGGGTAAGTGTTCAGTATAAATTTGGAAAATTAAAAGATGAGATTAAAACAACTCAACGAAAAATAAATAATAATGATTTATCAAACTAAATTTTTATTCTTTATTTATCCTAATTGAAAATAATTTCCAAGTTGGAACCATTTTTGACTTAATATTATTCAACATTAAATACTCAAATTATGATACCTGAAGATAATACAAATGCCCAAAACAGAAAGTTGGAAGAGATGGATTATAATCCCAATGAAGATATTTTCAATAAAGAGAAACATATTCCTTTGGATGGCGATGGGAATCCTATTTTAAATGAAGATTTTGATGATGACAAAATTGATAAAGGACTGGATATTCCCGGAGTGGAAGATGACGATGAAATGGAAGAAATAGGCTCCGAAGATGAAGAAAATAACTATTGGAGTACAAGTGATAATAATGACGACCACGAGGAAACCAACGATGACGTACTTACTTAAAATAATCAACCTTACTGATAACAGTGAGGTTTTTGTTTTTGGAGCAGAAGCATATAGTTTATCTTTAAGGAAAATTCTTCTCCTCTAGAAAATCGAATTTTATCAAAGAAAGAAGACTAGGTGGTTAATAGGGAAAAACAAAAAATGGGGATCTTTAAAAAGAAAATACTAAATATTCCGTTTAATTCTTAAATTTGGCCAATGCAAAAGAATCTTTATCTCATCATATTATCATTTTCTCTTATCAGTTGCTATACTTACCAGGTTAAGAAACAGGCGGATATACCGGCGGACAATAAGAAGGAATCTAAAAAGAGCCCAACTCTTGCTAATGATACTTCTACGCAACTGAAAAGCTCAACAGCTGAATCCCAAGGCCTGAAGCCTCAACCAATGCCTATTCCGATCAATGTTCAAGAGAAACTTGTCCCTAACAAAAAATTTAAAATTGATGTTGACGGTAAGAGCTATAAAATAATAGTTGACAAATGGGAAAGAGATAGCCTAGTTGCACATCCGATTAATAATCCTAAAAGAATTCTGAAATTCCATAAGAATCAGATCAATGGTGAAAAAATTGCGGAAAAACGCTTCTCACAACCCATAGCTGATATTATTACTGTTGCTGCTTATACCGGAATTGGTGTTTTAATCTGGTATCTTCTTCGTTAATTTTTTAAACTTTTCCTGTAATTATAGAAGGAATTTTTATCGTTTAGTTGCATTGTATTTTCTAATTTGAATATCTTTAAGACTTTCAAATTAAACTAAGAACTTTATATAACAATATGACTTTCCAAGAACAAATACAGCAAGGTATTCCTAATCAATTACCTCAACCAAAACCATACGATACCAATATAAACCATGCACCGAAGCGTAAAGAAATTTTAGGGGAAGAAGAGAAAAAACTAGCCTTAAAAAATGCGTTGCGTTATTTTGAACCTCAGTTTCATGCAGAGTTGTTGCCTGAATTTAAAGAAGAATTAGAAAAATACGGTAGAATTTACATGTACCGTTTCCGTCCGGATTATGAAATGAAGGCAAGACCAATTTCAGAATATCCCGGAAAATCTGAGCAGGCAAAATCGATTATGTTGATGATTCAGAATAATCTGGATTATGCAGTGGCTCAGCATCCTCACGAATTAATTACGTATGGTGGAAATGGGGCTGTTTTCTCCAACTGGGCTCAATATCTTTTGACCATGAAGTATTTGTCGGAAATGACAAATGAGCAGACATTGACCATGTATTCAGGACATCCGATGGGATTGTTTCCTTCTCATAAAGATGCGCCGAGAGTGGTAGTAACCAATGGAATGATGATTCCAAATTATTCTAAGCCAGATGATTGGGAGAAATTCAATGCACTTGGGGTTACGCAATACGGGCAAATGACCGCTGGAAGTTATATGTATATCGGCCCGCAAGGGATTGTTCATGGAACTACTATTACGGTTTTAAACGCTTTCAGAAAAATTAATAAAGAACCCAAAGGTGGACTTTTCATTACTTCAGGTTTAGGAGGAATGAGTGGAGCTCAGCCAAAAGCAGGAAATATTGCTGGTTGTGTTACGGTTTGTGCTGAGGTAAATCCTAAAATTACAAAGATTCGTCACGAGCAAAAATGGGTGAATGAAATTCACGAAAATTTGGATGAATTGGTAGCAAGAGTCAAGAAAGCTCAAGACAGTAAAGAGACCGTTTCTCTGGCTTATCTTGGAAACATTGTTGAGGTTTGGGAAAAATTTGATCAGGAAAATCTAAGAATTGATATTGGTTCAGATCAAACATCCCTTCACAACCCTTGGGCTGGAGGATATTATCCTGCAGGACAAAGTTTTGAAGAATCTAACAAAATGATGGCTGAAGATCCTGAATTATTCAAAGAAAAAGTTCAGGAAACCTTAAGAAGACATGCGGCAGCAATCAATAAACATACAGAAAAAGGAACGTATTTCTTCGATTATGGAAATGCCTTTTTATTGGAAGCATCAAGAGCCGGAGCAGATGTAATGTCTGACAATCCGACGATTGGAAAAGAATTTAAATATCCGAGTTATGTTCAGGATATTATGGGACCTATGTGTTTCGATTATGGTTTCGGACCATTCCGTTGGGTTTGCTCAAGCGGAAAACCGGAAGATTTACAGAAAACGGATGAAATTGCGTGTCAGGTTTTAGAAGAAATGATCAAAACATCTCCTGAAGAAATTCAACAGCAGATGAAAGATAATATTCAGTGGATCAAAGGAGCACAGGAAAATAAATTGGTCGTTGGCTCTCAAGCGAGAATTTTATACGCCGATGCAGAAGGAAGAATGAAAATCGCTGAAGCTTTCAACAAAGCCATCAAAAATGGAGAAATCGGACCTGTCGTTTTAGGGAGAGATCATCATGATGTATCGGGAACGGATTCACCTTACAGAGAGACTTCCAATATTTATGACGGTTCAAGGTTTACAGCAGATATGGCAATTCAAAATGTGATCGGTGATAGTTTCCGTGGCGCAACTTGGGTTTCCATTCACAATGGAGGTGGAGTTGGCTGGGGAGAAGTAATCAACGGTGGTTTCGGAATGTTGCTAGATGGAAGCGATGATGCCGACAGAAGATTAAAATCAATGCTTTTCTGGGACGTTAACAACGGGATTTCAAGAAGAAGCTGGGCTAGAAATGAAGGTGCCGTTTTCGCTATTAAAAGAGCGATGGAAATGGAACCGAATTTGAAAGTGACGTTGCCGAATTTTGTGGATGAAGATTTGTTTTAAAAACTTTTTAGATATTGAAAAACCTGCTGTGAAGCAGGTTTTTTTTGTGGTAATATTGATTTTGTAATTTTTAATATTGGTTTCAATCATTTTTTTCCATTTGACGATTGAATTCATTTATTCTAGCTATTTCATCCCAATCACAATCTAGCTCAGATAAATTAATTTCATAAGATAATCCTAAATCATTAATTTTTTCACCCAAATAATTTAATTTATCTATAATTTCATTTACTTCTGTTGTATCAGTTGCCCAATCTTTAAGATTTTCAGCTTCAGTAAATATGTAATCAGAAAAAATGCTATCTAGATGATTTATAATTGTATACGAGTCAAAAGCATGAAAATCAATATCAAAAGTATCTTTTAAATTTTCCAGAAGTTCTACAGCTGACTCAATATCGTATTCTCCAATAACAAGTTCATTAACTATTTCTTCGGTTCTACTATCCAAGGCTTTTTTAACATAATAATTTTCATTTGTTTCCGTAACAAATTTTTTAAAGGCTATATTTAGTCTATAATTAGTATGAAGAGCCTCCCAGTCATTGATATCTTTAATGATTTTTACTAAAAAGTCATATTTAGTATATTCTTCAAAATGAGAATTTACAAAAGTTGCTAAGTGAATTAGATCTTCATCTCGGAAAGATTTTCTAACATAACTATCATAATTATTCATCATATCTAAAACTAAATCTGCTGGAAATAATATATTATGGAATTCAGTTAGTGATAAAACTAATTCAGAAACTTGTTGAATATATTTAATAGAATCTACCATTAAATTTATTTCTCTTGTATCAGTTTGAATATAATTTATTAAAAAGTCTTTTAGAGAAGGATTAATAAAATCCACAGTATTATTTTTTCTAATGATAAATCCTTTATCAAGCTTATCTAGGGCATTTTTAAATGGATTTATTGGAAGAACGGAATCTTTGGAAGTACAATAATCAATTCTCTTATTAAAAGCTTTTTCTAGTAAATTTATATCTACCCTTTCATTAAATGTTAAAAGTGTACTTAGTAGCCAGCGATCTATGTAATCAATTTGTTGTTCATAAGCATGTTTCCAAATTTCTGTTGGATTATTAAAATTTTCACGAATGTATTTTTCGAAAGTTTTAGCATTGTATTTTTCAACGTTTTCTTTTGATGTAATAAATTCTACAGATCTAGGATTGAAGTTTTTGTGTGATGTAATAAAATCAAATAAATCTTTTCTTTCAATTAAAGATTTTAAATCATCAGCCATTTCAGATTCATCAATATGGTTTCTAAGTAATTTTTCTTTGATATTTTCTGAATATTCTTTTAGATGAAAAACAGCCTCATTTAAGTTTTTGCTAAATCTTCTAAATCGATCTGATTTCTGTATTACGGTATTTAGAACAATACTTCTTGTAGTAAAAATTAATTTTTTGTTTGTCATCCTTTTTATACTTCCAATAATTCCTAAAAGTGCACTTTCACTTCCTTGTGCTTTATTTATTTCTGCAGAATTACTACCTAAAAAGTCATCAAAGTAAAATATCTGCTTAGACAGATCATTTTTAAGTACTCTGTCAATCTCTTTAATATCATCAAGTATATAAAGAAGTTGATAGTTTTCATTTATATATTCGTATGTCAACATCTCAGCTAAAGTTGTTTTACCAACACCAGGATCTCCCGTAATTATTACAAAATTGTTTTCTTTCAAGCTATCTCTCACAACATCAAACAGTGGAGTTTTTACATAAAACCTTATTCTTTTTGCTAATTCATATTCAATAAAATCTGTTGATCGAAATTGAAGATCGGAATTTAAGATTTTTGTTAAAACTGATGTATCCGAAAACCATAACTTATAATGTATGTTTAGAATATCTTCGTGACTTTCTATTAGTCTATTTAAATCTTTTTTACCATATATGTCGTTCAAATTCTTAATGTATGGATGAAAAATATCACTAATTTTTTTTGTATCTCCTACTCCAAGATCTACTGAAGTTGCGAAGATGTAATTTGTTGGAGCAAGTTTTTTAACTTTTTCGACTTCTTCATTTTCTAGTTTTCGAAACATCCCATCAAAACCTGTCCTATAATAATGTTTTACTTGTCCAACATGTTCATGTGTGTTATGTTCTGTAGAATATAATAAATCAATTCCTTGATCTTTACCATCTTTAAAAGTTTTATATTTAATTGGAGAATCATTTGGAACTTCGGCATTTAAAAGATCACAAACTAAATCTTCAAGATCTGAGCTGCTTAAAGTTGAGAAGTCATATTGCGCCATATTTTCTGGTAATTTTCTTGTAAATCAAATATACAAATAACTGTTAAACTATTTATTTCAAGATTGATTACATTTTCTATAATCTAACTTCTTATGATAAAAAAAATCTGCCAAAATTAACTAATCCCTGAGATTTTAATATAAGATGCTCGTAATAATTAGAGAGCTCTAGAAATCGAAAAAGATTATTAAGAAAACAATTTGTTTCCTATATTTGTATCATAAAACGATACCAAAAAACGTAAAATAATGATAGCAGAAATAGAAAAATATATCGAGATTCAAAATAGTATTGATGAGATTTTAAAAAATTCTCCTTTCAAAATGTCATATATTATTGAGGAATCTGGAATTAAAAAGCCTACTTTTTTCAAAAAACTGAAAGAAAAAAGATTTACACCAGAAGAGCTTTTAATCATTTCAAAAACCATTGAACTAAGACAATGGAGAAACGAAACCAAAGAGGAAATTTTGGAATCATTGAAACAAACTGAACAAGACTTTGAAAACGGAAAAGGAATTTCTGGAGAAGTTATTTTAGAAGATATGAAAAAACGCATAGAAAAGAAAACAGAAGATATCAAATAACGTGTATTCAAAACTAAAACCTCTCGGATTTCTCACACTTTTTATACTGATGGCATTTTACAGCCTTCAAGAAATTCCGTTGGTGTATCCTTCTTATTTTCCAAAACCGGTGTATGACTTTAAAACAAATCCCTTAAAACGTGCTAAAATAGAATTAGGTAGAAAACTATTTTACGACCCAATTTTATCGAGAGATCATACGATTTCGTGTTCTTCCTGTCATAATTCAAACCAAGCCTTTTCCCATGCAGGAAATGGTTTAAGCAAAGGTATTGAAGATGGAATTGGCGACCGAAATTCACCCGCGATATTCAATCTTGCTTGGCAGAAGAAATTCATGTGGGATGGCTCGGTTGTGAATATTGATGTTCAGGCGTTGGCTCCAATTAATCATCCAAAAGAAATGGGGGAGGACATTAATGCGGTTGTCCGAAAACTAAATAAATCAAAAGAATATAAAACGCTTTTCTACAGAAGTTTTGGTGACAGTTTAGCAACTACGGAACGGATTATGAAATCACTTTCGCAGTTTCAATTGACGATTGTTTCTGCCAATTCTAAGTATGATAAAGTAAAGCAAGGCAAAGCAGAATTTACCGAAGCGGAAGCTAATGGATATCAATTATTTAAAAACAATTGCAGTTCGTGTCATACAGAGCCTTTGTTTTCCAATTATGGTTTTGCAAATAATGGACTTCCTATTAATCCTGAACTCAAAGATTACGGAAAATGGAATAAAACAATGGAACCGGAAGATAAACTGATGTTCAAAATTCCAAGCCTCAGAAATCTTTCTTACACCTATCCTTATATGCATGACGGAAGATTTCAAACCCTGAATGAAGTCTTGGAACATTACGAAAAAGGTATAGAAAAAAGCCCGACCTTAGCGAAAGAACTTCAATATCCGATTGTTTTTAGTCCAAAGGAGAAAGAAAATTTGTTGGCTTTTTTGAGAACGCTTAATGATTCTGTGATGGTTTCAAATAGGGAATATCAAAAGATAAAATAGTTGAGGAGCAGTTTCCAACCTTTGTATAAGAAAAAGCATCTTTAGTAATAAATAGTTAATATGAAAATTACAGTACCAAAACCATGTCATGAAAACTGGGACAAGATGAAAATTGAAGAAAAAGGAAGATTTTGTGCGGTTTGTTCTACAAAGGTTACAGATTTTACCGTTGCTTCGGATGAAGAAATTATAGATGTTTTTTCGAATTCTTCAGAAAATGTGTGCGGGAATTTTAATGAAGGACAACTTAATAGAGACCTCCAATATTCCTATATTAATTCGCTTTTTACAAAATTTGCGGTGGGATTTATTTTAACTGCCGGAGGAATGGTCTCTATAAAGGCGCAACATTGTGAAATTAAAAATGATACCATTAAGCAACGGAATTTTAAAGGAAAACCTTATGTTGCACCGGCGAATGTTAAAAAAGATACGGTAAATAAAAACAGAATTATTTTAGGAGGTATCCGTTCTGAAAAACTAAATACTGCGAAACCTTTATTTGTGTTGGATGAGAAAATAATTAAAGAAGAAGAGTTTAGAGCACTCAACCCCAATGTAATAGGTAGTGTGAATGTTTTAAAAGGAGCTTCTGCGACTTCAGTTTATGGCGAAAAAGGAAAAAATGGAGTAATTGTTATCAAGAGTAAAAGAAAAGAGTAAATGAAAAAATATTGCTATAGCTTACTCTTCGGAGTGCTATTTTCAGCTCCTACACTGGCTTGTTTAAATGGTGACACCTTAAAGCTAGAAGATGGTACAATGCTTTATGAAGATTATGATGGTTTTGTTCCTTATGGTCATATGTTCGTAGGAAAAGAAGATTTAATTACTGTTTTAGAATCACTTGAAAAAGGCTATAAGGAGACTAATAATTTGAATTATTTATCAGATAAAGGACTGATATTGATTATTCAAGGCAGATACAAAGAAGCTATTGAACTGTATAAAAAGATTGAAACTCTTGAACCGAATCGTTATTCTACAGCTTCCAATATTGGAACGGCATATGAACTTATCGGGAATAATACAGAAGCATTGAAATGGATTGAGAAAGCTGTGAAAATTGATCCTAAATCTCATTTTGATTCAGAGTGGATTCATGTTAATATTTTAAGAGCTAAAATTAAGGGAGATCAATTTATAAATTCAGAATTTTTATTAGGTAATGATTTTGGAAAAGAAAAACTTCCAACATCTGATATGCAGAAAAAAGACTTATTAACTCTTAGGCAAGAGCTATATTATCAACTGAATGAAAGGATCACTTTTGTAAAACCAAAAGATAAAATTGTTGCGCAACTCTTATTTGATTTAGGAAATATTTCATATATGATCGGAGATAAAGAAGAGGCAATGGAGGATTATCAATTGGCTGAAAAATATGGATATGCAGGGCAAATTATAGAAAAAAGAAGTAAACTTTATTCTCCAAAAGTTATTGATAATATTGAAAGAAAAATAGTAAAAGAAGGAAAGTATCAAATAAAACCAACCAGAAGATCTCAATGGATGGAAACGCTTGTTTCTGTTTTTGCATTGATTGTTTCAGGACTTATTATTTTCATCTTCAGAAAGAAGATTTTCCCAATGCTTAAATAGTTTACTTTTTGAAAAAATATACCGCTCAGCTTCTTAAAAATCAATTTATTTTAGTTTCAGAAAATCATGATGAAATGGGAAGAATTGTCCATATCAGAAAGCTCTTTTTTGGTAGGCATTATATCATCCTTAATTCCAGAAGTTATGACATCAGGAACGTCGGTTTTCTGAAAAACGATTTGGAACTTTTTACGGCTAAAGGTGTTATTTATTTCACTGATTTAGCAAAGGAAAGGATTATCAAATCAGGGGGAAATGTCAGAGTTTATTATTTCAAGTTGGGAGTAACCAATCAATTATTTGAGAAGGAAAAATTATTGATAGAAATCCGGACTGAGAAAAAAAGATTTAAAGATCCTGTGTATTATCTAGAGGCGGATGATTCTGTAGATGATTTATTGGTTTTATTATTTTTGCATTATTCAACAAAGGAATTTAATTATATTGGAGGAGATGGAGATTAAATAAGATTTTAAAGTAACGTTTCCAAATAACAGTTTTTCGTAACTGATAAATCAAAAGAATTAAACAATGAAAAAAATAGGAATTATAGGATGCGGCTGGCTGGGAGATCATATTGCAGAGAGATTATCTGGTCAGTATGAGATTTTCACAACCACGACATCTCCTTCTAAAATAGAAGATTTAACGTCAAAAGGATATCATACCACATTGGTTGATTTTCCGGACGAGCATCTTGAAACGATGAAAGAATGGGAAGTAGCACGCCAATTGGATGCTGTGATTATTACGGTTCCTTTTGCCGGAGTAAGAGGTGCGGAAATTCCATTGCAGGAAAAAGCTCAGAACTTGTTGACATTCCTTGGAGATTATAAAGGTCAGCTTTATTTGATGAGTTCTACGGGAGTCTATCCCCAAGCTGAAAAAGAATTTACAGAAGACGACAAATCGGTGGACGATATTCCAAGCGAGCGTGTTATAAAAAATAAATTTCCTCAAGTCAATATTTTAAGATTGGCTGGATTAATGGGAGATCAACGATTGTTGAAGAATTATAATATTTCCAATTTGGATCTGTTGGTGAACCATATTCATTACGCTGATATTTGTTCGGTTGTTGAAAAAATGCTGAACAATGAATCTCATTCTAAAGTATATAATGTCGTGGCGCCTGTTCATCCTAATAAAGAAGAGATTATCAATGCTCAGAAAGATTTACCGTATTCAGGAGAACGTACTACTCAAGGGAGAACGATATCACCTGCAAAATTAATTTCAGAGTTGGGTTTTGAATTTGAATATCCGGATCCAAGGTATTTTCATTTGTAAGTAATCATATTATAATAATGTTTCTTCACTTTCAAATTTTATATTTGGATAATACATTTTATATCTTATGCCAAATATTTGTTCACCATGTAAGTTTTTAATTATTTGATATTTAGTGATTAGTTTGTTTTGTTCTTTTTCTGCTAAATATTCCCATTTCATTCCTAGTGGGGTAATACTATTAATTAATATTATCGCTTGTTCGTATGTTGAAAGCTGAGCTCTTAACATTTTACCATAATTATATTTTTGTATATCTTTTAGATATAAATTTTCGTTTAAGAATTTATAGGATTGAAATAAGTGCCTAAAATAGTGACCTAATCTAAACTGATGACCTCCATAATATTTTTCATAAATCAGATGCATTTTGAAATCACTAGAAAGTTCAGATAATCCTTCAGTTTTTTCTGGTGTATTCTTGTTATTGTATAACTCGGTAATTATTACCATTAGATCCTTTAAAGGTAAGTTTCTTAACTTTTCCCATAATTTATATCTAGTTTTGTTTGATTTTTTTGGTTTAAGTTTTAAGTAAAATAAAAGTTTATAATAGTATTCGGGTCTATATCTTTTTCTAATTATTTTTTTTATAATTCCTTCGCCTTCTGTTCCTAAACCAAAAAATACTACCGAGTATGCAATATCAATTCTTGCTAATTCTATTGGACTAATAATTAAATCATTTGATTTAATTATTTTTTTTAGTATTATTAAATATTTATCAGAAATATAATCTTTTTCAATATCAGAGTTAGAAAATTTTCTTACCTCTCGATAGCATTCAATAAATTCTTCAAATATTTTTCTAATAACTTGTCTGTTTTCAAAAATTGAAGCTTCTCCGTTTTTATGTTTTATATATTTAAATTCACTTACATTTTCTTTATGTAATCTGATCATTTCGAAAAAATATGATTCAAATGCATTTCTTTTATTCTCGTCCTGTTGTTCTTTTAGGGTTAAAATTAGAAGTAATGTTCCTGCTAAAGTAAAAAAGGTTCCAATAACTCCTCCTACATAGTCTCCAAATTGGCCCGTCTTTTCGAAATTTGTAGTATCATTAAAAGAGATAGAAAATCCATCTAAATTGGATTTTATAAGAAACATAATTATTATCAATAATCCTAATCCGATAATTGACCAAGAGAAAAAAAGGATTGTTCTTTTCATTAAAAAAATATTATTAGTTTTATATTATAGCAGTCTTTAGTAAATATAAAAAAAATGGTTAATATTATTGCATCTTTTGGTTTTTAACTGTGACTAATATTCTTTTATAAGAAAATTTTAATTTATTGCTAAAATGTATAATCTCTGAGATAGATTTTAATTAAAAAAAATCAATAAATAGTTGAACAAATTACTAATCAAAATGGATGTCATAAGAAAATAAACTTTGTATTTAATCGATTAAAAAAAATATTCATACCTTCAAGACGGGCTTTTCAAAAGTTCGTCTTGTTTTTATTCCCTAATCTATGAAAAACTTCAACTATATTCTATTGCTCATCGTCAGCTGTTTCTGTTGGTCGTGCATTCGGCCGGAACTTCCCAATGCTGAAGCTGATATTATATCCTGCCATGTAGATCCGCTTATTCTGAGAAAAGATCCTATTTTACAAAATGATCGTATTCAGATATTAGTAAAATCATCGACAGATTTAAGTCAACAGGCACCCGTTTTTACCTTAACACCAGGCGCAACAATTTTTCCAGAAAGTGGAACGGTTCTTAATTTTACAAAGCCTCAAATTTATACCGTAACCTCAGAGGATCATCAATACCAAAAGAAATATGAGGTGTCTTATATTATTTCAACCATTGGTTCTAAGTTCAGTTTTGAAAATGTGCGCCTTGAAAACGGTAAATATGATGTGTTTTTTGAAACAGATCAAAATAATCAGAACATCATGGATTGGGCCAGTGGCAATGCAGGTTTCAGCTTAACGGGAGCGTCTTCCAATTCGGAAGGGTATCCAACGGCTCGTTTGGCAGATGGCAAAGTTGGACAAGGGGTAAAATTAACCACTCAGTCTACCGGAAATTTAGGGGCCATAATGGGAAAACCTATGGCAGCAGGAAACTTGTTTATGGGAGAATTTGATTTGGGATCTTCCATTTCCAATCCTTTGAAAAGTTTACATCTGGGAGTGCCTGTAGATCTTGTTCCGAAAGGGGTAAAAGGTTTTTTTAAATATACAGCCGGGCCGGTTTACAGAGAAGGCGGAGTCGTACAGCCCAACAAGAAAGATACTTGGGATATCTATGCTGTTTTCTTTGAAACAGATGCCAATTTGAAATACCTTGACGGAACCAATAAGTTTACCCATCCCAATATTTTTTCTATTGCCCGTGTTACAGATGCTCAGCGAATTGAAGCTTCGGATTGGACAGCTTTTTATATTCCTTTTGATGTCATCAATAATCAGACAATAGACCAACAAAAATTAATAGACGGAAAATATAGTCTGTCGCTTGTCTTTACCTCAAGTATTGATGGAGATACCTTTGCAGGTGCGGTAGGAAGTACCCTTTTAATTGATGAAATTGAATTAACTCATTAGAATGAAGAATAATCTATATCTTTTTTGTACCTCATTGTCGATATTTCTTTTCGGAGGAAGTTCATTGATCAGCGCACAAGATCAAGAGCCTGCTCCAAAGGAATCGGGGGTCTTCGTATATCAGTTGAGGGTAGGAGTGAATATTGGAGGCGTTACGCCAATTCCACTGCCTGCTGAAATTCGGGAACTGAACAGTTTTAATCCAATGCTGAATATGAGCATAGAGGGGAATGTGGTGTATTGGCTGAATCAGTCTCCACGTTCTTGGGGATGGAGTACAGGAATTCGATTGGAAAATAAAGGCATGAAAGCCGATTCCAGAGTTAAAAATTACAGCATGGAAATCATTGGTGGAGAAGGGGAGAAAGTAGCCGGAAACTGGACAGGCGGTGTGTCTACTCATGTTGCCAATTCTTATATCACCATTCCAACGTTGGTCGCCTATAAGATGAACAACCGATGGTCTTTTTCAGGAGGTGCTTTCTGGTCATTGCTCATCGATAAAAATTTCTCAGGATATGTTTTTGATGGCTACTTGCGTGAAGGAGATCCTACCGGAGTTAAAGTTGTTTTTGAAGGTGATAAAACGGCTTCTTATGATTTCTCCAATGACTTACGACATTTTTCTTATGGAATTCAGCTAGGGGCTAATTGGAAGTTCTCTAAACACCTCAATGTCTTTAGTGATTTGAGTGTCGGATTAAATAATGTATTTAAATCAGACTTTAAAACAATATCTTTTAAAATGAGACCTGTTTATCTGAATGTAGGAGCGGGATATAGTTTTTAAGTTGAGGTGATTAAAAGAAGAATATATTTTTGTTGGATAATTGCGAAGACGCAATTTTTTTAATCTTTAAGCTGTTTTAAGGCGCAAGAAAATTGCAGATTTTCGTTCTAATATTATTAACCTCTTTTGTCATTGACTTCGTCGAATCTTCGATTTCTGGAAGAATCTAAATCAAACTTTTTTTAGTTCTGACAAAGTGCAAATTCATCTATAACATAATCCATTTTATCGTAGATAAAATCCTTGCGCCTTAAAGCATATACCTGATAAATCTCCTTGCGCCTTTGCAAAAACCAACCATATCAGATAAAGTTTAACCATTCTATATCAATAAAAACTCTATAACAATTTTTGATTACCAGAGTCTCTTTTTGTTGGATAATCGCGAAGACGCAAAGTTTCTTAATCTTTAAGCTGTTTTAAGGCGCAAGAAAATCAAAGAATTTTCGTTCTAATATTATTAACCTCTTTTGTCATTTCGGAGGAATCTCAACCAAACTTTTTTTTAGTTCTGACAAAGTGTAGGTTCATCTATAACATAATCAATTTTATCGTAGATAAAATCCTTGCGCCTTAAAGCATACACCTTATAAATCTCCTTGCGCCTTTGCGGAAACCAACAATACGACAGACTCTAAGAGCCTGTGATTTTAATAATTTCATCCTACATTTTTCAACATTAAGATTATGTAAGGTTTTTAGAATATTAAGTTTGAGCTTTGCTTTAAGCCGTCACGCTTAAGAAAATTTATAAATTTTTTCTTAATTTCCTTAACAACTAAAATTCCTCTTAATGGTTTGAAATTTTCACACATCCATTATTAACTAAAATTTAAACAGCCTCTAAATATCTATATCAATAAAAACCCTCCAGCAATATTAATCGTCAGAGGGTTTTCGAATTTATTTAAAAAGCTACTTAATTTTTAGCTGCTTTAATCGCTGCTTCATAATTAGGTTCTTGTGAAATATCAGCCACCTGCTCTTCATAAACAATCTTTCCTGAAGGATCGATCACTACAACAGCTCTGCTTAAAAGCCCTTTCATTACAGAATCTGTAATTTCTACACCATACGTTTTTCCAAAATCAGAACGGAAATCTGAAAGCATTACAACATTCTTTATTCCTTCAGCGCCACAAAATCTCTTTTGAGCAAAAGGTAAATCTTTAGAAATACAAAGAACAACCGTGTTCGGAATATTAGCCGCATCTTCATTGAAATGACGCACAGAAGCCGAACAAACTCCGGTATCTACACTCGGGAAAATATTAAGGATTAAGTATTTTCCTTTGTAAGATTCAAGGGTTTGATCTTTCATGGTAACATCGGTAAGGGTGAACTTAGGGGCTGCTTTATTTACGGCTGGTAGTTTAGCATAGGTATGTACAGGTTTTCCTCCCATCAAAATGGTATTGGCTGTTTTAGTATTTTGAGCAAAACTCAATGTTGAGAAAAATATTGCTGCGCTGAAAATTAATTTTGAAAACATAATGTTAATTTTTTAAGTCTGTTTAATGTTTTGATCACAAAAGGTTTTGTGTCTTTGATCGTTAAAAATAATACTGAAAATTTCTAAGCAAATTTATTCTTTTTTCAAATGCCAAAGATTAATTTTAATTCAAACACACCTTAAATAGAGCAAATCTATTAACCTGCTATTTTTAAAATCGATTTTTACGGCTACCTTTATTCTGACAAAAGTCGACACTCAAATTATTAAAAAAATAAAATGTTTATGGATTCAGTAAATAGCTCAGCATTTCACGAAATTTTCAAAAGCGAAAACGAAATTCCCGAAGAATATAAAGTACCCGAAATTCATCAACGAACCTATCTTTTAAATGGTGAACTGGTAGAATGGAATGGAGAAGTTACCAATATCTATTCACCCATTTGCATTCCTACAGAAAACGGACTGGAAAGAAAGCTCTTGGGAAGCATTCCTAATATCAGTCCAAAAGAGGCAATGGATGTTTTGGAAGCTTCTGTAAAAGCTTACGATAACGGTCTTGGGGAATGGCCAACGATGTCGGTGGAGGGACGTATAAAATGCATGCAGAAGTTTGTATACTTGATGATTGAACAAAGGGATTTGATCATTAAATTATTAATGTGGGAGATTGGAAAAACGCTGCCAGATTCGACGAAAGAATTCGACAGAACTGTAGACTACATCAATCAAACTATTGATGCTTTAAAAGATCTGGATCGTGAATCTTCAAGGTTCCAGCAGGCAGAAGGAACGATTGCTCAAATTCGTCGTGCTCCGCTTGGAGTGGTATTGAGTATGGGACCATTTAATTATCCTTTAAATGAAATTTTCACAACACTGATTCCTGCTTTGATCATGGGAAACACCATCTTGTTTAAACTTCCTAAGCATGGGGTTTTGGCACATTATCCTTTATTGAATGCTTTCAAAGAGGCCTTTCCGAAAGGAACTGTGAATACGTTATACGGAAAAGGATCTGAGATCATTACTCCAATCATGGAAAGTGGGAAAGTGAATGTTTTGGCGTTCATTGGTTCCAGTAAAGTAGCCAACGGATTGAAAAAATTACATCCAAAAGTAAATCGTTTGCGAGCAATTTTAAGTTTAGATGCTAAAAATGCAGCGATTGTGACTAAAAATGCTGACTTGGATGTGGCAGTGAATGAATGTATTTTAGGGGCTCTTTCGTTTAACGGACAACGTTGTACAGCACTTAAATTAATATTTGTACAAAAAGATGTTGCGGAAGAGTTTACACAAAAATTAACAGCAGCAGTTTCTGCATTAAAGGCTGGACTTCCTTGGGAAAAAGATGTGAAAATAACACCACTTCCGGAAGTAAATAAACCACCTTATCTGAAAGAATGTATTGATGATGCAGTTGCAAAAGGTGCAAAAGTATTGAATGAAAATGGAGGTTATAACGAAGCTTCATTTGTATTTCCTGCGGTTGTTTATCCTGTAAATAGTGAGATGAAGCTGTATCATGAAGAGCAGTTTGGTCCGGTAATTCCTGTGGTGCCGTTTGAAGATATTGATGAACCAATCGAGTATCAGGTAAATGCTTCGCACGGAATGCAGGTAAGTATTTTCAGTGAAGATGCACAGGAAGTTTCAAAACTGATCGATGCATTTGTAAACCTGGTAAGTCGTGTGAACATCAACTGTCAGGCGCAACGTGGCCCGGATGTTTTCCCGTTCACAGGAAGAAAAGACAGTGCAGAAGGAACGCTTTCTGTGTTTGATGCCCTTCGTTCGTTTTCCATCCGTTCTTTGGTGGCAGCGAAACTAACAGATTCTAATAAAAAGTTACTCAATACGATTGTAAGAGAACATGACTCTAACTTTTTAAGCACCGATTATATTTTCTAATAAAATTTCGGGGTCAATAAATAGAGTAAATCCTCTGTAAGTCTTCTTGATTTGCAGAGGATTTTATTTTAACTATTATTTGATCAAATTACGATCACGATAGCTTTTATAACAAATATGTTCAGCAGTATATTCTTCTGTCATAAAAGGGGAAGTGATGAGAAAATCTGCTGTTGCAGTATCGCAAGCCATGGGAATATTCCATACGACACCAAGTCTAAGAAGTGCTTTCACGTCACTGTCATGCGGCTGTGTTTCCATGGGATCCCAAAAGAAGATAATAATATCTATTTTTCCTTGAGAGATCATGGCGCCTAATTGCTGGTCTCCGCCAAGTGGCCCACTCATTACTTTTTTTGTTTTAATATGAACTTGTGATTCAATTAGTTTTCCTGTTGTTTCGGTTGCAATAAGCCGATGTTGGGAAAGTTTTTCTTTATGAAGATGAGTCCATTTTATTAATTCATTCTTTTTCTGATCATGGGCAACAAGGGCAATAGATTTTGTGATTCCAAGGATTTTTTGTGTTTTCATGTTGTCAAGTTTTAATCAAAATTAGATATAAATAATAAATAAAATCACCTTTATTTGAATAAATATGGTGTTTAATGTGTTCGTTTTAAGGTTTGTATATGTTTTTGTTCGTTTTTAATTAGAATCACAAATGGCGAATGAATGTTTAAAAAAATAAGATTTTTAAATTCTTGTTGAAATGTTGTAACATTATTTTTAAAAGACAACTAACTCTATAGAGTAAAAAGCCATGACCTCAGTAGAACAGGAATTTTTAGCTAAAATCGGAAAACATAAAGGAATCATTTTTAAGATTTCTAAAATGTATATGGATGAAAAAGATGATCGCGACGATCTTTTTCAGGAAATAACCTATCAGGTCTGGAAAGCCTATCCGGGCTTTAGAGGACAAAGTGAATTTTCAACCTGGCTGTACAGAATTGCATTAAATACTGCCATTGTCTTTTTAAAGTCTGAAAAGAAAAGAAGTTTTATCGCTAATGAAGATTTTTCTAATTACAAGATCATACAAGATGAATATGATCATGAAAAAGAAGATAAGCTAGATAAAATGTACAAAGCAAT
Organism: Chryseobacterium polytrichastri; assembly: GCF_900142445.1. GTDB lineage: Bacteria > Bacteroidota > Bacteroidia > Flavobacteriales > Weeksellaceae > Chryseobacterium > Chryseobacterium polytrichastri. The sequence continues at coordinate 15,887 of NZ_FRAV01000016.1, read as the reverse complement.
TCATCAGCTAAACCCCATTGATAAAGCTTTTATTTTTTATTATCTCGAAGATTTTTCCGGAAAAGAAATTGCTGAACAAATGGGTATTTCCGAAGGAAATGTAAGGGTGAAAATGAACCGCGCCAAAAATAAGCTAAAAGAATTTTTACTCTCTAGTAATACAAACCTTTAAACAAATAACAATGAATATAGATGAATTAAAAAATGCATGGAATGAAGATGATCATTTTGAAGAAACGCCAACGATTACGCTGGAACAAAAGAATAAGATGAATCATCCCCTAAAAAAGATGCAGCAGAATATGGTAAGACATTTCTGGTCGTTTGTTATTTCTTTTATTGGGATTTTTATAGGACTTGCATTCTATGTTGAAAGCAAAGTTGTGATGGTGTACTCCTTAACATTAGTGATTTCTGCTTTATTGGTAACCATCTTTTATGTGATGAAATTTATGAAGTTATACCGAAAGATAAAGTTTGAAAGCTTTGATACGTATAACAGTTTGCTGGAATTAGATTATCAGCTAAAGGTTTTTAAAGAAACTTATGTTTCGTTTTATATCTCCTATATCCCATTTATTTTATGTGAACTGATTTTACTGATTAACTTTTCAGAAAAGGCTGTCATGAAAACGGATGCCGAAATTATTAGGCAATTTATCAATACAATAGCAGTTACTGTTATAGCAGGGGTGATAGGAATAAGATTAGGATTTCAAATGTATTATGGCAGATACATTAAGCAAATAGAGAATCTTTTAAAAGAATTAAAATAAGAATTTCGGCGGGCTGAAAGCCCGCCGAAACTATATTTCATACTAATTTTTATTACGTTGTAATAGGCTTTTGGCGGAGTCGGAGGCTATAACGATCCCGGCTCCAAGCATAATAATATCTTTTATAACCAATCGGCCTGCTCCTGACAAATAAGGGAAGTCGTGATCTGGTCCACCTAAATTAGGAACCCAGACTTCGGGAGTGGTAATAAGAAAAGATAAAGTAACGAACGACATTCCGGCCGTTAAAATCCCTCCCCATAATCCTATTTTTGGATAAAAGATTCCTAATAAAACCGTGATTCCGATGAGTGCAATCGCGGTTCCTAATCCGTAAGAAAACACATAGGTTCCGTTGGCCTCGTGCCATTTTATATTTTGAGGAACAATTTCGCCTTCTTTGTTTTTGTGGAGTTTATAATTGTCAGTATCTGACCCGCTTTTATTCAGCAAGAAACTCATAAAAGGAGAGTTGGCAACAAAAGGAACAATACCTTCGGCTTCATAATGAAAGGCTTTCAACCCTCCAATCCACGCCATGACAATGAAGATACCTATTCTTAAAAAGTGAATGAAATTTTTCTGTGAGTGTGCTAAGAATTCGATCATAACTTATTTTTTTACAAAGTTAGGATGAATAGAAAGTCAATGGAATGGATGATTGTGGCTATTGCTTGTACAAATCTGCCACAATGGAGACACCTGTTTCTTTGCGAAAATGAGTAGGGGAAATGCCCGTGTACTTTTTAAAATATTTACTGAAATGAAATTCATCATTAAAATTGAGTTCGACTGCAATTTCTTTAATGGATTTTCGGGTAAGATGAATTTGTTTTTTTGCCTCCAGAATCACTCTTTCCTGAATGATCTGAGAAGGTGTTTTATTGAAACGTGATTTTATTTTCTTACTCAATGCATTGGGTGAAATGTTCAGCATGTCTGCATAAAAGGACACGTTTTTTCCACGAGAAAATGTTCTTCCACTAAGTTTTGAAAAGATTTCAGTTCATTAAAATCATCTTTAATCAATTCTTTATCGGGCAATAATTTGTTTTTTTCCTTGCTGGAAATAGCCAAAATAAGCTGCAGATAAGATTGTAAAACAGAACTTGAAAAATCTTCACGATGATCAATCTGTTGAATTTTCGCAAAATAATCTGAAATTTCAAGATAAACCTTTTCGCTTAATTCAAAATGAGGGAAAAGATAAACGTTGTTAAAAAGCAATCCGTTGCAGGCAACTTCCTTTTTATGAAATTCAATACAATAAAAATCTCCGTGAAAATTAAGCACTTCAACATCAATGGTATTCGGACTTAAAATCTGAATATTCTGATAAGGCGATGAGAAAAATACGGTTCTTCCATGAAAGGTATATTCTGCAAAATCTATGATGATTTTTCCATTTCCATTGAATAGAAAAATGTGATACATTGAGTCTCCGAAACTATTTTTAAAATCGTCGGAATTCTTTTTTTCAACAGAGAAAAAATTACTTTTCATTCCATAAAACTAAGGAAAATTTAGGTGTAAATATTAAATTGAGAATTCAAAAAATATCATTTTGATAAATACTCCTGTTCTTTTGCAATTTCATTTTTCACCCAATCCAGCTGCGGATCTTTTTTATCAATAATATCCTGAAGCGTTTCGGGAATGATCATATTAGGAATAACTCCTTTTTGAGAATAAGAAAGGGCAATGTTTGGGTTAACAAGAAGTAAACCTATCGGTAAAGTAAGTCTTGAGTTGGGTAGTACCTGATAAGAATAAAATCCTGCCACACTTCCGTCATTGGCACCGCCTGTTTCTTCACCTACTAAAGTGGCTCGTCTGTCATATTTTAATTTAGAACTTAAAATAGATGAGGATGAAAAACTTCCTCCGTTCACCAAAACAAATATCTTTCCTTGGAAAGCATTTTTATTAGGTTGAGTTACATGATCTGCTTTTATTTTATAATAAGATTTACCGTCTTTTCCTTTGTAAGTGTTTAGAGCTTTAAGAAAAATATAGGTTGGATAAGTCATTCCTTTGATAGCATATTCTAAAGCACTGGTTCTCTTAAAATAATTGGTTTGCAGCGGAGTCATGCTCGAGCTAAGCTCTGACGGTTTTATTAATATAAAAGATTGAGTCGTCAAATAAGAATACAGATCATTGATTTCTTCCAGAGAGCCCCCATAATTGTTACGGATATCGATGATAAGGTAGGATGTTTTAGCATCTTTAATTTCAGCAAAAGTATTTTTATAAAAAGGGTCGGAAGGAGAATGTGAAAATTTTTTGATCTTCAAATAAGCAACTGAATTATTTTCACCTAAAAATCTAAAATTCCTGTTGTATGGATTGTTATCTGCTGAATGACTGTTATCTGGTTTTTCAATGCATACCACCTGTTCTTTTTCTCGCTCTACAATGTACGTCTGCTTTTTATGATCATATAAAGTTTCAATTTTTGCGCTATCCAGCAGTCCGTTTTCCAACGTGTAAAAATGAAAAAACATATCTTTAAGATAATAAGGCTGAAAAGTAGTATTGAAACCATCACTGCTTATTAATTTTTTATATTTTTCGATATAAAGAGACACCGGAATATCATTGATGCTGATGACTTCTGTTCCTGGTTTAATATGATATAAAGAGTCTCTATTCTGTACAATATATAAATGATTATCCTGAATACGATACCTAAATCGCATAAACAAACGTTTTTTTATTTTCGATAAATCATCTTTAGAAAGAACATTCGGAGACTGAAGAGAAAGATGCCCTTGTCTTATGCTTGTAATAACGGGTTGTAGTTTAAAATAAAATTGGGTTGGGGTAAGTGGTTGATGAATAGTTTGTTTTAAACTGTCTATTTTATAATCCAGATCTTGTTTTGAAATATATTGATAGAGTCTCGGATGCATCTTTTTAAGCTTGTAATAAGCGAAATCTACATCTTGCTTAAGCTTCTCTGGTGGAATATAATGAGTCTTCTGCTGGTTTTTCCTTAAAGAAGAGCAGGAAGCCAACACAATAGTAGATAACAATAGCGAATAATTTTTCAAAGTGTCTGAGTTTTTTCAATCGGCTAAATTAAATAGTTTCTTATCATTCATTCGCCAAATGACTAATAAATTATTCAGAAGAGATTATAATTTTAGTTAAAAATAAAGGATAAATGCTTTTGAGTCGTCATGTAAGATTAAAGTCATACATTTGAAACCTATTTTTTAGAAAATGATCTATACAATTATTACGATAATCTTACTGTTAGTAGCAGCCTATTTTATAGTAACCGGACAGGAAGTTTTTGGGGAAGCGCCTAAAGGCAAGAGATTGGAGCGCGTGAAACAATCTAAACTATACAAGAACAAGCAATTCCAAAATATCAGTTATACACCGTCTATTACGGAGGGTTATGGAATGACAACCGTATTGTATGATTTCTTTTTTGCTAAAAAAGATCCTTTATTAAAGCCGTTAAAGCCTGTTCCTTCTGTTCATACAGATCTTAAAAATATTCCAAAAGATGAAGATGTTTACATTTGGTTAGGGCATTCATCTTATTATATTCAGATTGACGGGGTCTCTTTTTTGATCGATCCAGTGCTTAGCAAATATGGTTCGCCTTTCAAATTTTTCAACAAAGCTTTTGCTGGTTCGGATATTTTTAAACCTGAAGATATTCCGAGTATTGATTACTTGGTGATTACCCATGACCATTTTGATCATCTTGATTATCCTACAGTAAAATCTATAAAAGATAGAGTAGGAAAGGTTATTCTGCCGTTAGGGGTAGGTGCGCATCTTGAAAGATGGGGATATAAAGAAGAGCAGATCATTGAAGATGAATGGGGAGCTTCTTTTGATTTGAAAAATAATCTGAAAATAACTTTTACACCTGCAAGGCATTTCTCTGGAAGGAATGTGAAAAGAAACGGAACACTTTGGACTTCCTATGTATTGGAAACTCCGACTAAGAAAATATTTCTAGGAGGTGATAGCGGTTATGATACCCACTTTAAAATGATTGGTGAGAAATATGGACCATTTGACTATGTTATTATTGAAAACGGGCAGTACAACGAAGCCTGGAAATACATTCACGGATTGCCGGAAGATGTAGTACAGGCATGTTTAGACTTAAAAGCCAAGAATGTAATTCCGGTTCACTCTTCAAAATTTGCATTGGCACTTCATGCATGGAATGAGCCTTTGCAAAAGATTACCAGCCTCGGAAAAGAAAAAAATCTACATATTCTTACCCCAATTATTGGTGAGACCGTTGACTTAAATAAAGCCGACAATCAATTTAAAGTATGGTGGGAAGATTAATTTAGGCGTGCCAAATATCTTTATATCTTGCGGGATGATTTTCAAACTGCTTTCTCACAAAATCACATTCAGGATCTACCAATAGGTCTTTTTCTTCGGCGTAATGTACCAGGTTATCCAATAATAATTTGGCATATCCATGTCCTTCGTGCTCTTCATTAAGTTTGGTATAATAAACAATTAAGAGTCTTCCGTCAATTTTTATGGACATATAGCCTGCTTTTTTATCATCAATTAAGAGCTGCAACTCATCTTGATAGGGAGATATTTCAAATTTTATATTTTCCATAATGATTGAGATTTAGGTTGAATAAATGATTAATTTGAGTATTATTTCAAAATAATCTACTTTAAAATTACAAATTTAAAATGAAACTAAAATACAAAAAGCGCAGGTATTCGTGTAATTTGTGAAAAATTTATTAGTGATATTAGTGTTTAAATTAAAATATTAAAAACCAGCATCCATCCGCGATTTGTGAAATATTTAACAAAGATTGGGAAGATGTTGTATTGATTTGGCATTTTAATTGAGAATAGTATTGTAATTAAAGTAAAACGAAATGAAAAAGATATTGTTAGCCGCATTTTTTGTAGGGACATTTACTATAAGCTATGCCCAGTCAGATTATTATAATGATTATAGAAGAAGTGTAAGTGAGGTCAATTGGCAGAACGTAGTTGCAGATTTGGTATTGTCTAAAACACAGGCAAATCAGCTATACTCACTTAATGACAGGTATCACGACTACAATTCTTGGAATAAGGTATATGTAAACAATCCAAACAGATGGAAAGATGATAGATATGCTGAAATAGAAAGGATTTTAGGAAGAGAAAAATATGAAAAATTTAAAACGAAATATTACAAAGGTCAAAATCCTACCGCCGTATATAACCGTAATAAAAATAACGACAAGAGATACAAACACATGGATAAAAAATCTCAAGATTATAGACAAGACGATAGACCTGACAACGGAAGAGGTCACAGACATTAACCTATTATCAACTATATATTCAATTTTTTTAAATTTGGCTGGTCGCAAGATCAGTCATTTTTTATTGAATTAATTGTAATTATATCTTGTTTGAATTTTATAACTTTGATTCATGGAAACACCAGAAACGATAAGCGAGTTTTACGAACGTAATGTAAATAATATCACTTTTAAAGATATTACAACTCCGGGAATAGGGCATTTTAATGTCTTTAGCCGAGACGATTGTTCATTGATTACGCCATACAGCAGACGCGATTATTATAAAATTTCATTAATCATCGGAAAAGGAAAACTTCATTATGCTGACAAATGGATTCATGTTGACAGGCCTGCATTATTGTTTTCAAATCCTGTAGTTCCTTATTCATGGGAAGCTGATGATGAGGATCAAACAGGTTGGTTTTGTCTTTTCTCGGATCAGTTTTTACAAAATGGAAACCGTTTGGGCAATCTTCAGGACTCTCAGCTTTTTAAAATTGGAGGAACGCCGATTTTCTTTGTTGATGAAGAACAGCAAAAGTCAGTTTCTGATATTTTTCAAAAAATGATGGTTGAAATTCAGTCTGATTATATACATAAGTATGATATGCTTCGTGCTTATCTTCATCTTCTGGTTCATGAAACGATGAAAATAAACCCTGCTGAAAATTTTGAACATTATCAAAATGCCTCACAAAGAGTTGCTTCTTTATTTATAGAATTGCTTGAAAGACAGTTTCCAATTGATAGCCCGGAAGCGTATCTTAAACTCAAAACGCCTACTGATTATGCAGCAAGTCTTTCTATTCATGTGAATTCTCTCAATCGTTCTGTAAAAGAGATTACGGGTAAAACAACAAGTCAGCAGATTGCGTCAAGGATCATTCAGGAAGCCAATGCTTTATTACAGCACACAGACTGGAATATCTCTGAGATTGCGTATGGACTAGGCTTTGAAGAACCTGCTTATTTTACCAATTATTTTAAAAAGCAGACCGGACTTACTCCAAACACACTCAGAAATAGTCTTGTTTGATTTTTATAATTCTTAGTTTGAATTCTATATCATACAGTACAAGTTCTTGTTCTAATTTTGTTCTTATAATTTAAAATCACAATCAATTATGAAATTCAGAAAATTAGGAAACACAGGAGAGCAGTTATCTGCAATAGGATTAGGTTGTATGGGAATGAGCTTTGCGTATGGACCCGCAGACGAGCAGGAAAGTATCAATACCTTGCATAAAGCGTTGGATCTTGGAGTTAATTTTTGGGATACAGCGGATATGTATGCGAATGGAGAAAATGAAAAATTGATCTCGAAAGTATTGGTTCCGAATCGTGATAAGATCTTCATCGCAACAAAATTTGGATTTAGGTTTAAAGATGGAAAAGCAAGCCACAGCGGAGCTCCCGGAACGTATTTCGATGGTTCTCCGGAATGGATCAAAAAAGCAGTTGATCTAAGTCTTCAAAGATTAAAGATTGACGAAATAGATCTTTACTATGCACACAGAGTTGACCCAAATATTCCTGTTGAAGAAACAGTTGGAGCCATGGCAGATCTTGTGAAAGCAGGTAAAGTGAAATATCTTGGTTTATCGGAAGCTTCTCCGGAATCGATTAGAAAAGCTCATAAAATCCATCCAATTACCGCTTTACAGTCAGAATATTCTATTTTGACAAGAGATGTAGAGAAAGAAATTTTATCTACCATCAAAGAACTTGGAATTACGTTGGTTCCTTATTCACCTTTGGCAAGAGGCCTTTTTGCTAATATTAATGAAGTTCAAAACTTTGGAGATGATGATTTCAGAAAATCGCTGCCTCGTTACCAAAGTGAAAGTTTAGAAAATAATAAAAATTTAGCCAAAGAATTCAATGACCTTGCTGAATCTAAAGGAGTAAAAGGTACTCAATTGGCATTGGCTTGGGTTCTGAATCAAGGGGAAGATATTATTCCGATTCCGGGAACAAAACGAATCAAATATTTAGAAGAAAATATTGCTGCAACCAATATTGAGCTTTCTTCATCTGATCTTGAAACTATTGATGCTATCCTGAAAAAATATCCAAATATTGGAGAAAGGTACAGTGAAGGTTCTATGAAGTTGGTGAATAATTAAAAAAACACCATGTAAACCATGAACAGAAGAGAACTTTTAAAAACCGGATTATTGGCTGGAACATTGAGTGTGCTTCCGTTTTCCAATGCGTTGGCAACGATGAAAGAAAGACCATTGAATCTTGAAGATGATTTTTCAGGATGCAAAAAAATAAAATTAGGAGAACTTGATTTATTCATTTTAACGGATGGATTTATTCATGAGAAAAATTTGGAATCTTTTGCGCCAAGAGGAAATGTTTTAGAACTAAAAGCAATTCTTAAAGATAACTTCCGATCTGATGAATATGTTGATATGGCGATGAATGTATTGCTGGTAAAAACAAAGAATAAATTGATTTTATTGGATACAGGAATGGGGATTTTCGCTGACGAGAGAACAGGGTTTTTATTGAAAAGCCTTCAAAAAGCAGGTTTTTCGCCCAAAGATATTACAGATATTTTCCTTTCTCATGCACATCCTGACCATATTGGTGGAGTCGTAGATAAACAAAACAAATTGGTTTTTCCGAACGCTAATATTTTCATTTCAAAGGTTGAAAATGATTTTTGGATGCAGGCAACGATTAAAGATTTCGACAACAGTATATTGAAAACAGTACCTAACGTTCTTAATCAAATTATTCCGGGGATTCAGGGGGTATTGAAAACCATTCAAACCAAATTGAAGTTCTATGATCTCAACACCAATTTATATGAACATTTTAGTTTTCAATTGGCTCCCGGGCATACACCAGGCTTAACGGTTATGACGATTTCTTCAGGGAATGAAAAGCTACTTTATATCGCAGATTTAATTCATTCTGATGTCATTCTTTTTCCGCATCCGGATTGGGGATATTTCGGGGATACCGATCTTGATATTGCAATTGCATCGCGTAAAAAGCTGCTTCAGCAACTGGCAGAAACCAAAACCAGAGCTTTTGCCTATCATTTGCCTTGGCCGGGATTAGGTTTTAGCAAAAAGAAAGGGAACGCCTTTGAATGGTTTCCGGAAGCTTTTATGAATTAAAAGTGAAAGTTTCTTTAACCATTAAGTTTTTATTTAAGTCGTTAAGAATATTTAGCTTTTAGACTATGTTTTTTAGCTTAAAAAATCAAAATGATTTATCTTAATTAAACTTAACTTCTTAAGTTTTCTTAATGGTTCAAATAAAAATACTTAAATTTTCAACCCATTATAAAAACAATAAATCCTCTCATTGCTGGGAGGATTTATTTTAACATAAGAAAAGTTGATACTGTTACGTATCGTTGTGCAATATCAAAGACGGATGAAATTTATATTTACTTTAAATTTTTTCAAAAATTAATTTCTGAGCATAAATCTTTCTAAATAACAGGTAAGTTATTGAAAGCACAGTAAATGCCACGATCGTATCAATGGTTGAAGCAAATCCGAGAACTGCAATTTTCGAAAAGAAGGCAAAAATAATATCGAAAAACATTCCTGCAAAAACCCATTCTTTCATTCTTAATAATCTGTTTGGAAGTAAAAGAACGATGATTCCTGCTAGCTTAAACACACCAAGAATATAGATGAAATGAGATGGATAGCCCAACTGAAGTGTGATGTCCCAAACTACGGGATTTTTTGTCAGTTCAAAAAAGCCACTCGCTCCAAACCAAAGAGACATAAAGATTGCGCCTGACCAATAGATGATTTTTGTTGTTTTTGTTGTCATTTTTATTTGTTTTTAGTTGTTGATTTTTTAATTTGGTTAATCGCAAAGGCGCAAAGAATAATTAATAATAGAATGTTTTAAGACGCAAGAAAATCATCGATTTTTAATTAAATTGTTATTTTCCACAATCAATTTTATCGCAGATAAAATCCTTGCGCCTTAAAAGCATAAACTGTTTAAAGAAACTTTGCGTCTTTGCGTTTAACTTGAAAAATTTAGTTTAAAATAAAACTTTAGCAGAACCTAAAATTTCGCCAGATTTTGTATTCTGAATTAATCCAATCACTTCCCAGTCATTAGGATTGAAATTTTGAGGTAACGGAAAACTGGTCGCTCCTTCTGACATACTTTTTAATGAAATTTGATTTTGTTGATGAGCAATCTGCCAGTGTTGTAAATGGCGTCCTTCATTTTCACCCTTCATTACATTGGAGGATGATTTTTTCTCAACTAAAGTAATCAGTAATTGATGCTGAGGATTGGTTTCCGCAATTTTATAATTGACGGTAATTTCTTTTGAAAGAACCTTTACTTCCATATCTATTTTGGCATTATTTGAATTAGAAAAAGCATTTTGAATCGCACTTTCCACTGCATTTTGGTCTGAGCCTACCAATTCCTTTTTTCCATTGATAACCAATTGTGGAGTATAAATCTGAGACCGTAGCGTACGGCTGTATTGCTGTTGACGTTGAGAGTTTTCTGCACTGCTGAATTTATCTTTCCAGCCTAGATGGTTCCAGTAATCAACATGATAAGATAAAATGTAAACAGGTTTGTCTTTGTACTCTTTTTCGATTTCGCCCATCAAAGCATCCGCAGGCGGACAGCTTGAGCAGCCTTCTGAGGTAAATAATTCCAGAACGGCAAAACCATTGTTTTTAGAAGATAAATTTTGATGAGGTTCTTCAGTTTTATTCTTATAAACGAAAGCGGAGATGATGAACATGAGTGCTACAAAAGCGGCTGTTCCTATTAAGTTTTTCAGTATCATTTCTTTTAATTTGATTCAAAAGTAGATACCTTTTAAAGGCAAAAGAATACAAAAAAGGTTCAACCAGACAAATTGTAAGGTGAACCTTGAAAATATTAAATTGAATTTTTTTAAGTATTAACGATCTTCTAACCAAGTGAAAAAACTATGCGATTTTTCTTTATTAATTAAGAGTTGTTCTGGAGTTTCAACGGTTAGCTTAACGAGAATCTTTCGTTGAAAATAATGCTCCATTTCCTTAATAGCAGTGAAATTTATGATGTATTGTCGGTTAACCCTGAAAAATTGTTTTGGAGAAACCTGTTCTGCCACTTGACCCAATGTTTGACTCAGCTGGAATTGCTGTTTATCAAAGGTCATAAGGTGCGTGATTTCATTATGAATATAGAAATAAGCAATGTTTTCTATGGGAATCGTTGTATATTTTTGATTTTTAAAAACTAAAAAACTGCTTTTACCAGCCGATTGTGGCTGATTGATTTTTTGTAGAAGCGCTTCCAATTCCGGCAATTCATTTTTTTGAAAAAACTTCTTTAATTCGTCTACTTTTTTTAAGGCTTCGGCAATATCGTCTCGCGAAAATGGTTTTAAAATATAATCTACGCCTTTACTTTTAAAAGCATCCAGCATATATTGGTCAAAAGCAGTACAAAATATTACCGGACAGGTAATTTCTACCTGCTTGAAAATTTCAAACGAAAGTCCGTCTGAAAGTTGAATGTCCATAAAGATCAAATCAGCTTTAATTCCTTTGGATAAAGCTTCAACGCTGGTTTCAATGCTGTCGTAAACATCAATGATCTTGGCATCTGGCTTTAATTCTAACAATAAATTTTGAAGTGATTTCGCTGCTCGGAATTCATCTTCAATAATGATTATATTCATGGATAAAAGGTAGTTTTATTTGGAAAATTTTCTGGTCATCAAGAATGTCGATCTCTTTTTCTAACAGATGTTTGTAACGCATATTGACATTATTTAAGCCAACTCCCAAAGAATCTTCAGGAATCATTTTATGCTGAATGGGGTTCTCAATAATGATTTTATCTTCAGAATTATAGATCTTAATATGTAAAGGTTTGCTTTGTGAAACGATATTATGTTTGATACAATTTTCAACCAATAATTGTAAGGTAAAAGGCGGAATTAATGTTTTCAACACTTCGTTATTCAATTCATTGGTAAATGTAATTCCTTCACCAAAACGTGCTTTTTGAAGAAAAAGATACGAATCTAAAATGTTCATTTCTTCATGAACGGTAATAAGATCTAATTTTCTGCTTTCTAAAGTGAATCTATAAAAATCAGATAGCTTCATGATGAAATCAACAGACTCCAAATCATGAGTCTCAACCATTGATTTCAAAGTGTTTAAACTGTTAAAAAGAAAATGCGGATTAACCTGTTGTTTTAATAATTCATATTGAGCGCCTAAATTGTCACTTTTTACTTTCTCTAATTCGAGCTGAACTTGCTGTCCTGCATAATTATTTTGAAGCAACGTTAAAAACATATAGCAAACAAGGTTGATTAAAATCCCTCGAACCTCGATCATCAACATCGTTGGACCAAAATTAATATGAGATAATATCAATTGTTGAATCCAGGCTAAACCAAACATCACAACCATCCCGAAAGCCAAGACAATCATTAATCTTGAGTAAGAAATATTCTGTCTTCTTTTCCCTGAATTCCGATTCAGCATATATATGTTGAGGTACCACATAATCACTGAAAATGCCGATGTTATCGCTGAATTAACAATAGCTTCTTTCAAGTTAAAATCATGGGATGCCAATTGCGGAATAGAGGATAATATTCCTAAAAATAAGGAACTTACCCAAATGACAGCCTGTGATATTTTTATTTTTTGTTGTTGCATGAAAGGGATTTCATTTTAAAAAGGTTAAATTAATATTTTTAACTGAGAGTTTTGTGAATTGTCAATATTGAATTTGCTTCGCTTGTGAATCGTTGGAGTCTTTTAGGTTGACTATTCACAAGCGAAGCAAAATTCACCATTCACTAAACAATTATTAAGGCCTTACAACTGGCTTATAACTCATGATATACTGTATTCTTTCTTCTTGATTGGGTGGAATGTTTTCAGTTTTTGAAGTCTTTTGTATTTGATAAGAAACTCTTCCGTTTTTATCGGTCTGAACGGTTTCTACACTTAATAATTCACCTGTAATCGTTCCTCCGATATATTGTGGATTATCATGGTATTTCCAAGTGACTAATTTTATAATAGAACCAATTTTTGGTTGATTATTTTCACTTGATAATGAGGCTAAAGCTTCCTGATTTCCATACAAAGCAGATGATGTTTCTTTCTTTGTATTTAATGATGTAGAAATAAATTTCAAATTTCCCGGATCAAAAACAATACGTTTTAAATCTTTATCGGGCTCATCGATTTTACATGCAGTGAACAAAGCGCAGATTGATAGGGTGATGAAGAGTACTTTTTTCATTATTTCTGAAGGTTTTTGATTAATCTTTCTGTATTTACTTTCATGGGAACATCGAAAAGATATCCCGTTTTTTCGGCGAGTTGACGGTGACAGGCAATGCAGGATTCTTTGGCGAATGATGCTGTTTTTCCTGTGGGATGTAGTTCTGTTCCAGAAAATTTTGCAAATCCCCAACCTTCCGTATCTGTATATTTTTCTGAATCTTTAACCATAAATTGAGCATTCACAAATTCTCCTGCTCTTACTTCTCCATCATCTAATTTTTCTTGTTTCCAAACAGATTTTACAATAATGCTTCCATTAGGCCAAGGATGAAAGTTTTCTGTTTCAATGGCTTTTACAGCAATGTCATTTCCATAAATTACACGAACTGATTGGTCAAAAAGTGTACTCATGCTAATGACTTTCCAATTTTTATAATCATCTGTATATTGTACTCCGTTTGGCGAAGTTGGAAATTTTGATGGAGTATTATTTTTTGAAATTTCAATATTTTGATGAATATCTTTTCCTTCTTTTTTTAGAGGAACTATACTTGATAGCGAAAGCGTATATTTTCTAATCGTTTCTATATCTTTTGTCGTGATTTTTGCAGAAGGATGGAGTAGGGTATATTCATGGAGGGGCATTTTTCCACTTTGCATCATGTTTAAAATAGCGTACATTTTGCCCTGATGTTCACCTGCAGAATAATTCCATTCTGAAAAGTTGAGAACTTCTCTCGCTCTTTTTACATCTTTATTGACGGCCCAGGAAATTGGAGCAATTTTATCATACCAACTTAAATTGGACTGATTTGAATGGCAATTAAAACAGGAGTTCTCTAAGATGGCAAGAACTTCACGCGGTGCTTCGATTTTTTTTGTAACAGGTTTCCCTTCTAAAGGTTGGTTGAAAAGCTGTAGAGCGGTAAATAGTCCTATAATCAGCAAAAATACGAGAGCTATAGGTTTTACTTTTCTTTTTTTGTTTACTGAGTCCATATTATGTTATTTTTTATGGCTCAAAAGTAGATGCTTACAGGGATTTTTGAAATGTAAAACCAAGTGAAACGGACAAATCAAAAGGTGAAAATGGAATTTTTGAGGATTAAAAAAAAGAAGGAAGTTGGAGGTTTGGTCATTCATAGAATTTTCCTTTCTCCAGCTTCCATTATTTCATCTTACAGCACCATTCCACCATCAACAATGATTTCTGTCCCTGTGATAAAGCTAGCAATAGTATGATCAGAAAGATAAACAACCAATTTTGCGACATCTTCTGCTGTTCCCATTTTCTTTAATGGAATTTCATTGATTAAATAATCTGTCAATCCGCTTAATGTGGCTTCATCTAAACCTGCTTTGTTCATAATTTCTGTTTTGGTAGGACCCGGACTTACCATATTTACTCTTATTTTTTTAGGTGCTAATTCTGCAGCGGCTGTTTTTGCAATGGAATTTAGGGCTGCTTTACTTGCTTGATAAACTGAACTGTTGGGTTTATAAGTAGAAGCAACAATTGATGATAAAAATACTATCGATGCTCCTTCATTCAAAAGCGGAATGAATGTACTTAAAGTAAAGTATGCTCCTCGAAAATTGATATTCATTACATTGTCAAAATTTTCAACATCCATGTTTTCGATAGAAATTAAGCCTCCTGTAATTCCTGCATTGATAAATAGAATGTCAACTTTTCCATATTGATTTTCTATTTCCTTTTTCAAAGAATCAATATCATTAAGATTGGCCTGATCTGCAACAAACGGGATGGCTCCCAATTCTTCAGCTGCTTTTTCTATAGCTTCTTTTCGTCTTCCTGTGATAATTACTTTTGCTCCTTCAGAGATTAATTCTTTTGCTGTGGCATAACCAATTCCACTATTTCCACCTGTTACGATGGCTAATTTGTTGTTAAACTTTGTCATTACTTTTAAATTTTTCACAAAGTTATTTCAAATTGATATACTTTTGTAACCAGTATCACAGAGTATATCACTATCATCAATGATATCACGTAAATTTACAGATATGGAAAGAGATCAAACCGAAGAGCTTAGAGCACTGCAAGACACCCTTTATTTTATTGGTGGAAAATGGAGAATTCCTGTTATTAATGCTATTTGTAATGGCAATAAACGTTTTCGTGAGATTGAAAGAAGTATTCCTGGAATCACCACAAGAATGCTTTCAAAAGAGTTAAAAGATATGGAGATGAATAAGTTGGTAAAACGAAATGTTTACCCCGATACCCCTGTTTTAATTGAATACGTTCCAACAGAATACTGCCGAACTTTCGGGAAGATCATTAGTGAAATGATTAATTGGGGTAGGGAGCACAGGAGGGTGATTGTGGAGGATAGTTTTAAACACTAATGACACAAATATCCTTCACTAATAACACAATTTTTTAATGACTTTATCGTATCAATAGGAACGGGCTTTAGCCCAATGTCATTAAGTTAAGGCTTTAATATATTGATTTTCAGTTAATTTAGTTTGTTTTACTGGTTGTTTTTTTGTATATTTAACAGTGAATC
>NZ_FRAV01000060.1 GCF_900142445.1 Chryseobacterium polytrichastri | reverse complement strand
TTCAGATTACAACTTAGAGGCGTGCGAGATAAATCGTTTTTCCTTTTTAGATTATCTAAACTTTTTGCGTAGTCCCCAAGTTTTGGAACTGATCCCTGACGAAGCTAAAATAGCTCCCAAAATAAAGTTTTTCATTATGTGTATTTTTAAAATTTTGTTTTTTTTCATAACAATACCCATAACTATTTTAATAAAAATAGCTTTGGAATTACATAGGTTTACCTAAGCAATCTAATCGTTAAATCTTTGTATTCTAATTTCGAATAATATCTTATGTGCAAGATATTATATATGTAAAATTTCCAGAACGGAAGAGTCTGTATGTGTTTCATCATTGTATGTGTTTGTGTTATACAAAGATACATATTTTTTTTAAACCAATATAATTGTAAAATCTTACAACTATGGAAGCATTTAAATACAAAAAACACTATAAAACACATTTCTTATTACATTAAATATAAATATCAAATAGATTTATTGACTAGAAAACAATATAAACCTCCAATACTCAAGATAAAAAGTTTTTCTCCGGTTTTATGGATATTAATAATACATTTAAAATGTGTAGAGAAAGACGCAGGGGTTATACAAAATTTGAAAAATATAATTTCATTCAAACATTTATAGTAGCATTACACTAATAATTCTAAAACAAAAAAATACCACCAATCGGTGGTATTTGATTTATATATAAAAGTACTTAAATTATACTTTTTCTACTTGCATATAGCTAAGTTCCATTGGAGTTTTTCTACCGAAGATCAATACAGAAACTTCAATTTTCTTTTTGTCTTCAAGAATTTTTTCAACTGTTCCGTTGAATCCGTTGAATGGTCCGTCAATTACTTTAACGTTTTCTCCAACTACGAAAGGAATTTCAACATCGCTAGCAAACTCAGACAATTCATCCATTCTTCCTAACATTCTGTTTACCTCAGATTTTCTCATTGGAACAGGATCTCCACCTTTCGTTAAACTTAAGAAAGATATAACTCCCGGAATATTCTTAATCGCATGAGGAATTTCCCCCATTAGATCAGCTTCAACCATTAAGTAACCAGGATAGTAAGGCTTCTCTTTAGGAACTTTTTTTCCGTTTCTAATTTGAATAACCTTTTCCATAGGAATAACCACTTGAGTAACGTACTGCTCAAACCCTAAACGTTTGATTTCTGTCTCAATATAGTTTTTCACTTTATTTTCCTGTCCGCTGATTGCTTTCAGCACATACCATTTCAATTCACTCATTGTGGGAAAATACTTTTTAGTTGAATACGTTAATTAGCATTCCAATTATGTTGCTGATTGCTTTAGAAAACAACTCGTCAACTCCAAAGGTAAATAATGCCAAGATTACTGTTGCAATAGTTACTACAATCGTAGAAGACTGCAAGTCAGACCACTTTGGCCATTCAACTTTATGTCTGAATTCGATATAAGAACCTTTTAAAAAATCGATAAATGAACTCATAATTTATATTTGCACGGGCACAAGGATTCGAACCCTGATCAACGGTTTTGGAGACCGGTATCCTACCATTGGACGATGCCCGTAGATAAAAAGCTTCCGAGAGTTTCCTTTCGGAAGCTTTATTTATTTTAAGATGATTAGTCTAAGATTTCAGTAACCTGACCTGAACCAACTGTTCTACCTCCTTCTCTGATCGCAAATCTAAGACCTACGTTAAGAGCGATTGGTTGTAACAATTCTACAGTGATCTCTAAGTTATCACCAGGCATTACCATTTCTACACCTTCTGGTAAGAAGATTTCACCTGTAACGTCAGTAGTTCTTACATAGAACTGAGGACGGTATTTGTTGTGGAATGGAGTGTGACGTCCACCTTCTTCTTTAGAAAGGATATAAACTGAAGCTTTGAATTTCTTGTGAGGCTTCACAGAATCTTTCTTAGCGATAACCATACCTCTCTTGATGTCAGTTTTTTCAATACCTCTCAACAATAGACCTACGTTATCTCCTGCTTCTCCTCTATCTAGGATTTTTCTGAACATTTCAACTCCTGTAATAGTAGAAGTTAATTTTTCTTCACCCATACCGATGATATCAACAGGATCACCTGTGTTGATAATACCAGCTTCGATTCTACCAGTTGCAACAGTACCTCTACCTGTAATAGAGAATACGTCTTCAATTGGCATCAAGAATGGCTTATCAGTATCTCTTGGAGGTTGCTCGATCCATACGTCAACAGCATCCATTAATTCTTCAACACTCTTGAACCACTGATCTTCTGTGTTAACAGGAGTTGCAGTAGCAGCAGTAAGTGCACCTAATGCAGAACCTTGAATAACTGGAGAGTTATCTCCATCAAAGTCATATGTAGACAATAAGTCTCTAAGTTCCATTTCAACAAGCTCTAACAATTCTGGATCATCCACCATGTCAACTTTGTTCATGAAAACAACAATTCTAGGTACATTTACCTGACGACAAAGCAAGATGTGCTCTCTAGTCTGAGGCATTGGTCCGTCAGTTGCAGCACATACTACAATCGCACCGTCCATCTGAGCAGCACCAGTTACCATGTTCTTTACGTAATCCGCGTGACCTGGACAGTCAACGTGAGCGTAATGTCTATTTACAGTTTCGTACTCGATGTGAGCCGTATTGATAGTAATACCTCTTTCTTTTTCTTCTGGAGCAGAGTCAATAGCAGAGAAATCTTTTTTCTCAGCAAGACCTTTGCTCGCTAATACAGCAGAAATCGCTGCAGTAAGTGTAGTTTTACCATGGTCAACGTGACCAATAGTACCAATGTTCAAGTGTGGTTTGTTACGATTAAACGTTTCCTTTGCCATGATGTAAAATTATTTATTTATTGTTTATTCAAATTTTCGGTGTGCAAATATAATGAATTTTTAAATATCAAAACCTTTTTATTTAAAAAAAATTTAAACATTCAAATCCAAAGAATTACAAACCCTATATTTCTATGTATTGAGACTGCAAATTTACACAAATTTCTCGATTGAAAAAATCCTAATTCGCGTTTTCTTAAAATTCTAAACTATCTCGCTAATTCTTAATATTTTATGGTAAGTTAAAAAATCATAACGATAAATATTTATCACAAAAAAACCGTATTATTTTTTTTCTCGTACATAATATAAACCTATAAAAATTAATATTATGAAAAAACTATTACACATTTGTCTCGCTTTATTTTTGGCAACGACAATTTTTTCATGTGATAATTCCAATGATAATATCATTATACCAGAAGAAATTATAAAAGGACCGGATGTTATGGTATATGGAATAACAAACATGAATGAACTTGTAGCCTTCAATTCAAATAATCCTAAAAACTTTTCTTCCAAGACTGCTGTTACGGGAATTACTTCCGGAGAAAAGCTGTTAAGTATTGATTTCAGACCTGCAACAGGCGAGCTTTATGCATTATCTAGTGCAAGCAAATTATACATCATTAATACCGCTAACTCTTCAGCCAGAGTGGTAAGTGCCACCGCATTTTCACCAGCTATTTCAGGAACTATTGCTTCAATTGATTTTAACCCAACTGTAGACCGTATCCGTTTGGTAAGTAATACCGGACAAAATTTGCGTCTTCACCCAGAAACAGGAGCCATCGCTGCAACAGACACCAACATTAATGGCGCAGGATCTCCTTCTATTACAGGGATTGCTTATACCAACAGTAAAGCAGGAGCTTCTTCTACGATCTTATACGATATAGATGTAACTTCAGGAAAATTATTTAAACAAGACCCACCCAACAATGGAACATTAGTAGAAGTGGGAAGCTTGGGAACAACCTTTACAGGACAGGCAGCTTTTGATATCAAACACGATAACAGTGTAGCTTTATTAGCATTAAATAACAATTTACACATGGTAGATTTAAATAATGGTAAAGCAACAAATATTGGCGCTCTTCAGCAGCCTATTCTCGACTTAGCTATTCCTACAGAAGCAGTTGCATATGCTATTGATAATTCTAATAATCTTCAGATATTTAATCCTAACAGCCCAATGCCTGTATCTAAAGCAGTAGCAGGTTTACAAAGTGGAGAAAATATATTAGGAATTGATTTCCGACCTTTAAACGGGCAATTGTATGCATTGGGAAGTTCAAGCAGAATCTACACCATTAATTTAGGGACCGGAGCAGCTACAGCAATAGGAAGCTCCCCTTTTACGACTTTACTTTCAGGAACCGATTTTGGATTTGATTTTAACCCTACAGTAGACAGAATAAGAGTTGTAAGCAATACAGGACAAAATCTACGTTTGAACCCAAATGACGGAACAATAGCTGCTGTAGACGGTACCATAAATCCCGGATCTCCTGCATTAAGCGCTGCAGCATATACCAATAATTTTGCAGGTGCAAGTACAACCACTTTATTTGTGATTGATCATAATACCGATAAATTATATCAGCAAAACCCACCCAACAATGGAACTTTAGTTGAAACAGGATCTTTAGGCATCAATATTACGAATGCCAATGGTTTTGATATTGGAAGCATGAGCCAGAAAGCGTATTTAATGGCTTCTGTAGGTGCATCCACAAAAGTATATTCAATCAATACAACATCAGGCGCTGCCACAGCAATCGCTGATTACCCCAATGCTGTAAAAGCTTTTACACTAGGACTCGGATTTTAACATTCATATTAATTATTTCGATATTAAAAAGCGCGGAAAACAATGTTTTCCGCGCTTCTCTTACTATATATAAATGAAAGAATAATTAGATCTTAGATCTGTTCTGTTTTCTTTGTTCTGTTGAATATCCAGAAAATAATAGGGAAGATTAATAATGTTAAAACCGTTGCCGTAATCAATCCACCAATAATTACGATGGCTAGAGGCTTTTGAGATTCTGAACCAATTCCTGTAGACAATGCAGCAGGCATCAATCCAATCGAAGCCATTAAAGCAGTCATCACAACAGGTCTCGTTCTGGATTTTACTCCATTAAATATTGCCACATCCAAACTCAATCCTTCCTTGACATTCTGATGGAACTCGGTGATAAGAATTACCCCATTCTGAATACAAATTCCTAAAAGAGCAATCATCCCAACTCCCGCTGATATTCCGAAATTCATTCTGGTAACGTGCAATGCAATAATTCCTCCGATCAATGCAAAAGGTACGTTGGCTAATACCAAAAGAGAATCTTTCATGTTTCCAAAAAGGATAAATAAAAGGAAGAAAATCATCACAATACTTACAGGAACTACTTGCGCCAATCTGTGTGAAGCTCTTTGTTGATTCTCAAATTGCCCTGTCCAGCCTACAGAATATCCGTCCGGAAGTTCAACATTGGCTACTTTTTTCTGAGCATCTGCAATGGTACTTCCTAAATCTCGGTCACGAATCGAGAATTTCACCCCGATATAACGTTTGATATCATCTCTATAAATAAATGCAGCCCCATTATCTTTAACAATAGTACTGATCTCTTTTAATGGAATCTTCGCTCCATCCTGTGTAGGAACCATCAATGCAGCGATATCATTTTCGTCTTTTCTGTATTGTTGAGAATAACGAAGTCTGATTGGGAATTTTCTTTCTCCATCAAACATTTCAGAAGCTGTTTTCCCTCCAAATGCCATTTCCAACACCGCTTGTGCATCAGCAGGCATTACTCCGTATGCAGCCATTTTATCTCTATCTAGTACAACACTTACTTCGGGCTGACCAATATTTTTAATAATTCCAGGATCTTTAACCCCATCAACATCTTTGATTTGCTTTAAAACTTCCTCAGCCAATCTATCCAATGTCTGTAAATTATCTCCGTAAATTTTAATTCCGTTTTCAGCTTTAAAACCTGCTACTGCTTCTGCAACGTTGTCTGAAATTGGCTGTGAATAATTGAAGGTAATTCCCTGGTAGTTTCTCAACTTTTTGTCAATTCCTTCAATCAATTGTTCATAACTAATGTTTCGTTTCCATTCTTCTTTAGGTTTTAAGTTGACAGCAAACTGTACAAAACCAAACCCGTTGGGGTCGGTCCCGTCATTACTTCTACCCGTCTGCGCCAAAACATCTGTCACTTCAGGGAAGCTCATAATGTCTTTCTTCAAAAGATCAGCTGTTTTTAAAGATTCTTTTAATGATGAACTCATTGGCATTTCTGCAGTAATCCACAATGAACCTTCATTTAACTGCGGTAAAAATTCTGTCCCTAAAAATTTTCCTGAGAATAAAGTTACTGCCAAGAATGAAATGGCAACAATTAAACTCGTCCTTTTATGTTTAAATGTAAAACTGAAACCTTTTAAAACAATTCTATCCCAGAAATTAACGAAAGGATTGTTCTTTTCTCTAACATTTTTATTTAATAGAATGTGAGATAGAACTGGAACCAAGGTCAACGTAAAAATCAACGCACCCATTAATGCAAACCCTAACGTAAAGGCTAAAGGTGAGAACATTTTACCTTCCACTTTCTGAAATGAGAAAATAGGCAGTAAAGATGTAATGATAATTAATTTTGAAAAGAAGATCGCTTTTCCTAATCCTGTTCCGGTTTGTTTAATCCAACCAGCTTTTGCTAGTTTGTTAAACTTTTCAGTTCCATATTTTTTAGCTTTATGGTCGAGCATTACAAAAATACCCTCCACCATGACGACGGCTCCATCAATGATAATCCCAAAGTCAACTGCTCCCAGCGACAGTAAGTTGGCGCTCATGCCCGCCAATTTTAAACATAAAAATGCAAATAATAAGGATAGCGGAATGATGATGGAAACAATTAATGTCGTTCGCCAGTCTGCCATAAAAATCAAAACGATGACCGTTACCAATACAATCCCTTCAATAAGGTTATGCATTACGGTGTGTGTTGTGAAATCCATCAGGTTATCACGGTCATAGAAAGTCACCATCTTCACATCTTTCGGAAGGACCTTTTCATTAAGCTCTTTAATTTTAGCTTTTACTCCTAACAAGACATCACGAGGGTTTTCTCCTTTCCTCATTACCACAATTCCTTCTACGGTATCTTCATGATTATTCAATCCTGCCTGTCCTACTCTAGGCATTGAACTTTCATGAACCTCAGCAACATTTTTAACCAAAACAGGGTTTCCGCTGTCATTCTGAATGGTAATATTTCCAATATCAGTAATGGATTTTACCAATCCAATTCCTCTTACCACATAGGCCTGTCCGTTTTTCTCAATAACATCACCTCCTACATTTAAGTTACTTTTGGTAACCGCATCTAATACCTGAGACGGTGTTAGGTTGTATTTATCCAACGCTCTTGGATCGATACTTAATTCAAAAACTTTATCCTGACCTCCAAAAACGTTGATATCGGCAACTCCTGGTACTCCTCTCAATGCACGGTCTACCACCCAGTTTTGTAAGGTTAATAATTCTCTGGAGTCTTTTGTTTTACTCTCCAACGTATATCGGAAAATCTCACCGGTTGGCCCGTAGGGTGGTTGCACTTCAGGATCTACATCATCAGGAAGGTTGATTGTTCTTAATTGGTTATTGACCTGATTTCTGGCAAAAGTATCATCCACCCCATCATCAAACAGAATTTTAACAATGGAAAGACCAAACATCGTGGTACTTCTCACACTTGTTTTTTTCTGAACCGGGCTCATCGCCAATTCTATGGGTGTCGTGACAAATCGTTCTACTTCTTCGGCACTTCGCCCGTTCCATTGGGTGATAATTACAATTTGGGTATTGGTGACATCGGGAAAAGCTTCAATTGGCATATTCTTGAAACTTATAAATCCTGAAATCGCTAAAATAGCAACCCAAATAAAGGTAAATGCTTTATTTTTAAGTGAAAAAGCAATTATATTTTTAATAAATTTATTCATAACTATATACTAAATCTGAATGTGAAAACGAAGACTAAAAAAACTAACAGGTCCTCTTGATTGATTATACGCTGGATTATTTACAAATTGATAGTCTGCAGAAAGATTATAATATTTCATAAAACAAACATTATAATACGCTTCCAATGCTGTCTCTCTTCCGTAATTAAGATTTCCATCTCCAATGATAAATCCATAGTGCCCATCTTTAAGATAATGTTGATGGTCTTTTGAAATTCCGTTGGTAACTATCGCAACTCCAATAGTATCATCTGGTCTATTCCAGAGTCTACCATTTAAGTTTACTCCTCCACTCAAACTATTATCAATCTCAGTAAAAGCCCACGTTTCATTTTTACCATCATTCCAAGAAGTTCTGATAAAACCTGAAACATTTTTTGACAACTTTTGATAAACGTTAAGTGAAAGTCCATACTTTGTATTTCTCACACCTCTTACATCTCCCAAATCTACATTCTCCTGTATTGCTAATCTGTAAGGAGCCATCGGGGCTTGGTTTCGATAGCCAAGCAACATAACTCTTGTGAACAAATCTCCATCTTTGTAAAAATCTTTTTGGATCTCAAATGTCAGCCCAAAATCTTTTCCCATTTTGTAGCTTAAATCTGCTCCATTCGCAGTGGTAGGTTCCAGTGCATAATTTGCTCTTACTGACCAATTGTTCTTAAATGCATATTCCGCAAGCAATCCCATGGTATAGCCTCTGACATTAGCTGGGTAATCCCAAGCACCTGTATTCATCAAAGACCAATTCATAAACTGCGATCTGGGATCATGTGCTATAGGATTAGTATCAAAGTAATCTGCTAAGCAATATTTTCCAACAACAAATCGTAACTGATTATCATTTTTAAGGTCAAACCTTTTTTCTAAAGCTAATCTTGCAATATAAACTTTAGGGGTTGGCTCTCCCACTCTGAAAACTTCACCATTCGGAAATCCTGCAACTCCTGTTGCTCCGCTTAGTCCTTTTCCACCTGCAACTTCAGGATTAAAGATGATTTGGGTATTTTTATTAAAATGGTAATTAACATATAATGTTGACGTTAAAGAAGTAGCAGACTCATCATTAGGCTGTAAGCTATTATCTCCTGAATAATCTGCAGAAAATTTAGGATGATACTGACTGATAACTGTTGCCTGAAATCCTATATTGAGCTTATTCTTTAAGCTGTCCTCGGGCTTCTCTTGTGCCAACAAATATGAAAAAGCTGATGAAAAAGCTGAGCTGAATGCTAATATTTTTTTCATGCTTCCCATAATTAATTATTTAGTGAACGATATATCAATAACTGATTATTGGTAATGACTTGCTCTCCCTCAAACAGTCCATCGGAAATATAAGTAACATCCCCCACCTGCTTCAATACTTTCACTTCTTGTACTTTTAAATCTGCTCTTGATTTATAGATTACTACAAAACTTCTATTATCATCAAAAATAACAGCTTTAGAAGGAACCGTTAGTGCTGTATTATTTTCCGAGCTAGATACTTTAATCGTTGCTTTACTTTCAGGAATCAATAATCCGTTGGCATTATCTAATACCACTCTTGCCTGCATTGTATTGGTTTGAGGATCTATGATTTTGAATATCTTATCAATTTTTCCATCAAATACTTTATCCGGATAAGATAAGGTAGAAACCTGTGCTTTCATGCCAAGGTTAATTTTATCAATATCAGATTCATTAACGTTCATGATTGCCCAAACGTTGGAAGTATTGGCAACATCAAAAATATTGTCGCTTCTGTCACTTCTCAGCTGCATATCTTTGTTGATGCTTTTCTGAACAACATATCCGCTAATTGGAGCAGTAACACTGTAAATATTCCCTTTCTTAACATTATATACGGTACTTACCGCATTAGATCTCTGCATCTGATCCTGTGCTTTCTGCAATTGACTTTTTGCTTCCAGTACCTCTCTCTCAGTCGTTAGTTTGCCCTCGTACATTTCTTTGGCAACACGCAGATTATTCTGTGCAACAACCAAATCTGTCTTTGCATCACTTACATCTTTTTGTACTTCTGCCAATTCGGTACTTCTAATGGTAGCCATCACCTGACCTTTTTTCACATAATCTCCCAACTCAACATTTACACTCATTACGTTTCCTCCTACCAAAGGAAAAACATCAATGTAGCTGTTTTTGTCAGCAGATATTTTACCGTAGAAACTATAGATATCTTCTATATATTTTTTCTCCACTTTTGCTAACGTAATAGATTTTAGCATCGTGTTGCTCAGTTCAAAACCTTTTTTGGCTTGTGGTGCTTTTTCTTCTTCTTTTTTAGAACAAGACAATAGGAACAAGGCCACAAATACAGGAATTATATATTTTTTCATTTTTAATAGAAGATTTTAGTTTGTACTAATTGATTAAGTTGTTCTGCCGACTGCATGATCTCATTTTTCATATCATAAATCTGAAGAGCTGTCTGTCTGTAGCTTTCCATGAAATCTGTAAATTCTATAAGACTAACGTTTCCGTTTCTGAAGTTTTTAAGCATTCCGTTATAAACAAGCTCCAGATTACTAAGATCACTTGTTTTTATCTCTGCCAGCTGATCATATTGTCCTTTCCATGTTTTATAAGCAGACTGTACTTTAGTCTCAAGATTTAATTTTTGGTAGTCTGCATTTTTTTGATTTTGCTTAATCGCATAATTTGCTTTTTCTACATTCCCCTGATTGCTTTTCCATAAAGGAATTGGAATGCCCACCAATAGATTAACCTCATTTTTAAATGTACCTCCGTTCTGATCCCACCCTGCGCCTACATTTAAATCAGGAACATTTAAAGACTTCTGCCACTGAGCATACAACTTGCTGTTGTCTATTAATTTTATATTATATAAATAATCTGCATTATTTTCAAGCGCTTTCTTTTTCAGCTCATCTTCTTGCCCAAAAGGTTGAGCAGCCAATATATCTTTAGCCTCAGCATCAGAAAGCTGTGGCTCAATATCATCGGTGATTCCCGTTAAAACTTTTAGATTTTGTTCGAACTCCAGAATATCTTTATTGATTCCTATCTTGTCATTGTTTAATTGTATCACAATGCTCTGCAACCTCACCTCATCTTTTAACGATACATTTCCTTTCGCTGACTGCACTTTGTAAGCACTCAGCAAATCATTCATATATCCCAGCTGCTTGTTTGTATTTTCCAGCTTTAATTTTTCGTAGTAAAGATTGTAGTAAGTGGTATGAAGTTGCGTCCGAAGTTCAACAAGAAGTTGAGAAAATTGAAGTTGAGCAAGTTCTTTACTTGATTTTGCAAAAGCAATTTCGTTTTTCTTTTTCCCACCCATATAGATTAGCTGGGTTACCTGTGCTCCCTTGGAGCTTCCTATATCAAATACTTTTCTTCCCTCGGGATTATAGGCATTAACTTGTCCGCTAAGTTGTGGAAGTTCCCATATCTTGGCTTGCAGAATATCTGCATCAGCCATATTGATATTGTATTGTTCGGCGAGCAGCTGTAAATTGTTCGTCTGGAAAGCATTTTCGCAATCCAGGAGAGACATTTGCTGCTGTTGTGCTGTCATGAATGAGGAAATGACAACGAACAGTCCTGCAATTTTGTTCATTCTTTCAATTTTAATTATATATTATACAAAGTACCTGTGGCTCGATTAAAACGAACTTAAAGGAGCCTTAAAATAAAATTAAATTTTACTTATTGAAGATAATACTAAATTTGTTAATATCATCAAGTGGTGAAGAATAAAAAATATTTGCTCCGTGATATTCTAAAATTCTCTTTACAATACGGAGTCCAAGACCAGAACCAGAAATGTTTTGAGAGTTATTTCCTCTCATAAATGCCTCAAATAATTTAGATTGTTCTTCCTCCGGAATGGTATTTCCTTGAGAAATAACATCTACAATAAGGTCGGAAGCTGTCTCTGTGATCAACACATCAACCTCCATATTATTTGAATATACTGCAGCGTTCTTAAACAGATTAATGAATACAATCTCTAGTAAAGAATGTATACCGTTTATAACAAGAACAGCTTCATCAGAAGTATCCTCTGATATAAGAAAATCCATTTTCAAATGTGGATAACTCTTTTCTATCGTTTCAAAAGCCCCAAATATAACTTCATCAATTCTTACTTCCTCATAAATACTTTGAATATTCTCTTTATCAAATTTTGTAAGGAGCAGTAAAGAATTCGTTAGATCAGACAATTGATATACATCCTGCTGAATTCTCTTTAATGAAGACAGGGTTTCCGGAGAATGCTGTTGAAGTTTAATTAAATTTTCGAGTTGAAAAGACATTCTTGTAATTGGTGTACGGATCTCATGCGACGCACTTGCCGTAAAATCTTTTTGAGACTGAAATACATCATTCAGTCGTACGATCATGGTATTAAAAGATTGTGCAAGAATACTTATTTCGTCATCCGACTCCTGTACCGGAATCTGTGTGGTTAATTTATGAGCCGTAACTTCTGAGATCTCTTTATTTAAATCTTCCAGCGGACGAAGGAACTGTCCCATAAAATAATAACTAAAAAACCAAATAAGAAGCGTACTCATTACATAAGCAGCAACAAGAAGATACTTTAAATAGCTTAGTTTAGATTTCCCATTGGTGTCTAATGCACTGGTGAGAATATAATATTCTTCACCATTAATTTTCCTCAGGGCCGCATAGATTTCTGGAACTGTTTTTTCGCTATAAATAATTTTTTTCTCATCCAACTCTTTTAGTAAAGCACTATCCCAAGTGACATTTCGGTCTTTAATAGTACTGTAGATGAGCTCTTTTTGTGCGTTAAAAATTAATATAGTCTCATTAAGAAGAATATTATCCGAGTTTTCATTAAAAAAAATAGGAGCCTCTTCCTCAAAGTCTTTTGATTTTGAAATAAAATGTGTGGTGAATTCTAACCTCTGCCTAAATCTTTCTTTAAATTCATCTCTCCTAAAATCATTAAAAGACATATAAATAATCAGCATTACAATACCAAACAGTAATGAAAAGGCGATACTTAGATTGAGTGCTATCTTTCTTTTTAAAGACATTTATAATGAGCTTAAATAATATCCGAATCCGGAACGTGTGTGAATTAATTTAACTTTAAAATCTTTATCAATTTTCTTTCTTAAGAAATTAATATAAACCTCTACCGTATTGGTATTGGTATTAAAGTTATGCTCCCAAACATTTTCTGTAATCTGCTGTTTAGAAACCGTTCTTCCCTGCGCTTCCGCCAAATAAACTAACAATTGGAATTCCTTTAGGGTAAGTGCAATTTCATTTCCTGCGCGAAACACTTTCTGTTCGGTTTTATTAATAATTAAATCATCGATTCTAAGAATATCCTGATCTATATTTTCAGAAGGCGCCTTTCTTCTTAACAAAGAATTCATACGAAGAAGTAATTCTTCAAACTGAAAAGGCTTCACCAAATAATCATCTGCCAATCTGGTAAACGCATCTTTTTTATCTGAAAGATCACCGTAAGCAGAAATCATGATGATAGGCGTGTTTTTATCGAAAGAACGAATTGTCTGGCAAACATCCAGTCCGTTTATTTTTGGAACATTAATATCCAGCAGATACAAATCATATGTATTGTTTTTAATCTGACGAAGAAAAGTTTCACCGTCATAAATTTTGTCACATATAAAATTGTTTGATTCTAAAAACTTACAAAGTTCTGCAGAAAGGATAAGATCATCTTCCAATAAAAGGATATTCATCAAGAATTTATTTTATACGAATTTAACGAAAATTTTTATGACAAACGAACACCTTATCATTAATGCTCTCTGCAATACTTTTCAATTGGCTCAATGGCAACGTTTACAATCTCATCACTGAATCGGGAATCTATTGTTTTACGCGCATCCGTTTTTAAAGTCCCTAATGATTTACAATACTCTGACTGCGTATTAAGCTTTTTAAGTTCTATTAACAGTTGCGGCGTAAGATTATCTAAAACAGGACGAACTTCTGTTGCTAAATCAGGAACAGGATCAAACAATCCCTGATTTTGAGACTTCCATTCTTTATGAAGCCTTCTCTGCTCCATTTTTCCAGCTTCAAACTGAGCCTGAAAAAATGCAGATGCCAATCTTGTGTCAATATTCATTTTTTCCGCTTTCACTTCTACACTATCCAGAATAATCTTCTCCCGAACCGGATCGTCTATAGGCTTTTGGGTATTCCATTTACTTTTAGCTACTAATGGAGCCACCTGCAACCTTTTATCAATCAGAGTAAGCAATACTTTGTTCTGAAGATCATCTGAATTCCCATGTGTCTTTCTTATGCAAGAGCTAAGGCAAAGAATGATCATTAAAATCAAGGGAACTGTATATTTTTCCTTCATTTTTATTTTTTTTGAAAAATACTTCTTTATATGAAGGTTTCAAAACAAATTCACCCTACACAGTATATCATGGATCAGTCTCAAAAGTTGGGGAGAAAATAAAAAATGCTATTTTTGTATAATGCTAAATGATGCCGAACTGCTTAAATTATTTTTACCTGAACTGTTGATTGAATATTTTGAGATTGTAAAATTTGAAGAAGAAAACCAAATTCTACAT
>NZ_FRAV01000008.1 GCF_900142445.1 Chryseobacterium polytrichastri | reverse complement strand
TATGCAGAAACTATGAACTTCTAATGGAATCCTCTGAAAACATGGTCAAATTATCTGCTATAAAATTATTACTCAATAAAATTTAAACAGGCTCTAAAAGAATTAGGAGTTATTTAATCCTCTTTTTCTAAAAAATCAATTATATTATTTTCAATTAATAAATTCTCATTTAACATTTTTTTCCAACAATGAGAATTTATTATTTTTTCTCCAATTTCTTGAAAGGAATAAATATTCTTAAATTTTTTATTTAGAATAAAATGAGTTTCTCCTTGAGAAAATTTATTTTTATTCAATTCACAGATTAGAAAATCCAAATCTTTAGTTTCTTTAAGAAGTGAATCGACTAAATCTTCTATACTCTTCATATCCATATGATATTTTTATTTAAGTTTATAAGCCTCTTTAAAAATGTTACCAAAAAAGAGTAGGGAATATTAATTGGATTAAAAACATCTATTTAGAGCTGCAAAACAAAAAATTAATGTATCCAACAGACTTTAACCCTTACTCTTTTTTATTCTTACTTTTTTAGCTAATCTACAACCAATTTGCTCTCGTTCATAAACTGTTAATTTATAACTATTTTGGAAATACGCATTATACAAACTATCATTAGCTTTTGTTCGTTTTAAAATCCCAATCAATTCTTCCAATTCGATCTGTCTTTAAGGAGCTAAATAATCATCACTATTTAATTCCCAAATTGCCACCATATTTTCATTAGTTATTTTTGCCATTCGAAAACTACACACAACATTCCGCCTCTTCATACAGTTGCGAACTTCCAAAGTTTATATTAGCCGATTAAAGATAAAACTTCTTGCGAAGCGTAAAGATGAATTCACTACAAAATTTGCAATTACCTGAAACAGCTATTATAGCCAGTTTTTTATTTTTCCTGCTGTTTATCATATATACTTGGGTTCAATACTTTTTCTAAATTACCCATTTTGAGCAAGTCTTCAATTGTTTGTTGAATACATTCTCTTGTTAGTTCTTTTACAAATAAGTCTGGTGGCTTTTGATAAAGTCCACTTAAATTTTGTCCTGTTTTCTCGTCTTCACTAATTGCAGTTTCTAAAAAACTGTATGTCCAAACGTTAAGACCATAGTGTCGCCCGTCTTCCAGGTCAACATGAATATTGCAGAACTCATTTTCTTTGTCCCAATTTGTTGAGTCAAATTCTTCAAATTCTAACCACAATGTAAATTTCGTCTTTTCTGTTTTTCTATCTTTTAACTTGTTATAGAGTTTTCTCAATTCTTTATTGTCTGACCAGCCTTCACTTTCAGTCATTGCAATAATAAGAAAGTCTTTTGCTTCGTAAATTGTGTTTGCCTGTCCTTTAACGACGGCATAATTCCAAGGACTTTGATTTTTAGACATTTTATATTCAAATTGGAATTTTTTGTCTCCGATACTATAAACCCTCACAAACCAACCATCTTCCCAACTGTCTGTTGCTTGAATTAAAAGCGAATAATGAGAAGTCAATCCATATAATGTCGTTTTAATAAAAGTTTCGTTTACCATTGAAATAAAATCGAACATTACCTTTCCAATTTCATTTTCAACCATAGTTGCATTGTCA
The DNA here is from genome assembly GCF_900142445.1 of Chryseobacterium polytrichastri. Lineage (GTDB taxonomy): Bacteria > Bacteroidota > Bacteroidia > Flavobacteriales > Weeksellaceae > Chryseobacterium > Chryseobacterium polytrichastri. The sequence goes on along the minus strand of NZ_FRAV01000008.1, from coordinate 169,893 downwards.
CTTGTCAATTCTTTGTAGAATTCCTCAAGTCTCTTATTCTTTTGGTCTGAACTTCTAATTATGGGCATATTATCGTTTTAAAATTGACTATAAAACTCAAATATAAGCTATTGTATTAATATTTTTAACGATCAATAGCCAATTTTCTTACCATCCCTTTGAAAATCAATCCATGAAACGGTAATACAGAATACCAATACAATCTTCCCCACAACCCTCTTGGTCGAAAGACAGCTTTCTGCCAAAGCTTTCCTTTGTATAATTTGAACATAAGCCAAGCTTCTCCGGGTAATTTCATTTCAGCAAAAAGGATTAATTTACCTTCTTCTCTATTGGCATAAATAACACGCCAGAAATCCAAAGCGTCGCCTTCGTGAAGTTGTAAAGGGTGTGTTCTTCCTCTTCTAAGACCAGGACCACCAACCAAAACATCCATATAGCCTCTTATCTTCCAAAGACCTTGTCCATACCAACCATTGTTTCCTCCCACTCCAAAAACACGGTCAAGACATTTTTCCTTGTCATCATATTTTGCGCTCCTAACATCCTTAAAACATCCAAAATGAGGCACTTCGATATATTCTTTGAGTGAGGAGTCATTTCTGCTGCTGATAAAGCTGTCTTTCCAACTAGAAAGTATTTCGTTGGCCTGAATTTTAGCCATCGTTCTCTCCAAAGCCTCCCTATATGAAAAAGGGGTAACTCCGGTTATTTTTTTAATCTGAGATAAACTTTCGTCCTTGCAAACAACTTCAATTTTCATACTTCCTACCAATGAACTTGCCAGATTATAAGATGTTGAAGTGATAAAATACAGCCAGTAAGATGATAATTTTGGTGTCATTACCGGTAAAATAAAAATGCTTCGTTTTAAACCGCGCACATTGGCGTAACCCATCAATATTTCTTTGTAAGTAAGAACATTATCACAGCCAATATCAAAACTTTTATGGTACGTTTCCTTCTTGAACAGAGTGAAAATGAGAAAATCCAAAACATTCGCAATACCTATCGGTTGGCATTTCGTATTAAGCCATCTAGGAGTAATCATCACAGGCAACTTTTCAACAAGATCACGGATTATCTCAAAGGAGGCACTCCCAGAACCGATGATAATTCCAGCCCGCAAAACAGTAACAGCAATTTCACATTCAATCAATAACTTTTCCACGTTAAATCTTGAATTAAGATGTTTTGATAATTCTTTTTGGTTCACCAATCCTGATAAATATATAATATGCTCACACTGGGTTTTCTCAATAGCAGAAACAAAATTCTGAGCGCAAGTCTTTTCAGATTCTTCATAATCATCACTTGTACTCATAGAATGCATCAAGTAATAGGCGCCGGAAATATCATACGGAATATTCTTCAATGTTTCTTCTTTCAGAAAATCAACCTCAATTACTTCTATCAAATCATCTTTGATTCCATCTGGCTTTGAAAAACGACTGACATCACGACTGCAGCAAACCACTTTATAGCCATTCTCTGCAATTACACTGATCATTCTTTTGCCGATGTAACCAGTTGCTCCTGTGAGTAATATTTTTTTCATATAAAATATTATTTTTAATAATTTACATAAACATTTTATGATACCAATAGAAAAATTAAAGCTTATCCAAAAGATGACCGAAATAATCTTTCTTTGTAGTAAGATAAGATTCATTGATTGGATTAGATTCAATTTCCAAAGGAATTCTTTCATTAAGTAAAATCCCGCTATTATTAAATACCTTTAATTTTTCAGGATTATTGGTGAGTAAATTAACTTTAAAGACATTGAGAATTTTCAGTATCTGAATTCCTACATCAAAATTTCTACCATCTGCCGGCAGACCCAGTCTCAAATTGGCCTCTACCGTATCAAGACCTTGCTCCTGAAGAGCATATGCTTTTAGTTTGTTAATAATCCCAATATTTCTTCCTTCCTGTCTTAAATAAATTAAAATACCTCCGTTTTCTGATAAAAATTTCATTGTAGCATCCAGTTGTTGTCCACATTCACACTTCCTGGAATGAAAAACTTCTCCAGTTATACACTCCGAATGGAAGCGTACATTAACAATAGTATTAAAATCTGTTTTTTCAGCGACCCATACCAAATGAGGACTCCAGTCATTTTCATTTTCAGAAAATGCATAAACGGTAAACATTCCAAAATCTGTGGGTATATTAGATTGAGCCTGTATTTTCAACATTAGTTATATTTTGAATCATTTATATAGTACAAATTTATACATTATTAATTTAAATAGTAAAATAAATTACTAAATTTGTTTTAAATAAAATTTAAAATGGAAAAGGAAAATCAGATTACTGAAGACAAACTATTTGAATTGTATGGTGATTATATATTGAATCATGCAGAACGGCCTAAAAATATTTATCGTTTTGCTAAGGACAATGATTTCGAAGAAAAAGATTTTTATGATTACTTTTCAAGTTTTGAGCAGATAGAAAAACAGATGCTCGCTAGTCTTTTTACCAAATCGATAGAATTGGCTGCACAAGTGAATGATTCAGAGGCAGTCACTTCAAAAGAAAAACTATTGAATGTTTATTTTATCTTCTTTGAAAATTTAACAATGAACAGATCATTGGTTCTTATGATATTGGGAAATGATAAATTGCATGCTGCAAAAATTTCGAATCACCTCAAAGAAACACACCGTAATTATATTAAAACATTAGACTTTAATGACTGGGAAATATTGAAGAAAGCCAAAAATGATATAAAAAACCTACACGAAAAAGCTAGAGAAGAAGCATTATGGTTGCACCTGGTTTCAGTCATTGAGTTTTGGAAAAAAGACACTTCGCCTTCCTTTGAAAAAACAGATCTATTCATTGAGAAAACAATTGATACCGGGTTTGAGTTAATGGATAATGAACCTTTGCGAAAGGTACTTGATCTTGGAAAATTTTTATTCAAAGAAACATTCAAAAAAAGTTAAATGAAAACACTCAATAAAATACCAACAGGAAAGTTAGAAAGAACAAGCAGTTTGTTGAAAGCCGGAGCAAAAGTTGGGGTCAATTACATCAAGTACTACGGTAATAAAATAACAAAAGATAAAAACGAAGAGGAAGCCCTTAAAACCCTCAATGAAGAAAATGCAACAGACATCTACGATTCTCTTAAAGAGCTAAAAGGTTCTGCCTTAAAAGTAGCACAGATGTTGAGTATGGAGAAAAACATTTTGCCTCAAGCTTATGTAGACAAATTTTCATTGTCTCAATTTTCAGTACCTCCCCTTTCCGGAGGTTTGGTAAAGAAAACTTTTAGAAAATATTTTGGAAAAAACCCAGAAGACATATTTGATGAATTTACTACAGAATCTGTGAATGCAGCAAGTATTGGGCAAGTGCACAAAGCTAAAAAAAGAGATAAAAATTTTGCTGTAAAAATTCAATATCCCGGAGTAAGAGAAAGTATTTCCAGTGATTTGAAAATGGTAAAACCCATCGCCATGAAAATGTTCAACATCAAAAAAGAAGGTTCAGAATCTTATTTTCAAGAAGTTGAAAGCAAACTGTTTGAGGAAACAGATTATAATCTGGAACTGAAAAGAAGTCAGTACATTGTTGAAAAATGCAGTCATCTGCCAAACACTCAATTTCCTCAATACTATCCTGAGTTTTCTTGTGAAAAGATAATCACAATGGACTGGCTGAGCGGAAAACACTTTTCAGAGTTTACAAAACTAGAAAACTCTCAAGAAGATCTAAATAAAATAGGACAAACACTTTGGGATTTTTATATGTACCAAATGCACATTTTAAAACAGGTTCATGCAGATCCTCATCCTGGAAATTTTCTGATCTCTGATGACATAAAATTACTCGTTATCGATTTTGGATGTATAAAGGAAATTCCGAACGATTTCTACAAACCTTATTTTGAATTAGCTAAAACGGAGAATTTGAATAATGCTGAATTTTACAGAGAAAAATTATATCAGCTTGAAATCTTACGTAATGATGATTCTCAGCGGGAACAGGAATTTTTCACCAAACTTTTCTACGAATTGCTTGAATTATTTACAAGACCTTTTAACAGTGAAAAATTTGACTTTTCTGATGAAAAATTCTTTCAGGAAATTGCAGATATTGGGCAACGTTATGCAAAACTCAGCGATATAAAAGAAATGAATACCAATAGAGGTTCTAAACATTTTATTTATCTGAACAGAACTTTTTTTGGCTTATATAATATGATGCACGATTTGAGAGCAAAAGATATTGTGATTAATAATTATAAAAAATTCATCCTCTAAATGCCTGCCAATTTACCTTCAAAAATTTGTGAAGTCTGCGGATTATCTTTTAACTGGCGAAAAAAGTGGAAAAAAAATTGGGATGATGTAAAATACTGCAGTGAAAAATGCCGAAAAAATAAAAAATCAATATCATCAGATGCACAAAAGATTTAATTAAAATCCTGAATTATGCCTACAATAAAATCATATATTGCACAATTGATATTTCCCCATCAGCTTTTTAAAGACACTGATTATTTGGATAAAGATCAGCCTGTTTTTTTGGTGGAGGAATTTCTATTTTTCAAACAATATGCTTTTCATAAACAAAAAATTGCTCTTCATAGAGCCAGCATGAAATTTTATGAAGATTATTTGATTAAATCCGGATTCAGAGTTCATTACATAGAAAGTACATCAGAATTATCTGATATTCAGAATCTGATCATCAATTTAGAAAAAGAGAAATACCAAAAAATCATCATCACTGATGTTTGCGACAACTGGCTGGAGAAAAGAATCAGACAAACAAAATTGGAATTGGATATTCTTGACACCCCATTATTCATTAATACAAGAGATGATCTAAAAGATTATTTCGAAGGTAAAGAATTTTATCATCAGACCGATTTTTACAAACAGCAAAGAATATCCCGGAATATTTTGATGAGTGCAGGGAAACCTTTGGGCGGAAAATGGACTTTCGATGCAGAGAACAGAAAGAAATATCCTAAACATAAAAAAGCCCCAGCCCTACATTTCCCGGAAAACAGCAAATATTATGAAGAAGCAAAAAAATATACGGAAAAACATTACAGTGAAAACTACGGTAATCTGACTTCTTATCAACTTTATCCTGTTACTTTTGATGAAGCTGAAAACTGGTTAAATCAATTTCTGGAACAGCGTTTTTCAGAATTCGGGATTTATGAAGACAGTATTGTGGAGCATGAGCATTTTCTTCATCACAGTGTACTTTCTCCTTTGCTTAACATCGGCCTCTTGACTGCTGTACATGTATTAGAAAAATCTATAAATTATGCGAAAGAATATAGTATTCCGATCAATTCTCTTGAGGGCTTTGTGAGACAGATTTTAGGCTGGAGAGAATTTGTGCGGGGTGTTTATCTCTATCAGGGAAGTTTCCAGAGAAATAAAAATTACTGGAAGCATACCCGCCCTCTTCCTACATCGTTTTACACCGCCGAAACAAATATTAAACCTATTGACAGTAGTATTTTGAAGGTCTTGCAAACGGGATATGCTCACCATATCGAAAGGCTAATGATTTTCGCCAATTTTATGAATCTCTGCAAATTCAATCCTCATGAGGTTTATCAATGGTTTATGGAATTATTTATTGATTCATACGATTGGGTGATGGTTCCGAATGTGTATGGGATGAGTAGTTTCTCTGATGGTGGGAAAATGAGTACTAAACCTTATATCAGCGGAAGTAATTATATCAAAAAAATGAGTGATTATTCTGATGGAAAATGGACAGAACAATGGGATGCCCTTTTTTGGAGTTTCATCAATGATAACCGTACATTTTTCAAAACCAATCCAAGGCTTGGAATGATGTTGAGAACACTCGACAAGATGCCTGAAGAAAAGAAGTCAGCTCATTTTAAAGAAGCAATACAACTTATGGAAAATTTATAAGAATGCTGAAGCAATTTACTACAGAACAAACAGACCGTATCATTGAAATGGCATGGGAAGACCGAACCCCTTTTGAAGCCATAGAATTTCAATTTGGCATCAGCGAATCGGAAGTCATTGAAGTGATGCGTTCAGAGCTTAAATCTTCAAGTTTTAAGCTTTGGAGAAAAAGAGTCAACTCAGGAATCAGTCATAAACATGCAAAGAAAAGAAGCCTGGAAATGGACCGATTTAAATGCAGCAGACAACGAACAATAAGCCATAATAAAATTTCAAAACGATAAAATTTGATCTAGAATACATTAAACTAATTGTAAAATTAAATATAACCAAATGAAAAATATAGTGATCATTGGCTGCGGTCAGGGAATTGGATTTGCCACTGCAAAGTTATTATCAGAAAGCAATCACATTATTGGCATTTCAAGAAGTTCTAATCCTGAAGTTCAAAATCTTAGTATTGAATTTCATCAAATGAATATTGTTAATGGAAATCTTGACGATATTAATTTCCCGGATATTGTTGACGGCTTAGTGTATGCACCAGGAAGTATCAATCTGAAACCTTTTAACCGACTTACCTCTGATGACTTTAAAAATGATTTTGAAATTAATGTTCTTGGCGCCGTTACATGTATCCAAAAATTGCTTCCGAATTTGAAAAAATCCGAAGATGCCTCTATTGTATTATTCAGTTCTGTAGCTGCTAAATTAGGAATGCCTTTTCACTCTTCTATTGCATCAAGTAAAAGCGCTGTAGAAGGTTTAACAAAAAGTCTTGCCGCGGAATTTTCTAATCAAAAGATAAGAGTTAATGCAATTGCTCCTTCATTAACAGATACCTCTCTTGCCTCACAACTGCTTTCCACTCCTGAAAAACGGGAAGCTTCTGCCAAAAGACATCCATTACAGAGAATCGGAAATGCAGAAGAAATAGCAAAAATGGCTGAATTTTTATTATCCTCCAAAGCATCTTGGATCACAGGACAAATCATAGGAATTGACGGCGGCATGGGAAATATTAAACTTTGATGAACTGAAAAAAACAAATATCTTTACCTTAAATTTAAACTATGCAAACTGATTTTTTTATCAATCTTCTGCTCGAAGTAAAAGATTTTGAAAATTCTGACTCCTACAAACCCAATTGTAATGTGGAAGATTTCCGTGTTTGGATGAATGATAAAAAATATGCAGAAGAGAGCCCGACCAAGCTTTTTAAAAATGAAAATCATCAAGTATCATTTACCGAAAACGAAATCTGCAAACAAATATTGTTATTAGGAAGATACTCTAAGCTTCTGATAAGAAAAGGCTTAAGTGATTTCCCAGATTTAGCCAATGAAGAATTCACTTATTTATACCGACTTAAAGATGAGCCTGATCTTACAAAAATTCAACTGATAGAAAGAAATGGTCACGAAAAACAAACAGGAACCCAGATTATTAAAAGGTTACTAGAAGCCGGGCTTTTAGAAGAAAAAAACGACGTAGAAGATAAAAGAAGTAAACGACTTAATCTTACAGAAAAAGGGGAGAAAACATTTCATGAATCAGTAGCCAATGTCAACAAGACTTCTAAGATCTTATCCGGAAAATTAACCGAAAAAGAAAAGAATGAACTTCTGAGAATACTAAAAAAACTCAATGAATTTCACACTCACCTATACTCCGAATATAAAAATTCTGATATTCCTAAAATTTTGGAATTTATTAATTAATGACAAAGCGCTCCTATTTACATCTATAAGTTAAAATCATTATTTTAATATGTGAAAGGATTAAAGAAAAATTTATGATTCTGCTCTTAAGTTGAAGAATGAAGAGCAGGAAATATAATATATAAGAAAAAAACAACAATCACTTTCTCCAAGAATATCCAATGAAATATCGATTACTAAAAAAATTATGAATTTATTTTCAATTGAAATAATAATTTGATGACCCAAATACATTAAAATGGTTAGTACCAAAATTAATCACCTAAAAATGAACTGATGATGAATTAGGATTAAAATAGACTTTATTCATTACAAGGCTGTTTAAATATAACGAAATAACTTATTAACCTCATTCAGTGTCAATTTACTTTTGAGTGAAAAGAATCATATTATAAACATGACCTAAGAATTACGAATTTTTTTTCACCACCTCTATCATATCATCAATATCAAATGGTTTTCTAATATAGTCATCTGCTTTGCAATCCCTTGCTTCCTTAGGTAAGTTATGAGAAGTGGAAGTCAGAACAGCCGATAGATCTTCTGTTTCTGGCTCAGATTTCAGATCTTCAATAACCTCTGAGCCTTTCTTGTTTCCTTTGATATGATCATCTACAATCACTATATCAGGCTCAATCTCGTCAATTTTTTCGATAGACTCTGTTGTTAATGATGGAATTACATCAAAACCTTCCTCCGTCAAAACCTGATCCATTATATCCAGGATATCTTCATTATCCTGAACAAGAACAACTTTTTTCTTCATAAATCATTAATATTTCATGTAAATATATGAAAAAGAAGAACTTAAAATTCAATAATAAAATATAATGACTGATAAAGGAATATTTAAAATACAAATAACATTCTATGTAAAAGAAATATTGAAACTTATTTTTTTACATAGAATGAGCTAAAGGGCATTATCCTAATGAAACTATCTTTAATCTAAGCAAAACGAAAAATAAAGTACCAATGTTTTAAGAAAAATATTCTAGCATTAATTTTAAAAATCAATATTAGAGTAATAGGTAAATTATTTATTAACCTAATTTCTGCCCTGCCCACATTACTCCATCAAAAGTCCAGGTAACTCCTATTACCCAATTCTGATATGAGATACCTAAAATTTCTTACGGAATATATTCCTTAACGTAAAATCAGTTATGTTCAGGTATAATTAGAAATTTAAAAGGCTGTTTAAAAATTATAAACAGCCCATATCATCATTAAGACACTATTAATTTGTAACAACCATTCGTTTTGAGTCAATCAGCTTACCATCTACCCATATAGAATACATATATAGACCTGCTACCAACTGATCGGAAGTTATTATGACAGAAGAAGCACCAGCCTGTTTAATCGGTACAGTTTTAATCTGTTTACCTGACAAATCGTAGATAACAATATGAGCGCTTCTAAACTGTCCAACTATATTATATTTAATTTCCGTTTCCCGAGAAAAAGGATTGGGTACATTTTGTTCCATCGATGAAACTAGCACAGATTGATTATTTGTAAATTTTGATTCCAGCTTTTTTTGAAGATCATTGACCTGCTGTTGCAAATTTTCAATCATTTTTTGCTGCTCTTGCATCCCTTTTACCAAGGGTACAACAAACTCACTGTATGCTAGACTATAATTATCATTTTCATTTTCAGGGGTATGAATCCCATTAAAATTATAATTAGCTTTTTTAGCCGCTTCTACCACTTCCTGTGCTATAAAGCCACTATGGCGAATATTATTAGCATTGGTAAAATTCTGATTCATAGATACTGCACGTGCTTCTTCAGAAAGATTTTTGGACCAAAATTCTGTTATTTTATTGGTATCTAAATTATACACCACGGGTCTTAACTGACTGATAAATGACAATCCTTTTACATCTTCTTCTTTTACATTATTCTTAAAACGACCATCAGAAAATGTATAGGCAACAGGTCCTTCCACTACAGTTACTGTAGCATTCCCAATTCTTACTTTATTACTCGTATTTACTATGGCTCCGGCACCGATAGCTGTGGCATTGGTCAAAGCATTGGATGCTACATCTGCTCCACTGCCTAGTCCCGTATTAAAAGTACCTGTAGCATTGGTATAAAGTGCTGCGAAACCATTTGCAGAATTATCAGTACCCGTGGTATTTAGGTACAATGATCTAAATCCAATTGCTGTATTGTTTACAGACATAGTCCCTAATAATGCCTGATAACCAAAGGCAGCATTATAATTTCCAGAGACATTACGATTCAGTGAATAGGCACCTGCTGCTGTATTATAACTTCCTGAAGTATTGGCATTCATTGAAAGATAACCATTCGCTACGTTAGCCAGTCCTGAAACACTTGGTAATGCACCTACCCCAAAAGCAGCATTAAGTGATCCTCCGATTGGGATACTATTTACGGAATAAGAAGCATTCTGAGCATGTAACGAATTCGAAAATGTAAGTGATAACACAATGCCTGCAACAAGTTGCAATTTTTTGGTCTTCCTCAAGATTTTTGGGAGTTTGTTTGATGTTTTCATAAAAATTTGGTATTAGTGATTTTGCGTACTCTTTAGGATTTTCTGCATACTCCTTATCTATCAAAGTTAACTAATTAAATTATAAATCACCAAATATTGAAAAAAAAATAAAAACACACAAATAACTCATAATCAGCCATAAAAAAATTCATTATAATTAAAAAGTCTTCGAAATTTAGTATCCAAAAGCATCTTGGTCTCGAATAAATAAATCTAAAAAAAGTACTATTACACTCAAAAAAAGGATGGATGATTTGCGACCAGGTACAATAGTATACCTATTGTTATAATTCCTATAAAGATTAGTGCTTATTCTTTAATAAAAGTAATTGAATAATATTCAATTACTTTTATTAAACCAATCATGCTTACTACCCTTCTGTTGCCGGAAAAGCTGTACATAATAAAATAAGCCTAATGACTATACATGAGAAAAAACATCATGATAAAAAGCTGAATACGTTTGAAGATATTAACAAAAAATTGCATATTGCAAAAAAAATTAAAATAATACCAATAGTATGCCCAGAAAAGTAGTGCAAGGTCCTATCAGAGATAAAGAAAAAACTAAACAAAAATTACTTGCCGCAGTTGGTAAAATTTTAAAAGTAAGAGGTTACTCAGGTTTAAAAGTAAGTAAGATTGCAGATGTTGCAGGTTTTGATAAAAAACTTATTTATGAATATTTTGGAAGTACTGATAAATTAATTGACGAATATATCAAGTCTCAGGATTATTGGACGAAGTTTAATCAGACGGAGGAAGTAGATCTTTCTGACGGCGGTAAAGAGCTTTCTAAAATTGCAGTACTTAACCAGTTCGAAAATCTGAAGAAGAACAAGGAACTTCAAAAGATTATTCTTTGGGAACTTTCAGAAAGCAAACCTATTCTTAGAAAATTAGTAGAACAGCGAGAAGAAGTAGGAGATGTATTATTTCAACATATTACCGATCCTCATTTTGGTGAGAATGCTACTAGATACCGAGCAATTATGGCTTTAATTATTTCTGGAGCTTACTACTTAAATCTTTATACAGGATACAATGCCAACAAGTTTTGCGGTATTGATATGAAAACAGATAAAGGCAGAGCAGAGATCGAAAAAGCAGTTGTTGAATTGATCAACTTTGCATACGTAGAAAAAAATAATGTATAAAAGTTTTACATTTAAAAAATACAATTCAAAACGATAAAAACAGGTATAAAGTATTATAAAATCAAAATCCCCGACAACAGCCGAGGATAAAAACTATTAAGCGAAAACTAATTATTACGATGAGAATCGATATAAATATAATAAAAAGAATTATATGACGAAAAATATCTAAATAGATTAAATAGATTAAAAATATTAACATAGAAATACAAAATAAAAATTGATTATTCAATGTATTGTACGCAGCTCAATTATAACAAACGATTAGTTTAAACAAATGATTGCTCATAAAATTACTTTTATTTTTTTTTATTTTTCAAACATAAAAGAAGTTTCCCCTTGATCATTCATTACTATAAATGCATCGAACTTCTTCCCCGCTTTACTTTTCATTCCTTTGATCAAAGAAGTCTTTTTATGATCAATGAGATCCTTAATATCTTTTACCTTCAACTGCTTACCACAAATCATTCTAAACTGCAACCAACCACAACTTTCATCGGAGCACTTAACCACTTTTTCTCTTAGTAAAAGGGGATGCTTTTTACATCGTGGACAAAGAAGTTCAGGAATCTGTTCATGGGCAATAGAACAAGCTAAAAGTTCTCTTATTATAACCGATACATACTCTTCTATACCCTTCTGAAAAGTAGCAACATCCGATTCTCCATTTTCAATATGTTGTAAGGCAAGTTCCCATTGAGCCGTCATCGAAGCATCTGCAATTTTCTTGTCTTTAATCAAATCATAAACCTTGAGACCCTTTTCAGTAGGAACCAACGCTTTATTTTTACGGATCATATAATCCCGTTTAAATAAGGTTTCAATAATAGCTGCCCTGGTTGCTGGAGTACCGATACCAGCAGCCTGAAGGACTTTCCGCTCCTCCTCTATTTGTATTCCTTTTCCACAATTTTCCATTGCCGATAACAACCCTGCTTCTGTAAATAAAACAGGAGGTCGGGTCTTTTTTTCCAATACTCCTGCAACTTTTATTTTAAGTTCGTCTCCAGTAATAAGACTAGGAAGTTCCTGTATTGGATCCTCATTCTCCTCACCAAAACCTCCCTGAATATTACGCCACCCTGCTTCCCTTATTCTGACCCCTTTACAAGAAAACTCATAATGATTGACTTCTGTCAAAATATGAGTAATCTCTTTCTGACATGGAGGCGATACTGCTTCTAACAGACGCAGAGCAATCACATCATATACAGTTGATTCTTTCACCGAAAGTGCAGAAGGCATTTTATCGGTGATCAATAACCCGTGATGATCCGTTACTTTAAGAGGATTCACAATACGCTTTGCCAATTGCCCTAACATAATCTTTGCAACAGCTTGTGCTAAAGATTCTTTCTCACGCATGCATCTGATCAAATGAGGAATTTCAGGCCATACATCTTCAGGAATACAACAGCTTCCTGTACGCGGATAGGTAATAAACCTTTTTTCATAAAGGCTTTGTGCAATATTCAATGTTTCTTCTGCCGAAAAATTAAACTTTTTATTGCATTCCTTTTGCAGGCCCGTCAGGTCAAATAACAAGGGGGACTGTTCTGATATACTTTTGGTTTTGGCGGTGATAACAGTGGCTACCCCTTTTCTTTGAATAGATTTCAGTACATCATCAGCCGACTTTTTATCCTTCCATTGCTCCTTTGAAAGACAGGTAAAATCAATATACTCTTTTCTATGCTCTATTCGAATTTGCCAGTATGGTTGAATGGCAAAATTCCTATTCTCAAGATATCTTTTACAGATCAAAGCCAATGTTGGAGTCTGCACTCTCCCCAAAGAATAAATACCGGAACCGGCAGCGATACTTAATGCTTGAGAAGCATTGATTCCCACCAGCCAGTCCGCACGGCTTCGTCCTAAACCTGCCTGATAAAGAGAGTCAAAATCATGTCCAGGTCTTACGTTCTCAAATCCTTTACGAATCGCTTTTTCTGTCAAAGAACTGATCCATAATCTTTCAAAAGGTTTATTCCCATTCAGATAGTCATAGATATACCTAAAGATCAGTTCTCCTTCTCTCCCTGCATCAGTTGCCACAATGATACTTTCACACTGTTTCATTAACCCATCAATAATTTTCAACTGTTTTGCTGCTCCCTGATCCACAACATACAATTGAGCTTTCCTGATTTTTTTTACTATTAATATAAAAGGGTCAGGCAGGATGGGAAGTCTTTCTCTGGTAAACCCACTCACCCCGTACTCTTCAGGCATAGCCAAGCTGATCAAATGACCGAACGCCCACGTCACACTATACCCATTCCCGTAAAAATATCCCTCTTTCTTTTCATGTGCTCCTAATAATGCAGCGATTTCTCTACCGACACTAGGTTTTTCCGCAATAACTAATTTCATCGTATTTTCTTTTGGGTTGATCTGGCTTTCACCGGTTTTTGAGTTTCAGCCTTTTGTGGAGCATCAGAATCTTTCTGTCCAGACTTCAAAGACTGTTTCGTATTTTTTGTTGCTTCATTTGCTTTACCTTCCGAATTTACTACAACCTGCGTTTTATGCTCTTCAGAAGGCTTAGCATTTTCCTTTAATACTGCAGGGTTGCTAAAAGAAAACTCAGTTTTCCCGGTATCTTTGTTAAAAGTTATATATCCTTTATACTCCTGATCTTTTTTATCAATAAGCCCATCAACATACACAGTCTCTCCTGCTTTAAACTTATCATACTGCTTATCATCAAGCTCTTTTCCTCTAAATACCTTAGGAGCTTTATCATTTTGAGTCTGTTGCACTTTATGCTGAAGGTTATTATCAAATAAAAATTCCACATACCTTTTATCCGCACTAAACTGTACCTCCGCATTAAAAGGTTTCCCTTTCGTAGAGATCATTCCTTCAAGATACAGCGACTTCCCTTCCATAAGATTCTGCTGCTGCTCATCCGTCAGTTTAATCCCTTTGATCTCCTGAGGAATTTTAATTTTCTCTGCTCTAAGAGCAATCAGCTCATTGGTTAATCGGTCAATACTGATAATAGAAGGAATTTTCTCGCCACTTTTAAGATTTTCAAGCTCTACAATCCGGCCCATATTTCCTGTTTTCAGCAGATTATCTTTATCTTCCTGCGTAAATTCATGACCAAAAAAGGGATACTGGAGGCTAGGCTCCTTGCGAATACCATGAATGGCAACCACTACTTGTCCTTCATTATTGTGCTGAAGAGAAAGTCGGGCATCCATTCGTGTAATAGCACTGCCCAGATTAAGGCTTATTGAAACAAGATCATTGGTTTTGTAGCCCTTGAGTAAAGGTTCCAATATTTTCAGCTTCTCAAGTTTTTCCTGATTCAATCCAAGATTATTCATGGTTTTCCAATCAATATCTTCTGCTTTGTAACGATATTCATTGGCCTCTGGTGTGTTGGGTGAATTTTCCATTTTATTTTGTTTTTGTTGTTTGTTAATTTCTTGTTTTGTGTTAATCTCATACTTCGCAAAGACTTCCTTACTTTCTTCAGAGGAATCTAAAGCTGCTTTCTGTAGTTCATCAGCCACCTCAATGGCGATAGGAGCAGGAACTTTAAAGAATGAAAATTGGGTGGGATTTTTAAGCTGGCTTAGAAAATTAGAAAAGAAATTGGAGAAAAAATCTCCGGTTTTATCAATTTTCATAAACTGATTCTGATGGTTTTTATCTGGCGAGACAGTTTCCAGTTCTCCATTTTGCCCTATCCCTTTAACTGCTTCAATTTTCATTTTCTCCTTATTGAAAACCAATACAATATCAGAAAGCTGGTCAGCGATTTCAGGTGCAGATGATTCTAATTCATTCATAACAGATGATTTTATAATTTGGTCCTAAGCTAATACCCAGAGAACCTTACCACATAGACTCGTCTTTGCCTGGAACAATTAGTCTGTCTTTGTCCCGGCTCTTTGCACTGATCTGGAAAACCCCTGTCTGATAAACTGATGAACATCAGATAATTTGTAATATAATTTACCACTGATCGTATAATATGGAAGTTTACCTGAAGAGCGATAACGCTGAAGAGAACGGCTGCTAATTTTCAACAGTTGCAATACATCCTGATTATCCAAAAGTTCTTCACCATCAATCGTATGATGCGGATCTTTAAAACCCTTGATATCCTCTCCAAGAATATCAAAACGTTTCATAATACGTTCCATCCATCCTAAAAACTCCACTCTGTCTATGTTCATGAGAAGTCATTTTTAGGAGTAGTGTGTACAAGGACAACCTGTTGATCCTCATCTTTTAATTTCATAATCCAACATCTGGCAGCAGCCCGCCAGCTTTTCATTTTCCCTGCATGATGATCCAATTTCCAGTCCTGAGATTGATAGTGAGCATAAAATACTTCAGCCTCCTCCACCTTCAAATCCCTTTCTAAAAAAAAGAGCGTAACCTCTGAAACTTGAGGAATCAAAAAGATATTCTCGTGATAAACTTTAGTTTCAACACCCTCTTTCCGAATACCGAAATGATTAGGATCTACCATAGTAACCAAGCTACCTTTACAGGAATTATAGCTTGGTTCGTACATGATATACCCGTATTGATTCAACTCTTTGATGCATTTATGATACGTTGCAATAGAGCTGATTTTACTCTCCTTCATTATTTTTTTTCTTGAAATAGAAATAGGATTCTCAAATCTATTCCAGGTCCAGAATTGAAACAGAGAAACATACATGCTGATATGCGCAGGATGTAGCCGATCATCTTCAATAATTCTTTCAAAAAAAAGAATGATATTTTTATCTTTCGTCTTTTCCATGAGTATTGATTATCGGTGAACGTTTGAAATCCATCATTAATTTCTGGATGTCTTTATAATTATAATACAGCATCCCTCCTACTTTACTGTAGGATAAAGTTCCGTTGATCCTCATATTCTGTAAAGTTCCGGAAGAGACATGAAGCAGTTCTTTGACCTCTGAGGTCCGAAGCCATAATTTTTGTTCTGATGTGTTACCCTGAAGTAACTTTTCAATGCTTTCCAGCAATTCAGTTTTAAACTCCTGAAGGTCTTCTTTTGTGATAATAGATATTGCCATAATTTCAAAATTGTTTGATATGACAAATTTTGATTATCCCACAGAATTTCTTTTGGTAGCTTTTCGGTACTACCGTACGATTGTCTGATACAGCCTATGGATAAAGACGTCTATAATAAATACTTATTCGTTCGTATTGCTTTTTAGGAAGAAAACATAACATGTCATTCTATTCATCACTGCTCAGAAACAGCTGATTGAGATGATCATTAAGCATCGTTAGAAATTTAGTCCGGTTATTTTTTCGGCTCTTAATTTCCCCTATTGTTTTATAAGGATTGCCTAAATTCACTTTAAACAATTTTTCAGTCGCTTTTATAACCTCACTAAATTCAATATTTCCTCCATTAAAACAATTGGTCTGGTGAAGAGCATACAAGAGTTCCACTAATGAAACTTTAGACGCCGACCATGACAAAGGAAATTGAGCAATTGTATTGAGCGGAAGCTGTCCAATAGCATTGATCTTGTCCAATAGATATACTTCAAGCATTTCGTTAGCCATAATCTGGGAGATCATCCCATCATGAGAAGTGGTAAAATATTCATCAAAATTATAAAGATTGGAAGATAATTCCATAGTCAGGTCATAGGATCCGCGGACAAAATATTTGTGATCCAGATAGGTGGCATTGCGATGGTAATAAATATAAAAATCCTTATGTTCTGAGTGATACCGTTTCAGTTTTAAAAGTTCGTTTTCATAATACTTTCGAAGTTCTTTCTTTCCTGCAGAGGGTTGTGAGGTCTCAATACTGAGTATTTTTGAATAATAGATAAATTTTGAAAGAAATAAAGGCTTTATACTTTTGAAAAAATAAACTTCTTCTGCTATACTTTCAAAGATAAGATCTGTAACAACAGATTTTATTTCCCGAATTGTTTCATCAATTTTGATCAGTGCTTTTTCAGAAACATGAATCATATGTTCTGTTTCTTCTGAAATAAGAGCCAATTCTTTATTTAACTCTTCCCAAAGCTTTTCAATTTTTCTAAAAAATGTTTTTGTAACCATACCTTTTTTAGGAAAATTTACAAAAACCATATTAACCGACTGAATTTCAGCTATTATCTACTTCTTCTTTCCTTTTGCGAATAAAATCTTTCGGCCGCATTCCATTAAACTCGAAAAACAGATCAGAAAAACTTTGTCGGGTCGAGATGCCACATTCTTCAGCTAATGCTTCAATAGTATAATTTAGATATTTCTTATGTGAATATATAAGTACGGTAATATAATGGATTCTCATTTCTCCAATGTATCGGTTAAAATTAATGCCTTTCGTTTCATTGATAAACGTAGAAAGATAATAGGTATTTGTTTTTAGTTTCAATGCCAGCTTTCTCTGAGTCAGTCCTTTCTGAATGAATTCATTATTTTTTTCAAAAGCATGTAATTTCTCAGTGAGCTCTTTTATAATCTCAACACTTAAAATCATTTTCTTGGATACGGAAACAGGAATAAGAGATTTTCCCTTACCCTTTTCAACGCTATTGGCAGCGTTAAATTTTTCCTGAAGCAATTTGTATTTGATTGTACTATTCCGCTCTTTACGATAATGCAGTATAAAAAGAAGTAAAAAAATAAAAGTTAATACGAAGAAGGTAATCGTTAAAAGTGTTCTGTTATGATTCGTCTGTAATAAATATTTTTTATCATCCAACAAAGACTGTCGATCATATTCTTTATGAATTTTAGAAGACAGATAGGTAAAGTCTTTAGAGATCAAACTATCAGCTTTTAACAGCTGATTGGTATAATAAAGCTGTTGACCAATATCCTTTTCTTTCTTATAGTAATTGATTAAATATTCATAATTACTTCTGATTCTAGGCACTACAAAATGATGTCTGTTAAAAATAGAATCTACTTTCTGAAAACTACGGATTGATTTTTCCGTATCATATTTCAGGTAACATTTCCCCAGGTAAAAGTAGATAATAGACACCCATTCAAAATCACCCGTCTTAATGATCTCAGGTAATGACTGATGAAAATCTACAATAGCACCTTCATAATTATCCTGATAAAACTTTAATATCCCTTTCGACTTAAAAAAATAACTTTTCTCAAGCAAAAAATCTTTATTGTCTGCGATATTTGAGAGGGCTACAGTAACGATGCTATCTGCCTTGCTATATTGCTGTAAGTTTCCATAGCATATGGTAATCTGGTGTAAACTATTCAGATATCCTCTCTGATGATCATACAGTATATTAGGATGTAGCTTATCTTTTGTCTTCCGTTCAAAAAATGCAATACATTCATTAAAATGATCTATTGCTTCTTCATAATACCCCAAGTAACTTTTCACTACTCCCAAATGGTAAATCACCTTATATTTAAGATATTCATTCTTTGTATTTTTTGAATATCGATAAGCTTTTACATATTGGTCTAAGGCAGGTTTAAATTTTTTAAAACTGAAATAATACACAATACCCTTCCCTAAATAAGCATACGTTATTAAATCATCATCCTTAGAACGTAAAGCAGCATAAATGGTACTGTCTGCATAGGCCAATTTCTTATATTCCGACGGATTGTAAAGAACCGCATCTCTATATCCCTGTACCAGTTTAGGATAATCCAACTCTTTTTTTGCTTTTTTAATATACTCATTGATATACGGAATCGCCCGAATATCATTTCTTATTAAATTTTCATAGTTTTTTCTGATATCTGCATATTCATTTTTTTCACCTGCGTACAAATAATAAGATGATAATAAAATAAAGCTGGCTACGAGGATACTTTTGACGATAGTCATAATGGTATTTTTGGGAAATGGATCATTCCAAAATTAAACAAATTAGAATAAAAAACATTGAATAACAATAAGTTATTCATTAAATCAAGATATATCCCTATAGATTCCTATTAATAAACATTTATTACTGTAAGGATCTGTCAAAATTTAAAAATCATGACGTATGAATTTTTAAACAATGCCTATAAACACTTTTTCAGGGGCTTTTAGTCCAATATCTTTGACTCAGGAATTCCACTAAAAACTCGGCCGAGATAACCTTAAAAATCAATTACCATGAAAAAGTTTATCTCAATAACAACCCTTTTATTATGCACATTATCTCTCTCTTCTTGCAGAGAGTCAGATGAAACAATTACGGCTTCTGAAACTCCTAATTTGACGATCAAACAGGAAACAAAAAACGAAGGTGAAAACCTAAAAAATGGAGACTCTTTAAAGATTCCAGACAGTAACGAAATTGATCCACCCATAAAAGATGGACAGGATTGGAAGCTTAAATCAGAAACCAAATGACAAGCAAAACTGAGCCACAGAATCTTTGTACAAAATCAATCCTTCGTACAACAGGAACGTCCTGCCCTATCAGTGGAATTTGGGAAAGTACAGGCAATTTCAGAACCACCTGCCCTGTTGCAAAGGGCAGTCAAATGCCTAAGTACTTTGGAAAAATAATCCAATGGAAACTCATACAGGTCGGTTGATAACAGTATAAAAATATTATCATGAAAAATGTAATTCTTAAGATTCCTAACATCACATCCTATTTCTTCATCCTCTTATTCTGTTATGCAGCCATAAGTAAAATAATGGATTTTGAAAACTTTCAGGTCCAGATTGCGCAGTCCCCATTACTGAGTACATATGCGGGATTGATATCTTACAGCACAATTATTATAGAATTAATCATCGTTATAGCGTTGTCTTTTTTAAGAACAAGACTTCTAGGATTGTATGCTTCACTTTTTCTCATGGCAGCTTTTACCATTTATATCTATCTAATATTGAATTACAGTGATTTCATCCCCTGTTCTTGTGGTGGAATACTACAAAACATGAACTGGACACAGCATCTAACTTTTAATATTATTTGTACAATACTATTAATAGTGGCAATCATTTTATTGGAGCGTAAAAGAAGTACGAGAACCTCAAGATTGATTTCCAACATAAGTTTACTACTTATTCTAAGTTCGGGGACTGTTGTTTATTTATTTTTGACTTCAGAGCATATGATAAAAAAGGAGAATAATTTTACGCGGAGATTTATTCCTACGGCAGTAATGAAATCCAAAGCGTTGCCACTAAGTGCTGATTCCTATTATCTTGCAGGTATTGAAAATGAGAAAATATATTTGGGAGATCCCAAATCCCCTCTCATTCTTACAACCGTAGATACAACCTTAATCAGAGCTTCAGCACGTAAGCTTACCCTTGACAATACCCATTATCAATTTAGAAATGTACAATTACAAGTTCAGAAACCCTACTATTATTTATATGATGGCACCGTTCCCGTCATTTATCGTGGGCGTATAAAAGATTCTATAGCTAAAACAATAAGTTATAATGAGGTATATTTTAATCAATTTATACCTTTAGACTCAACCCAATTTGCTTTTAGAACCATCGCTACTAAAAATAAACAATTCATACTGGCAGGTCTGAAACTTGAAAAGAGTCGTCGAGCAGTCGTCAATCTATATGCCAATATCCTAAAGAAACAGAAAGACGGTATTTTTGATTCAGATGGAAAATTGCTTTACGACCGAAAAAAATCCAATCTTATCTATATTCACAGCTACCGAAATCAAATTATAGTTATGAACAATGATTTCAAAGTACAGCACCAACTTCATACAATAGATACAACCACCATTGCTCGGGTTAAAATCCGGAAACTTACAAACGGAAGTTATAAAATGGTAGCTCCTCCATTAAAAGTAAATAAAAGTTCCACGGTGTACGGAGGTATTTTATTTAATCAATCCAATTTAATTGGCAAACATGAATCTCCACAGACATGGAAAAGAGCTTCCATTATTGACATTTATCGTACAGACAAGCAAGAATATCTGGGTAGTTTTTATATCTACAACAGAAATGACGTCAGCATTTCAAATATGATGGTCAATGGTAGCTCCTTATATCTAATTATTGGAAATGAATTAATTAAATATAAACTAAACAAAAAAATAACTGATAGCTACAGTACAGGAAAAGCCGAAAACCTGTAAAAAAGAGTAGGCACTTATTCCAAATTCTTTTATTATGAAAAATCTAATTATTCCTGCTATCCTTTTAATCATAGGAACAGGATCTGCTTTGGCCACTAAAACAGCAGACAACAAGAAGGCCGTATTGGTATCCGGTTATCATATCAACCAACAAACTGGTTTATGTGAAATCACGGATCAGAAATGTAACACTGTCGGAGTCGATTTATGTTTTTGGTCGGAAGATGGGTCTACCCAGTTAAGGAATCAACCCATCAGTCCAACGATGTGTGGAACTCCTCTATTTAAAGTAGAGTAATAAAAAGGAAGGATGCTTATACAGCATCCTTCTTTTTTTGTTTACTGATTCATGAAGTATTCTTTTTATTTTTCAAAAAATAATCCAGCTATTCTAAAACTCTACGATGCAGATTTATCTTCTTTCTAGAATATTGGGTTCAATATAATAACCTTTATCAGGATAGAATAAAGTAGTGTGCTCTTTTTTTATTTCTTCTAAGGCCAACATAAAATTCAATACCTTATTTTAAAAAATTGCTATCTTCGCGATTAATCACAGCTTACACCATCAGAACTGTACATATCAGCAAATTGTGAATTGCTTTCAAAAATTATTATCTTCGTGATTAATCACAGCTGTAACGACTGTTTCATCATCTACTATAGCGTTGTGAATTGCTTTCAAAAATTATTATCTTCGTGATTAATCACAGCCGAAAAATCACTATGTTGTTACGGGTGTTAGTTGTGAATTGCTTTCAAAAATTATTATCTTCGTGATTAATCACAGCTACTGAATCTATTTCCCCAAAAGAATTAATGTTGTGAATTGCTTTCAAAAATTATTATCTTCGTGATTAATCACAGCTGGAACCATCACATGCCGGAAGATTGTACGGTTGTGAATTGCTTTCAAAAATTATTATCTTCGTGATTAATCACAGCTACTCTTTTTAACCTCAACAAACATATTATGTTGTGAATTGCTTTCAAAAATTATTATCTTCGTGATTAATCACAGCAAATTAATTCGATTGGCGGAGGTGTTGATTGTTGTGAATTGCTTTCAAAAATTATTATCTTCGTGATTAATCACAGCATTAGCTGATGGCGTTACGTCTATGGAGGTGTTGTGAATTGCTTTCAAAAATTATTATCTTCGTGATTAATCACAGCTGTTGAAGCAAATGCTTGTATTTTAACACTGTTGTGAATTGCTTTCAAAAATTATTATCTTCGTGATTAATCACAGCAACCTGCCATCCTTTTTGCAAAGTCAGTTAGTTGTGAATTGCTTTCAAAAATTATTATCTTCGTGATTAATCACAGCTCAATCGTTTGTTAAGAGAAAGACAAGCTTGTTGTGAATTGCTTTCAAAAATTATTATCTTCGTGATTAATCACAGCCTCATTCTCTAAATGCCTGATTGGTTCCATGTTGTGAATTGCTTTCAAAAATTATTATCTTCGTGATTAATCACAGCTCAAACAACATTATGACTTACCATTTCTAAGTTGTGAATTGCTTTCAAAAATTATTATCTTCGTGATTAATCACAGCCTCAAAAAATAACCTACTATAAATCAGTAGGTTATTTTTACATTTAGAATTGAAAATTTAGAATAATTCCAGCTGTTGAAAGGTTGGAGGTGGTTCTTCTTTACTTCTGGCAAAGAAAATTTCAATATCACCAAATTGTTTGTCTGTAATACTCATAATAGCAACTTTTCCGGCTTTAGGAAGCATAAACTTGACCCTTTTAATATGAACTTCAGCATTTTCTCGGCTTGGACAGTGGCGTACATACATTGAAAACTGAAACAATGTAAATCCATCATCAATCAAAGCTTTCCGAAAACGATTAGCATCCTTCATATTTGCTTTAGTTTCAGTTGGTAAGTCATATAATACTAAAACCCACATAATTCGGTAAGCGTTAAACCTTTCGGTATTCATATTAGTTCAGGATAAGAGATCAATCGTTTTTCACCTGTATAACATTTATAAAGCGATGATGCAGTTGTTTTAACAGCAACTAACAATGGTCTTGTTTTACTATCCATACTCACGTCTTTTGTGGCTACCTGCAGAATATGGGCTTTAAACTCTTTTGTCAATTTCTCATTTTCAGGATTTCCTTTTAACCAATCCATCACCAATAAATCAATAAATGGACGGTAAGGCTCCATAAGATCATCTGCCAAACAATAGGGATTGTATTTATTTTTATGGAAAATCCCAAGAACAGGTAATAAACCAGTTTCAACAATAGCTCTTGCCACAATACTTCTGAGAACCGCATAACCAAAATTGAAAAACAGATTAGGTGAATCACCAAAACGCTGTCTTAAAAAGTCTAAACTGATAAGGTATTTCCAGTAGTGTTGTGCAGCAATTCCTTCCATATTCGTAATATCACCACTTTTCACATTGTTTTGATAGTGAATCATAGGTTCATAATAGTTACCAAGCCGTCGTAGAACTTCCTTTTGGTTTTCAATTTTACATTCTATTGTTTGTTTCCAAAGTTGTTTTTTTAGTGGCTCACTGGCTTCCAGTTGATCTTTTACTCTATCTGAATGTTCAGTATGTCCATAAAGTGGTAACATAATGCCGTGTGGCAAATGATGATTGTCACAACTTATTACAACAACATTATTTCCCATCATTTTCTGAATAAGATGATGCGAAATCGTAATTTGAAAATGATCCAGCATCAATAATCCCAGATCTTCTACAGGAACACTTCCTCTCTCTGTTTTAGTTTCAGGACAGATAATCTTCATCTGTTCATCTTTAAGCTTGAGATAGGCTGGATTTCCGATATAGATTGAGCGTGTAATCATGATTCACATTTTTAGTTTAATATTCTCCTACCTGTACGATTTTACCTAAATGATTAAGTCTAACTTTAACTATTGTTTTCATAAAATCTTTACTATAAAAGTCTAGATAAGAAAAATTTCTCAATTCCTTTTTTACATCAACTGATGTTTCTAAATGATGTCTAAACCAAAAACCTGATTTCGAAAGTTCACCAAACTTCTGCACTCTAAACAAATTCTTAGAAATTAATCTTAAATTCTTTTCGTCATATAAATCTATTTCTTGAGGATTGAAATCTTCAGACGGAAACAAAAACATTTCATTTTGTTTCATCGTGAATAAAAATTTCCAACCTAAACTAGAGTTATATTCATTATCAATTACAGATAATCCTTGGTTTACTCTTTCAACAGCTTCATAAAAACTCAAGACTCTTTCCTGTAGATTTCCAACTGCATCTTCATAAATAGCAACGTGATGATTATTTCCAGTACTTACAAAATCAACAGGCATTTTATGCCCTTTGTCATCCAGAATTTCTTTTCCGAAGTGATCTTTTTTGTAATGCAGAGCTTCCACATTATTAACTCCAGTAATCGTAACTTTTTTTATCGCAATTCCTTTGGGTTTGTTTAACCAAATAGGATTTTTTTCTAAATCTGAAAATGCATCTTTGGAATTTCCATTAAACTCTCTCAATCTATCTGTTAAAATATTGCGAACTTTTTTATCCGTAACTTTATCTATATTTTTATAATCTTTAAAATTATCAGAATTTATAGATTTTCTTATTGTATAAATTATTTCATACCAACCTAAAGTTAAAACTTCAGGCAATTGTTCCGTTTTTTCTATATTCAGAAATATTGGATTCTTTGCTAAAATATTTTTACCTGTAAATGCCTTTTTAGAATCATCTCCAAATTCTTTTAATCTTTCTAATAAAGCATTTTTATACCTTTCATTCTGAACTTTATTAATAGTTTCTAAATCAAACTTTCCAGATACTTTCTCATCTTTGGTTTTAAGATATTTAGAACTCCCATATATAGTTTCCTTATGAAGTTGCCCCCTAGGGGTAAGTTCAATTTTAGAAATAATACTCCCTTTTTTCTTAATCTTATTTATATTTTTTGTAACAACTTTATTCTTTGCTTTATGTGAAATCAATATTTCGTCTAAATGCTTTTTAGCAGCAACTCTGAAATTATGAATTGGCTCTAAAAACCGTCTCTGTTTTGATCCATTTTTCTTTTCAAATACTTTAGTAATTAAATTTTCAATATTTGATATCATTTTATGCTGATTATGAGCTTCATTCTTTCTCGCATTTAGATAATTGAGATATTGAATATGATTGTGCGTAGTGAAAGCAACAGTGAGAGCATCCATCGCATGATGACGATGGTCATTTCTCTTACTCCAATCTATAATTTTTTCTTTTTCTTCTCCTTTTGAATTAATTACAGTTTCAGTTAAACCAAGCTTTCTGTATTTATCCAAATTCAGTTCTTTCATTGTGTTTACGAGATTCCAATCTTCACGCAATTTATCCGTAATTCTTCCCGAAGTAGAAACCACAGAATTGGTAATTCCAAAAAGAATTTCTTTAGCTTTCTTCGCTATATATTGTGTATCTCGCAAATCTCTTTCAATAAACCCATCCCCTATTTCAGTTCCTTTTTTCTGAAGTTTTTCATATTTAGCTTTAGTGATTATCCCTTTATCATAAAACTCTGTGATGGTATTGGTGAATTTTCCCAGCGTATCTTTTCCTTCACTTTCCAGATAATCAAATGCGGTTAGATTTCCTTTCTTAAGATTAGCCCCTCTTGGAACCAAAACTTTATTCGAAAAACTGTCATCAAAAAATCGTGATTGCGGAATTATATGGTCTATATCATATTTGTCTGTGAAAAGCTCTTCTCTTTTAATTTGAACATCTGTATATAAATCTTTAAAGCCATTATTTGACAATTCCAAATATAATTTATATCGGATAATATCATTTCTTGAAGGCGATTTTATTCCAAATTCCTTTTGTAATATTTCTGAATATTTCTGATGCTGTATGGTTGCTTTGCCTATCTCAGAAGTCATATTAGCTCTTTCTTCTGCATTCTTTTTAAGCTCTCTTGCTAATTCTATCCTTATTTCATCGGGTTTTCCATATTCTTTAATGACTTCATTTACAACATTTATCATTTGATTGAGAATTTTTTCAACCACAGGATTTCGTAGAGAATTTTTAGGTAAAATTTCTAAGTGTTCCTTCAAAACTCTTTTTGCTAATTCTTCTTTAGTCAATGACTTTGAATGATTATAACCAGCCATTGCAGTTGCTGAAAGTATGGTATCATTATCTGATTTCCTCGCAAAAGGTAATCCAGCTTTTAAATGTGGTATAATCTTTCGCATCGCTTTCGTGCTCAAACTTCCATAATCTTGTGGAAAACCAATATCAGCCAATATTATGGAATGTTCTTTTCTGAAACCAAATTTCTTCTCTAAAAGTTCATATAATTTTTCGTTTCCAGACGGAGATACATCCCCTTCGTAAGAATAGAGTAAATGCCATAATTGGTAGGAATCTTGTTTTTCAAAATTTGTTCCTTCCAGTTCAGAATTAAAATCTAAAATAGACGTATTTATTCCTAGTTCAGAAAACTTTTCTCTAACAAATTCTATTATTTTTCCAGCAGAACAACTTATCTTAGAAACCTTAATATCATCATCAAGATTATATTTAAATTCTTTTGGAAACTCAATTCCCTCATTAGCAATAATCTTTAAATAAGCAGTATATAAATTTTCGTTAGTATTATTTCCTTCAATATCTTTAAAATTGGTTTTCCACTCTTTACCTGAATATCCCAATACATCTAAAACCGCTTTCGCAGAAATCGTTCCTTTTATATTTACTTCATTAAAAATAGATTCTTTAAACTCTAAATCAATCGGAAATATTTCTTTAGATTCAATATTTTGAAACTGTAAATTATTAAGAACCTGCCAGATTTTAAACTCTTGAAATAATAGTGAAGATTTCGGAGCTACTTTTAGACCAACTTCTTTCTTTTTAATTTTTCCATTCTCTGTAATTTCAATCTCTCGATTTTCAAACTCACAAATACTGATTAATCCTTTCTGAGACTTTAATTTTCTTTGATAGAAAATAACAACATCACGGATTTCATTTTTCAGTTCTTTCGTTAATAGCACATGATATTTGGATTGGGTCTCCCATATTTTTTCAAATTCATCCAGATAATCCTGTCTATAAAAAACCTGATTTTTAAGCTTACTATGAGGATTCTCTTTTAGTTGACAATGTAAATATTCTCCAACCGTTTGATTATTGAAATAAAGTTCTTTACTTCTATCACTAATAGCTCCCAAATAACCACTGGAGTTATTAAGATTGCTATTTATCTCCTGAAAAACAACAGCCAAACTTTCAAAATCAAGATGCTTTTTAACAGCTTCACTTCTCCAAAAACATTTTTCTATCTTTTTATCTTGTTGTGTTCCAACTTGCTTTATTCCAACTAATGAAAAAGGTATTTCTAAAATCTTCCAGGTGGCATTTTTATTTTTCCCTTGTAATTCTTTGTAAAGATTATCACTAAAAATTTCCGGATAAAACTGTTTTTGGAAATTCCATACTCGATCAAACTCAGCTTGTAAATCAGAACGATAAAAATCGGGTAATTGTTTTTTACCTGATTTTAAAAGTTCATAAGAATATTCTCCGGGAGTTGTATTTTCTTCATATAATTCTTTAGCAACAGCCATTCCGTCAATAATCTGCCCTTCATCTTCATTTTTGGCTTTACGGCTACTTTTATATCCTCTTTTTTTATTAATTAAAAGTAAGACTCGTGCAAATTCAGATAATTCTACTTTTTTCTTAGCCGACTTTGCACGTATTTCTTGAGTTTGAAATGTTGAATCTCCCCCGCTTTCAGCAAGCAGGTCAGTTTGTTTCAATATCTTATTTTTTTGTAAAATATCAATGAGATGGAGTCTTCTTAATTTAAATCTCTGTAAATTTCTTCTCGCTCCTCTTGCTAAAGTTCTCCCTGCATTCGTTGTTATTGGTTTTCCCTTTTCAAAATTTATTTGCTCGTCAACAGTCAGTGGATTAACCCGCACTCCTAACTTTATAATTTTATTATTCATTGAATTTTTAGCATCTTCTTCAACAATCGCCCATCCGATTGAAGAAACACCCAAATCCAAACCCAATATTTTTTTAGCCATAGCTATTAATTTTATGATATTGTATAAAAATAGAAATAAAAAAAATAATTAAATTATGGTTTTCCGTAAAACAATAAACATATTTTTGGCTTATATTTGTCTCAATAATTTTGAAAAGCAATTCACAATAAGGATTATTCCGTTGTGAAAACATTTAGCGCCTCGACTATCTTCGGGGCATTTCTTTTATATAAAAGTCACCTTAATTGTTTCAAGATTATAAAAACTAAAAAGAGTTATCAATATGTGCTTTGCGACCACAACAAAATCTGATTATTTTTACCATGCCTTTAATAAGAGGAATAGAATCTGATTTGACATAAAAGGCAGAGCTCTAGTTCTCTTTGCAGTTCACTTAATAAACAGGAAAGAGATCTATATAGCATCCTCCTTTATTTGTTTGCTAATCCACGAGAAGTCCTTTTTGTCTTTCAGAAAATAATCCAGCCATTCAAACACTCTACGATCCAAATCTCTTCTTTCTGCAGTGTTGGGCTCAAGGTCATGCCCTTTCTCGGGATAGAATAAAGCAATGACCACTTTTTTATTTCTTCTCAGG
This sequence comes from Chryseobacterium polytrichastri, assembly GCF_900142445.1. Classification (GTDB taxonomy): domain Bacteria; phylum Bacteroidota; class Bacteroidia; order Flavobacteriales; family Weeksellaceae; genus Chryseobacterium; species Chryseobacterium polytrichastri. Next base: position 140,838 of record NZ_FRAV01000008.1, on the reverse strand, counting down.
TCAACATAAAATTCCATACCCTGATTCCAAGCAATATTTTCATCTTTATTCCCTGCCCGCAATTAACAAAGATCATCAAAAACATAGTTAATGCTCTTAATACATCAATTGATAAAATACATGCAGATAGTTGATTATCCGCTTAATAAACTTTTCTTAATTGTAATGCATTTAAAACAGCCTTGCCCTCAACAGGTGTAAAATCTATGGTGATTCCCTTTCCATTTTGAACAGTTACTCTGGTCTTTTTAATGATTGCAGTGGTATAACCAAAATCTTTAGCCAGGTTAATATTGTTTAAAAAAGTTGCTCCATTTATGAGTACCGAGAAAATCCGATTCTCTTCTACTTCTTTTTTATGAGTATTATCTAAGTTGTAAACTAAAGCCTCTTTAGAAATTCCACCAACCAGCTCGGCAAAGTATAACGACAATTCATACTCGCCATCAGGTACATCCATTTTAAATTGCTGAATACCTACTTGCTGAGTTTGATAAATTGGATCATCGTTGGTATCTAAAATATTTTTGTCGCTGCCATAAGTAATTCGATTATTTGTGCCCTTATATGGTTCGCCACCAATCCAACCCCAAGAACCTTTTCTGTATGGCTGATCGGGCATCCACAATTGGTGCTGGTTCTCATCGATATAAAAGCGTTTAGAACCCAACAAAACATTCATATTTTTAAAGGAAACCAACTGATCCGTAAAGCGATAAGGTTGCAATTGAAAGTTAATATCAGTCTCATCGCTTTTATTGCCAGCCACCACACGCAATTGATTTAAACCATCAACAAATGGAACCTGCCAGCTACAAACATGATCTACAGCTTCTTTTATACCTAAACTTTTGCCGTTTAAGAATAGTTCGGCCGATTTTAAATTAGTGGCCACCTGTAAAGGTTGGGTACAAAACAAGGAAGCAGAATCTGCCACTCCCGTTCTATCTTGCCATTGTGCGGAAGTAATTTTCAAATAAGGCTGATCTGCCAGATACGCCTGATATAGAAAATAGGTATCTTTTGGTTTGCGTCCAATGGTTAAAAGCCCTTTATTATTGATATGCGGCATGGTTTCTTCGCGGGTTTCCGAATTAAAATCGGCCAAATTCCAAGCCATCCCGCCACTTACAAATGGGCGTTTAAGCATTTCGTTTAAGTAAATTTGATTAAAGTAAATGCAATACTCTACACTTTTATCAAAACGCACCGGCGAAAATGAACGGATACGCGGATCGGCATCAGCACCATACTCCGTAACCAACATTGGCTTATCAGCCAGCTCTTTATGATGCTGATCAAGGAATTTAGCAAAATCTGCCGGACTGCCTGAATACCAACCATTATATAAATTCCAGCCAATAATCATTGGAATTTTTGTTAGACCAACTTTATTATAAATATCCCATGCACCATGATTAACAAGCAAAGTATAACGTGATGGATCTTCTTTTCTTGTTAAATCTTCTAATTTTTGAGCCAATTCCCGAACATGATCAAAATAAATTTGCTGACGAGGTTTATCGTTCTCAAACTTTGTGCGAAGCAAAATCTCGTTCATGTATGCCCAAATAATAATGCTTGGATGGTTAAAGTTCTGCCTAATCATTTCCACCTGCATATCAAGGCAGTTTTTGGTAAACGTTTCTGATTCTGTAATGGTGTTTATCACCGGAATTTCTACTGAAGCTAAAATCCCTAAACGGTCACAAGCTTCGAGTACCAATGGATCCTGCGGATAATGTGCAACTCTTAAAAAGTTACCACCCATTTTTTTCAATAACTCTACATCTCTTATTTGCAAAGCATCTGGCGTAGCATTACCTAAATATTCATAATCCTGATGACGACTTGCTCCTATTAATTTTAAGGGCTTATCGTTTAAGAAAAAACCCTGATTTGCATCAAATTTAAACCATCGAAAACCAAGTGGATTAGAAACCTGATCTAATACAGTTTTGGTTTTCATATCGATAATTTTAGTCACTATGCGGTATAAATAAGGGCTTTCTGGCGACCACAGTTCAGGTTGTTTAATGTTATTTAACTCCTGAACCACGGTATCATTTCCTCCGGAAAGCATATTCAGGGTGGAAATTTGGGACAATATTTCCTTTCCCTGCGCATTAAATATTGTAGTTTGTATCTGAACTTTTTTAGCTAATGATAAGTTTTCGATTATACTTTTAACCTGCACTTTTGCCGTAGCAGCAGAAACTTGTGGCGTTGTAATAAAAACACCAGAACTGCCATTTTCTTTTTGCGAAAAATGAACAGGATTGGTAATTAACAGATTTACATTGCGGTATATACCACCAAAAAAGGTAAAATCGGCTGTTAAAGGTGGAATATCTTCATTAAATCTGTTAGTAACCCTAACTTCAATTACATCATCCTTATAATTTAAAAATGGCGTAATGGCTACTGTAAAACGAGTATAACTGCCAATGTGTTTACCAGCAGTTTTACCATTAATTAAAACTTCAGCTTCTTGTGCAACGCCATTAAAAACCAAATAAATATCTTTCCCTTTTGCAGAATCATCCAACTTCAATTTACGCTTATAAATACCTAAACCACGGTAATAACCTGGCTCATCATCCATTACATCTTTATCGTTCCAAGTGTGCGGAAGGTTTACTTTTTCTGTTACCCCGTTTTCTTTTTTAAATTCCCACTGGTCGTTTAAGCTAATTAATTTGCGTCCGCTATCTTGCGCAAAGCTATTGGTTACAAAAAACGTTATAAGGAATAATATTAAGAGTGATTTCGTTCGTACGGATGATTTCTTCATGTTATATTTTATAGGTAATATTTTTAGCTACAGGAAACACTGAAAAGTTTTTTCCCATCTGCTGTTTCTAAACTTCTACGGTTAATTCAGAAGCTTAAAAAAAATTAATTTTAACAAATATATGAAACAAGAAAGAAAAAATTATGATCCAGCTTTTCAGACCAAAGCGGTTGAATTAAGCAATGAAAGAAGTAATATCTCGGAACTAGCTAGAGAATTTAGCATTAAAGTTACGTTGCTTTACAAATGGCGAAAAGAATATGAGGAATTTGGAAAAGGGAGTTTCTCAGGGAAACGAAATTTGAAATTAACACAAGAACAAATCCATTACCTTGAGAAAGAGTTGGAGGATGCTGAGCTAATTAACCAGTAATACTTACATTATTTTTAGATCAAAAGAAAAAGAATGACAGATTCTGCCATTCTTTACAATAAATGTAGATAAATATGCTACACAACGTTACCATTTGTTTTTATTCATGAGATCCCCTCTTTATTTGTTTATTAATCCACGTGATTTCCTTTTTATCTTTCAAAAAATAATCCAGCCATTCCAATACTCTTCGGTGCAGATCTCTTCTTTCTTCAGTGTTGGGCTCAAGATCATGACCTTTCTCAGGATAGAATAAAGCAATGACCTCTTTTTTATTTCTTCTCAGGCCAACATAAAATTCCATACCCTGATCCCAGGCTATATTCTCATCTTTCTTCCCTGCCCATAATAGTATCGGTGCATTAACTTTCTCAACATTATAGATGGGATTATTTCTGACATACAATTCCTTATTTTCAGCAAAAGGAATGTTCATTTCGTATTGTCCGTTTTCAAACTGCCAGTAAAAAGGACTGCTGAAATTATAGTTGTACGAAAAATACGACCTTATGATATCACTGTTTCCTGCCCCCGAAATATAAGCCGCAAAACGATCAGAATGTGTGGCGATAAAGTTGGTTTCATATCCTCCATGAGAATGCCCAATCAAAGCCGTTTTATCCATATCTATATTTTGATTTTTACTCACTTCATCGAGAGCCTTATTCACGCAGTCTAACGCCGATAATCCTGTTCCTGTTTTCGTAAAAACAATATCTGGCATAAGAACAAAATAACCTCTTTTGAGGAGTGCCCGAAGATCAAAACAAATAGGGTTATTATATCCCGGGGTCAGATACTGCGTTGCTTCATCACTCTGCACCTGATAAACACGGACCACCATCGGGTATTTCTTTTGGTGGTTAAACCCTATAGGATAATATAAAATTCCTTTTAAAGGCGTTCCCTCTGTATTTTTATAATGAATCATTTCCTGCCTCATTCCTATTGACTCCTGATCTCTTCTATCTTCAAATACCGGATGTTCATTACCCTTTCTTATATTATATTCTACAACCTGTGAAGGCATATTAAAAGATTCTTCTACAAAACAAAATTTCTTCCTATCTGCATCATATTTAATATTTTTAATGTTAGCAATTCTTGGGCTTACTACCGTTCTTATGGTATGACCATCCCATTGCACTACGGATACTTCATTATTGACCAGATCACTCACTTTAACAAGGAGAAAATCTGCATTGTCAATCCTATGCTGAAAAAAATTAAATCCATCGATCAAGCTCGTTTCTTTTTTATTGAGGATTTCAGTCTTTTTGTTCTTGCCCATGTGTAAAGAGTGCAAAGATTCACTCTCAATATGATATTCCCACAGATCATTTTCACTTTCAAAGTAAATCATTTTCTCATCAAAGCTGAATACAGGAGTTTTAAGATGGAAATCCCCTATCCGCTTCTTTATTTGGGTATTCGGGTTATACAACACCCAGTTATTTTTCAAGTCCGGATAAATGAACCAGTTTCCACTTTTAGAACTATAAAGCGAAGGTTTTATGGCATCTAACTGTTGAAAAGTTCCTGTTTTAATGTCAAAGAGATTCATATTTATATCAGGAATCCAGCTGACATAATTTTGCAGTTCTGCTTTATTAAAAGCCAGAAAATAAAGGGTATTATTGAAACTAGCTATAGATTCAAATTGGTCAGTAGGAATTCTTGTTATTGAATTGCCTTTGGGATACCATACTACATAGTCCCGTTTAACAGTTCCATACTCCATATCCTTCAAGGCTCCATCGTTTCCATACCATATCTCTACATTATTTTTATGTTTTACATATTTTTGAGATTCAATACAATACATTTCTCCATCCTGAATTTCTGTTACTTTAAAAAAATCGGCGTCCTGAGTATCCCTCCCCAATGGATACAATGGTGTTTGATCGGCAATAGCGGAAGTACTAATAAAAATAAGATTCCGTTTAGCTGTTGTCTCCTCTTTTTCGGTAATCATCACCTGTTTACCGGAAGGACCTAGTTCAAAACGCTCTATTTTATTCTTTGTGGAAAATAAAACGGTAGGTTCTTTACTCTTTTCATTCGTGTTGTTGTTGTTGTTGTTGTTGTTGTTTCTATAATTGAAATTCTTTTCTCCTTGCTGGGGTTTTGCATTTTCAATCAATATTATTTCACTCCACTCTCCTACTCTTCTTTCTGCATACACTTTTTGGCGTCCATCCGTGATATAATTGGTTACGTTAGGAACAGACTGTAATAAAGTTCCGTGATAGTCGTACACCGTTAAACCTTTATCCTTGCTCAGCATTGCAAACTGATTGACGGTCTGTAATGCATCTGTCTTACTGATATTTTCAAATATCTTTCTTTGATGGGTGATCAAATTCCATAAGTCTGTCTGTGAATTCCCACTCGCTAAAAGAACATTTGCTTTCAAAAATGTAAGCTGGTTCTTTTTGACCAGATAGCCTTCTACAGCATTTGATCTGTTGGCATCCATTATCATCATCGTATCTGCGTTATAATCATACCATTTCTTTACTGCTATCCATCTTCCATCCGGGGAATAGTCGGTGATATTCACTTTGAAGAATTTTGACTTCCAGATTTGCATCGTATCCTGATGGGTTGTTGTCTGATTCTTTTTAATCAGATTATCCTTAAAAGAAGAATCTGTTTGCCCAAGAACAGAAGTATAACAAAGCAGCCCTAACAGAAGCATCAGGTAATTTATACTAAACATCATCTTAGCCTTTTGTAGTTTAATACCCTGCATTTTGTGGATTTAAATGTTGATTTAAAAGCAGTTCGTTTTGTGGAATGGGCCAACGTTGGTGAGTGTCTTTCCAGTTCTGTTTTACCGTAAGGAGTGTATGCAGACGGCCCAGTCTTTTTAAGTCTAAAAAGCGGTGTCCCATCTCTGCAAAAAATTCTTTTCTCCGTTCTGACAGGATTTCATCTATTAGCTGTGCTTTAGGCAATTGATTGGATAAAGCGGTAAGGCCTGCACGTACTCTGGTAGGATTGATATAAGACACTGCTTCCTGTAGCATATTCTGCTGGACTAAGGATTCTGCCAATAGAAAATAAACTTCTTCCAATCTAATAATAACGGAATACTCTGTATTATTAACGGTTCTATTCTTATACTTATCCACCCGATACCAGGTATTTCCGTTTACAGTAACAGGAGTGATCCAGTTCAATTTTCTTAGATCATTATTCGAAAAACTATTCATCAGATCTTCAGAAACAGCATAATTATTAGGAAGGGCATTGGAGAAATAATATAAGATCACTTCCTTCGTAGGATCCCCCGAGTTCTTGGGTTTGAGCTGCCATAGGATATGTTTTTCCGACTTCGTAAAGACTTTGGTGATATCGTTTTCAAACTGATACAAAGAACTTTGTACAATCCCTTTTAATAGGGTTTCCGCATCACTCCATTTACCCTCCGTCATATATACTTTGGCAAGCAGTAACTGGGCTACTTTACGGTTAGGAAAAATACGTTCTGCATTGCGGTAATCATCCACCAACCAACTGATGGCCTGACTCAGGTCGATTTCTAACCTTGCCGATATGTCTGAAGCCGATGTTTTTGACAGTATTCGGTTAAGCTGATAATCGGTGCTGACAACATACGGAATATCTCCAAACATCTGTTGCAGATAGAAATACAGCATGCTTCTTACCAATAAAGCCTCTCCTTTAACTCTATTTTTTTCTACCGAAGGCAAAGAAGAATGTTCCACTCCCTCTATAATCGAATTGGCAGCATAGATCTTTTCGTAGGCTGAAGACCAATACGAATACACTGCGGTATTGGTATCCACCTGCTGGTTAATATAGATATCATAAGCGCCATTGGTTGCCGTAACGGCATAACAGTTCAGATCATCGGTATAGCTTCCCAATAATTTTCCTGACTGATCTCCTGATAAAGGAGAATTATCCCACAATCCGGCATATAATCCGGCTAAAGCTGCATTCGCAGTCTGTACATCTTCAAATACCTGTTTGGTGTTAATTTGATTATCCGGCATCTGAACTTCTATGAGTTTTTCACAAGAGGTACAGAAGAACTGCACCGCCATGAAAAAGAAAATATATCGTATAATGGATGTTTTCATTTTTAAAGATTTTATTTCGTTGTTAAGAACAACTGTTTTGTTTTACTTTTTTGTGATGGTCTTACAGGGTAAACTGTACCCCAAGCGCATAGGTTCTTAAAGGGGGCAGATACCCCAGCGAAAGGAATTCGGGATCCATTCCAAAATAACGGGTCCATGTCATAAGGTTTTGTCCCTGAAAATAGACCTTCACATTTCGGAAAGCAGAATTCTGTAAAGGAATACGATAGCTCAGCTGTACATTTTTAAGACGGATGAATGAGGCATCTGACACAGAACCCGTACTATTTCTAAAATAGTTTTGTGCTGTGTTTTTAGAACCGTTAGAACCTCCGCTGTACGGCATATAGAATCCACCAGGATGATCAGGGGACCATACATCCAATACCTCAACAGGTTGATTATTCATTCCTCCGGGAGTGGGCATCAGGCTGTTGTAATTTCTGTTTCTCTGGCTGACAAACTGAAACAGTACAGAAAGATCCCAGTTTTTATAGGTCAACGTATGACTCCAGCCTCCAAAATATTTCACCCCTATATTTTCAATGACCTTATTATCATCGGGCGAAGAGATCTTTCCATCCCCATTAAAATCGGTAAATACATACAGTCCCGTCTTCGGATCAATTCCTTCCAGCCGATATAATTTTACAATAGTGGTAGGATATCCTATCAGATATTGATTGGCATAGGTAGAGCCTTCGAGATCAGGAAAAGACAAGAGTTTGTTTTTAGGAAAACTGAGATTAAAAGAGGTTTCCCATTTAAAGTGCTCCGTTTTAATTGGAGAAGCGCTCAGTTCAAACTCTATTCCTGAATTTTCTACAGTGGCAGGTAGATTGGCAAGGACAGAACCAAAACCGGTCATGGATGGCAGCTGTACCCCTATGAGCTGATTGCTCGAACGGTTTCTGTACCATGAGCCCGTAACGTTGATCCTATTTTTAAGAAAACCTAATTCCAATGCAGCTTCAAGTTTTGTCGTTTTCTCCCAACTGTAATCAGGATTATAGAGACGGGAGGGCGTAAGTCCGGTAACAGAATTGTAGATCAATGAAGAAACCGTATAGGTATCTAAATATTGGTAGTCTCCAATGTTATCACTTCCTGCCGTTCCTATACTACCCCGCAGTTTTCCAAAGCTCAGCCATTTTGCTTTTTCCAAGAATTTTTCTTTAGAGAATATCCACGCTGCTCCCACCGCTCCGAAATTAGCAAAACGGTTATTGGGTCCAAAACGGCTGCTGCCATCTCTACGACCTGTAATGTTCAGGATATACCGATGATCGAACTGATAGTTAATTCTTCCAAAAACAGCAGCATACCTGTATTCAGTCCGAAACTGATCAGAGATGATCTTCGTTTGCGCCGCACCAATATTCTCAATAAAAACATTGCTTTCAAAGCCAATTCCTACCATAGAACCCTGCTTATTAACCTCTCTCTGAAAAGTTCCCCCTACCAGCACATCTATTTTATGCTTATTATACGCATACTGCCAACCCAGTTGTGGCTCCAGTATTAAAGAAAAACGTTCCTGATTATTTTTTGAAGCGCTTGAATAGGCACTGGATTGCCCTGTTGCAAAAGATGGATTATAAATAGTATTAGGCTGAAGAGCCCTTTCTTCCAGTGTCTGATAATTGATTCCGCCATTGAGCTTGATAATAATATTTTTTACGATCTGGTATTGGGTATTGATATTGGTTAAAAACTGCTTGTTTTCGTTTGAATATGTGCCGTTATAGGCAGCAATGGGATTCATGAAGGTGTTATGCTCCCAGTTCAAACTGCCATCCTCATGATATAATGCAGGCGCATTGGGGGATAGAAATAATGATTTCTTGGTGACATCCTCATTAATCACATTGTTTTTCTGCATGGAAAAAAGGTTCGATATTTTCAGCTGAAAAGCATTGTCTTTAGATCGGTGTGAAATTGTATTGGATAGCGTATTGCTGAGATACTTAAAATCTTTGGCAAAAACGGTAGACTGCTCCTGATGTCCTACACTCAGTAAGAAAGTGGTGGTGTCATTTCCTCCTGTTAAGGAGAGCTGCGTGGAAGAAGAACTGGCGGTATTTCCGATCAGTTCCTTTTGCCAATCCGTCTCTCTTTTCTGATTCCATACGCCATTAACATCATAAGCCGTAGCAGGATAATTTGTTATTCCATCATTCGCATATCCCTGTCTCCGCATATCCAGATATTGCGAAGTACTCAGCATTTTCATTTTCGATAACACCTGACTCAGCCCATAGGTCGTATTAAAACTAAGTCCTACTTTTCCTGATTTACCTTTTTTAGTTGTTACCAATACCACTCCATTGGCTCCTCTTGAACCATAAATGGCAGTAGCATCTGCATCTTTCAAAATTTCAATGCTTTCAATATCCTGTGGATTAATACTGTTGAGCGGGTTCATGCTGTGTCCGGGCAGGATCTGTGTTGAATACAGGGAGTTCATTTCACCCCCGATCGGCATACCGTCTACGACATACAGGGGTTGATTTCCATCAATGTCACTATTACTTTTATTTCGAAGACTGTTCCTTCCCCTGATCTGAATATCATAACCTCCTCCCGGAACGCCCGAATTCTGCGTAATACTCACCCCTGCCATTCTTCCCTGCGCCGCAGAAAGCACATTTGTTACAGGCTGATTCTCGATATCCTTTGCGGAAACCTTCGCAATACTCCCCGTCCGTTCCTTATCCTTAACCTTATAATAGCCTGCATTCACAACCACTTCCTCAATCCCCGCCATCCTCTCCAACAAAGAGACATTGATAAACGTTCTTTCCTCCACCTCAACCCTTTGCTGCGGATAATCAGGATGCCGAAAGATCAGAACAGGATTTCCCCCTTTGATTTGCAACTGGTAAATACCTTGAATAGTGGTAACTGTGACCTGATCACTCCCCTCCTGTGAGATGCTAACTCCCGAAAGAGGCAGATTTCCTGCAGTAACTTTCCCCGTAACAATCTTGGTCTGAGCTTTTATGTGACCGCAAACAAGGGTCAACATAAAAGCAAAGCCAATGCTTCCTATAGTATTATAGGATTTTTTCATAGTTTTGTTATGTTTTTAATTAAACGATTCAATAATTACGGCTCCTTCCTAGGTCTCAAACTATATGGAAGGGGCTTTTTTATTAAATACTTTTGATTCTATTCCATTTTTTATATTATCACTCCAGAATTCATGTATTTGAAAACAATAGTTTCCTTTGGTACCCTTTGTCCTGAAAAAAGACATATAAAATCTTTAAACAGTGACCAAAAGGCACCGGAAAGCCTAATTAATATGAATGAAATTTGTGTTCCCGTGAAAGCTGTAAAGCCGCAATGGATTGTACAGGCCCATTGTATCGTGTCATTTGATACTATATTTTGTAAAGCAGGCTTAGGAAGTAGAGATAGCGGACTGCATTGGAATAAAAAAACGGCGTGGAACTCTACAATATCTGTAATAGAGGTACTGGTATACCGTGCAACAGATAAGAGAGCCCACGCCTAGGTCGTGAGCTTACTTACTTATCCTCTTGTTGCTTTAAAAATTACCAGTTTTCTATTACAAGATTCTAAGCAATAGCTTCTAATTTTCGTTGAAGTATCGCAAAATTACAATTTCTATAATTTATTCATCAAATATACTAAAATATTTTCATTTGTTATAAGATCTTATAACATTTGTTTTGTAAAAAATTCCGCCTTTTGTAAAAATAATGTTATGGACGAAAAGGAACTGGAACTTATAAGGTTTGGCCTACACATTCGCAAACTCAGAATTGATAAAGATCTGAGTCAAGATGACGTGGTAAATAATAGTAATAAATTAACCAAATCAACAGTAAGTGATGTAGAGAATGGAAAGAGAAATTTAGCTTTCACTACATTACTAGATTTAGCTAGAGGTCTACTTGAAGAACCAGAAATACTTTTGAAATATGATCATAATAAGAAAATTGATTTAAATAATATAGAAAAATCTTAAGTGAATATACTTAGGATTTTATTTTTACTTTACAATACTGATAAAGACAATTGATGATATATAACAAATACAGCCGTCGATTTTAGGCTACTTACTTGAATGCTTATCGTGAAAATACCGTAAAAATGACATTGTAAATAAATAATCTTCCAGAATAGAAACCCTAAGGTATTCAATGAAAGATATCCTATTTTTAGTTTTATGAAAAACCATCTGTTTTTCATAATTTTCCTCTTTTGACCCCAACCAATTTTTGAATTTCGTCTAAATCACCAAAGAACGGAATAGTATTTAAAAAGATTCCTCAACCTAAAACAATTGAAGATTTTTAACTTCATATAGCTTAAATTTGAATTATGGATATAAAAGAATTAATTAATATAAAGGGAAGTAAAGAACCTAGAGGAGTAAATGTTGATGATTTTAGATTAGCTATAAATAGTGAAAATGCATATTTAACACCAATTGCATTAAATGAAGAGTGGATATTAAAGTATGGATTTACTCTAATGCCTGAAAATGAATATACTCTTTACACCTATGAGCTTGATGGATTTCAATTATGGAATAAGAACGGTGAATTTTCAGAAATAGAGTATCTTACAAATCGTGAGTCAATACTAGTAAAATACGTTCACCAATTACAAAACCTTTTCTTCGCACTTAAAGGAAAAGATATAGAATACAGCAATTTTTAAACTCGGTCTAAACTCCGACACAATAAGCGTTTACAGTAAAGCATTAATCTGAGAATTAATGCTTTTGCTATTCTGGACAACCATTGTTATTTTTGTATTATGATAACAGAACAAATTTTAGTTGGCAGTTATGTCAACGTTAGCGAAGTTCGTACAAAGATTGACGAACAATTATTAGAAAGTATTAACAATGGAGACATTTTTGAAATTGAACCAATAAAATTAAACGGCGGTTGGCTTAATGATTTCGGATTTACACAAGGACCAGGCTACTGGAGATATGATTCTTCTGATTCAGAAAATGTAGAAATCTTTATTTCGAATGACAGGGTTAACAAAATTCATTTTAATTTAAAAGACGAAGGATATTCTCAGTTTGATGAAGAAATTCAGGATGTTCATATGCTACAATTTCTTTGTTTCCATAGATTAAAAGTGATGCTATCTTTGAAGGATAGTTAACAGCTAAATTTTAATGTATAGCCCCAATTAAGGGGCTTTATTTATTTTTCACTATTATCAAATATAATATTTATATTTTCTTTTTCTTTATTCCATAAATATTTTAATGGTTCATCTTGAGTGTTGAAAGCTTGACTAATTATTATAATTAATCTTAAAAATACGCTTCCAAGACCCAAAAAGTAAATTATATTTGGAGCAGCAATATTTAATCTCATGTACTTCTTAACGATGGAACTAAATTTCAATTCTTTTTTTATATCCTCTTCAAGTAATTTTTGATTTATCTTTATTGACTCAACATTAACAACCATATCATCTTTTATTGATTTTAGCTCTCTGATTAGTATAGTTGCTTCATTTGAATCTATACCGTACTTTTTTATTTCTTCATTTATTTCTTCCTGCCTACTAAGTTGTTTATTTAATACTTCCTTCCCATTACTGATTATTTTTGATATCTCATTTTGCATATTTAGATAATCTTCTGGTAGTAGTTCTGCTGGATTATTATCTACTTCTGAAGACAATTTGAACTGCAAGAAGTAATATAAGTTTATAAGCAGTAATACGAAGATCAGAATTCTTCCATTAATCGTGACCTTAACACCTTGTATATCTATTTCATTAACAACCAAAAAATTTAATGACATTAAAATAATCGCAGAAGAGGTTAAAACTGTCTTATTACTAAATGAAATGCTCTGCTCACTTAAGTATGATTTTGCTTGTTTTAGATCTAATTTTTTTAATTTTGGTGTGTATTCCATCATAATTATTAGTTTTCTACAAATATAACAAAAAGCCCTCTCAAAAAAACAATAACTACAATGTAACTAAATACTTCCTAAAACCTCCATTATGAGCTAAAGAAGTGTCTTGTACTATCTGATTTCTCCAATAGGCAAAATTCTCAGCTTTGTATTCCAGGTCATTTTCCCTGGCAATAGGTTCTTTTAGGTAAATAAGGAGATTAGCAAAACCATTTGAGAGATCCGGAAATTGTTCCGAATCTATTTTCTTGTACAATCGTTCTATTCTATGAGATAGTTTCTGATAAAGATGGGAAAGGTAGTTGTCATTGTAGAAGTGAAAACAGAAATACGAAAGTTCCGCAATTTCCTCACTGAAAATAACATCTTCACAATATCCCATAAATTGAGGTGTGAAAGCTATAAAGTGTAGCTCCATTTCGTGGGTGAGGCGGTCGTATTCGGTGTATTCTTTTGAGGTCACGGGTTTTTATTTAGAAAGAACTTTCTTTAAGTTTTCGACGATAGCCGAAATACCATCGCTCACTTTCAAATATCTTTTTGTCGATAGAAGTGGATATTGGTCGAGTATTGATTTAATCTCATCTGAATTACCTAGCATCAAAGGTAAGACTCTGACATCCCCTGTATTTGTTTCAATATTTAAAACCGCCTCAAGTTCTTTATTTGTCCATTTTTTATCAACAAAACTTTTAGACAAAACAATTATTGAATACTTTGACTTTGATAAACCTTGATTAATTTTTCTTACTAGACTTTCTCCCCAGCCTATTTCATTTGAATCATACCAGAATTTTATATTCTCAGCTGATAAATGTTCACAAAAAGTCTCTACAAACGTACCTTTATCTTCTGATGCGTGACTTATAAAAACATCATATTCATCACTTTCTATTGTATTACTATTTTTACTCACAGCAGACATTGTTTTATTAATTACTCTTTCCTCTAACAAATATAAATCTTTAGTTTTAAGTATCGCTATCAATATCAACACGCTTTCAAGAATTTTTATTTGGTCTTGCAATGTTTGAACCATCTGAATTACACAATTAAATCTACGAGTCTTTGATTGAGCATCTAAAGCATTACTAATAATTTTTTCATACGATTGTACCTGATCAACCCAATCATTTTCTATTTTTTGCACCCAAGAGTACAAGGTACCATGTTTATCTGCATAATTTACAGAATATAAGTCATATGCTAGAGATCTTGCCATGGATCTACCATAGGAATATAATACTTCAATTTTTCTATATTCATTAGGGTCATATCCATATATAAGATGCATATCTTCATTATTCTTGTCATGAGACCAATTACTATCTAATTCCTGAAGACTTTTTGATAATAATATAGCTTTATAGATTTCTGCTTCAACTGAAATAAAATCTTTTCTAACCTCCATGTTTATTAATTTTTTCGAATGCCGAATATACAAAAGATTAATCACTCAATAGTCAAATCATTAATACTTCCGTAAAGCGTTTTAAGAGCTTTTAACGCATCAACAGAATCTTTCTTGGTGAATGTTCGATTTGCTGTTTTATTGAGCTTATTTGTAAGATATAGAGGCGCAGTCTTATTGTTTGGGAACATCAATTTTGCCACCTCTGAAATGTTAACTGCTTTATTTGTTTTCAAGTATTCCTCTACTGTCATAAGGCAAAGATAAAATAAATTTTAAATAAGTACATGATTTTATGTATTTGTACATGTTTTTATGTACTTTTGTAATCTGAATCAACAAATACTGCAATAATGGAAAAACTTACACTAAAACAAGCAATTGAACAAGGTTATAAATATTTCGTGTATCCAGAAGATGGCTATCAAGCACTAATGGATTTAGAGCATAACAGTGAAGATGATGTTAATTGGAATAAAAAACCAACTCTTTGTAATAAAGACGCTTCTCACCCTTCAGGAATGGATGCAGAAGAATTAAAAGTTCATTTGGCTGATACAATATCTGATAATCATGCAGGTGATACGGGTTGTGATACCGATGACGTTTACGAAGCTATTATGGAACTTGACTTCACAGAAATGGCAGAAAAAATTCAAGAAAGGCTAAATGGAATTAATTTCTACTGGCAATCAGATGTAGAGCTGATTAAATTAAGTCTGAGTAAACTATACTGCTTACATGGTTATTAGTTTTATCCTCGGCTAAGGTCGGGGATTTTTAATATATTTACAAAAACATTTTATGGAAAACAGCGATCTAATTGCAGGCTTGGCTTTATTACTTTCTGTGGGAATTATTATTAAAGACGTAATAGTTTTCATAGTTTATCGCCAAAAGAAAGTTGCTGTATCAATTGATTATGATTTTCAGTCAGATAGACTTGAAGGTATTGTTATTACTTCCATATCTCAAAAACCAATAGTTATAGACGGATATTCAATTTCCAAAACCAGACTCACTAATAATAATGAAAAGGAAGACACTGATTTCGGAAGTCTTGATACATTTATATACAAAAAGCTAAATCATTACGAATCCTATCGTATTAATGTTGGCGAAGAGTATGGAATAAGGTTTAAACAAGATGTGAAATTTTATTTAGAATTGCATTTCCTAGGATCCGACAAAAGTAAAATGTTAAAACTTAATTAGATTTTTATTTTCCTTTAAGAAATAAGGCTTACTTTTTCTCTTCTGCAAACTCTCAAGATTTTCTGAGAGCCATGATTTAAAATTATCGGGAACACGTGAGATAAAGCTTGCTAATGATTCTGGTGATAGGTTTTGACTTTTTTTTATTTGTGTTATGGATTCCATGCATGAAAAAAATCACCCACACAGATATTAAAACCTTTTCAAAGCTGTAGCAATCTCATCTCCATTTTTTTATTTATAAGAAAAATACATCTAAGAAAAAACATACAAAAACCACAAGGTCTATATAGCATCAAAGTTTCCTTCCTTTCGAGATAATACCATTCTTATTTATCTTTTCCTTCTTCTCATTCCTAAACGAAAACTCCAACCTCCCCTTCACCTTATCAAACCTCAAATACCCCTGATACTTCTTCCCGTTCCCATCAACCAATCCATCAACATAAGCCGTCTCCCCTGCCTTTAATCTATCCATCTGCCATAAACGAAGCGTCTTCCCTCTAAATACAGTCGGAACCTCACCTTTACCTCTACTCCCCAAATCTCCCAACCTAAGACTCTTAATATTCTTCTTAAATAAAAACTCCACATAGCCTTTATCTGCATTAAACTGTACATTCGAATTAAACAAAGTTCCTTTCTTAGACAACATATTTTCAATAAACAAAACTTTCCCTTCTTTAAGCGTTTTTTATGTACTTCATTCAAAGTCACCCCACAAATCACCAACGGAACTCTAATAGATCCCGATCTCCAAGCCACCAGTTCATTAGTTAGCCGATCTCTGCTAATCACCGAAGGAATCACCTCATCCGTCTTAGGATTAACCAGATTAACAATCCTCCCCATATTTCCTGTTTCGAGAAGCTTCCTTTTATCTTCTACCGTAAAAATATGTCCAAAGAATGCATTATTAAGATCAGGCTCTTTACGGATTCCATGAATGCAGGGTTCCACTTCTCCAACATCATTACATTGAAGCGAAAGTCTTGCATCCATTATAGTAATCGCTTTACCCAAATTAATCTTAACAGGAATCAGATGAGGTGTTTTATATCCTTTGAGTAAAGGCTCCATTACATTCAGTTTTTCAAGCTTTTCCTGATTCAGTCCAAACTTTTCCATTATCCCCCAATTAATCTGCTCAATCTGATACCGATAAGGAGGTCCTACTTTATTAGAATCAAAAGATTGAGCAACAGACTGAACAGTTCGGTCCTTTACCGCATCTATTGATATCTCATATTCTTTAAGTCCTTCCTTTTCATCCTTTGATGCATTCGTAACATAAGCCTGTAGCTCCTTAGCAGTTTCAACAGCGTCATATTCCGTTACCTTAAAAAATGAAAAATCAGAAGGGTTTTTCAGCTGATTGTAGAAATCCGAAAAGAATTGAGCAAACGACTCATCATTAGCCTCAATATGAAGAACTTCATCAGAACCTTTATGTTGAGGTAATACTTCCTTTAGCTGACCTTGAGGATTTACGCCATTAACAAGTCGAATCGTATTATTCTTATGATGTAATACGAGCAAAGTATCCCCTACTTTCTGTATGGCTTCTGTGTCATGAGTTTTCTTTTTTTCCATAGCTTCATATAATGAGGCTATAATTTATAGACCAATAGTACTTATTGAAAACAGATAGCAGGCTATGGCTCTACTTGACAGTGAATGTCACGGTTAATGTAGAAAACAGGAGAAGTCATCCCCTCTATTATACAAATATGTAGTACATGCGTAGGCTTAACATTATATCAAGATTCTATAATGATAAGAACAGACTTAACAATTTTTGTAAAGTTTCGGATAAATACAACCTTAAAAATATGAAGTTAGATCAGATCTAAAACATAATACAAAACATCCTCCGAGTGTCCATCCTGCCATTTACAAGGCTCAGTATGGGTATACCTAAAGCCAAATTTTTGATTGGCAGCCTTTGATGCGAGATTACTTTCTCTATGACTTACTCTAATTCTTTTCAAACGTTTTGCTAACGCCCAATCCATCCTAATTTTATAAAAAAGTGATGATAATCCCTTTCCTCTATGTACTTTTTTAATATAAGATTGTCCCAAATAAGCTTCTTCATGATCAAGAAGTATAATACTCGTAATTCCTATCAGCACATCCTCTGCATAAAGTCCAAAAACAGCTCTAGGTTCTTTTATTCTTTCTTGCCACTCATTATCAGTAATCTCTGTTTCTGGAGGAACCGTTACTCTAAACATGGCGGGTTCAACTTTTAAAGCCTCCAACCGCATATCTTTATATAATAAAAATTCCGATTCTTCGAGTTGCCTAATGACGTATATACCAGATTTCACACTAAGGTTTCGCTCTTCCATCTGCATGATATTTGTTTAAACGATAAAATATATTATAATTAATTATAAAGCTTACAAAGTCTATCTTTTCAACGATAATTCATTATCGCCAGAACACCCTGATTTGGTACTATGATCACATAGAACCTCAAATTGAAGCAACTCAGCCCAGACTTATTCATCCATAGTTATTCTAGTAAGCAAAGATAATATTTTTAGGAACGCAAGGTATATAATGAGGGTTCGAACGAATAAAAAATTAAAGCTCATATTAACTCCATCGGTACACACTCATGTGATAAATCTGGGCTTTATTTATTTTGAATTCTTTTAGCTTCTGCCTAAATTTGCAAAAAATAAATTGATGAATTATACCCTTGAACTCAATACCCAGAAACAAGGCTCTAATATTGTTTTTAATACTATCATTTTTGATGCATTCAAAGTGAATATTGTTGAAAGATATACAGGAAAAATGCGATTTAATCAAAAACTTAGTCACATTTTATTTAAGGTTAGAACACTGAATAATGATATCATAACCACAAGAAATGGACATTTAAGGATAAAGATTAAAAACGATGAATTTGATACCTATCAAAAATTAATTAATGTTATCAATTCTTATGATTACAAAAACAAACTGATTAACAGAAAAACTGCTGACCAGGATTATGTTCATTTTATGTTGGGATTAGTGATTTCTAATTATCAGCTTAGTTAATATTTTTCATCTGCACCTTTTACTTTCAAAATCAGCAATTAATTTCTATACTATAAAAAAAACATCGCTTCTTTTATCATTAGATATCAAATCTTTAACTACCCTACCTTCAGATTAATGTAAGAGTAAATATTGACCTATGGCGTGGTAAAGATTATCTTAATTATATTTCTTAAAAAAAACATTCCATTGATCATCAGAAAACTCTTTAAGATTAAATATTTTTATAAAATCATCTTCTAAATTTTTATTTTTCACTGAACTAGATTTATAAAAGCTCATATAGAAAACGGTAGTATTTTGAGATTTTAAAAGATGCACACTTTGAAATCTTATTTTTTCAATTAACTTTCTCAAAATCTCGTATCACTAAACACAGTTTCATAAATTTATGACGTATGAGTTTAATGTAACAAATTATGAAAATAGGATATGCACGGGTTTCAACCAAAGATCAAAATTTGGATTTGCAAATTGAAGCTTTAGAAAAAGCTGGTTGTGAGAAAATTTATCAGGAGAAAATTTCAGGCGCTACAAAAAATCGACCTGAGCTTGACAAGATGGTTGAACAATTTCGGGAAGGTGATGAATTGTATGTTTGGCGACTTGATCGATTGGGTAGAAGTTTAAAAAATATCATTGATCTTGTCTTAAGTTTAAGTGACAAAGGAATTATAATAAAAGGTCTTGTAGATGGTGTTGACACTTCAACGATTAATGGCAGGCTATTTTTAAATTTAATGGCTTCTCTTGCTGAGTACGAAAGGGAGTTGATAAGAGAAAGAACCAATGCAGGATTGCAATCTGCCAGAGCAAGAGGAAGAACAGGAGGAAGGCCAAAAGGTTATACCACAGAAACAATTTCAAAGCTATTACTTCTACGCTCAATTTATAAAGATCCAACACTACGTCCGGAAGATATTTACAAACCCTTAGGATTGACCAGGGCAACATTTTACAGGTATGCTAAAATTCTTGATCATCATACTGATGAAGAAATAAAAAAAATGGGAATTAAAAAATAAATCAAGTTTTTATATATGATTTCCGTATAAATACGGATTGCCGTAAACACCAAATAATTCTTATTATTACATTAGTGAATTAATCAAATTTTAACTATAAAAATAAAAAATCACTTTTAAGTGATAAAAATTTATATTTTTAGATTTATGCTTTGAAAGCCTTAAAAAAATGAATAGGCTGTCAAAAAATAGTAGCATAAATGGCTTTGCCAATATCATATAGTTTGTCTTTACGCAATGCGTAAAGACAAAAGTTAGCGGTCAGTGTAAATAACAAACAGAAAACAAAATATGAGTGACTTATTTCAAAAATATTATTTGAGTGAAGTGTTATCTAATCAAAGAAAATCCTTTTTACAACATATTGACAAATTAGAAGTAACTGACAACACGGATATTATAGAACTTGTCGAAAAAATAAAAAATGAATTCACAATATATCCAATCATAATCGGTCAACCTGAGCCGTCACAGCCAAGAGAAACAACAAGACAAATCAGGAATGATTGGGGAGAAATGTATAATCGAAACGTTGTTGAGATTACAGTAACTATTCCGTTTGAAGGTGACTACAACTTATTCTATTGTATGCCTTCCCATTCAACAGTTGTTTATCTCGATAAAAACGTAGTCATTGGTAAATCAAATATTAAAGCAATTATCACATTGACTCAATTTGATGAGAATGCATATTTTTCAGAAATAAACAAAATCATTGGGACGGTGAGTACAAACTTACCAACGATACACGCTGAAATTAAACCTTGGAATGACCGACTTGAAACTTTAATTCAACAATCCATAGAAAGTAGAAAAGAAGTTGTTTCAAAAAAGTTTGACTTTATGGAAAAAATTGGATTGAAAGTAAATCCAAAATCAACAGAATATTTACTTCCTCCAACTATTGTAAAAAAAGCAATTCCAACACCAGCGACAGAAACAAGCAAAACTGTAGCGAAAGAAAAAGTTCCAATTCTTCAACAAGAAGTTTATGCAGACATTAGGGAGGTATTGTATAATGTTGGAAAAGCAATAGAGCGAAAGCCTTCAATTTACAAAGATAAACACGAAGAAGATTTAAGAGATGTTTTTTTGCTATTCCTTGAAACAAGATATGAAGCAACTACAGGTGTTGGTGAAGCATTCAACAAAAAAGGTAAGACAGACATTCTCTTGAAATATGCTAAAGACGGAACAAATCTTTTTGTAGCAGAATGTAAATTTTGGAAAGGTCAAAAGGAATTTTTAAAGGCTATTGACCAACTTTTGGGCTATTTAACACACAGAGACTCTAAGACAGCGTTAATATTTTTTGTTAATCAAAAAGAATTGACAAATATTGTAAGCACAATAAAAACCGAAATTACTCAACACAAAAATTACTTTAGCCATATAAATGACACATACGAACATTCTATTAACTATGAATTTATTCTGCCAGACGACAGCAAAAAAAAGATTCAAGTTGAAGTAATGCTTTTTCACTTTCCGACAATTTGACAACTATAACTGAAATAAAAAAACACCGAACCGCTAACAGGCGTTTGCCAAAAAAGTTGGTTCAGTGGTTAATTGAACTTTCTGCCTCGTATCAACATTTGAGCTGGGTTGACAGTTTAGCGCTTCGAAATCCTCTTCTTCGCCAAGCGCCAAACCGTTGTGCGTCATGCACGACAGTATTAAACCCGATAACAATAAATTAACCAACAAAACACTTATTCTAAAAGCAAGCTAATGAACGAGAATCTCCAACAACAAAACATTCATTCTGAATTAGAAGAAGCAAGAGAGCAACAAAGATTAAATATACCAGCTAAAAGACTACTTGAAAAGTTAGTGCCGATTCCCAGCAACGTTTTAGATTTACAAAGGAGGTGGTTTTGGGAACTTCTACAAAATGCAAGTGACTACAATGACACAGTTGACATAATTTTAGAATTGCAAGAAAACAAAATTATATTCAAGCACAACGGCAACCCATTTAGACCAATTGATACAGAAAATTTAATTGCCCCTGATTCAGGAAAAGACAGCGAAGAATTAAAAGATAAGGATATGATAGGACAGTTTGGAACGGGCTTCATATCAACACATATTCTTTCAGCAAAAATCACAGTAGAAGGTGTAATTAAATCTGAAAGAATACAAGATTCATATTCAAAGTTTAAGTTTGATTTAAATAGACTTCAATACAATGATAAAGAAGCTCTTAAAAAATCAATACAAGATTCATCTAAAGAACTTAACCAAAATGTCCAAACCATAGATTATAATCCCAAAGAATTCAATACAGTTTTCACATACGATTTAACTATTCATCTTGACAATATAAACCCAATAGAAATAGTCAATAAAGGGTTAGAATATGTTACCGATGTACTTCCCTACACTCTTGCTTTCATGCCCAAGGTTCAATCTGTAACAATAGACAACCAGAGCAATGATTTTTTTCAATCAAAATCAAAACGGTTTTCAATAAAAAATAGAACAACTGATGCAGTTGATGTAAGCGTTGTAACAATTGGGCTAAAAGAAAATGAAGAACCCGAAGAAATAAATCTTAAAATATTCAATGAACAAGGAACTGAAATAATAGTGAATATTCAACAAGGAAAGATTTTACCTTATCCTAAAAGTATAACTAAACTATTTTGCTCTTTGCCAATGATTGGAACGGAAGACTTTAGTTTTCCTGTTGTAATTAATTCAAAGTCATTTATTCCAAAAAATGAACGAGATGGGATAAACCTTAGCAATAATGACGTTCCGAATAGAAATATTATCAAAAATGCAGTTGTCGCTTTTTCCAAACTAATTACCCATGTTTCAAATGAGTCTGTAAAAGATTGCTTTTACCTATTGAATTGCCCAACAATACATTTGAAAAATGAAACAGATAAAACATGGTACAAAACTAATATCCTTGATAAAATAAAAGACTTATTACTTAACGCTAAAATTGTGGACAGTTATTCGGAAAGAATTCTTTTAAAAGACACCCTTTTCCCATACATTCCAGCGGACGAGATGCAAAAAGAAACTCATTTGCAATTTTTGCTTAGTTTCTATAAATCAGTTACAGGCTTTAAACCAAATAAAACTCCAGAAGAAATTAATTTTTTGAACTGGTATAATGCAATTGATTTCAGCATTTTCACAAAAAATAAATTTACTGTTGACTTTTTACTTGATGAAGTGAGCAAACTTGGAGATTTGCCAACTCTTTCAACAAAGCTTAGTGACTCTACAAAATGGCTTAATGAACTCATTGAGTTTACTTTGAAATACGATGATAATTTCCTTGACAAATACAGCATCATTCCAAATCAACTTGATAAATTCCTTCATAGGAAAGATGAAATTAATTGGGACGAAGGAATTGATGATAGTGAAGATGGTCTTTTTAAAATTCATTTACTAATTACAGGCAATGACTATAAAGAAATCCTACTTCATAAAGATTTTGAAATAAACACAACGCTACTAAAAAGAGAAAAAAGTAAAGGCAACAAGAGCATCGCAAAAGTAATTGATGATGGCTTTAGTGAATTTAGTGGCGACAGAGAATCAAAATCATATTTAACTGCATTACGACTTACGTTCAAATGGTTCAATGATTCAGGTTTGGAAATAGAAGAATTAAAGGAAATGTTTAAATGGTTTGCAAGCCATAGACCGCAACTATTTTTAGAAACTTTTGACGATGAAAAACGAGACCAGGCTTTTGTAATTGTTCAAAGCGGAAAGTTGCAATCTCTTGCCAAACTTGCAGAATCAAATCTTTCCGATTCAGAAATCAATGCAATTTCAAATAATGTAAATTCCATCAAGGAACTGGTTCAAATAGTAGGTCAAATTGGTTCTATGGAAGGAATTATGGAACATGCAAGAGAACTACTTGAAGACAAATTACACTTTGACTATTTAAAGCGAATTGGCGAAAACGTGGAACTGGTTTTTAAAGAAGCTCTTTTACAAGAAGGTATTGAAGCGGAAATAATACACCAAGGTTGGGGCTCACATGATTTTGAAATTAGGAATACAAAAAATGGACAGTCAATGTTTGTAGAACTAAAATCATTTGCCAATGGTTCTACCGAACCTTTCAAGTTTGCTGTTAGTCAGGCAGAAAAAGCCGTTAAAAAACCAAGTCGTTTTGCAATCTGCATGATTGAACGACCTGTTTCAGATGGTGAAATTACACCCGACTTTATTAGACAAAACCTGATGTATAAGGAAAACATTACCGACCATTTAAAAATTGCACTTAACGACAATGCAACTTTCGACAAAATTAGATTTAATCCAAATGAAGTGAAGTTGTTTGTGAATTTAAGGGAAGACGTTAGAGTTATGGTTTCAAAAAACATTCTAACCGACAATCACCTCCTTTTTAATAACTTAATCGTAAACATTAAGACACAAATAATTTGACGATAGACCAAGCAGAAGCACGAACGCATAACAGCAGTTTGGCGAAATGGCGGTTTCAGTGCTAAATTCAACGGCAGTTCTTAGATTAAACTTTTGGGCAAAACTCAGTATTTTTACTTCGAAAGCCGCCACTTCGCCAAGCTGCAAACCGTTGTAATTGCTATTAAAATCTCAAAAAATGATAAATAGGAGAATAAAAAAATAATTAATAAAAAACAATATTTATGGATACTCCAATTAGAAAATTACTTTTAAGATCAAAAAACTTTAATCCAAACAGAGAAATGTTATTACCATTTCTTATGGACAATGCTTTAAATTTTCTTGAAGAAGAAAAGAATTTTATTAAACAAATATACAAAGATGCTTTAAAAGATAGTGGTCTAAACGATGCTCAAAAAGAATTAAAAGCAGAGTCGTACTATAGTGAAAATTACAATAATAAATAATCTAAAAACGATAAATAAATACAATGCATCTTAAAGATTTAACTAAGTCACAATTAAATTTGCTTTTTTGTTCTGCTATGGGTTGGCACAGCCAATTATCTACTACTGATGAATATTCTGTAGAAAAATTTGATAAATTCTGCGAACAAAAACTAAATTATGAATGGGAAGGAAACCTTTGGACTATTAGGTCTGATAAGGTTCAAATAGAAATTCACGAGAACTTATATTTTCGCTGTGGTCATATAGTGGGAACAGGAATTGGAGGAACTGCATTTGATTTAAAAGCAGTTTGTAAATGTTTGAGAGAATTTGGTTTTGAATTATAAATAATCTCAAAAAACGATTAAACTCTTAAAGTTTCTGTATACAAATTAAAAAGCAATATGAGTAAAAAAATTTCAAGAACTTTAATACTAAGTATAGAATATTCAGCTTTACTTGGTTCCATAATTTTGATTGTATATTCTATTATAAATTCTAATTGGGAAGTTACAGCTGCTGCCTTAGCGGTAGTTGCTGCAATTATTGCAAATTTCAATTCTCAACGTATTTCCTGGAAACAGGAAGATGAGTATGAAGCCGATATTGATATTAATTTTGATCTAAAGACAATTAGTAGAAAAGTATTGTTAGTAATTCAAAATACTGGCGGTAGTAGAGCTTATAAAGTGAACTTTGTTATTACACCAGAATTGAAAGTGGTTAATAATGAAATAATAAAAGACCGAAATCTAAATTTTATTGAGAAAAAAGAAAAAATACAATACAATGTATCTACTACTGCAGATATGTTTGCTCAAAATTTAAGTAATGAAAGACCCAAAAATTATACGGTGGAGTATTCATTTTCGCAAACTGAAAATGGAAAATTAATAAAGAAGCAGAAAACAATTTCTATTGAACATTACAGAAGGACAACATCACCTGATTCGGATTTAGAAGACTTTTATATAAAAAATGGTAATATTTCTGAAAAATTAGATAAATTAGAAAAAGCAATATTAAAAATTCGGAAATAAATAATTCTGTAATAAGATTTAAATTTTTAACATTATTAACAGAAACTGTCTCAAAAAACGATAAAAAATGTTTACAATTTCTAAAGATAAGATACAACTGGTAGAACAAATGATTAATCAAGGAAGTCTTCCTAAATATTTATATAAGTATTATGCACTTAATGAAAATACTGAAAAGGTAATTAATGAAAATTCAATTTGGTTTGGTAGTGCAAAAGATTTCAATGATCCATTTGATTGTCAATTAGTTTGTTTAAGTAATTATGAAGAAAATGATATTTTAAAATTTGTTAATTCTAATGGTACAACCAGCACTGAAAGAAAGATAATTTTAGATCAAATAAAACGTAATCCTACTTCTTTTAATAAAACAGTTCAGGATAAAGTTAGTGATTCTTCAAATAAAACTGGAATTACGTGTTTTACTACAACAAATTTAAATATTCTAATGTGGTCACACTATACTAACAAGCATCAAGGAATATGCTTAAAATTTGATTTATTAAGATCATTAGAAACATTCACTGTTCCTATTAAAGTATTATACAAAGCAGATTACCCAAAATTTAATTATCTTAAAAATCAGGAAGATCTTTTAGAATTTATGTTTCAGACAAAATCAGAGCATTGGAGTTACGAAGAAGAATATCGAGTAATTAAACCAAAAACTGGAACATACGATTTTGATAAAAAATCATTAGTTGAAATAACATTTGGCGCAAATTGTAAGGATGAAGATGTGAAAAAATATATTGATTTGCTTAAAATAAATAATTATAAACCAAATATAACTTACGCTATAATTGGTAAAAATAAGTTTGAACTGTTATTAAAAAATAAAAGATAGTATAGGCTTAAGTCAACCTACATGAAATATAAATTGAAGTTTTTATTTTAATTGAAAGATAACTAATATAAAGAAATCAAAATTTAATTACTGAATACAAAAATAAATATGAAATCTCAAAAAACGATGACAACACAAATAACAAAATAAAAAAAATTGTATCGTAGATAAATCTTTACCAAATGTTGTATAGTTTCGTTATTTTTGTGAAACGATTTTATGAAAACAATCTTCTTTTCATTCTTTATTTTACTGAATGTTGTTATGTACTCTCAGAACACATCCACTTCTTCAGACCGAATTTATTTTAATGTTGAAGATCTTAAATTTGATAACATTAAGGATGTTGAAATTGAGAATTTTAAGTTTGTAAATCCTACATTAAATCTTGATTATGGGGTGTACATCTTTCAGGTAAAGCCTTTTGAATTTTTACCTAAAAAAGGGGTAAAACAAATAAAAAAAATTTCAACATATATTAAGTATGCACACAATGGGGATAAGAATTTGTTTTCTTATGATCTATTTGATCAGGAAGGAAAAAAATACTTGACTAATGAACGAGGATATATTAATACCTACTATCATTATGATGAAAATAAACGTTTGAAAGAAAAAATCAGAGTCGTAAGAAACGATACCGTTTATCATAACAAATATCAGTTTAATCAAAAGAATCAACTTTTAGCATTATCTGAAACAGCTGTTGAATATGATCATCAAGATAGACCGATTCATTATAAAAACAGTAAAGCTCCTAATTCACCCTACAAAACACTTTTACTATATAATAAAAACAAAGTGAGGATTGAAGAGCGTGAAGGTGATCGGATATTGGGATTCAGAGAATTTTCTTATTCTGAAAATAATAATTTAATCAAAGAGAATTATAGAGATCGAACAGTTTTTAACAGTTACAATGATAAAAACCAAAAAATTAAGAGTGTCGCTTTCAGTAACAAAAATATGTACTGTATTGAGACTTTTGAATATAATGAAATGGGAGATCTCACTATGCACCGTTTTCGTTTCGCTGGTGACATCAAAAATGGAACAAAAGCTGAAAGTCGTTCGCAATATAAATACGATAAGTGGAACAACAAAATTTACGTACTTAGCGAAGGAGAAATCAATTCAATCACTACTGAACATTTTTATGAAATAGAATATTATTAATATTTAGGTTTAGATTTGGTTGTCAACAATATTTTCATAACAAAAAAAATTATTTAAGAATAATCTCAAAAAACGATACAAAAGGTTTATCGTAATTAAACTCATTAAACTTAAAGCTACCAATAAATTTCAAAACTTTTAGATAGAATAAATACGCTTTCAGAGGAATTGAAAAGTTTTCAAATCGGGAAATGTTCACTAAGTGATAACCCGGATATGCAAACAGCTTATTTATACTCATTTAAGGATTTGGCAAAACGGTTCGTAGCATCTTTGAAAAGATTAGATGATTTAAGGCTTACTAAAATGTTAGAGTCAATCAACTTAAACCCTAATTATATAACAGAAGCCTATGATCTTAAAGCAGAAATACAATCTGTTACCGACTAGACATTAAGACTTTTGACAAAAAAAAACGAAAATAATTGAAAATAGACTTTTTAGAATATCCTAAGACAATAAAAATATTGCTAGCAATTTATGTTTTAGGTTTTGCCATTGGGACAACCACTCATGTATTGGACTTGTTAAATCATGGCTTAATACTTAATAAAAATGTGCCTACGTGGAAAAACATATATTGGGTATCGTTAACTTTCTTAGATTTTTTAGCTATTATCTTAATTTTAAGAAGTATTGTGCCAGCTTTAATAATTTCTAATTTAATCATTGTTTCAGATATACTAATAAATACAAATTGGTTGACATTTGAAAGATTTGGAAATTCTGATGATTATAAAATAGTTTTACAAATAATCTTTGGAATTTATATATTATCAACGACTCCAATAATTTTACGACTGTATACCAAGTACAGAAAAAGTCACAGCACACAACATCAGGTTTGAATTATGCCGGGTGACGTGGTTCTTGAAAGTTTCTGCCTTTTAATTGCTTAGTGCTCGGGCGACAATGAAGTGCTTTTAATCGGACAAAATATAAACCTATAAACGTTGTACCATATTATCATTGAAAAAATTATTTAGAAAAGAAGCTTAAATCATTTTTGAATGAAGATTTAAGTAATGAAGAGAAAAAAAGTGTCAAAAATTTACTTGATGTAGAACCTGATAATGGGCTAAATTCTACAATATTTAGAATTAATAAAGACGTTAACCTATTTGAATATTGGACATTAAAAACGATACTTGTTTTAGGTATACTAAGTTGTGTTATTAAAATATTATTTGAAACTTTATAATCTCAAAAAACGATCAAATTAAATTTTTATATTAGTCGCATAAATAACTTATATAAATCAGATTGACGCAATTTGTAAATTTGAAAGTCATAATACATTTTAAAAAGACAGTTAATGAAAAAAAATATATTACGGAAAATTAAAATAGACAATGAGACTTATTTATGGAAAAGGTTGCATCTTCATTTAACAAATTATGAATACTCAAAATGCGTTGAAAAGGTTGTGATTTACCTTGAAGGACATAAAAAATCTCCACTTCAACTTTCGTTTCGAGAAGAGGATAATTTAACGCTTAAATCAGATATAGAAAAAGAGAAATGGCGCGTTGGTTATCCCGATGATGGAGTAATTTGGTTGTATAAGTATGAATCTCCTTTACCTAATAATAAACCATACCCTGTTAATGAGCAACAAACTGTTGATATCAATTTGAATCGGCCGGCTGTTATAGCCGAGCTAATTCGATATTTTCTTCATAAAGATTGGAAACCAAAAGAAAGTACAAGGCCATACATTATTGAAAATGCATTGAGATTCCTTGAGATAATTGCATTGCCTAAAGGTATAACATGAGTAACGAGAAACCTCATTTTATATTATTGTAACCTGGACGAGAGAATAAATGGCTTAATTATATGTAGTGATTAGAAATGTGATGCCTTAATCGCTACATTTATCCAATAGATAAATTATAAATAGTCAACTTCTTGTAGCTGAAAAACGTATCATAGACAAAAAATGCATCTCAAAAAACGATCAAATATCTCTTCAACCAGGTTTGAAGTGTTATTTGGTGAAATAAAATCTTATTTCAAATATTAAACAATAAATCCTTTTACATCATGGTAAAAAAAGCAACTAAAATATTAGTATTTTTTTTGATATTATTTTATGGGAACTGTATGAGTAGTGCTCAAACATTAAGAAATATAAAATATTTTAATAAAGATATTTTAAAAACTATTGACACTATAGGATATTATCAATGTATAGGAATTTATTTTTCAGATAAAAACTATAAAATAATTACAGAGCTTAGGAATGAAACATCTAGAATTTTAAAGTTTAAAGGAAACGGATATATAGAATCTAATACTGTTAAACCTAACCGTGAGGGGTACAATGGAATTTTATATTCTAAAAATGATAAATTAAAGATCGATTTAATTGGAGGAGCTTCTGATGGAAGTAAGATCATTAGAAGCTATAAATTAAAAATTGAAGGTAATAGGCTGCATCTTCTTGAAGATAATCCTTTTATGGGAAGTGAATTAATATATTATATTTATGAGCGAAAAGCTAATTGATCTAAAATTGATTGGTAGTACGATAATAAGTCCTTTTACTACATTGTAAACAAGAAATGTTTAGTGAAAAAAAATGATGATTAATTTGAGTCAAGAATCAACAAGTAATAGTAAATATCTCAAAAAACGATGGAATCGATTTGAGTTACCAGAAAAATACTTAAAATCAGGGCAGAAAATTTTCTTGTTTAGTTTTTACTTTGACTAATGTAAATTCTTAACAACTGATATATTTGCAAATTAAATAAAAAATTAACTATATGATAAAACAATCTTTACTCTTTTTTAGCATAATGACATCAATGATGTCTTACTCTCAATTAGCCTATCTTCCGTCTTACAGTTGGGGTGGAAATATTGGAGGGACTGGATACGACATTGCCGATCATGTTACAACAGATATTTATGGCGATGTTGTAGTATCAGGAAAATTTTCAGGCAATTCAGACTTTGATATTT
Organism: Chryseobacterium polytrichastri; assembly: GCF_900142445.1. Classification (GTDB taxonomy): domain Bacteria; phylum Bacteroidota; class Bacteroidia; order Flavobacteriales; family Weeksellaceae; genus Chryseobacterium; species Chryseobacterium polytrichastri. The sequence goes on along the minus strand of NZ_FRAV01000008.1, from coordinate 110,023 downwards.
CATCCTCTGCCAATAGTTATGTGAGCACTGGATCATCAGATGCCTTTGTGGCAAAATATTCCGGAAATGGTTCACTTAAATGGATGAAAGCTTTTGCATCCAATGCTACGTCAGATGGTACTCCTTATGTTAATTCAATGGCAACTGATTCATCTGGTAATATTTACTTAACTGGGCATTTTAACGGGAGTGTCGATTTTGACCCCAGCCCAACAGGAATAAAAATGCTTACTTCAAATGGAGATGCTGATATTTTTATAGCAAAATTGGACAGAAACGGAGTGCTTGTTTGGGCGGGCAGTATAGGAGGTATAGAGTATGACAGAGGGTTTGGAATTACTGTAGACAGTCTGGATAAAGTGTATGTAACTGGTAGCTTCAGAAAAACAGCTGATTTTGATATTACTCCCGGTATATTTAGTATGACAAGCGAATATATTGACACTTCCTTCATTTTGAAAATAGACAAAGATGCACAATTCATCTGGGCGAAGATGACGCAGGGAATGGGAAGTGATGTAGGAACTTCCATTGCTGTTGACTCTAATTTCAATGTCTTTGTTACAGGAAATAATAAAGGAGTAACTGATTTTGATCCAAGCCCTACAGGTGTTTTTAATCTTAGTTCATCTACAGGACAAGCGTACCTTCTAAAGCTTGACAGTAACGGAAATTTTGTTAATGCAGGGGTAACTACAGCCTCCAATCAAAGTAATTTAGCAAGGTCACAAAGAGTGAAAATTGATAGTAATAACAATGTTTTAATAACTGGCAGTTTTGGTGGTACTGTGGATTTTAACTTTGCCAACGCACAAAATTCCCTTATATCTTTTGGATTATATGGAATGACTGATGCTTACGTATTAAAGGTTGATAATAATTTAAATTATTTATGGGCGAAGAGCCTTGGAGTACAATTTGCTGATGGAGCCGATGGACTTGCAATTGATCAAAACAATAATGTGCTTGCAACAGGATATTTTGAAGGTATCATTGTAAATGATTATAGTGGCAGATATGGAGAAGAAGTTTTCACATGGGCTCTAGATCCATCAGGGAATCAGATTGACCTCGAAGATTATATAGGACCAGGTAGTGGCGACCGTGGATATGATATTTCAGTAGACAAATCCGGAAATATTTATACAGTCGGGCAATTCTACACACACCTTAAAGACATGACGATTTTTAATTATCCATCTGCAGGTAACAGTGACGGTTTCTTAATAAAACTTGGAAATGCAGTTGTACAACAACCTATTAATATGCCACCCACGGCTGTGTCGGATACCTTTACTCAAAACGGTAGCGGTGCAAACACTTTCAATATTCTTGCAAATGATCAAACTTTAGCTGGAACAACTTTGATTAGAATTGTATCGTATCCTCTCTACGGAACTTTGACGGTTAACAATAATGGAACAGTAACGTATACACCTACAGGATTAAATTGGATGAACGATAGCTTCAGCTACACCGTTGAGAATGGCAATGGGTTAGTTTCAAACGTTGCCACAGCAAATCTGATTTACGGAAATTTAAATGTAAACGAAGTAAATCTTGATCAAAAAACAAAGATTTTTCCAAACCCCGCTGAAACTAGTATTTCACTAACGTCCGTTTCAAAAATTCTTATGGCAGAAGTTTATGACTTATCAGGAAAGAAAATGTTTATTATAAAAGACTTTAAAACTATTGATGTTTCAACTCTATCCCCAGGAGTATATGTTTTAAAAGCTGAGACCATAGATGGACAATTTTTCAAAAAGACTTTTATTAAAAAATAATGCATTGATCTCTCTAAAATTAAAGAAGGCTGTTAAAAAAAACAGTCTTTTTTAATGTGTTTCGTATAGATAAGATCATATATTAATTACATTAAAAATGAGTTTGCAGTGAGGAAGAAACTAAATCTACAGAATGACAAATTAAGATTTATTAAAGTCAAGTCTATTAATTTATTTTAAGAATATTATTTGAAATGAAAATGATACTAAAACAAGTATATTCATTTCTTATTTGATGCATCATTATATTTTTGCTCATTATTACAAGCAGAATAAACTTATAAATAATTATACCTATATTCGGATTGAAATACAAATTCGTTAAATCAAAATAAATCTCAAAAAACGATTGAAATAATTCATAGAATTAAATTAGATATTCTAATAGAAGTTTAAAGCTGTTTTTGTTTACACTACAGTATAAAATATTTTAGCAAAATCTTCAACGTCATTCTTTCATTTTTTAAATTTATGCGTTTATCCAAATATGATAAATTTTAAATTAATGATTAGTAAATAGTTAATTGAAATTAAAACAACATTAGCGCAATTGTGTATAGTGCATATTGGCGCATTGTTTAAATTTGGACATTATAAGTTATGGTAATGCAACCACTAAAACCGACACTATAAGATTTGAACTGACAAGAGCTCGACAAAAAACACCGCAAATAAAATTATTTCATATCCGCTCTCTATATTCTTTCGGAGTTACACCGAGCAATTTTTTCACATAACGTGTGAAGAATGAACGGCTCGAAAAATCCATTTCATCGGCAATTTCAGAAATATTGAGGGTTTTGTTTTGCAATAGGAGCATTATCCGTTCTTTTGCATAACGCTGTATCCATTCAGAAGCTGTAATTCGGGTATTGACCTTGCAGATATAATTGAGATATTTGGGAGTGATGTTCAGCTTATCACTGTAAAATCGTACTTCTCGCTCTTGCATAGAATGTTCCTGCACCAATTGCAAAAAACGTTCGTATAATGTTCCGCTTTGAAAACTTCGTTTTCTTCTGTCGAGTTCATCTTCAAAAATGTGCCACATTTCCAACAAGAAAATTTGCATCTGGAGTTTCAATATTTCTTCATAAAATCGATGGTTTGTTTCTTGTGATTTTTCATAAAGCAACTGGAAATTTTTTAAGATTTTCTCTTTGTCATTTTTATTAGGGTGTAAAATCGGATTTTCTCTGGAATGGATTATACTGTCGATACTCGCATTGGCACTTGGTACATTTGACGATAATAAGTCACTGTCCACAAAAAGCAAGGTTGCTTTGAAATTTGCTGAAAAAGATAAATCCGAAACATCAAGACCTGCTAACCAAAAGATAAATTCCCCCTTTTTACATTGATATTGCTTATCATTAAACATAAATTTCACAGTTCCACTTTGACAATAAACATGCGTGTGAAACCGGGTTTGAAAATCTTCGGGAAATTCAGCCGTTGATGCGGTTTTATAGAGGATAACTTTTTGATTTTCCGACATTGTTTATTTAAATAAAAATACTTAAACAAAAATAGGCAATATTTGACATTAATTACGCCATTAATGTAATAAAACGCTTTTTAAATGCTATTAACTTTGCTATATTAATTAAAAGGCAATGCAGACAACAGATATTTTTGAAAGGTTACGCAATGGAGAAATCATTTTGCCAAACGACCCGGATGGTTATAAAATGCGTGAAGCTTCTTTTGTTACAAAAAAATTGTTGGTTCAAATGAATAATGCAACTGAACCAGAATCAATCAGACGTTTTTTAAGTCAAATTACAGAGACTGAAATTGACGAAAGCGTAACCGTTTTTATGCCTTTGCATATCAATTATGGAAGACATACTAAAATCGGCAAAAATGTGTTTATCAATTTTGATTGCGTTTTCCTCGATTTGGGCGGAATTACGATCGAAGACAATGTATTAATTGCTCCGAAAGTAAGTTTATTAACCGAAGGACATCCAACCTCCATTGAAGACCGACATTCTTTAATTCCAAAACCTATTCACATTAAAAAGAACGCCTGGATTGGTGCAAATGCTACGATTTTGCAAGGGGTAACTATTGGCGAAAATGCAGTTGTAGCCGCAGGTTCGGTTGTTTCAAAAGATGTTCCCGATAATACGATTGTGGGCGGAATTCCTGCAAAAATTTTAAAAACAATTTAATTCAGTTAAAATGAAAAATATACTTCTAATTACAATGCTATTCCTGATAACAGGACAAGTATTTGCACAGAACGTACAATCAGAAAAAATGAAAACAACAGAACATTATACTTTTAAATTAAGCGATAAAGTAACCCGACAAAAAGTAAGTTTTAAAAACCGTTATGGAATTACGCTTTCAGGCGATTTATATCTTCCAAAAAATATAACACCTGAAAAATTATCAGCTTTGGCAATCAGTGGACCTTTCGGAGCAGTTAAGGAACAGTCATCTGGTTTGTACGCCAATCAAATGGCAGAACGTGGTTTTGCAGTAATTGCATTCGACCCATCTTACACAGGTGAAAGTGGAGGCGAACCTCGTAATCTTGCTTCACCAGAAATAAATACAGAAGATTTTAGTGCGGCAGTTGATTTTTTAGGTTTGCAAAAAAATGTGGATAGAAACAAAATCGGCATCATCGGTATTTGTGGTTTTGGAGGTTTTGCTTTGAACGCTACTGCAATAGATAAACGTATAAAAGCGGTGGCTACTTTAACAATGTACGATATGACCAGAGTGATGTCTAAAGGCTATAATGATGCAGTAACTTTAGAACAACGCACAAAAACGTTAGAACAATTAGGCGAACAACGTTGGAGAGACGCAGAAACAGGAACATTTGCTTATGGAGAAGAATACAATAAAACACCGAAGGAAAACGACCCACAATTTTTAAAAGAATATTACGACTATTATCGCACTGTGAGAGGCTATCACGAGCGTTCGGTAAATTCAGGAAATTCCTGGACCGCAACCACACCTTTATCTTTTATGAATATGCTTATCTTGAGCTACATCAAAGAAATTTCGCCAAGACCGATTTTGATTATTGCAGGAGAAAAAGCACACTCAAGATATTTTAGCGAAACCGCATTCCAAAACGCCAATGAACCAAAGGAATTGGTCATTGTTCCGAATGCTGTTCACGTTGATTTGTATGATAATATGAGAATAATTCCGTTCGATAAATTAGAAAGTTTTTTTAAAACTAATTTAAAATAATACTGATTATGAAATATTCATTTTTAATCATCCTCACTTTTGTTTCAGCTCTTTTTTGCAGTGCAGCATCTTGCAACAAAAACGATGACAATCATTCCATCAAAAATAGCAACACAATGACCAACGGAAAAATAAAAATCACAGTCAACTCTAAAACTTTTATCGCTACACTTTTAGATAATAATTCCGCAAAAGCATTTAAAGAAATGTTGCCTTTAACCATCAATATGGCTGAGTTAAACGGAAACGAAAAGTATTATGATCTCCCAACTAGTCTGCCTGTCAATTCTTCCAATCCCGGAACAATAAAAAATGGCGATTTGATGTTGTACGGCTCAAAAACTTTGGTCCTTTTCTACAAATCTTTTTCTACGTCATACAGCTACACGAAATTAGGAACTGTGGATGATGTAACAGGTTTAGCATCTGATCTAGGTTCGGGAAATGTAACAGTAACTTTTGAATTGGAGTAGCGGGAAAAATCTAAACTAGAATAGCCACAGCCTATAACAAGGTATTGGCAATATTGGGGCTGAAGTGCAAACTTCAGCTTTTGTACATTAGCTGAACTGAAGTACTTCGATTGCCCCACCATCACAAAGCCCATGCCTGTTAATAACCAAGTTTTCGTTGGTCTTTTAAAGCCAACAATGAAAACTCTGTTGAATGGGAGTTTCAGTAGCTTTATGGATTTCTCGCAGAAGGATTTTAAAGAGATAGGAGATATTATTTTAAGAAGAGTGTCTTTTTTGATGGGTGATTTAGGAGTTTTTCTTGTTTTTATAAAGGTGTAGTTCAATAAGGATTTTGCAATAGCCGATCGAAACCGTAAAGTTCAACGGCAGTTCTTCGATTAAGCTTTTGTGCAAAATTGAAAATTTGTGCTTCGATTGCCCAACCATCATAAAGTCCAGAAACGATAACTATGGAGATAACTACAGTCTCAAAAAATGATAGGATGGAAAAAATTATCGATACTATAGAACTTAAAATTGATACACTTCAATTATTAATGCAATTTAGAATGCCGACAAGTAAGAAAAAATAAATTTCAGAAACGCTTGAAATATTTCAAAAAAAATTGCTCGAACAAATGGAAATTATTAGCAGCTTCAATCTAAAATAATCTCAAAAAACGATTAATAGTCTGTAATTATTCACATAGGTACACTCTAATAGAGTTTTTGATTAATAATTTCTTACTCAAAAAAAAATCATATTTTTGCAAGCAAATTAATAACCAGAAAATTTATAATTTATGAGACATTTACTATTACTGGCATTTTGTTCAGCAGGTTTGTTTTATGGACAAAATGGGTAAGTAGATTTAACTTTTGGCACTAACGGAGTACGTTTTGACGCACCGGTTGGCAGCCCAAATATCCAAGTTACAAATGATGGCAAAGTTTTTTTAATGGTTAATAACCAAATAAAAAAACTCATGAATAACGGTACACTGGATACTTCTTTTGGCAATATGGGAGTTTTTTCAAATCCAAAACCCTATACCAGCATACATCTCTACTCTAATGGAAAATTGTTAACACGCGAAGCTTACAGTGCCTATACTTCCAGAGTAAAAAGGTTAAATACTGATGGCAGTACAGACACTACATTTGGTACTTCAGCAGACTACAATGTCGACTTTAGTAATTCAGGATGCTTTCCCGCGCCCTGTATAGAGAGCCCGCGTGTTCAGCTCTCTAACAATAACAACAGTGACACTTTTTTCATTTTGGCAAGTGACGGGTATTACATGGGAGGTCGTGGTGTTGTCATGTTAAAAAATGAAACAGGTACTACAGGCTTTACCATTTCACCAGTGTATGTCCCTTCAGTATATGGAGGAACAGGAATTCATGTAGGTACCGGTGCAGGAAAAATCTTTAAATCTTCTGATGGAAATTACTTTGTTGGTGGCGGTGTGTATAAAATTAATAATAATTCAGGTGTTAGTCATAGTGAGGGTACAAAGGCATTTGTAAACAAGTATTTTTCTCAGGGTGTTCTAAATAGCAGTTTTAATTTTACTGCTCCTCAGGGATCAAGCTCTGGCAGCAATGCCGGTGTAGATTATTATATGGATGCACAGGACAGCATTTATACACTGGCTGTAGACAATGGTTATAGCACCGGAGCGTCACTGTACTATTACCGAATCTATAAAACAGATAAGTTTGGCAATGTAGACCCTTATTTTGGCAATACCACTTTTTCGGGGTATCTGAATGTTTCTGCAGCTTTGTCATCTATAACTGGGTATAAAACCAATTTTCAAAGAATGTTTATACAGCCGGACGGTAAAATCTTATTAATAGGGAACGCAACCTATATCATAAATTCCACGACCACTCAGGATAAAGAAATAATATTAGCCCGTTTTAATACCAATGGTACGCTAGACAACACATTTGGAACAAATGGCTATGTTAAGTATGATATTGATCCTACAGCTAATGAAACTTTTATAGATGCAGGAACAAATTCTGATATGACAGAAATCTATGTAAGTGCAAATCTTACCAACCCAACAACTTATTCCTTTATTAAAACGGCTATAGTAAAGTTTAATAGCAATTCCACCGTGTTATCTACTAAAGAAGCTTCTCCTATTCAGCAGGATTTATTATTCTATCCTAATCCTGTAAAGGATGTTCTACAATTCAATACTGAAGGAAAAGTAACGATTTATGATATGAACGGGAAACTGGTACTATCAAAAGACGATGTAGATGGAAAAAAAGGCATTAATGTTTCTGAGCTGATACGTGGAAACTACCTTATTCAAGTAAAAAATACAAAAGAAACGTATAGTTCTAAGTTTATTAAAAACTGATTTTTTTTAAAATAAAGTTCAAACAAAAAAGTTCTCTACATTTTGGAGGACTTTTTTCGTTCGGAAATTAACTTAAAGTTTTCATATATACGTTAGAAGGTATTTTAAGAATTTTATATTTGCAACATTTTTAAAGTATCAAATAAAGATTCCTCTCATAGCTATTTCAACTAAAATTTTGATAAAACGAAATGTTTTTTTTAATAAGTAGCTGGACAATGATATTTTACTTATTCTTACTTTTAAGGTACAGTTTTAATAATAAATTATTTAACAAATGTTATACAAAGAGATACATCCAGGAGAACTCATTAAAGAAAGAGTTGCAGAACAAGAGATTTCAATAGAAAGAATTTGTATTTTTTTGAGTAAAGAAGAAGATATTGTTGAACAATTGTACACCAACAAATCTATGGATACAGAGCTTCTTTTAAGATGGTGTAAATTATTAGAATATGATTTTTTTAGAATTTACAGTTCGCATCTTATCTTATATGCACCTCCTTCAGCAGTTAATAAAAATCATAATAAATCTGAAAAAATTCCCTATTTCAGAAAAAACATATATACTCAGGAAATTAAAGATTTTATTCTTAAAAGAATACTTTCCGGTGAAATGACTCAGAGTGAGATAATTAAAGAATATCCAATACCAAAGAGTACACTCCACCGTTGGTTACAGAAAAATAATAACATTGATTAATAAAAAAGACTGCTTAAAAAAAATCGTAGATCTTTATAAACTTTGATTATGTTGATAAACATTTTTAAACAATAATTCTTTTAAGAAAGTAAAGGAACACTACTTAAAATTCATAAAATTATTTTTAATAATCTTTAATTAATTCTTTATTCTCCACTAGTCCTCTATAGAAACCCATCCTTTTAGATCCTCAAATATAACTATCAATTTCGCTGGTATTTTCTTATCTTCAACTGTATTAAGTTTAAGAATTGAATCTATTTTTTCTTCTTCCCCACTTTCAACTAATTCTACCCAATTTGGATTAATAATCAAAGTTCTGCCTATGGCTACCATAGAAACGCCATAATCTAAAACCTGATCGGCCATCGCTGGTGTTGTAACACTTCCGGCAACAAGAACAGGAACTCTGTTATTAACATAATTGTTTAATACAACTGATATTGGCTTATCTGAAAATTCTGAATTAATTGGTTTCTGATTGACAGCATCCAGAAGAGAGAAATGTAGATAATCGAGGTTTTCTTCAATCAATTTATCCATTAAAATAAAAGTATCTGGAAGTCCATAGGTTTGCTGAGGAAATTCTTCAGGTGAAATTCTGTACCCTATTAAAAAAGGACGGTCAGCAAATTTTGAAACTATATTTTTCACCTCTCTTAAAATTTCCAAGCTCAGTCGTAAACGATTTTCCAGAGAACCTCCCCATTGATCATTTCTATTATTGAAAAACGGAGATATAAAATTTTGAAGTAAAAATCCGTGAGCTCCGTGAATTTCAACACCATCAAAACCTGCTTCGATTGCTCTTCTCGTTGTATCACCAAACGCTTTTATCATTTCTAGAATTTCATTTTCACTCAATTCTTTCGGAAGATTTTCTTTTTCAGAAAGCAGTATCGGTCCACTTGAAACCTCGCTTGCGCTTACCACTTCGCCGTTTGGTATGAGACCAGGAATTGCTTTGTTTCCAGCGTGAAACATCTGTAAAATCGCTGGTGCTCCTCCGCTCTTTGCTGCATTGGCCAACTTTTTCAGACTTGGAAGAAAAGTATCATCATATCCTGCAAATTCGTGGGTAAATCCAATTCCATTTGCCAATACATGAGTACATCCTGTAATCACCAATCCTACCCCATTTACCCTTTTCTGGTAATATTCGACTTCTTCATCAGAAATGGTATAATCTTCGTTAGATGCCCACGTAGTCATTGGTGACATCACCAATCTATTGTTTAAACTAATTCCGTTATTAAATACTAAGGGAGAAAATAGTTTGCTATATTTATTCATAACTTAAAATTCTATTTTTATTAAATATTACCAGTCTTGCAGCGTTGGGCTGATTACAATATCATTAACGCTAACATTATCAGGCTGATTAAAGGCAAATAACACTGCATTAGCAATGTCTTCAGGCTCAATAGCCTGCTTATTTAATTCGGCCGCAATTTCTGCCCCTTCTCTGTTGGTCACTTTATCTGCCCATCCTGTATTGATTACTCCCGGACTAATTAGGCTAATTTTAATTCCTTTGTGAACGGAAACTTCTTTTCTTAAACTTTCAGTGATTGCTCGTACAAAAAATTTGGTTCCATGGTAGATACCTGCTCCTTCATTGATATTGATACCTGCAACAGATCCCATATTCAGGATATGACCTGATTTCTGCTCCAATAATTTGGGAAGAACTGCTGCGATAGTATTTAAATATCCTTTAATATTGGTGTCGATCATTGCATTCCATTCGGAAATTGCTAAATCTTTCCATTTTGAAAATAACATCAAACCTGCGTTATTAATCAAATTATCTACCCTTCCAAACTTCTCAATCGTAAAGGCTACCATTGCATTCATCTGGACAATATCAGTTACGTCGGCAACAAATATTTCGGCTTTACCTCCTTCATTTTCGATCTGCTGTTTAACTTTTTCTATTTTATCATCAGCTCTGGATACCAAAACAATGCTGGTTCCGGCTTTAGCTAATTTTAATGCTGTTGCTGCGCCAATTCCTGAAGATGCTCCGGTAATAATGGTTACAGACTCATTTAATTTTTTCATATTTCTAAAAATTTATAAATGTTGATTTTTTACTTTGATCGATAAAGAATGGGATGCTCCTGTAACTTGTCGAATGCTGCAAAAAACTCTTTTGAATACAGTTGCTCATTATGGAGACTTAAACCATCTAGACTTTCCCATTTTTCATTAAGGATAAAAGTATTTTCATCATCAAGACTTTGGTGAACATCATATTGGATGCAGGAATCTTCTTTCTTGGATAATTCTGGGAGACTATATAATAACGTTTTGACTTCTTGCTGATACTCAGGCTTTGCCTTTACAACAACGGTTAAATAAATACTCATAAGTTTGTTTAGATTAAAATGCCAATTCATAAGGTTTAGGTACAGGGATTTCCGAACGAAGTTGTTTTGCGGCTTCTAAAGGAAAATAAGGATTTCTCAAAAGTTCACGACCTATAAAAATAAGATCGGCATCGCCATTGGTCAAGATCGTTTCGGCTTGATGTACGTTGGTAATCATACCTACCGTTCCTACCAATAATTGATCTCTTAATTCACGTTTAATCGTACTTGCAAAAGGTAATTGATAACCGGAACCTACCGTAATTTTAGCATTAGGAACTGTACCTCCAGAAGAGACATCAATAATATCAATTCCTTTCTCTGATAATTTTTTGCTTAGCCAAACTGAATCTTCAATATTCCATCCTTCTTCCATCCAATCTGTAGCGGAAATACGAACGGCAATCGGAAGTTCTGAAGGCCATACGGCTTTTACTTTATCTATAATTTCAAATAAAAACCTTGCCCTGTTTTGAATGATTCCGCCATAATGATCGGTTCTTTTGTTTGGAATAGGAGATAGAAATTCATTAATGAGATAACCGTGGGCACTATGAATTTCAATCAGTTCAAAACCAGCTTTTAAAGCTCTCACAGCTGCATCTACAAAAGCCTGTTGAATCTCTTCTATATCCTGCAGAGTCATCTCTCGGGGCGTTTGCATTTCTGGTGAAAATGCAATGGCAGAAGGTGCAATGACTTCCCATCCATTTTCTTCGTTGGGCATTAATGGGTGACTTTCACGTCCTGAAGCCCAAGTACTTCCTTTTCTACCGGCGTGCGCTAATTGAATAGCAGGAACACTTCCTGTACTTTTTATAAATGACGTTATTCTAGTAAGCATTTCAACATGTTCATCTTTCCAGATTCCCAAATCGCCAACCCCAATGCGCCCGTCAGCTCTTACGGCTGTTGCTTCCAGCATTACCGCACCCGCTCCTCCCATTGCTCTGGAACCATAATGAACCAAGTGCCAATCACTTGCAAACCCATCGTGGGCCATATACATACACATGGGTGAGTTGATAATTCTATTTCTAAACGTAACTGATTTGACAGTCAACGGACTGAATAATTTTGACATATCTAACTTTTTAAACGCAAACTTCCACTGGAAGCGGTTTGGTGCTCCCAGTAAAAACTTTAACGTTAAGTTTTTTTTTAATTATTTATCGTAGAGATGAAAAAGCTTTGCAACGACTCTCCATTTTCCATTAATTTTGATTAATGAATGGTAATCGGTGAAATCTTCATCTGCAGCATCGTGTTCCATCTCGATGCGAACAATTGCCGTACTAGGCGTTTTGTGTAAAACCGTAAGATTGGTTTTGATGTTGGGTGCTGCCCCAAATTTCTCAACATAAGTATACAGATTATCGATACTTCCTTGCGACAAATCATCACCTAAATGACCATACATAATTGCATCCTGATGAAAGGTCTTTTTTAATTCTGCTACGTTTCCTGTTTTTAATCCGTGGACATAGCCCTCCATTGCTTCCAAAACATCTTCGTAGTCCATAACCGTATTTATATTTTTATTTACTGACATAATTTTATTTTATTACTTGATAGATTTTACTGATGATTTTCCAATCGCTACCATCTTTCACTAAGGTAAACATATCAGCAAATTTGTTGGTTCCGAACTGAGATTCAATTCTCACGATTGCAGCATCACCTTCTACATTCAGGGTTGTCAGTTTATAATTTGCTTCCATTGGCTCGGATGCTGAAAACCCATCGATTAATACCTGAATTGGAACACTTTTCAACGCTCCATCTTCAGACCACGACATTGTTGCAGTTGATGCAAATACTGGTTTTGCAATATTGCCATCACCTTTTCTTCCTGCTTCAACGTATAGATCTATTGCTTTCAGGATACCTTGTTTTTGTTCTTGATTGTTTTGCATAACTTCTGTTTTATTATTTTTATTGTTTTTATCTTGACAGGAAATTAATAATCCACCAATTGTTAAGACTGAGATAATGGTCAACGCTGATATTGTGGAAAATATCTTCTTCGAAGTTTTTCCAATAACTTGCCTTAAACCAACAGCATTACTATCTGTGGAGCTTGGAAGAATGTTTTTTTGTTCTGGAATGTTTTTCATAAATCGTCTTGTTTTTTTGAGGATTGTTATTTTTACGAGCATAAATTACTGTTCTATTTGGCAGAATTATTAAGCTTTTTTTCTATAACAAAGGTACAATGACGAAAGAATGATAGTTTTTCTAATTAGTTCAAATATTTTGACTAATTAGTCCTTTTTTGGAATTGGAAATTGTGAAATACAATGTGAAAGTTTCTGCCTAAATCAGATTTAGCTAAATTTTTTTTTTAATAGCAAATTTAAAACTGACTGGAAGAATATGATTAAATTAATGAAATACCTGAATTTTATTTGATTTGATGTAAAGCTTCAGCAATCGGCGTATCGCCATCGTGCATCAAAATAACTTTACCGATTGTTGAATGATTTTCTAATATTGCAACGAGGGTATCTACCACATTAGCAATAGAATTAGATCCCGGATTGGTAACATTAGTCTCTATTTTCTCCGTTCCTTGTTCTTCTTTGAGCGCTCCCGGCTGCAAAATCGTGTAATCAAGTTGGGTTTGAGTGGTAAGATAAAGGTCAGCATAGTGCTTGGCAATATTATAATCTGTTAAGTCGCTCAGGAAAGATTCTTTCCAACGTTCAGGTTGCAATGCGAAAATAGAACTCAGCATAATGTAACGTTTAACACCAACTTTCTCTGCAGCTTGCATCGATTTTATCGCTCCGTGTAAATCTATCTGCAGAAGATTTTTCCCACGTGAACCAGAAACAAAATAAACAACATCAACATCCTTCATACTTTTTGCAATCGTATCAATATCACTTAGCAAATCAATGTGGCTATGCTCAATATTATCCAAGTTCTTTTCTGGCTTTGGGCTTCTTGAGCCGGCTACAACTTGATATTGAGCAGCTAATTTATCAACTAAAAGAGATCCAACTCTACCATTTCCTCCAATGACAAATACTTTCATAACTTTATATTTTAAATTATCTACTAACGAGAGGTACTTGGTGCCTGTCCGTGAAATTCTTTATATATTCTTGAAAAGTGAGAGACATTCTCAAATCCTAAGGAGTAACAAATATCTGAAACAGATAGCATCGTTGTTTCCAGCATATCTTTAGCCTTTTCCAATCTCTTTTCTCTGATCCAGGTTGCGGGTGCAACATTGTATATATTCTGAAAATCTCTCTTAAAACTTGACAAACTTCTGCCGGACAGATAAGCTAGTTCAGCAACAGAAACCGGTGAAGCATAATGCTGTTCCACGACATTACGGATGTCTGTACGCACAGGTTCGTGTAGCTGCAGGATTTGGAGGAACATATTTCGATTGCATTCTGCAACATCATATAGCAATTCCATAATTTTCAGCCGAAGTTGTCCGGGATGAACCACAGATTGATCAAAAAAATAAGGTTTCATAGAATGTGCAAATGCAACCAAACATTCATTCATTGGGTAAACTCCTGTTTTGATTTCTCCTTCAGGTTTTGAAACCTTAATTTCTGAGGTTGACAAAAATGACTTTAAAAGATCATCTTTGATAGTAAACATCAAGCTGTCATAGATATTGTCGTTTTCAGCATTGCCGAATTTATGATACTTTACAGCAGTTGCTTTTTTAAGCAAAATCATATCATTTTTACCAAGCTTATATTCCTGTTTTCCATAATTGAGAATTACGGATCCCTCCAAAACAATCATTAATAAATGCTGTTCGAGAAACATTGTTCCTTTCACTTCCGTACTGTGTATACATTGCTCAATTAGAGAGCAACCATCTAGCATCAAGGAATTTTGTGGAGCATCGCATCCAATCAACGAAGTTGGAACTTTTATCATTTTTATCATTTACTCCCTTTTTTAATACTCAATTTGAGTCATTTCTGTTTCATACTAAGGTAAACAATAAGTACAAACTCTAAGACAGTGTATCCTGTAAATTTGGCCTCTGTTTATTTTGGAGATATAAAGTTATACACTCTCCAATAAACACAATGTACTTTTTAGCTCAAATAATATTACTTATTAGTTCAAATGTGTTATATACTAAGGAAGATTGAAGCACGCTTTTTTAAATATTCTTTATCAATTTTTTGAAGAATGAAATATAATAAAAGTAGATTGAGTTATATTTAAAAAACTATTGAGACTGTAGGAGATGAATGTATAGGAATTTATTCCTGCTCATACTCCCGAACTTCTTTATAAATCCTTCATTAAATTATTAGATATCTTTTCGGTGTTGAGTACAATCTAATTTGAAAGATCGTTATTTTCAATTTTTCTTCTTGTACTTTTTATCTCATCTCTCAGCCTTCCAAATTTATAGGTGACATTGAAACCGAATGACCTGTAATAGTCCCTTAGATAATTATTTTGATAGAAATCTGCTCCTTGAGTTTCCGTAATCGCTTTCCTGAACTTATTAAATGGATTGTTGATATACGCAGAAAATGACAGCTTATTATCCAAAATACTTTTGCTGAAACTGAAAGAGGAACCCATAAATGCATTCGTTGTACTTAGAAGACCAGCAGGCATTCTGCTATTGATATCAAGATTTGAATTGATATTCCAGTTATTTTCAAACTGATAATTAGCTGATAAATAAATATAATAAGTAAACAGATTGTTTTCAGCTTGAACCCCATTCACTTTTCCCTTAATAAAGAAGAAAGCTGAATTTCCATTAATTCCTAAAGTCAGTTTTTTTGTAACAGGATAGTTAAGGTTGTAATCCAAACCAAGTCTGCTAATACTACTTGAGTTTTCATAAGTTGTTCTCGTTATATTTGTTACTGGATCATAAGATGAGACTTTTAGATCAATTTTATTAGAAAATGAATATCCTAGTCCAAGATTCAGATTGATCTTATGATTATAATAATAATTTGCGATCAAATCATTATTGACAACAGGTTTTAGGTAAGGATTTCCACTGATCTGAAAATAAGGATTTGATTGATTAGTGAAAGGATTCAGACGATTGATTCCTGGTCTTTTGATGCGTTGTGAAAACCCGAAATTAATGCCATGGTATTCTTTCCAGTTTTTTCCGATAGAAATATTGGGAATCAGATTTAAATAATTCTGGTCAACTTCTGTATTGGTAGAAGTGAAATTAACATTCGTATCTGTACTTTCCAGCCTTAAACCTGTCTGGAAATTCCAGTTGAACAAACTAAACTTTGTAGCTATGTAAGCTGCGTAAATGTTTTGTTGGTTTAAAAATTCATCAGAGTTTAAAAGGTTTTCCGGAATTGAGGTATATTGACTAATATTTTTTCTGAGTATGGCCTTCAAGCCTGTTTCCAAATAAACTTTTTTGATATTTTTCACAAAATCAATCTGGAATGTATTTTCGCTGTTTTGATTGTTATTATTTTGATTGATACTATTTTCAGAGTTTGTGATTCTATTCTGAAAATCCGTCAAACTATTTACCGCGTAATCAAAATTATTAAATCTGTAAGAAAAGGTCAACAATTGGCTTTTATCATTTTTAAAACCGATCTGGTAATTTGCAGAAGCTTCAAAACCTTTTCCATTACTATCAGAATTGTTATTTGAATTATTGTTTTCTGTCAGAATATTGTGTTGCGAAAAATTGGAATTAAGAAAGTCATTTGATTTGTTGTTGGCAAAATTGGAACCGAACTGAACATTTAAAAGATTGAAACTGTCAATTTCGTAGCTAACATTAACGTTGAAATATCCACCGTTTTCTTTACCTGAAGTTCTTCCATTTTGAATCAGATTATTTAATAAAGTTTGTTGTGAATTTTGATACTTGATCTCAGGATTATTTTTAATAAAACCGCCACCATAAGCAGAGATCCCTAATTTATTTTGTTGAACATTCAAAGAAAATCCAGCATTGTATCCCTGTTTAGGAATCCTCAATCCAAGATTAACAGAAGCGTTGTAGCCTTCTTTCATTTTCTTGGTTGTAATAATATTGATAATCCCGGAAGCACCTTCAGCATCATATTTTGAAGATGGATTGGTAATGATCTCAATGTTTTGAATAGTACTTGCAGGGATGCCTTTCAGTACATCTTTAGGATTGTTGGTAAGAAGCTGCGTTTCTTTTCCGTTGATTAAAATTTTAAAGTTGGTGTTCCCCTTAAAAAGAATATTTTCGTTGCTGTCCAATGAGAGATAAGGCATCTTTCTCATCATCTCCAGAAGATTTTTAGATCTGCTTTCCGGATCTGACTGGACATTATACACCAGCCCATCAATTTTTGTTTTTATCAAAGGTTTTTTTCCGTCAATGACCACTTCCTGAATAGAGGTTTCGTACTGAGCTGAAATAGAATCTTTCGCTTTTTCCTGAGCTTTTAAATTATTTAATAATAAGATGAAAGTGAACAGTGAAATTATTTTTGTTTTCATAATTGTTGTTTTGAGATAAGGACATAAGGATCCTGAGAACAAGGTTTTTGTTCTTAAAAAAAGTGAAGTGTTATAATTGATTATTTATAGAAGAAAACTATTTCTTCTGATTTTTCATCAAGAAGTAGTATGTAAGGAAACCGAGCGAAACAAAGACCGTCATTACCCCATAAGGAAGCGGTGAATTTTCATTGTATGGTATGAATTCCAACACGATTAGACCGATTCCACCGAAGAGTAAGATAATTCCCCATTTCAACATTTCTGAACCAACACCTGTCAGGTTATTGAGAATGAGAAACATTTTATCATCAATAGTTTCTTTGTTCAATATCTTCTTTTTCAGGTCATAATTCGTTAAAACTACGATTACGATGGAGATTGCAATCAATATTGCAATCATTACTATAAAGGGTGCAAGATGTTTCATTGTTGACGATTTAACCAATAGACAAAGAAATGTATTTCAGGTTACAAAATATTAAATACATTAGAAAATTGTAACCGATTGTAAAAATTGCTGTCTAATAGAATATGTTCGATGAAGAAAAGGTCATTTATGATATTTTAAAAGGCAACCTGAATACTTTTCAGATCGTCGTAAAACAATATCAGAATCTTGTCTACTCTATTTTGAACAGGATGCTGACAAACGAAGAAGACATCGAAGATGTTGGTCAGGAAGTTTTTATCAAGGTTTTCGAAAACCTGAAATCATTCAAAAAAGAATCTAAATTATCGACGTGGATTGCCAAGATAACCTATAATATTGCTATCAATTATCTGAAAAAAGAAGTCAAAAAGAAATATGATAATTTGGAGGACAGTATTGATTTCCAATTCACTTCGGAAACACCGGAATCAAAGCTAATCGGAAAAGAATTTGAGGAATATCTGAATAAACTAATCCGTGAACTTCCACTGCAATACAGAACGGTTATCACTTTGTATCATTTGGATGAGTTGAATATTCAGGAAGTTCACAAAATCACAAAATTCCCCGAAGGAACGGTAAAAGTTTATCTCCTTCGAGCAAGAAAATTATTAAAAGAAAAATTACAGAAAGATGGATACCCCTAGAAAAAAAATCACCAGCGATCAAGAGCAAAATAACAGTTATTGCAAAATTTCAGGATCAGATTCTAAGCTATATGATTTCGTGGACAGCAATCTGAAGAAAGAAAATGTTGATGGCTTTTCTTTGGGATTCTCAAAAAATATTATCCGAAAAATTGAAGCAAAACAACAGCGTAGGTTTAATCAAAAAATCTATTGCTTAATCTCTATTTTAGTGTTAATGTGTATTCCTTTTTTTCTCAGTTTCCTTACTACAGAATTTATTGCAGTGCTGTTCTCACTTGTATTAAAATATAAATTTGTATTCACCTTTTTAATCATTGTAGTGATTTCAATTCAATATGGCGAAAAATTTATCAACGCTAAGAAAGATCTCCCCTGAGATGAGATATTAAAATTAATATGTAATATTTTGAAATAATGAAATTTAGTTCAATTGTCTTTTATGTAACAATTAATTGCCTTGAAATGTCTTTATAGAAATAGTATTATGAAATCAATTAAAATTACAATCTTTCTGGTTTGCTTCTTTAATTTTATATATAGTCAAAATAGAGAAGTTCTTATTCTCGGAACTGCCCATTATTCCAATATTAAATCAGATTCCATCACAAGTGTTCAGAAGCAAAAAGAACTGAGGGAAATTCTGGATGCTATAAAAAAGTTTAATCCACAACAAATATTAGTTGAAAGACCATCTGTTCAGGATTCTATTTTTAATATGGCATTTGAATATGCTAAAAAAGGTCAAAAGTTACCAAAAGATATAAATTGGCTTCTAAATAATGAAATTTATCAATTAGGAATAAAATTAGCTGTAGAATTAAAACTCCCTCAAAGTGTGCAGGGAATAGATTGGAGATTACCAGATCTGAATTCTAACGATAATGATTTTAAAAGTGATATTGAGAAGAATTATTTTTTTTATGCTAAAAGTGTTTTAAGTCCCAACATAAAATATAAAGCGGATAATGCGTATTCAGAATCAATTGCTGCAATACACCATCAATTTGAAAAGTATTATGGAATTGAAAAAAATATATCTCTAAAAGAAATGTATTTGACTCTGAATGACCGAAAAAATATTGAAAAATTATATCTGGCTAATAGATTAAGCGAACTATATTTAGATACAAAGTTTGGAGCAGAAAGGACAGAGATTGGAAGTTTTCGTGACTACAAGACTTTAAGAGGCGCATTAAATACCATAAAGCCCGATGCCAAAAGGATATTAATAATTTATGGTGCAGGGCATACCTATATGCTAAGGCAACTTTTCATGTTCTCCGGTCAGTTTAAGCTACGAGAGATTGATGAATTTTTACGATGAATATTAAAAAATGTTGACTAAAATTTAGTGGGTCATATAATTATATTAAGTTTTGCTATAATAGGATTTTTTTCCTGTAAACAATCTACTAAATCAAAGAAAGATAAAGTCAGAACAGAAATTTCAGATTCCTTAAATTCAGAAATGAAGAGACATTTATAGCAATTTCAATATTTTGATTTTAAAGATTGATTTAAATTAGAAACTATAATATTATTATGTTTACACCAGAAAATGCAAAATTTTGAAAATCATTTTTAAATATACACGTTTATTCAAAAATAACAAACTGAATTATAAAATCATATGTAAATCCGGCAAAAAATTACTGGAATTACATATATTTTATATTAAAACAATGTGTAATTTAGTTGTTACTAGTAATTTTAATCACAAACCGTATATTAACAATTTAGAAAAAGAATTTGAAAAAAGGAATTGAGAAATTTAGAACGCAGCAATATTACTTAGGTTAGAATGACAAAAAATTGCAGGCAACAAGGGTTTTCCTTCAGACGGGCTTCAGTAAAAAACTTAACGGGAATTTTTCAATTGAATTTTAATCTCGTCTTTTGTGCTCTAATTTCCCGCCCGAACGTAAAGTCTTGAAAATTTGATAGCAAGTGTATTGTGACACAATAAAAATAACTAAGAGATGACTAAAACTTTTAAAATAACAACCACTGACGATTGGAACTCTCTACTTAAAAAAGCTGAGAGTGGCAATACCAATGCAATGAATGACGTTGCATATTGGTATGATAACGGGTTGACAATTGATAACATTGAAATTGTACAAATTCAACCACAGTTAGCATTTGAATGGATAAAAAAATCGTATGAAAATGGAAATTTAGATGGAATAGAAAAATATGCCGACTATTTAAGCAACGGCGAATATTTATATTGTGAAAAAAATATAGAATTAGCAATGCAGCTATATGAAAAGGCGATGAATGAAGGATCAACAACTGCAACTCATAGTCTAGGAATTGAATATCGAAATAAACAAAATTTTAAAAAAGCATTTGAACTTTATAAAAAAGCAAATCCTTCAAGTGAATTTTTCCAAGAGCTTTCAATCGGTTTATCTCATTATTATGCTATTGGGACAACAAAATATAAAATGAAGGCATTAAAGATATTCGAGAAAATAAAAATAGGCAAAAATTCTGAATATGAAGTCGATGAAGCAAATTATTTGATTGGTAAAATCTATTTGGAAGGGGAAATCGTTGAGCAATCAATTGACAAAGCAAGACAATATTTAGAACTTGCAGACAAAAACGGAGACCACCGTTCTGCACAAGAACTTTTAATAATAATTGGACGAAAAAAAATGATTAACTAAAAACATTGGTTTGTCACTAGAGCACGCCTGGATTATTTCTATCAAACATCTGTACAAGGTTTAATTTTAGAAATTATATTGAACTTTTTAGCTAAAATTTCTTCATATAACCAAGTCGATTCTTATTGATAAGAGATATGAATAAATCTCAAAAACGATTTTACGTAAGAGCATCATTCACAGACATAAATAAGGAGAATATGAAAGTTTAATAATGAGACACTGCAAATTCAGGAGCCAAAACGCATTCAGGGCTATGTGATGGCCCAGCAAAGATTGTCTCTGAATCATGTTTCTTACAAAAAAAATTATGATTATTTTGTAGTCACGCATTCCCCATTGACTAACGATTCGAATATTTTTAGGGCACATGGATTTTGTATATCTTAATAAAAAATTAGATAACCGAAAAAAATGAATAAAAATGTAACGTTATTTATCATTTGTGTGATGTTCAATCTGATCATAGGAAATTTGGTCTTATTAGCATTTCTAGCAGATACCTCCATCATTTACCGTTTTCTAATTTCACTCGGTACTACTGCGATTTATGCATTTGCTTTTCTTACAACAAACAAGCAAAAATACAAACCAACCAAAATCAAAATAGTTTTTACAGCCGTAGTTACTGGTTTCGCCTCTATGCTAGTAGCCTGTATTTTTACTTCGATCGCAATCAGGCTACCCTCTGATAACATGATAACAGCAGGGTTAAAAGGAATAATACCCACTTTTATTTTTTCACTTATTTTCGCTTCCCCTGTCTGGATACTGATTGTAGTAGGTAATTTTCTATGTTTTAATAATATGAAATATACATCAGATAAAGAATGACAAGAACAACAATAGAACCTGTATTATCGATTATAGCAACCCCCTACTCTAACCAATTGTATACAACTATTTTGTTTTTTCACCGCTGGGATCGTCTGAAGGATTTATATAGCTAATACCTAATGGACCATACGCACTCACCTGTGTTTCATAGCCTCCTGATTTAGCCCAATGAAAATGAGGTGTATTAGCAGGAAGTACAAACACGCTTCCCGGCGGATAAGCCTTTAATTTTGTCGGATCATACTTTTCTCCAATACCAATATAAAATACGCCGCTAATAACCGTATACACTCTCGTTTCAGGATGTTTATGAGGCATTAATACGACATTGGAAGGAAGTCTCACCCTTACCACATAAGGACCTTCCTTCTTTGGATCCCCAATCAAAACAGCAAGTCGGGCTTCTGGAGGAAAAGATGGAAACGCCGACCATTTGATATCTTCTGCATAGATATCACCCACCTTGTCATTTTGTAAACTTTGTGCCTTGGTATACTGAACTCCTAGCCATACCATACTGCAAAATAGAAATTTGAAAGAATTTATCTTTTTCATAATCATTTAACTATTAATTTTCTTATATATAACACTTTATTATTCGAAGAGTTATTATACTTGGTTCCCTAACATATAATGATGAACTCATCTTTTTCAGACTTATCATATTTCATTTTCAGTTCGAGTATACTCGTAGATATGTAAAATAAAGTCTCTACTCATCAGTTCGCCAAAGGTATACTTGCCATTCCTCGTTACTTTTTCTGTAAATAGTACCACAAAGTACGGCCGTATTTAACAATCTATTATGTGACCTACATCACATTTACATTGGGCTTCGATATATATGATTAACGACACCTGGATTTAGCAATATTTACTGAGAGGGTTTATAAAAAATTTTTAATGCATCAAAACAAAAACATTTGCATTATTTTATATGTATTCCTCTCAATTACTGGAATAGGTATTGCTTATATTATGAATCAATAACATCTTATAACATCAAATTACAATCACATATGGACGAACAAATTACAAGAAGAGAAGCAATTGACAAATTAGCAACCCTTATTAACCCAGCTATCCCATCAGATGATCAGGAAAACGAAGAACAATCCCGTTTGGAAGACCCCACCACTAAACATCCACAACCACCATTTAACAAACAGTTCCAGCCTTTTCCCGGATTAGCCGGTAAAATGGATCCTGTTCCAGATCACGGAGAGGAAAGTTATGTAGGTTCCGGGAGATTGAATGGTAGAAAAGCCCTTGTAACGGGGGGAGATTCTGGTATTGGTCGTGCTGCCGCTATTGCATTCGCCAGAGAAGGTGCAGACGTTGCTATCAATTACCTGCCAGATGAGGAATCTGACGCTATTGAAGTGATCGATTTAATAAAAAAAGCAGGCCGAAACGCCATAGCCATACCTGGAGATATAAGGGATGAAGCATTTTGTCAGAAATTAGTTTCTGAAGCGGTCAACCAGTTAGGAGGTTTGGATATATTGGTAAATAATGCAGGTCATCAAAAAACAAATGAATCCATTCTGGATATCAGTACAGAGGACTTTGACAGAACAATGAAAACCAACATCTATGCGCCCTTCTGGATCACAAAAGCTGCATTGCCACATTTGAAACCAGGTTCCAGTATTATTGGACTATCTTCCGTCCAAGCTTATGATCCTTCAGCTGACTTATATGATTATGCACAGACAAAAGCAGCAACTACCAGTTACGTAAAATCTCTAGCGAAACAATTAGGACCAAAAGGCATCAGAGTAAATGGTGTAGCGCCAGGACCTGTATGGACCGCTTTAGAAGTAAGTGGTGGTCAGACTCAAGAAAACTTAGTGAAATTTGGTGAGGATACCCCCTTAGGAAGACCAGGACAACCTGCAGAATTAGCTTCTATATTTGTACAGTTTGCAGATAATGATGGAAGTTTTGCAACAGGACAGATCTATGGTTCAGCCGGTGGAAGCGGTCAACCATAATTTGATACAAAAACTTTCATTAAATAATTAACTCCAAAGTACTATTACTTTGGAATTAATTATTTATATTTTTTATAATTTATCAAACGCTGATCGCTTTAAAAGATATAAAATAATACGAGACTAACTATTATTTTATCTTATCATAGATTAATTTTGTTACTACTGCACCAAAAAGATAATAAACAACCGTCATGACTTTCTTTTGATTGATTTCTGCAACTGGAGAATCATCGAGTCCCATTTTCTTAGGCAACAGGACTACCCCTAATCCTGCCGTGACCCCCGAAGCGATACTAAATCCTGTGGTAGCAGTGGTAGCATAATATAAGCCATTCCCTATAACATCCCCTGCTAAGGTAGCAGCATACAGTTGATCATGATCTGTTATTTTCATCTCTACTTTGTTCAACGCCTTATTTAAGGCCTCTTCTCCCACTTTATGTACTTGGGGAACATTGTCAAAGTTTTTCCTAATAATTTCGTGTAATAGGTTTAGGGCAATAGCCCCTCCTAAGCCAGCAATCATTTTAAAAAACAAAAATAGAGAAGCTAAGCGTCAGTTGGCTACTCTTTCAATTTACCTATTTTCTTTATCAAAGTTCCTCATAAAAAAGATATCTATCTAAAAAAACAGTAATTTCAGATAGAAAATAGTAGAATGTATGATCTAGCACCATATGTAAATTTTTATTAAAACGAGGATTCTTATGTAAGAAACTTCGTTTTAATAAAAATATTCAATTCAATATACTTAAGACTACTTTTCAGTTATTTTTAAAAACACCCCATCCTGATAGATACTTCCGATTACCTTACTGTATTCTATCGTTTCAAGAATACATTTTTTAATATCCTCTGTAACACGTGAATACCCAAGAAGTTTAGAAATGAGCGGAGCTGCATTATCAGGTTGTATAGCTACTGAATCACTAACCACTTTTATAATAGCAAGGTTAATTTCTTCAGGTGCAATGAGCATTATTTTCTTTGAATTAGGGGACAGCAAACTCCTATCTCTAATGGTAGATAGTTCATTTTGGGGATGCCATAAAAAATCACCTTTTTTAATAATAAGACCACTATCAACCGCATATTCAGTAGCGCTGGTTATCGATGCACGCACTCTACTGCCTATCTTCGATATTCCATTTGCATCAGCTATCCTTCTTGCCATTTCTTCAAAATGGATAGGGCTCTCCGTTATAACAACTTCTTGGATCCATGCACTTAGCTTTCCTAAAGGATGGAGATGTAATTCTTGATTTGCAATTTCTGAAGATAAAATTTTCTGCTCATACATTGGATACACTACAGGATGCTCTTCGAGAGGTGCTTCACGGATGAGATTTTTAAGATCCTCCATCAATTCTTCTTCAATAATATCATTATGCTCTGCTTGTATTCTAGCCTTTTCAATAGTTTCAATAAGTAATTTTATTTCTCCAGAAGGGTTTCTGAACCAATCAAGGCTCCATACATTGAGTAAGTTCCAACCCATTCCTTCAAGTACTGTATTTCGTAACCGATCTCTATCACGCGTTGACTTCGCAGCCTGATAGGATCTGCCATCACAAATAACTCCCAATAGATATCTTCCTGGATTATCTGCATCTACAATGGCCAAATCAATATAAAATCCTGCTGACCCCACTTTTTCACGAACAATATATCCTTCATTCCTCAGCGCTTCTGCAACAACTTCTTCAAATGGTTGTGGTTGATATGGCAGTTCATCTTTGTCACTTTCAAACTTACCATATTGAGCAAAATATAAGAAACTTTTTAATGCCCTGACTCCAAATTTAGCATTGGATCCCAGGGTCATATCTGCTGCAGTAATATTTGTAAATACCTCACAACGACTCTTCGCTCTGGTAATTAATACATTTAATCTTCGTTCACCTCCTTCATTATTAAGAGGTCCAAAACTCATCGGCACTTTTCCGTCTTCCGTTCTTCCATATCCTATGCTTATAAAAATAACGTCTCTTTCATCACCCTGAACATTTTCAAGATTTTTGACAAAAAAGGGTTCATCTGTATGTGCCCTGAAATAACTTTCCACTTCCGGATTTTTTCTTCGTCTTAATTCTATTTCATTTTGTATAGCCTGCATTTGTGCAGTACTAAAAGCCACAACCCCCAGACTTAACTTTGGTGTTTTAAGAGCATGTTGAATTACAGCATCAGCAACTTTTTCTGCTTCTTTGGGATTAGTTCTTGTTTTTCCTTTATCGTAAAATGTGTCAGGGAGGTGATTAAATGATAATCCCATTCGGTTTTTTGAGCCAGGACTGGGAAATATAATAAGTTTATTTTCATAAAACTCTTGGTTGGATAAGCTGATCAGCGATTCGTGCCTGCTGCGGTAATGC
This sequence comes from Chryseobacterium polytrichastri, assembly GCF_900142445.1. GTDB lineage: Bacteria > Bacteroidota > Bacteroidia > Flavobacteriales > Weeksellaceae > Chryseobacterium > Chryseobacterium polytrichastri. The sequence goes on along the minus strand of NZ_FRAV01000008.1, from coordinate 83,659 downwards.
CAACGCAACATACGCTGAGGTGCTCCCTGAGCATCACACATCCCTAAAATACTCTGCATATCTGCGGTAACATTTTCCTCATCCTCAGTATCTGTATTCAATTTATCAAAAAAACTACTTGGTGGCATTTGTTTGGTATCACCAACAACTACTATTTGCTTACCTCGTAATATAGCACCTAATGCATCTACAGGCCTAACCTGACTTGCCTCATCAAATATGACCAAATCAAAATCAATACTATCGGGAGATAGAAAGTTGGCAATAGACATAGGACTCATCATAATGACTGGTTTTATCGCCTGAATAGCCAACCCTGCTTCCTGTATAAGCTTTCGGATTGGCATATGTCTTACCTTCCTGTTAAATTCGCTTTTTAGTATATTAATTTGACCGCCACCTTCTTGTTTTGGTACACCTTCCCAATGCTTCAAAGCTACTTTAGCCCTATTGTAATATTGCTGAAGGACATCTGTTCTTTTAAATTTAGAAATAATTTCTTCGTGAGTAGAACGTTCAAATTTTCTCAATACAGCGCTATTTAACATCGCTTGTTCAAGAAGATGATCGTACCATGTTTTCTGCAATGCTGTCTTTAAATACAAAGAAGCATCGCTCCAGCTATTAACGGCTTTTATAAGAAATCCTGCACCCTGTTTTTCCACATCTTCTTTTAGCACATTCCATGAAATGACTTTGTGAATTTCAGGCAATTGCTCCAACCATTTATGAAGTACAGTAACTTGTACTGATAACTTAAAATTTTCAATGCCATTTCCTGCAAAATGAAGATGATTAAATAAAGCGATAAAGGTTTTACTTTGTTCATCAATTTGATATCTTAAGAGATTCGTATATTCGATAATAGAATCAATACTTTTATTCTTTTCAAGAACCTGTAGAATTTCTTTTGGAACCTGAGCTTGTTGAATAGCAATATGTACACTCTGTAAATAGGTTGATTTTTCTTTTAATGCTGTCCAATCAGACTTTTGTCTTTGCCATTGGTTATTAAAGATTCTATTGGCTAAAGCATCATATGCTGCTAAAGAAGAAGCCAGCCTCCTGCCCTCCATTAATGCATTTACAAAATCTAATTTTGTTTGAAGATCATCCGGTACTACTGTATTGAGTAAGGCTGCTAACTTTTTAACGCTACTTTTATAATCACCAATTAAAAATTTATACCATTTTTTTCCATTTGCTAGTAGATGTTGTCTTATTTCTAATACATCCTGCTCCCAAGCTTCAGGTATAAAAACAGAATCATAGGTATTGTGTAATTCTTTCAATCTTCCCCCAATTTCTAAAATATCATTAATGTCAGCCTGATTGTTTAGCCAAGCACTGTCATCAATAGCCATTGAAGACACACCAGGATTTTTTATGACCAACTCTGCCACCATTAGAAGCTTTTTAGCCTCTGGAAGATCTACCGGCGTCTGAAATTCTAAAAATTCACTTAGGGTTTTTGATACGCTGATTAGTTTTTCAGATGTATGTATTAGCTTTAGAATAAGGTCTTTTGCAACCTCTTCATCTTTTGGAAGAAATACAGTTAAATCAGTCCCATAAAAAATCAGTTTTTCAGGTTGACCAATTTTATGGAGTCTCACCTGAATCTGTTCTGCAATCATTTCATAATCATGAATCTTTCTAAAGTCCCATGAAGAAAGATCATCAGCTATAATTTTAGGAAATCTATAATCTTTGTTCTCATTGTTTATTTTTAATAGATGTCCCATGACTTCATGAGCGGAAAGTCCACTCTGACCTATCATACTATTAACTTCGCTAGAATAGGCGTTAAGCTCTTTTACCATTGGGTTTAGCAAACGTACTTCTTCTTCAAGATGTGCCACAGTAGGTCTACCCAGTTCCAAAATACGCTTTAATTCAGTATGCAAATCGCGTTTATTGGCCTTATGGCTATGTAATTCAAGACAGGCCTCTCCTAGATTTATACTGTCTAATCTCCTTTTTACAACTTCAAGAGCGGCCATTTTTTCAGCAACAAACAATACCTTTTTACCATTACCTACCGCGTTAGCAATAATATTGGTAATGGTTTGAGATTTTCCTGTTCCTGGTGGTCCTTGGATGACCATGTTTCGGCCTTCGTGAACCGCTAACATGGCTATAACCTGTGAACTGTCAGCATCTACTACCTGTAATAATTGATCAGCATCAGTTTCTTCATCAAGTCTGTGATCTTCGCCAACGGTAGGTTGTGGCTCTGTAAAACCATCCCCAAATATAGATTGGAGAATAGGATGATCAAAAGGCTTTTTATGATCTGGCCAGATTGTACTATCTAAATCATGGTATATCATGAATTTACCAAACGAAAAGAATCCCAATTCGATAGTATCATGATCAACTTTCCAGTTTTCAAAATGCTTTATTTGTTCTTGAATTTCCTTGAAATAATCTACAACACTGAGATCGTCCTCCCCCGAAAGGTTGGGTAGTGTTAAGTTGAAATCAGCCATCATTTTAGCTTGAAGAGATAAATTAGCACCTACTTCCCCACCCGTGTAACGCAGCCTAAACCGTTCACTTGCACTTGAGCGCTCTAAAGAAACAGGAACAAGAATTAATGGAGCTAATCTTACTTCTTCATTGTTCCCTTTCTCAAACCATTGAAGCATACCCAACGACAAAAACAGGGTATTCACTCCTTGCTCTTCAATACTGGTTTTTGCAGCATAGTAGGTATTAAGAATTTTCGTCTGGAGCTTTTGTTCAGATTCATTAGTCTGCAAACGGGTATCATTATAGGCATCCTGCAGCTCGTTATCTGATAAAGGTGGCAATTCAAACAACTCATCACTATCATCCTTTCCAGGCCTTCCTAAAAAGGTCATGCTTTTATTTTGCTTAACTAAAATATTATAGATGGAACTTGACTGCTCTTGTACGATATGAAGTCCTCTAGCTTTCGGAACTTTATAATTTAATAAAGTATTTCGCATCCCCAGATCTAACAGTTCTTTTCTTGATGCTTCTAATTTGGGAAATATCATATCCTTCATAGTAGTTATTAATTATTTGTATTAAAAAAATTAAATCTTTAATCTTCTCATTCTCTTCTTATGTCTCAAAACATAATCGTAATTTGGTATTCTGTCATTTTTAAGATATTAATCTCTTTTCCTAGTGAATGAAATCTATTAAAAAATTACATAAGCCTATCCATTCGACAAGCTACATTTAAAGATAAAGTGCTAAATATACTAAAATAGTAAGAGTACATATTACGGAAAACATTATTCTTATTTTCATCATCTACTCACAGATAATTAATATCAAATAAACAAAAGCAACTTACAAGGTTACTTTGTATCACTATTTCAACGACTTGGCGTCATGAAATTAACTGTAAAGACGATATCCTTTTCAAAACAAAACCTCTCAGTTTTACTGAGAGGTTAAAAACACAAATGATGAAAAATATCCCCCATTTGAGAGATATGTAAATATAAAAAAACCTCTCGAATATTCAATATAGTATGAAAAAAAATACATGTAGTGAACTGATGATCGTTGTTTCAAAGCAAACGCGCTTCCAAAAAAATAGGCGCTTCCTAATAGTTTATAATTTCGGATTATATTACATAAACAGGAGCAGATGAATTATCCCTCTATTGATAAACCCCATTAATCTGTAAAACACCTTTAGCCATAAATTGATTTAAAGAACTTACTGAAGGTGCAGGTCTAGCTATTGCTAAATCTGCAGATGCACTTCCTGCAGTATTTCTCCTTGTCGCATATATTTCTATTGTATGAGCTCCAACTGATAGATTTGATGATTGTCCTAAAACAGACCATTTATCAGTAGTACCTGAAAAACCATTTCCTGATATAGCAAACATTCTGGTGGCAATTAACTTTCCGTCTAAGAATATTCCTATAGCATAGGAAATAGTCATATCACCTGTCATTGCTGCAGCTGAATCATATTGAACCATCCCTTCTACTGAAATATTAATCGTATTACTTGGCTGAATAATATTCAAAGTTGATTGTAATCCAGATATCTTTATCCAACTCCCATTTCCTGGCGTAATACTACTTGCCGGAATGCTATTTTCGTTATACGTAGTTGAACCTGTTTGTCCTGTTTGTGTAAGAAGCAATCTTGTGCTGTTGCTTACAGAAGGTAAAACAAAGGTAAGATTACTTCTGTCAGTGGATGATTTTATCACTCCATTTGAATCAATCAATAAATAAGCTCCAGATCCCGCCTTTACGCCTTCAACTCTCAAGGGATCATTAGTTCCATTAGCCACAATATGCAGCATATTTTTTGGATTAGCAGTATTAATACCAACTTGAGCAAGGGTAATTGCATAAGCTGAAAAAATTAATAAAAAGAATATTTTTTTCATTTTTAGTTTATTATTGTTAGAGTATAAATTAAGATTAAAAATAGCCTCTGCCATTCTTCTGTTTTTTTAGGGATCTAAAGAAATTTAAGAGGCTAATAAAGTGTTCATCTATGTTCTTAGAATCCGAATAATTCTATGATTTAAATTCTACTATTTGTATTTTTTAACACCAGTAATTACCTGATACAGGATTATTGATTATTTTATTAACTAAAAACACAATTTTCGTTAAAATTTTAATGGCGCAAAGTACCGATATTTTAATATCAAATCACGTAGAACATGAATCGATATATATCGATAATAATGTAGATATTTATCGATAGCACTTCGGTGGAAATTCACTAGAAATGTTTAACAAGTAGATATCATACATTTATCCTTTACTGCGAGAAGTGTGCAATGAATGTTTCTCGATCTATCAAAACAATAAAATCTTTAGAGAGTACTGACTGGAATTTAATAAAATTTGCAATCAACTTAGTTCTAAACTAGATAAAACATGAAAAGGCTACTCCAGTTGTATTTATTTAGCAAGACAGTAATGAAGGTGAATACCTTATTCATAATCAACAAGATTATCTTTTCATTATTTTTATTAAAGATATACCTTATGTAGACACTACAATGTTTTGTCACCGGTGAAGTTTTTAAACAATATATCAAAGTTTTCTAAAAACGTATACTTAGTATCTAACAGCAAAGCATGCAGAAATTTTACATACTTCATTTTTAAGAAATCATGGACATTGACAGCAAGAAAAGCAAATTGTAGAGGTTTATTAACTAATGTTGAATTAAAGAAAATACTGAAAGATTAGAATTTATGATAATATTCTGTATATATATATTCGATATATTTACCTACAAAACCCCTCAGAAAAAACTAAGAGGTTAAAAAACACAAATGATGAAAAAATTACTCTATTTTTAGAGATATCTATATATAAAAAATTCCTCCTGAATATTCAAGAGGAAATGAAAAAAATGTTTTATATATCGATTCGGTGATTAATTTTTATAACAAATATTATTCCAAAAAGTACAATACTTAAGATAAACTGAAAATATCCAAATTGTAAAAGGCCTCCCTCATACGTTATTTTAATAGTTCATAATATTTATAATTTGTGTTTTAACAAAAAAAGGGAGGCAAAGAATATATAAATTTACTTGATTTTTTAATACTAATTAGTAATAAATTTTTATTTTTAATAGTGACAGAAATAAAGTATACTATTTTTAGGGTAAAAAATTTAATTCCATAATAATTTTATTGAATCATCTCAATAAATTAGTTTAAAGGTATGCCATAAAAATAGTTTTCATATGCTCCGGTTCCATAAGCCCAACTGCCGGTAGCTTTATTTTCAATCAATAAATAAACTCTTACAGAGGGTACAGTAACATTAATAACTGATGATCCGGAAAGCATGCTTAATGTTCCATCGTTACCAGCTCCTACGTAGGGGAAAATAACTGCGGCATATGATGTACTAGTTGTTGCAGGTCCAAGATGAGTAAAACCTATTCGTTGAACCGATGATTGAGAGGTCGAAAGATACGCATGTAGCCAAATTCTATTTGTATTACTAGAATTACTAATTGTTAAGCCTGCATTTAAAGCCCATTTTCCCTCTGTAAGATCAATATAAACATTTGAATAAATTGTACCTGAACCATTAGAACTTACATTTAAAGAAGGTGAAGGGAAAACCCCATTTGCTGTAGCTCTTATAGATGCTGGAATTTTCCATGTCCCTATTCCACTTGCATCACTCATCAAAACTTTATCAGAGCCTTGTGTACCATCTGTGATTTTTATAGCTCCCGCTGTATTACTTATTATATCAAGTTTTGCAATGGGGGCAGTGGTACCAATACCTGTATTTCCTGTTGAGGTTACTATAAAATCATTACTCTGCTGCAATACAGACGGACTTTCGGTAGAGGAATTATCCTTTCCTCCATCAATATGAAAAATTCCTTGTGGATTTGATGTGCTAACACCAATTTGAGCACTAATAATTTCAGAAATAATTAAAGGAAATAGCAAAATTACTTTTCTCATAGATTTGATTTATTTAAAATAATAATAAAATTATCGACTGTAACAATAACTGTAAAGCAAGTGAAAATGCATCAAACAAAAAAAACAACTACCCCCCAAGAACTACCCTATTTAAAAACACTCTATTAATCAACAACTTAATAAGCGATTGTAAATAATAATAAATCTCATTATTGTGAATTTATACAATTTAACATATCTTTATAGTATGAAAAATATTATCTATTTTACCGAAAACTACTATTTTTTTATAACATAAAACTACCTTTCTTTTAATACTCTTCTACAAAAAATCCAGTTCACAATCTGAATTTAAATAATGGTAAAAAGAACTTCATTATTACTATAATTCATCACTAAAGACGAAAAAAAATAATTAGATATTCGTCTTATGAAGTTACACTAAACACAAACTAAATCATGAGCTCAAGATATTTAACCCTCATACTTTTATTTCATATTTTTTATTTCTCAGCAGTAAATAAAATAAATACTCAAATAGATTTATTGATAAAACTATCTGACAAATACCATTATATAGACAATTCAAAATCTTATATATATGCCCAAAAAGCATGTATTCTTGCCGACAAAAATGGAACCTCAAGACAAAAAGCAGAAGCTTATTATTATATGGCAAGAAATCTGATTTTTGTTAGCAAGTATAATGAATGTTATCTCTTTATTAAAAAAGGAATGAGGGAACAAGCAGTAAAAAATGACAAGTTTCTCCTTGCTTTATATAAAGAGTTGAAAAGTATTTACTACTCTCGTTTATATATGTTTTCACAAGAAATGAAAGAAAATACTGAGGCTCTAAAACTTATTAATCCAAATAAAAATGCAGAGTCTAAACTTTTTGTTTCCCGTATATACATGTGGATGGCAGATTACTATACGGAAACAAACAAATATGATTCCGCGCAAATCTACATTAGCAAATCTATTAAATTAGTTGAAGAGATTCCTGATACTCAGTATCTTTCTTTCAACCGTATTTTCAGAAGAAAAGCCTATGCTTATTTCTATCAATCACAGATTTTTATTAAAAAAAACAATACAAAATCTGCACTCATATTTATAGACAAAGCTTATAATCAAGCTGTGAGTGAGCAACATTTATATTTATATTCCATTCTTGAAGCATATGGTGATTATTATTTCCTCTCCGAAGAATATCAAAATGCAATCAATTATTATCAAAAAGCAGTTCATAATAAGAAAGCATTTTTTAGGACATCAGCGGATATAAATCTTAAAATATCACGATGTTATAAAGCAGTAAATGATGATGTTAACGAAAAAATATATCTAAAAATTTCTTCAGAACAACGGAGATATGATGAAAAAATGAGCCGCATAAATATTACTCAGGTTACAGAAAATATTTTACAAGGAGAAATTGAAAAAAATCAAGACGATAGAGATAAAAATATTCGGATTTTACTTATCACAATTTTCAGTTCCATTATATTTCTAATATTTATTTTTTATAGGCTCACAAAAATAAAAAGAAAGCAAAATGAAATTATAGAAAATAATAGAAGCTTACTACGAAAAAATACTAAAGATCTCATAGAGAAAGATACAAAAATAGATATTTTACAACAGAAACTCAATGATTCCATATCTGAGTTAATCCATATGATAAAAAATAACTCTCCACACTTTTGGATTAATTTCCAAGTAATTTTTCCTGACTTTACTGGAAAAATGCTTAGAATCAATTTGAATTTAAAAACATCTGAATTAACTCTTTCCGCTTATATCTTTCTAGGTTTAACAACAAAAGAAATAGCGCAATATACATTCAAATCTATCAAAACTATAGAAAATAACAGATATAATTTAAGAAAAAAGTTCAATATAACCCCAGAAAAAGATCTTCATATTTGGATAAAAGAACATATAAAGAATTAAACATAACTAATTAAAATATTTATAAATATCATTGTTCTTTTTTTATTCAAAATTAATTATAACCATTATTTTCACTCCATTTTATAAATTTCCAATTAATGAATTAGAGTTTATGCAAAACCTTTTCAAATTATCAAAAAAATCACTCGATGATTGTTTTTTATTTCGGAATTATATATTTTTTTTCATATAAAAAAGTAGACTTATTTTTTCAAAGATACTTTTCTTTATATGAATTAGTACATGGTTTTACAACTAGAATAAATATTCTTATTTACCTCCTTTTAGAGTTAAGTATAAAAAATGATTTAACAAACATATGAATTGAGAGCTAAAAATTTATCTCATAGTTTTAAGGCTTAAGAGATAAAAAGAGTGATTTCTTAGAATAAACTATATCATTTGGATAATAATCATATTTTCTTACAGGTGTAAAGAATTTGAAAAATTTGGAAAAATAGGTTTTCTTACTAAAAGAAATTCAAAATTAAATATCAGAGTCGGTCAAAATCTATGAGTAGTTTGAAAAATGAGAATCTTCAAAAACAGTGAAGTTTAACCTCTAAGTTAATTACTCGATAATTTCAAAATTAAAATTTAAGGATTTATCTGATAAAAGTCTATAGTTTATATTCTTGGATGATAAATAATCTTTACTTGTAGCGATTAATATATTGATGATCCATATATTAAATTTCTTCTTTTGCTTAGGAAACAAATGGATAGAATTCCAAATATTGACAAAAGTTCACTGAATAATCTCATTGGCATATTCATCTGATTTAAAAGACTTTAAAATAAGGCCATATAAACTGGAAGAGTATTTATTATATAAGTAAACAAATATGCAATCTTTTGTTTCCTAAAAAATGTGTGACTAAATTTAAGTATAAAGTACTCGAAATATTCTTAATTAATTCTTTACAGGTACTTATTATTAATTTCATTGTCAAAACATGCCCGATTAGTATGTAAAATGAATTCATATAGATACAATTGAATATATTACCGTTTAATTCCAAAGTAAAACCTTAATAATTAATGTTATTAAGAGTGATTTTCTCTTTTTATAGAAAAACAGCAATTTCTGCTTGAAGAATGTCATATACTTGCAACAATAAGAGATAATAAAAATATTTCATAGTGATTATGTTATTTTGTATAAATATATATAATAATATATAAAAAAAATTACTATATATATATATATATATATATATAGAATAAATTCTATTTTTATGTACACATATAACTACTTGTGATATTTATAAAAAGGAAGAAACGAAAGATAATTTTTGAAAATAGAAAACTATATTAGGACTTTATTGTAAGATAATACCTCGAGACTAGTCTTAGGTTTAAAAGACTAACAGTATTTAAAACAAATGATTTTGTAAGTACAAAAATTCTAAATCAGCAGATACGTAATTTTTCTCGCTAACAAATTATCACCACATTCAATAAGCCTCAAAGCTGTACTAAATGTTGCAAATCAGGATCATTCCCAATACGCTCCAACTCCTTTTCAATAATAGCCACAACATCACTTTTTATTTTTTTATATTGGGTATCAATTTGATGTTTCATAGTATCCTTACCTTCTTCATTTACAAATGATATAACATCTGGAATCTTCTGATAGTTCTTGGTTTCTGCAGTTACTTTTTCATTATCTACGACAATTTCAGCATGAAACATTTTCTGCTCTATGCGCTCATTGTAATTATCAGACACCGCCCCTACGAAGATTCCCTGAGTCAATGTCGAAATCTTAGAGGCCGGAATAAGACTGTCTAATTGCGTAGAAATTGAAGTTGATTTATCATTTCTGTTGATGGTCATACTTTCGCGTTTCTGCAAAACCTTCCCAAAACGTTCGGAAAGATTTTTAGCCGTCTCTCCAACGACCTGACCACTGAAAATATTACCTACCGTATTTTGTATCACTTTACTTTCCTTGTCTCCATAATCACGGGTTAATTGCGAAAAGTCCTGAAAGCCTAAACAAACCGCTACTTTATTACTTCTTGCTGTGGCGATAAGATGATCCAGCCCTCTAAAATAAATAGTAGGCAGCTCATCGATGATCACCGAACTCTTTAATTGTCCTTTTTTATTAATAAGTTTTACAATCCTGGAATTATAAAGACCTAATGCCGCAGAATAAATATTTTGCCGGTCAGGATTATTTCCCACACAGAGTATCTTAGGTTCATTAGGGTTATTAATATCCAATGAAAAATCATCACCTGTCATCACCCAGTATAGCTGGGGTGAAATCATTCTTGACAAAGGTATTTTTGCTGAAGCAATCTGACCTTGCAATTGATCTTGCGCTCCTCCCTGCCAGGCATCCATAAAAGGAGACAGATAATTTTCTAATTCAGGGTAGGACGTTAGGATCGTAAATACATCAGAATATTTTTTGTTAAGCAATTCTATAGCATGAGGAAAAGTACAATAGGTGCCGCCATCATATATCTTTAAAAACCAAATAATAGCTGCCAACAGGATAATTGGAGATTCAACAAAGAAATCTCCCTGCTTTTGAATCCAGCTTCTGTTCAGATTCAGCATAATGGTATAGGCTGCTTCATAGGCATCAGAAATATCCGTCATAAAATTAGGATTTAAGGGGTTACATCGGTGACTTTTTCTGGGGTCATCAAAATTGATGATGTAGAATGTAGGTTTTACTTTATACGCAGTGTGATTTTTTAACAAATGGTTATAGGCAATGGTAGAAAGATCATCAAATTTAAAATCATAGATATACATAGAAAAACCTTTTTCAATCTGCTGTTTGATGTAATTATTAATAATCGCATATGATTTTCCTGATCCGGGAGTTCCCAATACAATGGTTGCCCGAAATGGATTTACAATATTAATCCAGCCATTATTCCACTTTCCTTTATAATAAAACCGAGTAGGAAGGTTGACTGAATATTCATTTTCCATCAATTGGGTTTCCTGCAAAAAACTTTCATTCTCATGATTAAAAACATCATCCATCAGATTATGGGATAGCAGCCTACTCATCCATAAGCCCGCCATAAGAAGAATAATATATCCTATGCCCAACGTCAGCATATATAAAAAAGTACCGATAGATGAATATAATTGAAATAGAGGGGTATTAAAAAAGTATAGTATAAACCCTACAATTAAAGCAAGATTAATGTTAGGCCAGGTAATCTTCTCATTTTTCACCCCTTTTGTTCCCAGACAGCTCAAAGCAAGCAATACCAGTGCAAATATTTTGGTATAGAGGGGATGGGAAAATAGTTTTGCTGTTTTTTGGAAATTGTACAATATGGTATTTATAATCTCGAGCGTCCACTCTCTTTCCATAAAAAAACCATAACAATACCAGTATAGGTGCATCAAAACAATGAGTATGCTCACTGCTCTCATGAAGGCCATAATCTTTGCTAAACCTCTTAAGTCATCCTCTCCCTGCATTTCTTATTATTTAAAATCGGGAGTGAATATAAATTCTGCTACTCCCTTCGAGAAGAAAACAGGAGACATTGGCTTTCAGATGGATACATTTGGCTTACAGCACAATATCTTGGCAAAAGAAAATAAACAGACTGTATCTGCTGTAATTCTTTTTTAAAGATTTCGTTTCCTTCTTTTTTTCATCCGAGATTCAAATTGCAATTCCTGATCATCTTCATTTTGATTCAGATAGAATAGCCCTCCTACTCCATCAATAATTCCACTCATATCTTGATGATTACTTTGCGGGCTGTCTAAAAAATCAAACAAAGGATGGATACTATCCAATAAAGGATCCTTATAATCTTCAACTTTTAGAATTTCCGTCTTTTGATCAACGGTCTGTTTTACATCCGTCCCTATCTTTTGAGTCCATCTTTCATTAAAGGAATTGATAGAAAATTCTTTCCCCAAATGCGAACCATTCCACACTGTTTTAGAATGATGGTCAACAAATGTGATTCCATACCGATGTCCATTATCATTTCTGCGGATTACAGTATTGATGCCTTGCTTCGTTAATATATTTTTAAAATCCTTTTCATTATTGGTAGATCTTATCGTATTTAAAATAGCTGTGCTGAGACTTAGTTTTGATGCATCATTTTTTAAGGTTTCTTTGCATTTAGTAAAATAATCCTCTAAAGCCGCCAGTCCTGAGTTTTTACCAAATAAAGATGCTTTGAAGGAATGCCCCATGCGATCTCCTTTTGAGTTGAGTGGAAAATACAACAATCCGCTTTTCATCTTTCCGCTTAATTCACCTTCTGTCTTTTCAGCAGCAATATTGAATAGAGAAAGAAGCGCATTGTATTCACCCAAAGATCGAAACTTATAATAACTGGGTAAATAACGAATAACAGAAGCAATCTGACTTTTCACATCACCAGAGGCATATTCTACGGGACGAAAAATCTTTTCATTCCGACGTTGTTCTTTTTCCGTAGCAGGGATCAAGCTAAACTTTTTTTCTATCTTCCTACAGAAATTCATAGATCTTCTTTTTTCAAATGTATCCGAGATCTTTCTGCCTTCTTCGTCCACACACACGGATACGATATGGATATGAATACGGTCGATATCCGTATGCTTAAAAACCACAAAAGGTTGCTCTCCATATCCCATTTCCTGCATATAATCTTCCGCCATTTCTCTGAATTGATCATCACTTACCGCATCTTTAGGATCAGGGTTAAGCGAAATATGTACAGTATGCTTCTCCGTATTTCGGTTCGCAACAAGATAAGATTCAAACGATTCTGTTAATTGAGAAACCGTATACTTCCTGTTAGGAGTTTCAATCATTCTCTTTGTAAGTAAAATCATTCCGTTCCCACGTTCAATTTTGACATTATTATATGCCAATGCTCCATACAAATTATTTCCCCTTCCAATTTTCGCAATCATAACATATTCTATTTTTTCAGATACTGTAGTTCAAATTCTTCTGTCAGCTTTATGATCTTTTGACATAAACCCGTCATTTCTACGGTCTGTTTTTCCAATGTATTGAGTAGTGCAGTCACTTTCTGTTCAGAATAATTGGTGTACAATACTTTCACCACTTGATTATAATTGACTCCCACAGCCCTAAACTGAGTATATAAAGAAGTTAATCTCATGTAAAAATCCATAGAGCCTTTATCAATTTTGACTGTTCTTATCTCACGGGAAAATAATACGGAAACAATAAACTTTGCCTTGTTTGTAAATGCAGATGCTTCAAAAAGCTTCATCATTTTTATATTCTCCTCATTGGTCAATCTAAAAACATGGCGATAGATGCTGGGATTTATTTTAGGTTTTCGTCCCCCTCTATTTCTGTAATGGTGATCTTTCTTATCCATTATATCCATTTTAAATACGTTAACAAACCTCGACTTCGGAGAGTGTTTGCCCCCCGGTAGGGCAAGTTGTTTTGAGGCACAAAAAACAGTTATGAGGCACTCAAAACACAACTTGCCGTGTTCCTATGAACACCAAATAAAGCACTTATTGACTGAGTAGATAACGAAACAAAAACAACCAAAAGCAATTGACATTTTATTCATTAGCATTGAAAAAATTTATAAAACCTTCTTCAGTCAAAACATCTTACAAAGTAAAATCTTATGATGTTTTGATTATAGTATACCAATCTGCCAAACACTTCCTTTCGATGACAAGATCTACCCTCATTATAAAAGTACCTATCAATCTCCATTTCTTTGTCCTTACAGCATTGTGCAGGGATATAATTAGTTAGGCATGTAAATATTGACATAGACCTCCATGCAGAAGAATAAGGACAGATATCTGTTGAGATGGAGATCTCTGAGCAGACAGTTCTATATTAACGAATGTATGTACATCCATCAGTACATTGGCACAATAGTACTTACCTGCTTAAAGCTCTCCCTATATATGCAACTGTATAGAAAGCTTAATACGTATGTATTCCTTTAAGATACTACCAATATACATGAGATAAAATATAACTGAAGCTATACATCAATACATACATAATTAAAAATATTGAAAATATGAATTCACAACACCGCACAAAATTTATTGCTTTTTCTTCCCAAAAAGGAGGTGTCGGAAAAAGTACATTTACCACTTTAGTAGGAAGTATCTTGCATTATCGCCTTGGGTATAATATTGCCGTATTCGATGTTGATTTTCCACAACACAGCTTAATAAAAATGAGGTCCCGTGATCTTGTAACGGTAATGGAAAATGAAAATCTCAAAAAGCTTGCTTATAAACAATTTACCACCATCAACAAAAAAGCATACCCTATTATTCAAGGTAAGGCTGAGAGCGTATTGGATGCCGCTCAAGAATTTATAAGCAACTCCTCTATCCCTGTCGATATCATTTTCTTTGATCTGCCGGGAACTGTGAATACTCCAGGCATTCTGAATGCCTTAGCAGCCATGCATCATATTTTCACTCCAATCACAGCAGACCGCCTAGTCATGGAGAGTACACTGATTTTCACACAGCTGCTCCAAGATGTTATCATGAAAAAAGGAGGAACTTCTATAGAAACAATCCATCTCTTTTGGAATCAGGTTGATGGACGAGAAACCACTCCTTTGTATAAAACCTACAATCAACTTATTAAACATTTGGGCTTAAATCTGATGCAAAGCCAGGTCAAGAACAGCAGTCGTTTCCGTAAAGAGAGTGAAGTGAATAGTAAAGTGGTCTTCCGTTCTACACTACTCCCTCCAGATGAGCGTTTGATGAAAGCCAGTCAGCTGGATCTTTTTATCAATGAATTTTTAAAAATCATTCAATTATAGCGATATGGAGAAAAATACTACTAAAAAAATGACACCGGATATCGATGAAGAACTGATGATGAATCTGATGGTTGACGGCGTTAAAAAAGAAGGTTTAGAGATTCAGCCAGTACATATCGTAGAAAATGAAAAATCTAAGTTTGAAACAGTACCGCAGGAAAAACTTATTCCTAAAGAAAAGAGCAAAGTAAAAAGAACCATTGAAATAGATTACGAAAGCACTTTTTTAAGAAAAACGGATACCAATGCCCGTGATGGTAAGACCGTTTATATAAGACCCGATTTCCATGAAAAGCTATCTCGCATAGTACAGGTTATTGGTGAGGATAAGTTCACTATTTATGCTTATTTAGACAATTTACTCTCCTATCACTTTCAAGAATTTGGGGATCAGATCATCAAAAGTTTTAATGATAAATACAAACCAATATTATAGCTATGGAAACGATCATCGTCTTATGTCTTCTAATTGTCATTGCATTGCTTTTGCATGATAAGATTTTCAAAAAAAATTCGAAACAAAAAATGGCAAAGGAAAAATTCAATCTGGATACCCACATGCTGGGTCATCCTAAATCTGTAATAAACTTGTCAAAAGAGAAGAATTTTATCGAAACACAGATTCATGAGCCAACTATTAATCCTGACAGTAGAAACGTGGAATCCAACCAAAATAACCTTCAAAACCGTAAGGAAGAACAGGAAAGTGTATCCAATACCCAACTTGATTTTAATGTGGAGGAAGAAGAATTAAAAAAACAGAGAATTTCACGTTCGGACCACAGTTTAGCACAAGGGATTACCGGTGAAGAATTTAATGCTGCGAAGATACTCCTGCAAAAAGATAAAGTATACGTAGCTGAGCAAGAGACATCAACAGCTCTACTTCAAAAGATACACGGTACAGAACTATTCAATTTATTAGAAAGCTCTATAGAGGGAGCCTCACAAAAAATAGCAGAACTGTTAGATAACAGCTTTCCTCCTGAAGCTGATATCCATACTTCCTTATTCCTAAAAGATGATTTAAACAATTTTGATATCGAAGAATTTATTTGATTAATAAATCTTTGGAAAAGAAAAAACTTGTAATACGTTGGCATTTTTTATTCATCAACTGAAGCCAATGAGTGCCAAACAACTCCTGTAAACGACTATTTATCAGAATCCTTCTATTTCCATAACATCTTTGTCAGCAAACCTGTAAGGTGCAGGAACGCAATAATAAATTTCATGTTTTAGTTATGGAAAAACAAAGAGAAAAACTACTGATGGTAAGTTTAAGCTTACTTGTAACGACAGCAGCTCTCGCCCAAGGCAACGGTACGGCAGGGATCAATGAGGCCACCCAAATGGTAACTTCTTATTTTGAACCCGCTACCCAACTTATCTATGCCATTGGCGCAGTAGTCGGATTGATTGGAGGAGTCAAGGTCTACAATAAATTCAGCAGTGGAGATCCTGACACCAGCAAAACGGCAGCAAGTTGGTTTGGCGCCTGTATATTCCTCATCGTAGCGGCAACTATACTCCGTTCATTCTTCCTTTAAAAAGATATTGATGAATACATATAACATCAACAAAGGCATCGGAAGAACCGTAGAGTTTAAAGGATTAAAAGCACAGTACCTGTTTATTTTTGCAGGAGGATCACTGGGAATACTTATTCTTTTAATGATCATGTATATGGCAGGCGTCCACAGTTATATCTGTCTTATTACAGGAGGTATAACAAGCATCATTTTAATAAAACAGACTTTTTCACTGAACAGGAAATATGGGGAACATGGTCTGATGAAATTACGTGCTGGGAAGAAACACCCACGATTCATCATTAACCGAAAACCCATATTCAGAATCCTCAGAATCACTTCTAAAAAAGAGGCAGCATGAGAAATACTTCCAAAACATCAACCCTGGAGAGTAAATTTCCATTACTGGCAGTAGAAGATAGTTGCATTATCTCAAAAGAAGCAGATATCACCATTTGTTTTAAGGTGAGGTTACCTGAACTTTTTACGGTGGCATCAGCGGAATATGAAGCGATTCATTCCAGCTGGCATAAAGCCATAAAAACATTACCTGATTTCAGTATCGTTCACAAGCAGGATTGGTACATCAAAGAAAACTACCAACCTGATCTGTCACAAGACAGCCAAAGCTTTCTGTCAAGATCTTTTGAACGCCATTTTAATGAAAGACCTTTTCTCAATCACTACTGTTACTTGTTTATCACCAAAACGAGTAAAGAACGAATGAGAAGCCAAAGTAACTTTTCATCACTTTGTAAAGGAACTCTTATTCCCAAAGAACTAAGGGATAAAGAAACGATCAGCAGATTCATGGAATCAGTTGATCAATTCGAAAGGATTATGAACGACAGCGGCTACATCCATATGGAAAAAATGACAGCAGATGAGATCACTGGAACTCAAAATCAATCAGGACTGTTAGATCAGTATCTTACGTTATCGAAAGAAACAGCAACTCCGCTTCAGGATTTGGCACTGGGATCTGAAGAGATGCGGATTGGTAATAATCGGATCAGTATGCATACGCTGTCTGATACAGATGACCTTCCGGGGAGTGTATCCTCGCATATGAGATATGAAAAATTAAGCACAGACCGAAGTGACTGTTTATTATCCTTTGCTTCTCCCGTTGGACTTTTACTGAACTGTAATCATGTTTATAATCAATATTTATTCATAGATGACAGTGATGAAAATTTAAGCAAATTTGAAAAATCTGCCAGAAATATGCATTCGTTAGCCAGATACAGCAGAGCCAATCAAATCAATAAAGAATGGATTGAAAAATATCTCAATGAGGCACATTCTTATGGTCTGCAATCCATTAGGGCACATTTTAACGTAATGTCCTGGTCAGACAATCCTTTTGAACTCAAACAGCTTAAAAATGATACCGGAAGCGCGTTAGCACTTATGGAATGTAAGCCCAGGCATAACACAACAGATGTAGCAACATTGTATTGGTCAGGCATGCCTGGTAATGCAGGAGATTTTCCAAGTGAGGAAAGTTTCTATACCTTCATCGAACCTGCATTATGTTTTTTCACTGAGGAAACCAATTATCAGAATTCACCGTCCCCTTTTGGAATTAAAATGGCAGACCGTCTTACCGGTAAACCGATTCATCTGGATATCTCTGATCTTCCGATGAAGCAGGGAATTATTACGAACCGGAATAAATTTATTTTGGGCCCTTCAGGGAGTGGCAAGTCATTCTTCACCAATCACATGGTCAGACAGTATTATGAGCAGGGCGCACATGTTCTTTTGATAGACACCGGAAATTCTTATCAGGGTTTATGTGAACTTATAAAGGGAAAAACTAAAGGAGAAGATGGAGTTTACTTTACCTATACCGAAGATCATCCCATCGCCTTTAATCCTTTTTATACCGATGACGGCGTATTTGATATAGAAAAAAGAGAAAGTATTAAAACGTTGATTCTTACCCTGTGGAAAAGAGATGATGAACCACCTACCCGTTCTGAAGAAGTTGCTTTATCGAATGCGGTAAGCGGATATATCGAGCAAATCAAAAAAAATGAGACCATTCCTTCTTTCAATGGTTTTTATGAGTATGTTAAAGACGATTACCTGTTGATTCTGGAGCAAAAGAAAGTCCGTGAAAAAGATTTTGATATCGCCAATTTTCTCAATGTTTTAGAGCCGTATTATAAAGGTGGTGAATATGATTACCTCCTCAATTCGGACCAGCAGCTTGATCTACTATCCAAACGATTTATCGTATTTGAGATCGATGCGATAAAAGATCATAAAATTTTATTTCCGATTGTCACCATTATCATTATGGAAGTCTTTATCAACAAAATGAGAAGGCTAAAAGGAATCCGAAAAATGATACTGATTGAAGAGGCGTGGAAAGCTATTGCTAAAGAAGGAATGGCTGAATACATCAAATACCTGTTCAAAACTGTAAGAAAATTCTTTGGCGAAGCTATTGTGGTAACGCAGGAGGTCGATGATATCATTCATTCTCCGATTGTTAGAGAAAGTATCATCAACAGTTCTGACTGTAAAATCTTATTGGATCAGCGTAAGTACATGAACAAGTTTGATGATATTCAGGCTATGCTTGGTCTTACAGATAAGGAAAAAGCACAGGTTCTTTCTATTAATATGAATAATGATTCGGGCAGGTTATATAAAGAAGTTTGGATCGGATTAGGAGGAACACACTCAGCAGTATATGCAACAGAAGTCTCCACAGAAGAGTATCTCGCTTACACTACAGAAGAAACTGAAAAATTGGAAGTCATGAATCTGGCTTCAGAACTTGACGGTAATATGGAACATGCCATCAAGAGGATTTCTCTTAGAAGAATAAAATCGAACAAAGAAAATTAATCATTTACAATTTACGACAATGAAAAATATAATAATACTAATCTCAGTATTTATTGGTGCCACAACCTATGCGAAAGCACAATTTGTAGTCACCGATCCAACGAATCTTGCCTCTGGAATTCTGAATTCTGCCAATGAAATTGTGCAGACTTCCAATACCGTCTCTAATGTGGTCAAAAATTTTAATGAAGTTAAAAAAGTGTACGAACAAGGCAAAGAGTATTATGATAAGCTTAAAGCCATCAATAATTTAATAAAGGATGCCCGAAAGGTTCAGCAGACCGTCTTGCTTGTAGGTGATGTATCCGAAATGTATGTTCATAATTTTGGAAAGATGCTCAATGATCCCAATTTTAATACACAGGAACTTACCGCTATTGCCAATGGATATTCTGCCCTACTAACAGAGAGTACAGAACTTCTTAAAGAGTTGAAACAAATTGTAAGTACAACCAATCTGTCTCTTAATGACAAGGAACGTATGGATGTAATTGACAGAGTATACAAAGAGGTCAAAGAGTATCACAATCTGGTTCGCTACTACACGAACAAGAATATTTCTGTAAGCTATTTACGAGCTAAAAAACAGAACAATACCGAAAGGGTCTTACAACTGTATGGAACTTCAAATCAAAAATACTGGTAAAATGGAGACGAATAACTTACACGAAGTATTGCGCTTGGTTTACGAAGAAATGATGCCTTTATGTGCGGATATGGCAGCAGTAGCAAAAGGCGTCGCTGGATTAGGGGCATTATTCTATGTGGCTATTAAAGTTTGGCAGGCATTGAGCCGCGCTGAACCGATTGACCTGTTTCCTATGTTACGGCCTTTTGCTATTGGAATCTGTATCATGTTTTTCTCCACTATCGTGTTGGGAAGTATCAATGGTGTATTAAGTCCAATCGTTCAGGGGAGTCATTCAATGCTTGAAGGTCAGGTTTTAGATCTCAATGCGCTGCAGCAGAAAAAAGATCTGCTAGAAAGAGAGGCAACGTTACGAAATCCCGAGATGGCTTATTTGATCTCTGATGAAGAGTTTGATAAGAAGCTGGAAGAGCTGGGTTGGTCACCTTCAGACCTAATAACGATGTCGGGAATGTATATTGAAAGAAAGATGTTTTCTATTAAAAAAGATATTCGGGATGGATTTCGTGAATTTTTGGAAATTTTATTTCAGTCAGCCGCACTTGTCATTGACACGATACGAACTTTCTTTTTGATTGTATTGGCTATACTAGGACCTATTGCTTTTGCCATCTCCGTCTGGGATGGTTTTCAAAGCACATTAACGCAGTGGCTCACTCGTTATATCAGTGTTTACCTATGGCTTCCGGTTGCAGATATATTCAGTGCGATACTGGCTAAGATCCAATCTCTGATTATTGAAAAAGATATTGAAATGCTGGCTGATCCCAATTTTATTCCTGATACTTCTAACACAGTTTATATCATTTATATGATTATTGGAATCATAGGATATTTTACGGTTCCGACCGTTACTGGCTGGATAATACAGGCAGGCGGAGCAGGAAATTTCACACGCAATGTAAATCAGATCGCACAAAAATCGGGAAATATTGCGGGAGCCGCGGCAGGCTCAGCTATAGGAAATATATCTGGAAGATTACTTAAATAATTAAAATCTCATCACAATGGAATTTAAAATCTTAAGAAATATTGAAAACAGTTTTAAGCAAATCAGGTTATTTCCCTTTGTTTTTACCCTGCTATGCTTTGGTGTGGTTGCTTTAGTTGTTTATCAATCTTACCATTTCGCAGAAGAGCAGCGAAAGAAAATTTATGTTTTGGATAATGGTAAATCACTGATGGTAGCACTCTCTCAGGATATGTCAATCAACCGACCTGTGGAAGCTAGAGAACATGTAAGACGTTTTCATGAATTGTTCTTTACCATGTCTCCCGACAAAAATGCCATAGAAAGCAATATGAAAAGAGCATTCAATCTTGCTGACCAATCTGCTTTCAACTATTATAAAGACCTTTCTGAAAAAGGGTACTATAACAGGATCATCTCAGGAAATGTACAGCAAAGAATTGAGATTGACAGTGTTGTTGCCAATTTCAACAGCTATCCTTATGAGGTAAAAACGTTTGCTCGACAATTCATTATCAGATCAAGTAATCTTACAAAACGAAGCCTTATTACCCACTGTGAATTGGTTAATTCAGTACGATCAGACAGTAATCCTCAGGGATTTATCATTGAAAAATTTAACGTCGTTGAAAATAAGGATGTTGAAACCGTAGACCGATAAATAAATCATTATGAAAAAGTTGAATAAAGCAATTGATCAATATATAAAGAATGTAGAACAACATTGGAAAGCAATACCTGAAAAACGCCAACGGATATTAACAAAAATATTTTTTACAGGATATACACTGCTTACCATTAGTATTATCCTTCAGAATTGGTTAAAAGAAGGGAGTCGTAAAAACATTCCTCTTGGAGGACATATCAGTACTGTTCTGAGAGGATTGAACGTAAAGACAGAATCAGCGGAAGTTAAGCTTATTAACCATCAACAAAAATCAGAAAATGAATGATTCCACAAAAAACAATATAAAAATAATAGAAAATGGTTTCGGAGTTTTAGCAGAGAATGAATCACAGGAAAACAAAAAATTACAATGGGAAAATATAAAGAAGCCCATCATCTATTTTTTGATGTCTATTGCCTGTCTGGGATGTTTATATCTGATTTTTAAACCGAAGGATAAAATGAAAATGGAAAATGCAGGTATTAATTCAGCTATTCCACAGGCGGCTGATGATAAACTACAGTCGGACAAGCAGAAAGCATATGAACAACAATTACTGGATAAGAAAAATGGAGAAAAAAGAAATTCATTAACCAGCCTATCTGATTATTGGAGTGATCCTGGATCTGCGAACAACACAATGGGTAGAGGAATCAATGAAAACTCTGTTGATAATTCAAAAAACACAGGTATTACAGATCAGAATGCAGTAAGCAGTTATCACAGTGCACAGCAGACTTTAGGCTCTTTTTACAGTAGAGATGATCAGGAAATCAATACGCTGAAACAGGAAATCAACAGACTGAAGAATGAATCATCACGAAAAGATGCGGAACCGACAAAAACCGGAATCAATGAACAACTTGAACTGATGGAAAAATCATATCAGATGGCTGCAAAATATCTACCTCTTCCGGTTAATCAGGAAAAGAACGAAGAACATAAAATTACCGAACCACCACTTAACCAAAGTAAAGTTCATTTAACCACTGCAAAGCCTGAAACACAAAATCTTGTCTCCAGTTTGTATCGAGAAATGAATGACAGCATTTTTCTAACCGAATTGAATCAAAATAGATTTCATGGTATAGAGCAAAATACTTCTGGTATTAAAAGTAGAAACAGCATTCGTGCTGTGATTTATGAAACTAAAATTGTAACCCAGGAAAGCTTTATATCCTTGAGACTTTTAGAAACAATGCTCCTTGGAAAAAGCAAAATCCCGGAAGGAAGTATATTAAAAGCCTCCGGAAAATTTCAGGGAGGAAGATTGCTTTTGAAGATATCAACTATTGAATATAATGGGAACGTACAAAAGGTCGAAATAGATATACATGACAACGACGGACAATTGGGACTTAACGTTCCATACTCTCCTGAACAAAATGCCATGACCGATATCTTAGCCAATATGGGTCAAACATCAGGAACGAATATTATGATGACCCAATCTGCCCAGCAGCAGATCGCAGCAGATCTTACAAAAGGGGCAGTTCAAGGCATATCAGGATATTTTCAGAAGAAGATCAAGCTTTCAAAAGTCACTGTAAAAGCAGGTCATCAAGTCTTTCTTATCTCAAAAAAGAGTTAAATAACAAATTTAAAACAATGAACATTATACTAAAAAAATGGCTGGTATTTATCTTACTCTCATTTTCAATGAGCTTATTGAGTTCTCAGGAAATGCAGGAATCTACCTCCTTGAACGATGCAAAATTAGAACCTTTCAAACTGGAAGTAACTTATAATAAAACAACTCATTTAATATTTCCATCACCGATACGATATGTTGATTTAGGAAGTGAAAATCTTATAGCCAACAAAGCGGAAGATGTGGGAAATGTTCTCCGAATAAAAGCAGGTATCAATGGTTTTGAAGAAGAAACTAACTTTTCAATTATTACTCAGGACGGTAAATTTTACAATTTTGATGTATTATATAGTCCCCATCCTAATACGCTGAATTATGATCTTCTTAAATTACATCAAACGCAAGAAAAAGAATATTCTACGGATGTACAATTTGAAGAACTTAAAGGAAACTCATCTTCACTTAATGAAGCAATTATGAAAACGCTGTATGAAAATCCTAAAAGAACCATTACGCATATCGGTATCAAAAGTTTTGGAATCCGGTTTTTATTAAAGTCTTTGTATATATATGAAGGAAAGTTTTACTTTATTTTTCAAATGACGAATAAAAGTAATATATCGTATGATATCGACTTTATCAACTTCAAAATTGTAGATAAAAAAAATCTCAAACGTACCATTATTCAAGAGAAAATATTAACTCCTCTTCGCATCTATCCTATTATTAACGCTGTAAGTAATCAAGCTTCCTCAAATGTTCTCTATCTGTTAGATCAATTCACACTGTTTGATGATCAGATACTGGAAATAGAAGTTTTTGAAAAAAATGGGGGACGTCATCAGAAGATCGAAGTTGAAAATATTGATCTGATCAATGCAAAAATAGTTAGAGATATTCACTTAAAAATGAAATAAGATGAATAAGAAACTCATTTATATGATTGTATTACTATTGCTTAGTCTTACAGTAAGAGCGCAACGTATGCTTCCGAAACAAAAAGGAATAGAAGCAAATTTCGGATTATTGTTTACATCAGATTCACAGTATTACTTTGTGAACACAGGTATAATCATTCATACCAAAAAAGGAAATTATCATAGTTACACATTAGAATACAGCAGAGATAATATACCGTACAGAAACACTGAAATTCGTATTGAAAGCTACACTGCTGAGGCAGGTTACAGTTTAAACTTAATTGCCAACCGTACCCGAAATTTGATGATCAATTCCTCATTATCTGCCACGGCAGGATATGAAGAAATCAATAAAGGAGAGCTCCTTTTATATGATGGTGCCAGATTAATAAATCAATCTTCTTTTGTGTACGGTGTAAGCGGAAAACTTAGCATGGAAATATATCTTTCCGACCGGATTGTACTGCTTACTTCTGGAAAACTACAACACTTGTGGAATACATCATTAAGTCCTTTGAGATGTTCAGTCGGTATTGGAATACGATTTAATTTATAAAGAAAATTATTATGAAAAACTCAATCAATATTGCCCACGGGTTTCTCTCCATTCTGTATAGTGTACTGATCTTATTTTTATTTGAGATCAGCCTTGCTTCATGTACCCAGGACGAGTTACAAATACAGCAGAATTTTCCTTTTGAAATTTCAGTAATGCCAACTCCGAAAAATATTTCTAAAGATGAAACAGTTGAAATACGTTTTCAAGTGTTACCTTTGGGAGACTATTCTGAAACCCAATATTTTTTAAGGTATTTTCAATATGACGGATCGGGAACATTACAGTATTTCAATAATACGCCTTATTTACCGAATGACTTATACCCATTATTACAAAAACAATTCAGATTATACTACACCTCTACTTCAGAAATATCACAATCATTTACAATCTGGATCATTGATAATTTTGGAAATGAGAAAGAAATTAAATTTCAATTTAACATTAAAGATTAGTTTATACACTTTTACTCCTATTTAAGTTAATGATTACAGAATATGTATAAATACAAATAATTAGAATCCTTTTGATGTAAATCTTTTTTGAGCAGGAGCTTAGCAAGGCAACAAAAATGATTTTATTATGTAATAAGCGAAAAGATGTTTCCGACTAAAGAGAGGAATTATCTTTTCGCTAAAAAATGGTGATAAAAAAGCGGTAATTTAAAAAATTCCGCTTTTCTCGTTTACTTATTCTTCGTCAAAAATCTATAGTTTCCCATCGTCTGCAAAAGAAGTATATTCAGTGGATGTCAAAATACAATGATCTAGCAGTTGTATATTAAGTAATTTTGAAGCTTCTTTTATATTTTGAGTAACTTTAACATCTTCCACTGATGGTTTTAAATTTCCTGATGGATGATTATGAGCTATTATTATACATGAAGCATTACATAAAAGTGCAGCCTGCATAATAATTCTTACGTCTACTAATGATGAAGAAATTCCAGATTCAGAAATCTTTCTTATCCCCAGCACTTTATTTGCCTGATTTAAGTAAAGTGTGTAAAATGATTCTCTGTAATCAATTTCATCACTGTCAAAATGTTCTCTGAACACCTTAACAGCATCATTTGAATTTGTAATTAGTCTCTCTGAATTCCCTTTTCGAGAATAGCTTAATTTTATTTCGTTTACGATATTGAATTTCATCTTTCTTGCTCTGAGTACAGCAGAGACTCTTATTTCCTGTACTTAAAAATGATAAAAAATATTCTAAAAATCAATTCATAAAAATTGCATCTACACCTTGATGAGCAAACTTTTCGCAAAGATCAAAAGTCTTTTGAGATTTTAATTGTGCTGTACCTCCCAATACGATAGACTGTAATTTCGCTTCATCATTTTTATAATTTTTCACGTTTTGATAATAACCTGTCACTGCATTGTATGCTCCAAACAAAGTTCCTTTTGTGGTTTCCATTTGTTGGGTATCACTCATCATAGCGTACATAAAAGCGTCATCAACAGAATTTTTAAAAACGGTTGACAGCTCATCAAAATTTCCCTTTTGTAAATGATCGAATGTTTCCTTGTTAGGACATAAGGCCAACTGAATAAGTTTTTTCATTTCTTTGTCATTAACATTGATTTTAGCCCAATGATTAAATACTGCTTCTAACTCATTGCTCAGCATATTTGCTAATCCAATTACTTTGTGAGCATCATCCAAACGCTGTTTTGCTCCAGCTGTATGTCTAATTCTTACAACATTACTCATATTCCGCAACGACGCATTTAAAGTATTTTGACAAACGATACGTATGGGCGTAAAAGCAGCTGTTATGCTTCCGCTACCATCATGAGATGTGGTAAGAAATATGTATTTTTCTGTAACATCATCCCCGTTTCCTACTCGAATATAATCGGGTAATTTAGCCGTAATAAATATTCGTTCGCCATCTCCCAGTGCACCTGCAGTTTCATAGAAAATTCCATTTCCACCTCCAACAATGGAATCAAAAAATACAAAGGCTTCATGATTCTGGACAATTTGATAGTCTTTTCCAACGACTCCTAAGACCATGTTATTATCTGTTCTTATGTTAGCGAAATAATCAGGAACTTCTAATTCGGAATCAGTTAATTCCATAACTTCGTCCATTTCTTTAATTTCAGAAACTTTTGTAAAAAGCGGTGATTTTTCCACCTCATAATCAATACCGGCAAATTTTATCGCTTCTTCACTTGTAGGATATTCTTCTACCACTTGCCCTAAATTGTGCCACGCTTTTTCCTTCACACTGAAAAATGAATATTTTCCTGTTCTATTGTTGAAATTTAATTGGTGTGCCATGATATAATTGTTTTGATATTAGAAAATGATTTGATGATGGTAATAAGGGAAATAATCCTCCTCATTGTTTCCCTTATATATGGATTTAGAAATTTCTTTCTTACTCTATTTTCACTGAACAAATTGCAGGTTTTCGCATTCTTTGTCAACATTTCGATAATGTCCATAATCGTTGTTTTTTAAGATTGTACATATTGACTTGTTTTCTATCTCATCATTGTTTTATCTCTTAAAACCTATCCATCCTTCGATGAATATTTTTCAAAAGAAAAACCGAAAAAAAGAAAGCAGATAATCTTAGCGGAAAAAAGGGAAAACCAAAAGGAAACGGAATAATTGGAGGGTACCTTTAGGGAGGAAGCCGTTTATGCCGTAGTCTTTTGGTTGGCAAATGGAAAGGCTGACCGCTATACCTTAGCTGCCTTTTAATCGGTTTCTTATGAAACATATTTTACATAAAAATCAATTAAATTTACTCCCAGCTGATTATATTTTTGAACAATAAAATAGTCTTGATAAAATTGGACAGCTGTTGAGTAAGATTGTTTATGGCAAGAAGACATTTAAAGACAAATATTTCATCGAAACGTCATAACTGTATTCTTTAAAATTCAGTATTATAAATTCATCTGAATCATGAGATTATCTCAGAGATAAGAAATAAATATGACAGATGGTTATGAAAAATACTTCTTCACAAAAAAGGTCTCAAAAAAGAGAATTAGACGTTGAAAGAAATACGTGCCGTAAGTATATTTTACAAAAAATTTCTGTAGAAAAATCAAGGAAAATTCTTTCTGAGTCAGGACTTCGTTTAGCTGAAGATGAACTGAAAGAAGTTATAGAATTACTTCATCATATAGCTGAACTCATTATAAACGGATTTATTGTAAAATAAATTTTCATATATTGCACTAACAACCAACGTGTTAATAACAAACAAACACTTATGCAGATAGCAGATTTATATATAAGAGTTTCTACAGATGAACAGGCAGAAAAAGGCTATTCTCAAAGAGATCAGCTGGAAAGACTGGAAAAATATTGTAATCAAAATCAAATTACTATTGGACAAGTAATCTTTGAAGATCATTCAGCAAAAAACTTCACCAGACCTGAGTGGATCAAATATATTAATTATATAAAAAAAAGAAGTGTAAAATCAAATATAGTATTATTTACAAAATGGGATAGATTTAGTAGAAACGCAGGAGATGCCTATCAGATGATCAAGTTATTGCAAAATAACAATATTTCACCACAAGCAATTGAGCAGCCTTTAGATATGTCTATTCCTGAAAATAAGATGATGCTAGCTATATATCTCGCAGCACCGGAAGTTGAAAATGACAGAAGAGCTCTAAATACATTCTATGGTATGAGAAGAGCACAAAAGGAAGGTCGTATTATGGGTACCGCTTCTTATGGATACATCAATAAATGTACTGAAGAAGGTAGAAAATATGTTGCTCTAAAAGAACCTGAAGCTTCTAATATGCGTTGGGCATTTAATGAGCTTTCCAAAGGTATTCACGCTGCAAATCAGATCAGACTAAAAATGAATACGATGGGTGGTTCAGAAATAAGTAGCACATCCTTTTATAGATCAATAAGAAATCCAATTTATTGTGGAAAAGTTTATATCAAAGCATATAAAGATGAAAATGATTGTATTGTTGCAGGAAAACACGAAGGCATAATATCAGAAGCCATATTTAACAAGGTTCAATGTGTTCTTAACAACAAAAAAAAGAATGAACGGCCAAAAGGAAAAATAATTTCTATTGAACAGCTTCCTCTACGAGGTTTTTTGAAATGTCCAAAATGCAGTTCCAATATTTCAGGTAGCGGTTCAAAAGGAAAAAAAAACATTTATTACTATTACCATTGTAATTCTAAATGTGGATACCGATACAGTTCAGATGTTGTCAATAAGGCCTTTGAAAGTGAGCTTAAAAAATTTGAATATAACGAAGGTGCAAGCAAATTATTACGAGAAATAATCTTGGCTAATTTTAAACATATCCAGCACAGTGTAGATATAAAAAAAAAGGAAATTTCAACCCAAATTGGACAGTTAAATGACCGATTAAATAGCGCAAGGGAAAAATATTTGGAAGATCGTTTAGATTATGAAGATTATGAAATAATTAAAAACGACAGTAAACAAAAAGTTGACAATCTAGAAATGGAATTACAAAATCAAAAATTAACCCGTAAAAATATAGATATTAGGCAGAAACTTGACGGTGCATTAAAATCACTTCCAAATCTCTCAAAACTCTATGAAACAGGTGATATTGAAACAAAAAGATTGATTTTGTGTTCGATTTTCACTGAAAAACTTGAATTTCAAGAAATAGCTTTTCGAACACCTAAACTAAATTCTGCAGCAGCCCTTATACTACTCATTAACAACAAGTTAAAAAATAAAAAAGAGGGAGAAAGCAATAAAAAAAATGCTTTCTCCCTCTGGGTGACCTCGGAGGGGTTCGAACCCCCAACCCTCAGAGCCGAAATCTGATATTCTATCCAGTTGAACTACGAAGCCGATTTTATGGGTAATTGGTAATAAATTATTTAAAATATTGGCTCATTACCAATTACTCATTCTTTATTATTAAAACGTAATTTTCACACCTCCCAAAATCTGTGCACCAAGAACTTTATATCCTTTGTACATTTGGTAATTTGAGTTGAAAAGATTGTTTCCTAGTGCGAAAATACTGAAATTTTTGTGAATTTTGTACTCTGCGGAAAGATTTAAATCTGCATACCCCCCTACTTTGTCATTGGTATTCTCTGTTGACTGGAACATCATCGGACTTCCAACTCCCTCAATAGCAAAAGAGTTCGTTGTTCTGTCGCTGGCAAAAATACCTTTGAAACCTAGCAATAATTTTTTATCAAGCATGGTATATTTAGCTCCAATACTCGCATTAAGCAATGGAACGTTGTAGATATTTTCGTAATTCTTCAGGTTGTATTTTGTAAATCTTACATCTGCATCTACAATTAAGTTCTCCAGTGGAAAATACTGCACACTTCCTTTAATATCGCTTACATTTCCATCATCATAGGTCGCAGAGAACGTATTAGCATAGTTGTAAGCAGAACGTTCAAGCGTATATCTATTATCAAACAGACCATTTGCTTTGAAGAACATAATATCTCTCATTTTTCCGAAACCTGCAGAGAAATCATATTTGAATGTTTCATCAATATCTCCTCTTAAACCAACATAAAAATGATATTTTGTTTCGGTAGGTTTCAATGTCTGGTCAGATAAGACAAAAGGATTCTGTTGTAATAGATCAGAGTAAGTATTTAATTTTAATCCTCCGTCTACTCCACCATAAAATTTAAATTCTTTTGCTGCTGCAAACTGGAATTCAGCCTGTGGAAACCAATACGCTTTATTGTTTTTCATTTGTTCAGCCATCAACGCATTATTGTTTTTGGCATTCAAGAATGAAAATGAAGAACCTACCATTAAGTAAGAATCTCCTTTTCTAAACGTTACTTTCGGAGTTAAGCTCGTATTCACAAAATTAGATGAGTTTTTATCTCTGATATCAAATTCTGATTTTACCGCTTCTAAACCAACTCCTAGATCTGCATTTAAAACAATTCCGGATTTACCTACATCCACACC
This sequence comes from Chryseobacterium polytrichastri, assembly GCF_900142445.1. Classification (GTDB taxonomy): domain Bacteria; phylum Bacteroidota; class Bacteroidia; order Flavobacteriales; family Weeksellaceae; genus Chryseobacterium; species Chryseobacterium polytrichastri. The sequence continues at coordinate 52,776 of NZ_FRAV01000008.1, read as the reverse complement.
GTGTTTAGATAAATTAGCCAAGATAGAAACCTGATTTTCCTGTGCATCAAAATGATCTTTCAAGAACGAAGATTTTACTCTTACATCATTTAAAATTTCATTAGAATAAAAGTCATAGTACCCGTTTACTTTAAACTGATTAACTCTTTGATCCAAATCAATATTTGCTGCCGGTTCTAAGGCATAAATACCATAGTAATTGTTGTTAGTTAAACCATATTCAGCGTTTAGGTTAAACTTTCCTTTTTCTCCATAAGAATTTAGGAAAGCCCCAATTGTAGCTGCGCTTTGCTTAGAATCCCAAGCATATTCTTTCTTCAATCCTAACGTTGAAAGAAAGTGAGCATCTACTCCAACTTCCAATTTATTTTGAAGCGTTTTTGAGACATTCATATCTCCCAAGATTTTTCCATAATTACCCATTCCAAACTGGATGTAATTATTTTGAGCCGTTCCCTCAAATTTAGGAGTAACATCTTGTCCTTGAATGGTAGATGTTTTAAAATCTGAAACTGCAGGAACATCCGTAATGGTATATTTTACAGGATTCTGAGATTTCTCTTCTGGTGGATAATTCTTAATCGTTTCCACAGAAGTTTTTTTCTTCTCGATCTTTTTAACTTCCGGTTCTCTTTTTTTATTAAGAATCAGCTTTTCTTCCTTGATCTGAGAAAACGCAATCTGCGAAACTCCTAAAAATAATATAGATAATATTTGAATTCTTCTGTTCATTATGTATTGTATTTATGTATTAAAGTAAAACGTAGCAATTATGAATACGTTCTACATGAATACGACGTACATGTTACTTTTTAATCTGTTTTTTAACCTCTTTAGCTTCAGCCACAATCTCTGGGAAGTCTTTGTAATTAGAAATGATCTGATCACAAGTATAACTTGCCTGATAATTATCTTTTAAGCCAATATAATTCTTAGCCATCAGTACCAAAGCTTTTGCTCCCCAAAATTCTTCAGAAGAATAATTGTTTGCCAGCTTAAAGATTGTTTCATTGGAAGATTTAAATGCTTTCCCTTTGTTTTGATAGAATGCTTTTGAATATAATGCTTCCGCCGCCACTTCTGTGTTTGATGATTTTTCAAGAGAAGCATAAGCAGCCTGTGCATCTTTATCTTTCCCTGAGTTCATCAAACTTCTAGCCTTAATCACTTTCGCAGTTTCAATCACTGCGGCAGAGTTTTTATTATTAGAGATTACAGCATCTGCTAATTTTTCAGCTTGAGAGAAATTCTTTTCATCAGCATACATCTTCATTAATTCTACATTCGCGTAGTTTTTAATATTGATATCCGATGAGTTTTTAAGATTCTCCAAGTATTTTTTAGCGTCTGCATTATTTCCTTGCGCAACAAAAATTTGAGCTAAACGAGTTTGTGCGTCATCCTGATAATCATTCTGAACATTTGCAACCTCCTGTAAAACAAGCAGAGCTTTTGTTATATTTTTAGTTTGATAATAACTCTCTCCTAATTCATATTTAGCTTGATAAAGTCCGTCTCCTGTTGGGTTTTGTGTTAAATATTTTTCGTAGTAAGAAATAGCATTCTTGTAATCTTTCTTGGTAAAATATTGTTTTCCTGTTGATAAATTAATCTCGTCAATTTCAGAAGCGTCTACATTTACTCCAATATTTTTAGCGAAACTTTCGTATCCTGCAACATCCCCACTTTTCGTAAAGATTGGTTTTGCAGCCTGAACGATCTTTTGAGCGTAGGCAGTATTTTTATACTGTTCACCCAAAGATTTCAGTTCAGAAAGCGCTTTGTCATTTTGATTCTGATCAATATAATTCTGAGCTCTATAGATTGATGCATTAGCTATCAAATCTTTATCCGAAGAAGTTTTAATTACTTTTCCGAAGAAATCATTAGAATTAGAGAAATCATCCTGAGCAGCGTAAGCCGTTCCCATTTCATATTGAGCATCATCGTAATATTCAGAACCAGGATATTTAGATAAAAGATTTTTTAGATTAGTGATCTTCGCCTGAGTATCTCCTTTAAATCCTAAAGCCATTGCTTTTTGGAATAAAGTATAATCTGTTGCGTCTTCATTTTTATCGTAGATCGCGATGGCTTCGTTCAAGTCATTATTCGCGTAATGAATATCTGCCAAACGAAGTTCTGCATCATTTTTAAACTCAGGTTTCGGATTGGTTAAATATTGCTTGAAATACGTTTCAGCCTGATCAAATTTCTTAGATTTAAAATATGCATACCCTAAATCATAAGGCAACTGCTGTTTTTCAGGGAAGGTTTCTGTAAGCAATTTTTCATAGCGTGTAATTGCAGAAGGATAATTTCCTTTCTGATAATACGTTTGAGCCAACCAATATAAAGCTCTGCTATTAAATTCTTTATTAATATTAAATCCTAAACTTCTTAGGAAATATTTTTCAGCTTCGTCAAAATTTCCTTTGTTGAACTCTTCCGTTCCCAACAGATAAGAAACTTCCTGATCTACTTTATCAATATCAGGAGATGAACTTTGAAGCTTGTCGATAGCTTTCAATGTTTCTTTAAAGTTTCCTGAATACAAATATGATTTCACCAAAAGTGACCTCATCTCAGAAGCGTTTGAGGCATTCTGATTTTCGTTGATATAGCTTTGAATAACCGCTGATGGACTTTCAAACGGATTTCCAATATCGTAACTTAACTTCGCGTATTGCTCGTGGGCCAATTTTTTAACCTTCGGATCATAATTCATCTGATAAGACGAACGGAACGCCGAAAGTGCCTCTTGCTTTTTATCAACCGCCAGATAAGCATTTCCTAGCTGATAATAGGCATTTTGAGCTAAAGCAGAATTACTGTTCACCAATTGGTTATAATAAGAAACCGCTTCATCATATTTTTTAAGCTGAGCAGCAACAAATCCCATTTCGTAAAGGTCATTTTCAGACGGGCTTTGCTGAACACTCAGATAATCTTTTAAGTGAGGATATGCAGAAGTATAATCCTTTTTCATGAAATAACTTTCACCAATGATCTTGTGAACCTCCGCTTTGTAAGCAGCCGAAATATCTTCATTTAATAAAAGATTTCCTTCCGAAATGGCTTTATCATAATCCTTGTCATTATAATACATTTGCACATAATAAGGACGAACCAGTTTCGAAAATTTAGGTTGATCTTTTACCGAATCAAAATATTGGAAAGCCTTATCGTTTTGTCTGTTGGAATAATATAAATGCCCCAACATGTAAGCAATGTCTCCTTTTTGAGATTCATCTGCTGTTTTATATGCTTCTTCCAATGCATCTGTAGCCCCTTTGGAATCACCCATCATGAATTTAGCATACCCTAATTTCAGAATATACTGTGTATTTTCCTCTTTTGAAAGCTGATATTGATTTACTTTTTTCAAAGTTTCTAATGCCTTTTCAAAATCTTTTTTCGCCAGATAATAATCTGCCAACGGCAAATTAGCCTGTGCAAAATAAGCAGAGTTCGGATATTCTTTCATAAAAGCCGTTAACCCATCTTCAGCATGATTTTTCTGAAGAATAACGCCAATTACGTTATCAAAAAACTGAGCAGCTTCTTTTTTCGATCTAGACAAGTTTTGATTATAAAAATATTGTCTTGCATATTCGTATTGAGAAGCATTGTATATTTTGGTCTGATAAAGATTTTCGGCTAAATTAAACCTGTAATTATCTTGCTGGGTAAAGTATTGAGACTGCTGTCCCTCGGAAATACCGAAATAAAATACAGCAGCTGCTAAAAGTATTTTTTTTGATTTCATTTAATATCAAATTTTAAAATGGGTAAGCCATAAAATAAGGCTAAGTATTTTAAATTTCAGGCAGATTTTATCCACAATTCATCAACGAAAATATTGAAAAGATATTGCATAGACAAGCGTTTTAACATATTGTTAATAGCTAGTTTGTTTTTTAATATTAATTAACTTTCCCATAAGAAACATTAAGAAAACATTAATTATTTCTAGGAAATAATTACATTTGTTTTTTTCAACCCCAATATAGACATTTAATGAATCAACTTTTTAGAAGAAAAAACTACTCAGAGACAGATACATCCACTCATCTTTTGAGGGTTTTAGGTGTTTGGGACATCGTATTTTTTGGTATTGCAGCTATTATCGGAGCAGGAAGCTTCAGCAGTTTGGGCGAGGCCGTATTCAGAGGAGGCCCCGGCGTTATTTTACTCTATTTGATTTGCGGTTTTGCCTGTGGTTTCACCGCTTTATGCTACGCAGAATTTGCCAGCAGAATTCCAACTGCCGGATCTGCTTACACTTACGCTTACGCCAGCTTTGGAGAATTAATAGCCTGGATCATTGGCTGGGCTTTAATTATGGAATATTCTTTCGGAAATATTTATGTTGCCTTTTCATGGTCTGATTACTTCACAAGCTTTCTCGAACGACTCGGAATGCACATCCCCGATTATTTAACCTGCAGTTATACCGAAGCTAAAAAAGCGGTTATGAATGGTTCTCAAAACAAAGACCTTCTTAACGCCTGGAAATCGGCTCCTCTTATCGGAAGCTTAAAATTCATCGTTGACGTACCTGCTTTAGTTATCAACGGCTTAATTACTTGGTTATGTTATGTTGGAGTGAAGGAAAGTAAAAACTTCAATAATTCATTGGTTATCTTAAAATTAGCCGTAATCGTTTTAGTGATTTTAGTTGGTTTTGCTTACATTAATACAGAAAACTGGACGCCAGTAAATCCAGAGACCCACGTTGCTTCTTTCATGCCAAATGGTTTTGCAGGAGTTATGAGTGCCGTTTCCGGAGTTTTCTTTGCATATATTGGTTTTGATGCCTTAAGTGTACTTTCAGAAGAAACAAAAGATCCTCAGAAAACCTTACCAAAAGGAATGATCATTTCATTGGTTCTTTGTACCGTAATTTATATTGCTTTAACATTAGTTCTTACAGGAATGGTTGATTACAGAAAATTTGATGGGATTGGAGATCCTCTTTCATTCATATTTGAAAAATCAAATGCCAATGTTGCCTGGATGGAACTTGTTGTTTCCTTTGTTGCTATCGTTGCCATTACCACCGTATTATTGGTATTCCAAATGGGACAGCCAAGAATCTGGTACGCGATGAGCCGTGACGGATTAATGCCTGCAAAATTCAAGACAGTTCACCCCAAATATAAAACGCCTTCATTTGCTACCGTTGTTACTGGTATCGCTGTAGGAGTACCCATCTTATTTACAGATAAAACTTTCATCTTAGATTTTACAAGTATCGGAACTATTTTCGCTTTCGTTTTAGTATGTGCGGGGGTTCTAATGCTTCCTGCCAAAGAGAAGATTAAAGGCAGATTTCACCTTCCTTATATTAATGGAAAGATCATATTCCCTGTTATTTTTATCGGTGGATTAATTGGTTTTTATATGTGGCAACCGGAATTCTTCCACAGTTTAAAAGACTGGCATGATCCTAAAGAAGGTGAGTTTAGAGCTTCAATTGTTGTTTATATCGTAATCAATTTAATCCTATGTATCTTTACTTTTATAAAGAATTTTTCATTAATTCCTTTGATAGGTTTGAGTTCATGCTTATATCTTCTTACCGGAATGAGCCATGAAAACTGGTTCTGGTTCGGACTTTGGTTCGCCTTAGGTTTAGTGATCTACTTCTGTTACGGATATAGAAACAGTAAACTTAGAGAGGCTTAGTTTTCAAAAAGTTAACATTAAAATATAATAAAAGGGCAAAATTGTGAGATCGCAGTTTTGCCCTTTTTGCTTTTATTACCCTTGCTTAAAAATTGGCGGACTTATTGCTTTATCCCTCCTAACAATTTTAAACTAAAAAACCATGTCTGAAAGAATAAAAACCTACAGAGAATTCTATCAATTCTATCTTACAGAACACAGTAAACTAGGCACTCGTATTTTTCATTTTATAGGAACATTGCTTGTGTTTTTCGTCATTGGGTATGTAATCAACTCAGGCAAAGAAAGATTTTTATGGTATGTGCCCATTTTCGGATACGGATTTGCGTGGTTCAGCCATGCAGTAATCGAGAAAAATAAACCTGCAACCTTTAAATATCCTCTTTGGTCACTCATCTCAGATTTTAGATTATTCTTTGAATTGTTGATTGGTCAACAGAAATTCAGAGGAATTAACACTCCTAAACAACCTCTAGAATAGTTGTTAGCAACAAAATATCAATCGTTTTCATTCTTTGAAATCGTCATTATATTTAGATACATTTGGCATAACAAACTAAGCGCAGAAAATTTCAGATCATTAATATTGATTGCCTAAATAAAATTTCGGCACAGTAATTGTCAGGTAAAATTCAAAATCAGAGTTATGAAAAGTATTACAACTATTGTAAAAGGAACATTTTTAGCAGCAACAGTATTCGCTATCACTCAATGTACAACAGCATCGAAAGCTGCTAGCGGAGACGAAAAAACATTTATTGTTGGTCCACAAACCGCAGATTGTACAGGAGTTGCCCCTATGAAATGTCTTCAGGTGAAAGAAACACCTTCAGGAGAATGGACTAACTTTTACACCAATATTGAAGGGTTTACCTACGAACCAGGTTATGAATATGTATTAAAAGTGAAAACTGAAAAAATTCAAAACCCACCGATGGACGGTTCTTCAATCAAATATACTTTAGTGAAACAAGTTTCTAAAACTAAAAAATAGATTAACTAAAATTTTAACACAATGAAAAGCAAAAATTTAATTTTAACAGGTATTTTGGCGATGTCTTCAGTATTTGCATCAGCTCAAAAAATCAAAGCTAAAACCCAAACCCTTATCATTGGTCCTGAAAAAGGAAATTGCATAGGAATCACGCAAAGAGGAGCATGCTATCAGGTAAAGACTAGTAAAGCACAAAAAGAATGGAGCGATTTTGATAACCCAATTAAAGGGTTTAATTACAAACCAGGCTTTGAATATGTTATCCAAGTGAAAACCCAAAAAGCAAAACAGCCCATTGAAGGCGTGAATGAAGAATACATTCTAGTAAAGCAAATCTCAAAGAAGAAGGCTAAATAAACAAAAAACTCCGATAGTATCGGAGTTTTTTTATGTAAAAAAATTAATGTTCGTGGTCTTTTGGAGGAGGCGGATATTTTCCTTTAGTCATTTCACCTACCGAGTTGGCTGTCGTCATAGCGGTAACCAAATCGTTAAGCATTCCGCTTGCGGCAGTAGGAGAATTTGGCAACAATACAAGATTACTTCTGTTATTGGCTCCTACCGAATGTAAGGTATCATAATGCTGTGTAACAACAATCAAAGCTGATGCTTCATGAGAATTGATATCTACATTATTCAACATTCTTACAGACTCTTCCAGCCCTTTTGCAATTTCTCTTCTTTGGTCAGCAATCCCCTGCCCCTGAAGCTTTTTAGATTCAGCTTCTGCTTTTGCAACAGCTACAATTCTAATTCTTTGTGCTTCAGATTCATACTCTGCAGCTGTTTTTTCTCTTTCTGCCGCATTAATTCTATTCATGGCATGCTTTACCTGCTCATCCGGATCAATATCAGTTACCAATGCTTTGATAATATCATATCCATAACTTTGCATGGCTTCCTGAAGCTCTGCTTTTACAGCAATTGCAATATCATCTTTTTTCAAGAAAACATCATCCAATTTCAATTTGGGAACCTCAGCTCTTACGACATCAAAAACATAAGATGTGATCTGATCATGTGGACTTTCCAATCTGTAAAAGGCATCCCCAACCTGTGTTCTTATTACTTGAAACTGAACAGAGATCTTCATTTTCACAAAAACATTATCCAACGTTTTAGTATCAATCATAACATCCAATTGCTGAATTCTAAGATTCATTCTTTTTGAAATTCTATCTAAATATGGGATCTTTAATTGCAATCCCGCGTGGCGTACAGAATGAAACTTTCCTAAGCGTTCAACAATTGCCGCTGTTTCCTGCTTTACCGTAAAAAAAGAGGCAAATAAGGTGACCAATCCAATGAAAATAATAATTCCTAAATATGTCATAGTTTAATTTTTTAATAGGTCGTTATAATATAGGTTTTGTTAAAAAAATAAATAAAAATGAAATGAGTCAAGAAAATAGTCTTTTACTCTATTGATATTCAAAACTATTAAAATTTATTCCAACAACTTATTTTCAAGTAAAAATTATTTTAATAAAAAACTTTACTTTTGAATATTAATTACCCATTATGATTGATGCTAAGCACCTATTAAAAGAACACATCTCAAAATTTGCTTCCCTTACCGATGAACAGTTTGATTATGTTTTTTCACATTTTAATAGGATTGATTTAAAAAAAGGACAAATGCTGATTACAGAAGGAGATTTCGTAAACCATGAATATTTCGTTCTGGATGGCTGTCTGAAAGCATTTTATTTAAATGACAGTATGAAAATGTTTATTCTTCAGTTTGCCATGCCGAGCTGGTGGGTTACAGATTTCAATGCACTCTATACTAAAGACAGAGCAACTATTAACGTTGACTGTATTACCAATGCCAGCATCTTATCCATCTCCAATGAAGACCGAGAGAAAATCTGCAAAGAGATTCATGAGGTTGAACATTTTTTCAGATGGCGAACGAATAAAGGGTATGTTGCCACCCAAAAACGACTTCTTTCCTTTATGAATAACGATGCCAAATTCAGGTATGAAGAGCTTTTAGCATTGTATCCTCAATTGTACAATTTGGTTCCGAAACACTTAATTGCAGCCTATTTGGGAGTCACAAGAGAGACGTTAAGCAGACTACATCAGTAAATCTAAACTTATTGAGATTTTAACGCTAAGCACGCTAGGTTTTTATCTTATAATAGTTCACATTTTTCGTTCGCAAACGGCACTTTGTTTAGCAACGGCAAAATGCGACCTTAGCTAAGTGAAACGCCCTTGCGAACGTATTAATTATCATTATTAGCTTAATCTTTGCACTCCTTTAGTTTAAAAATAAGAATACCTCTCGCAGATTACGCAGATTTTTTTAACGCAATCATCTGCAAAATCTGCGAGAAATAAAAAATAAATATTAAGCTTCCTCATATTTCGTGATGTAGGTCACGTAACTTTTTTCTTCAATCGACTGACATTTGTATCATCATTTAAAACCAATTAAAAATGGATACAAAAAATTTTAAAGTCAACAGCAAAAACAGCTTAGTTGAATGGATCGGAAGAAAAGTAACCGGAATCCATAACGGAACAATCGAAGCAAAAGAAGGAAATTTCACTTTTGAAAATAACATTCTTTCTTCAGGGAAATTTGTAATCAACACAAAATCGATTAAAATCCTTGACATAGAAGATACTGAAACCAACACCCAATTTGCCAATCATTTGGCTTCTGATGATTTCTTTAACTCAGATCAGTTTCCTGATGCCGTTTTCGAAATCAAGCATGCAGAACCAAGTGAAACTAATGTTTATCATGTAACGGGAGACCTTACCATTAAAGGAATCACCCACTCCATTATTACAAGTTTACAGATCGTTAAAACAGACAACATTGCTGTTTTAGACACTAAAATTGTCATCGACAGAACAAAATTCAATATCAAATTCAGATCATCCAATTTCTTCACCAACCTTGGTGACACGCTGATTTACAATAATTTTGATTTGAATATTCACTTAGTTGCAGACGCGCTATAATTTATTAACAATAAAGTTGTTTCAATTCTTATTCCAACCACAAATCGAAGATTCGACGGAGTCAAAAGTCACAAAAGATTAACGCATAAGTTATTTTAAGTTGATTAACAGCAGTAAAAAAGAACACATAAGTTAAAAAAATCTTTGATTTTTTCTTTTGCAAAACTTTGTTTTCTAATCATTAAATAAAGGTTAAATATCCCAATAGCTTTTGTCTCTTTTGCGGTTAAAATAATAGTTTAAATAAAACTTAACATTTAAAAATTTAACATCATGCCATTTATAAAAATAGATGTTTTACGCGAAGATATTACCCGCGAAAAAAAACAAGAATTAATCAAAAAAATAAGCGAAGCGGTGACCACAGTTCTGAATAAAGATCCGCATCTAACCCACATCATGATCAATGAAGTAGAAGATGACAATTGGGGATATGCCGGAGAACAAGTTTCCGTATTAAAAGAACAAGGATTTTCAACCGAAAAAAAGTAAATTAGAAATGAAAAAACAAACAGTTATTGTTACGGGTGCCTCATCAGGAATAGGTTTAGAAATTGCCCGTTATTTTCTGGATAGAGGTGATAATGTAGTGATCAACTCGCTCACAACATCAAAATTAGAGCAAGTTTACAACGAATTGGGAGCAGGCGAAAATCTTGCCATGGTTGCAGGAAGTGTTGCCGACAAAGCCGTTGGAGAAAAATTAGCAAAAACAGCTCTTGAAAAATTCGGCTCAATTGATGTGTTGGTTAATAATGCAGGTATTTATGACAACAAACCCTTTTTAGAAGTTACGGAAGAATATTTAGATCAATTTTTAAATACTAATTTAAAAGGAACATTCTTCACCACACAATCTGTAATCCCACAGATGCAACTGCAAAAAGATGGAGTGATCATCAATATCGGTACGCCATTGGTTTACCATGCAATCGCACAATCTCCATCTACAGCACCTATTGCAAGTAAAGGAGCGATTCATGCTTTAACATTGCAACTGGCAGCAGAATTCGGAAAAGACAACATCAGAGTAAACACCGTTGCAGCAGGACTTATCAGAACTCCAATGCACGATGAACATATTGATAACAATGCAGGTTTACATCTAATCAACCGCATTGGAGAACCGGAAGAGATTGCTCACATGGTTCATGCTATTGCTAAAAATAGATTGATTTCTGGCGCCATCATTAATGTAGATGGAGGAATGGGTGCCGGTCATAATTTATAACATGAAATACTTATCATTATGGGCATGGCTGTTTATCTTTCCGATAAGCAGCTTTGCTCAAAAAACCAAGATCATGAAAACAGATATTACACAAGAAACAGAAATAAGAAGCGCCATAGAGCAATATTATTTCAGAGGAATTTATGAAGGAAACACCGAGCTTTTAAAAGAAATCTTCCATAAAGACGCCTTACTTTTTGGAGATATAAAAGGAGTTCCTTATTACAAAACCGCTGCACAATATATTGAGGGCGTTGGAAACCGGATAAGTCCGGAAAAATCAAGGAAAGCGTTTAAGGCAACAATCATTTCTATTGACGTCATAAACACCATTGCTACTGCAAAATTAAATGTAAAAATGTATGATTTTAATTATTATAATTTTATAACTTTCCATAAAATAAACGGTAAATGGATGATCGTCAATAAAACATTAACCGATGTAGAACTTTAATTTCAAATCAAAATCATGTGGAATAAAAACAGAATAACAGATTTGTTGGGAATAGAATATCCCATTTTCCAAGGACCTTTCGGGGGCGGATTATCAACTGTCGAATTGACATCTACCGTCAGCAATCTTGGTGGACTGGGCGGATTCGGAGCCTATACGTTATCTCCTGACGAAATGTATGAAGTTGACAAACAGATAAAACTAAAGACTGACAAACCCTATAATCTTAACCTTTGGGTTAATGATCATGATATTATTGACAAAGACCATACAGAAAAACAATACAAAAAGACTGTTGAGATTTTTAAACCTTATTATGATCGTTTACATATTGAGATTCCCGCACTTCCCCCCTCTTTTGAATCGAGATTTCAGAATCAGTTGCAAGTTGTTTTTGACATTAAACCTAAAGTCTTCAGCTTTATGTTTGGGCTGCTGGATCAGGATATTATTGAAAGATTGAAAAATCAAGGAACCATTGTAGCCGGAAATGCAACAACTTTGGACGAAGCAATCGCCTTAGAAAATATCGGGGTTGATGTGATTATTGCTTCAGGTTTTGAAAGTGGCGGGCACCGACCTTCATTTTTAGATACTCCGGAACTTTCAACAACCGGAACATTTGCGTTGATTCAATTAATTAAAGATAAAGTAAACACTCCAATTGTAGCTGCAGGAGGAATTGCAAGCGGTCGTGGAATTGCTGCCGCCATGACACTGGGCGCAGAAGCTGTACAAATAGGAACTGCATTTTTGGCAACTGAAGAATCCGGAGCATTACCCGTTCACCGAGAATTCTTATTTTCGGATGCGGCAAAACACACCACCCTTTCCAGAGCTTATACCGGAAGATTAGGACGAGGAATTACCACCGAAATAACAAGAGAATTATTGACCACTACAGATCAAACGTTACCTTTTCCATTGCAAACAACTTTCATTTCATCGATGAGAAAAGCTGCTTTAGAACAACATAAAAACGAATTGGTTTTCTTCTGGGCCGGCCAGATAGCTCCACTATTAAAACATAAAAAAGCATCAACATTAATGCAATCATTAATAGAAGATGCTTCAGAAATTCTTTTAAAATAATACAATGGGGAATCGACTACATCGTCATTCCAATTTCGATTCCCTTTATTTTTCTATAGAGATCAGTAGCGTAATTATCGGTCATTCCAGATACAAAATCAATCACACCCAATACTCTTTGATAATCTGTCCCGTCTTCGTAAATAAACTGATTTGGAAGGAGCTTTAATGCCATTTTATCATAAGATTTTCTTTCTTCTTTTGATTTTAAAATGGATGGAATAAAATGATCCAACAATTCATACATTACGTTATATCCTGCATTTTCAATCTCTACAACCGCTTTATGATTGTAAATTTTCTCAATCGAAAAGCTTTCAATATCCTGCAGCGTTTTATTGTCTGATTTATAAATATCCAGCAACGCCTTATCTAATTTTCCTTCAAGAATCGTATTAAAGTTTAATTTATAATTTTCGATGGAATTATTAATTAAAGCATTGATTACTTTGGCTCTTAAATAAGATATTTTTTCATTCTCATTCGAAATTGAGTCCAGTTTTCTTTTTACTTTATTCACATCATCGGTTTCAGATTTCACCAATTCAAAGAACAGGTTTTTACAATCTGCTGTTGAAACGATTCCCAGTCTGTGGGCATCTTCCATATCAATAATATTATAGCAAATATCATCTGCGGCTTCTACCAACCAAACAAATGGATGTCTTTTGAAAATATGAGGCTCCTCACTTTCTGAAATTAAATTGGTGGCTTTCGCAATTTCAAGAAAAGTATCTTTTTCGTTTTGGAAAAAACCGAATTTCTTTCTGTGAATAATTCCTTTTTTCTTCGCAATGGCTTCACAAGGGTATTTTGCAATACTTGCCAACGTCGTCATAGTCAACTGGCTTCCTCCCGCATCTTTTCCCTGTTGCTGATGTGCCAACACTCGTATTGCATTCGCATTTCCTTCAAAATTAACCAGATCTGCCCATTCTTTTTCATTGAATTTAGGCTTTAGATCCTTTTCATTTTTTTCAAAATAACTTGCAATGGCATCTTCCCCTGAATGTCCGAAAGCCGGGTTTCCAACGTCATGACAAAGGCAGGCTGCTGCAATTACATTTCCTAAATTATGAAGGTAAAAACTTTTAGAATCTTCATTCAGATCACTTTGAAAATTATCTGTGATAAACTCTCCAATAATACTTCCTAAACTCCTTCCTACAGATGAAACTTCTAAAGAATGCGTCAAACGGTTGTGTACAAAAACACTTCCTGGAAGTGGAAAAACCTGCGTCTTGTTCTGCAGTCTTCTAAATGCAGAAGAAAAGATAATTCTGTCGAAATCTCTTTGAAAATCTGTTCGTGAAGCTCTGGTATGTGGATTATTTCCTGTGCGCTGATTCGTAAAAATCTGATTCAAGTTCATCATTCTCCAAAATTACTTCAAATTTTAATTTTAATGAACTAAGTAAGATATTTTTTTCTAAAAAAGCTCATATCTAAAACCTATAATTATTAGTTAAAACACCTGACTGTAGAATTATTTGAATAAACTTCAAAATTCCTTAAAGATTGTAATGTTTATTAAAGAAAAAACAACAACTTGTTTAAACTTTTATCTTAACCGCAAAAGTGACAAAAGATTAACACATTAGTCACTTTAAGTTGAGTATTAGGCTACAAATAAGAGCACATAAGTTTTTAAAAATCTTTGCATATTAAGCGGAGTCGAAATGTTATTCTTTTGTAGACTTTTGCTTTCTCAATAACCAATCCTTAATAAATCAACGATAGCTTTTGATTCTTTTGCGGTTAAATTTTTAATTAGTTTAAACAGGTTTAAATTAAAAAAAGGTAGTTTATCCGAAAATCCGAAGAAATTTTTAATAATTTGCACGAGAAAAAATATTTCTAAATTTGATCAATATAAACACACAAATGAAAAACCTTATATTTCTCTTATTACCCATTGGTTTATTTTCTCAGGATAAATGCTTTGATAACGGAGAAAAACACTATTCTGCAAGTAGTGGTTTATTATTTATAAAGGACACAGAAGAATCCATTTTATTAATCCATCCTAAACACATAACTTTTCAGGAAAACAAAACCAATCTCAGCTATGAGCAGGATGAAATATCTGAATATAAAGATACTTCAGAATCTTGGCAAGAACAAAAAGCGAAGTATGAAAGGAAGTATGCTGAATTCAACAAATATTTCAACAATCAGTTTAGGTATATCCAAATTCAAAAAGAAAAGAATTTATCTTATGCCCTTGCAGAGAATACATTTGGATACTGGCTTTTAGAAATTAAAAACAAAAAAGGAAGAGCCTATTATATTGGCTTCAATAAAAACACCTATATCAACAGAAATCAAAAGGAGAAATTTGTAAGAAATAATAAGCTCTTTATTGACGGAAGTTTTATTGCAATCGCCGGATCATGGGGAAGACCGGGACATCCTGAAATTGAAGCTGTAAAAGATTATTTGACTTTTGAGATTAGCCTGAACGAGATAAAACGAGATTCTGACGGCGACGGATATAATGATTTTTTTGAAAATTTGATTTTTCTGAATCCAAATTCTAAGGATACAGATGGTGATGGTATTCCTGATTTTACAGACTTAAATCCTTTACACAAATCTGCAAACAATAAATTCACAAATCTTTTTGAAGAGATCATAGAAAAAGATTCCACGAATTTTAATAATCAAAAAAACAATTACACTTTTGAAACTTACGAATCTGACTGCGAATATTTCCAAAAAGTAAACCCTAAAAACAAAAGAGTTTTAATACTTTCTGACAGTCAAACTTATAAGCTTAAAAGTGATTATAAACAAGGGCTATTTTCCACTTTTTACGGAAGAATAAAAAAAGGATCTAGCGAAAATATTTTTTATATTCCTTACTTCCACTCTATGGAGGGTGGCAAAATTATTGCTGTGTATGAAAATGGAAAATGGTCTATACAAGAAGACCAAGAATTCAAAATTTAAATGCCAGAAGGTCCCTCCATCTTATTAATGAAAGAAGATCTGCAAAAATTTGCAGGTAAAAAAGTTATTACTGCATCCGGAGATTCCAACTTCGAAAAAATGATTTTGGAAGGTGAAATTTTAAGAGAAATAAAGACTTTTGGAAAACAGACGTATCTTGTTTTTGATGAGTTTGCAATTAGAATTCATTTATTGATGTTTGGTTCTTATAGTGTGGACGGACATACAAAACCAGATAAAAATTTACGTTTAGGACTGGAATTCAAAACAGGTGGAATGTACTTTTATACCTGTAACGTAACATTAGTTAATTCTGAATTTTTATCAAAAATAGATTGGGAAGCCGATATCATGAGTGAGGAATGGAATCCTAAAAAAGCTGAACAAAAACTAGACTCAAATCCTAAAATAATGGTTTGCGACGCTTTGATGAATCAGGATATTTTCTCAGGCGTTGGTAATATTATTAAGAATGAAGTTTTATTCAGAGTTGGTATTCAACCCGAAAGCCTTATTGGCAGTTTGCCCCCGAAAAAAGTAAAAGAACTCATTGCCGAAGCCCGAAAGTATAGCTTCGATTTTCTAGAATGGAAAAGAGAATCTGTTCTGAAAAAACACTGGCAAGTTTACAGTAAAAAAATATGTCCTGTTTGTGGTCAAAAGCTCATCAAGAAAAACACAGGTCTAGGAAAGAGAAGTAGTTTTTACTGCGAAGAAGATCAGAAGCTTTATTAAAAATCATGTTTTTAAGAATAAAGAAATACCTTATTTTTATAAAAACTTAAAAACAATATAATGACCGACAATACTTGGCTCGACAGATGGGACGAAAGATACAGCAACGATGAATTTGCCTATGGTACCCAGCCCAACAACTATTTAAAAGATCAATTACAAAAATTAGAACCAGGCTCTATTCTTTTTCCGGCTGAAGGAGAAGGAAGAAATGCTGTTTTCGCCGCTCAACTTGGATGGCAGGTTTCTGCTTTTGACATCAGTTCTGAAGGTAAAAACAAAGCATTACAGCTTGCGGAAAGCAACAACGTAACAATTGATTATCAAGTAGGTGAATTGCAAACATTGAATTTTCAGGAAGAACAGTTTGATGCGATTGCGCTTATTTACGCCCATTTTCCGGCTGAGATTAAGTCATCTATTCATAAAATGCTAGACAAATATCTTCGTAAAGGCGGCTATATTATTTTTGAAGCTTTCAGTAAAAAACATCTTGAATTGGTTTTAAAAAACGAAAAAGTAGGTGGCCCTAAAGATATTGGTTCACTGTTTTCTATCGATGAAATTACCTCTGACTTTCCAAATTACGATATCATCGAATTAATAGAAACAGAAATTGAACTTAACGAAGGATTGTTTCATAATGGAACAGGTTCTGTAATAAGATTTGTAGGACAGAAAAAGTAACTTTTAAAAGTCATAAAACAATGCCGGAAAATTTTGACAGAACCCAGCCTCTTGATGCTGTAAAATACTTTAGACACTGTATCTTAATAGGTGACTTAGAAGGAGCATTAAGCTGCTTTGATAAAGATGCAATATACATTGAAAGAGATGGAGAGGAAATAAAAGGATTAGAAAACATCAAAAAACCATTAGAGCATCTCTGTGGTTGGAAACCCAATATCCAAGGAATAAAACATAAAGCTACTGTTGTAGGAAATCTTGCTGTATGGGCAGATAAATGGGTTCTAAAAGCCAACGCTCCAGATGGAACTCTTATCGAAATGAATGGAGCAACCACCTGTATGATGAAAAAAAATGAAGAAGGAATTTGGTTATGGTTAGTTGACAATCCTTTTGCAGGACAGATATTTGAGGATTAAATAATCTATCTTCTATAAATTTTAAGGTTCAGGATTCGGAGATTCGTTTGTCCTTTTGCCTTGAAGCAAACGGACCAAAAATTCAAGACTGGAAGCTGTAGCATTCATTAACTACAGCTTCCTAAGTCGATTATGAATTACCATCTAAATTTAAAGATCCACCAGAATATCTTGTAAAAAAAGCTGATTTATACACTTCTCCCAAAGGGATCTCTGAATCTTCAATATATATATTATGGTTATCAAAAGAATCAATGCAGTTGATATTCACCACGTAAGATTTGCTTACTCTCAAAAAAATATCCTCAGAAATTTTCTGATGGATTGTCTTTAAGTTCATAGCCGTAATCAATTTTTGAGTCTGGGTATGAATAACCACATAATCCTTCAGTCCTTCAATATATTTAATCTCCGAGAAATTGATTTTATAATACCTTCTATCTGCTTTAATGAACAGAAAATCTGCTGTGTTAGATTCCACCGTATTTTTCACCGTATCTCTTGATAAAAGTTCTTTATATAAAATGGCTTTTTCAATAGCTTTTCCCAACCTTTGTTTATCTATAGGTTTAAGCAAATAATCTACTGCTTCCAGTTCGTAACTCTTTAAGGCATATTGAGAATATGCTGTGGTAAAAATAACCAGCGTCTCTTTAGGAAGCATTTCTGCAAACTCCAATCCCGTCACCAAAGGCATTTCTATATCAAGAAAAATAAGGTCTACTTCATTTGTTTTTAAAAACTCTATGGCAGCAGGTGCATTTGAAAATTTACCCAATACTTCAATCTGAGATACTTCATTAATCAGCGACTGCATTTCTGCTCTTGCCAACGGTTCATCATCAATTATAATACAATTCATACAGGAATTATTAGATTTACAGTATATTCTTTATCGGTAGAAATGATCTCTAAATGGTATTGATTCTGATACAAAAGCTCGAGACGTCTTTTGATATTCGCTAATCCTAATCCTCCATACTTCTTATCAGAAATAGAATAATTGGGGTTTTGAGAGTTCATACAGATAAAAGTTAGCTTTTTGTTTTCTACTTTGATGTTGATCTTTACATAAGATTCCTGATCATCAATTTCAACACTATGCTTTACTGCATTTTCTACAAAAGTGGTGAATAAATTGGGTGGAATAAAAGTGCTGTTCAAAACTCTTTTATCATTTTCGCTATTGATCTCTACAGAAAAGTTTTCTCTTCTTATTTTTTCCAGATTAAGAAAGTTGGATAGAAAATCAATTTCAGAAGTTAACAATGTCTTTTCTTCTCCATTTTCGTACAACTGATACCTTAAAAATTCTGAAAGCTTGATGATCACCGTTGTTGCTTTTTCCGGATCAGTTCTAATCAACGCTTTTACATTATTAAGCATATTAAAAAGGAAATGAGGATTGATCTGATTTCGCAGTTCATTCAATTCCATATTTAAAGTGAGATTACTTAACTCAGTAATTCTCTTGTTATCTCTTGTCCATTTCTGGAGTAATTTCACCGTAGTTGAGACTAAAATAATAGGAATACACATCATGACCCCTTCATAAAAACCACCTCTTTTTGGGTCATGTTTTTCTATTTTATATTCTGAAAAATTACTCATAATAGCAGAAATAAAATTCATTCCAACAATACCCAATAGTACTAATAATATAAAATATAATACATACCGAGCTTTAAAGAAAGACATCGGAACTAAAACATATATATTAACATACGCCATCGTTAATATTGAAATATAAACGATACTTAAAGCATAATACTGGCCCGCTCCCGCATATAAGCGCCAAAAACTCGCAAAATATAAAAGAGCAAAAAAAAGCAACATAAATACAAAATGGCGCCAAAATCTATAGCTATCTTTTACAATAAAGTCTATAACGGGGCTATCGTTAAGCGTACTGGGTTTGTATTTCATATTAATTTGATCATTTTCAACAAAACAAAAATAAGTAATAACGAAAACAATCTGCATAATATTATACCAACCTGCCATTTTATTATACAAAATTTCAGAGCTCCCGATTTCGTATAAAATGTAGCGGCTTTGGTATAAAAACTGAAATTCAAGATGCTATTCTCTATTCCTTTGCTCTTGTAAAATTTATATACTTATGGAATTGACCGTTTTTCAAGAACTCACAGAACAGATTACATTAGAATGTTTTTTTATGACAGATTCTCAAAAAGAAGAAAAAGTAATTCAGCTTATTGATCTCCATCATTTTATAGAATGCTATAATTCAAAAATAAAGATGGTTAATTATACCTACCACCCTATTAACATTATAGAGGAAAATGGCATTAAAAAAGGAATTTTATTTTATGACCTGAAGCATTCTTCATTATTTGACCTTAACGCCTATGAATCCTTTAAAAGACAACATCATTTACAGGAATTATGGTTTGTTTTTGTGGAGGAAGAAATAAACACCAACACTCATCTCTACACCGATTTCATTATTGAAAACAGTATTGAAATATTTTATGATAAAATATTCTTATTCAACTTCTTTCAATCCACCATAAAAAAAATAAAATAACAATGAATACCTTTAGAAAAGCATTGGTTCCACTAGCCTTTTTTCCTTTTAAAAATATTGTCTTTGCACAAAAAAGAGATAGTATTCCCAACAAGCTAATCGCTTTTGTTACTGATAAATTCCCGCAAGCCCGAGATCTGAATATTGAATACACCCAGGTAACTCCTTACAACTACTCTTCTACATTTCAGGGAGCAGATTTACCTGATAATAAGGTGAAAAGTTTCAGTCAGGTGAATGCCAATGCCAATATCTATTTTATTAAAAATAGAAAATGGATGCTAAGCACGGCTTTGAATTATCGCTATACTTCGATTGAAACCGAAAATGCGACTTCTTTATTCTCTAATGAAAGCAGTAATAAAGCAGATTTCCATTACCATTCAGAAGCTTTGAATTTTACTTATTTTTCAAAATTATTCAATAAAACCGCCATCTACTCCGCCACTGCTTCGGTAGACGGAAGTAATCAGCATTTTGAAAGAGTCCGAGGTATGTTGACCGGAAACATTATTTTAAAAGCCAATGCCAAAACCAAAATGACGTTAGGCTTAGCCTTAATGGTTGACCCAAGTATACAAGTTCCGATATTACCTATCTTTACTTATGAACATAAATTTGATAACGGTTGGGTTGCTGATGTTATTTTACCTCAAAAACTTTTAATAAGGAAAAACGTTTTTTCGAACGGACGTATTTCCTTAGGTTCAGAAATGAGCAATACCTCTTTTTATCTTTATCAGGCTGAAAAAACGTATGAATTCAGGCAATTGAATATTAATTCAGGGATTATTTATGAACATAATTTAGGTTCAAATTTTATAGGAACCTTAAAAACGGGTCTAAGAATAACCCCAAATGCCAGAATATTTGATAAAGAAGAATCTTTTAAAGATTACATTTTTGAAGCTAAACCCAAACCTTCCTTTTATTTCAATGTCGGAGTTTCTTATAATCCTTTTGGAAAACTTAGAAAAAAATAGTTTTAAGATTTTAAAAACTATTAAAGGATTTTTGAGAAAATAAATTTCACAATATTTACTTCCATTAAGTTTTTTAAAAATTTAGAAATAAACCTTTGTTATTTTTTAGCAAAGGCTACTTCTAGTATTTTGCAAAAAATCTTTTATCCTTTTAACGGTTCCCTTTTCAACAGATTATTATGTAGATTTGCTTTTATAATTCCATAATAAATGATCTGTATCAATAACTTAATAAAAAACTTTGCCGATTTTTATTCTCATGAAAACTTTCAGCCTTGGGAGATCATCGATCATTTGCAGACCATTTTGGAAAACAAATTCAATACTCTTACTGATGATTATCTTATTTCAGAGGACGTTGCTATTCATAAAACTGCTATTGTTGAGCAGAATGTAATTTTTAAAGGAAAAGTAATTATTGGTGAAAATTCTTTCATTGGTGCTAATGCTTATCTGCGAGGCCCGATTTATATTGGGAAAAATGTAAAAATTGGTCCGGGAAGCGAGATCAAGCAAAGTATAATATTTAACGATACCGCCGTTGCCCACTTTAATTATATTGGAAACAGCATTATTGGAAATCGGATTAATTTTGAAGCAGGATCTATCTGTGCTAATCATTATAATGAAAGAAAAGATAAACAAATCTCAGTGCTTTTTAACTCAGAAATCATTCAAACGAATACGACCAAATTTGGAGCACTTGTTGGAGATGATTCACGAATTGGAGCCAATGCCGTTTTATCGCCAGGTACTATTTTAACTAAAGAAAGTATTGTCAAAAGGTTAGAATTGATTGAACAGGTGAAACAAGATAGCTAAACTCGACACTCTATTTCAAAAAAATACAACAACTCAATATACAACAATATACTGAACATCCACTTTGTCATTCCGTAGGAATCTAGACATTCATTAATTAAAAAATGGAGTTGAGATTCCTACGGAATGATAAACTTTATGAAAAAAATTGAGCTATTAATTATCAAAAATAGTATAAATAGGACTAAGTCTAGCTATGGTTAATTATATAATTTTCAAGGAAACTAATCTTGATAAATAAATTTAATGGGTTCCCATTTTTGAGAATACATTAATCACAATCACTCCAATCACGATCAATGCAAGTCCAATGATAGCAGGCAGATCAGGAACCTGTTTAAAAGCTATAATTCCGATGATCGTAATACAGATAATCCCAACCCCAGACCAAATAGCATACGTGATGCCGACGGGTATCTGACGCAGGGTTAAACTTAAAAAATAAAATGCCGCTGCATACCCTATCACCGTTACGACGGAAGGAATCAATTTTGAAAATTCTTCAGATTTTTTCAGAAAAGTTGTGGCAATAATTTCAAAAACAATTGCCAACATAAGATAGATATAACTACGCCCCATAATTCCTTATACTTTACTTACAAAAGTAGTAAAAATTGGCAGCTATTTCATTTTGCCTAATTGTCAGTGTCATCTAAGGCACAAAAACTGACATTCCAATAACGAATAAAATTCACACTAGTTGGAATAAATAATAAATTCTGTTAACATAAAAATCCGTTTACCTTAAAATTTCGACGATTTCAAACACACATTTAAAACGATAGTATGCATCCCATTTCTTTTGTTTTGTATTATCAAGTCTTAAATACAAAACATAAAACGGTTAACAGATTGATAAAAATTTATGAATAAGACAATAAATGTAGTCATAAATTTTTGATAATATATTAAATTAATGTAAACAAATAAGTCACACAAATTAAGAATAAAGCACTATAACTAACTGATAAACATCACTATTATTTGCTTTGGCATGTAATTTGAAAGTAGTAATATTGCAATTGAAAAATAGTCAGTAAAACCCCAATAAATTAAAAATTAAACAAAAATGATTACATACATCGGTATAGCAACATGTTTAGTAGTATTCGCATCTTATTTTATGACCGTAAAAAAAGAGCAGAAAAACTAATTTGAGTTTTCTAGAGAGATATAGCCTATAGAAAAACTTCAACTTATTTATATTGTTTATGTTTTTGATCTGAAAACACAGATCGTACGCTCTTTTACTCTTCTTGGGTAAAAGAGCAGAAAAAACATAAGAAACAATATTTCCCAACGCAACAAATTTTAATTATATTTTTTAGTCAAGCTGAACGTAGTGTTCAGCTTTTCTTTTTCCTTCCTTTTACAGCATAAAGATTTCGAAAACTCTATCTTTGTAAAGAATTTATAAAGAAAACCTTTCGCTATTATGAATCTGTATGACCTTATTATTCAAGATAAAGAAGAAGTAACCCTTAATGATGTATTCCTGGAGCAAACCAATAAGGAACAGTTTAAACAGCTAATTAAAGAGCATACTTATATCAAAGAAATACAGGAATATGGACTTCCTGTTAACAATAAAATTCTTCTTCAGGGAAGCTCAGGGTGCGGAAAAACTATGACTGCCAAAGCAATAGCGAATGCGTTGGGTAAAAACATAATGATTCTCAACCTCAGCAATATTGTATCGTCCCGAATTGGAGAAACTTCTCAGAACATCAAAATGATTTTTGATAAAGCAGGCCGTGAAAGATCTGTTCTTTTCTTAGATGAATTGGATCAGATCGGGAAAGCAAGAGGCAGCGACGATAAAGATGTAGGCGAAATGAGAAGATTGGTCAATACCTTGATTCAGTTGATTGATTATTACCCCGAAAATGCCCTTCTATTGTGCGCCACAAATCATCCTGAAATCATTGATACAGCTATCCTCCGACGTTTTCAATTGAAAATCAATTATGAAATGCCTTCTAAAGAATTTCTAGATTCTTTTTATGATAATTTATTGTCGAAGTTTCCAGAAGACATGCGCAATATTGGGAGAAAATATGAGATTTCTTTTGCGGAGGCGAAGGATTATGCTTTTACTGTTGTGAAAGGGAGGTTGATTGAGAAGTTGGAAGGGAAAGAAAATAATTTAGATCAAATATTGCTAACGTCCAAGATATAATTATCTAAAAAATGACAGTAGAAGAAATAATAGAACTAGCTGAAAAAGAAAAAAAACTCACTGTTTCTGAAATCGACAGTAAATTGACTGAACTCAGATCTCTTAATTGTCGGATTCTAGAATGTATAATATATGTTAGAGTGAATCAGAATTGTTCATTATCGGATGCAAAGGAATCAGTTTTAAAATCAACTGCTTGGATTGATAAAAGAGACGAATTTATAAATCATCAACACGAACAAATGCAAGAATTTCTTGAAGCTGCAAAAAACGATATTACACAAATAGAACAGAGTCTTTCTATCAATAAAACGGAAATGAAAATAACATTAAAAAAAGAATAAAATTTTGTATCATTAAATCAATCTATATCTAACTGAAAAATCATTATTTTTGGAAGAACATCTTTTGAAGTGATTTACAACCTTACTATGATTTATAAATACATAAAAAACAGGTAACCTTGTAACATTTCAAGCCTTTTAGATGTCATCTTATTATAAATTGAAACCATGAAATACTTCAAAGCAATAGCTGCATCCTCTTTATTTACCTTATTGTCAACATTTACCTACGCTCAAGATTGCAATTGCACCAAAAATTTTGAATGGGTAAAGAAAACTTTTGAAGAAAATGATGCCGGATTTCAATACGCATTAAAGCAAAAAGGGAATCAAGCCTATGTTGACCTCAATAAAAGAATTTCAGAAAAAGTGAAATCGGCTAAGACATTCGGTGAGTGCAGCCCTATTTTGTATGAATGGCTTACTTTTTTCCGCTCAGGCCATGTTGCAATAAGAACTACTGCAAAGCAACAATCTCCACAATCAACTCCTACCCAAAAATCAGATAATCAATTTTCAAACTGGGAAACCTTACCTGTAGAGACCCAGGATTTCAAGAAGTATTTAGACAAAAAGAAAACAGTTGATTATGAAGGGGTCTGGTATACCGAACCTTACACTATTGGAATTAAAAAGAAAGGCGATCAATACATAGGATTTATTGTAGAATCTGGCGCTGAAACATGGACGAAAGGACAGGTGAAATTAAAATTAGATTTATCAAATGGCAAAACGAACTCCGTTTATTATATGCGTGACCATTCTGCCGTAGAATCTAAAGAAATAGCATTAACCGGAAAAAATAACTTACAAATTGGGGATTTTAACCTTTCAAGGATCTATCCTAAACTTGAGGATGAACCAAAATATGCGCAATATTTTAAGTCAATTAACGCCAATGAACCGTATGTTGAAAAGCTAAATGAAACAACTCTATATTTCAGAATCCCTTCTTTTCAGGCTTCCAATAAACAAAAAATCGACAGCGTTATTACCGCTAACAAAAATAAAATCCTTTCCACAGAAAACCTAATCATCGACATTAGAAATGGAACAGGAGGAAGTGATGCCAGTTACAGCAATATCCTTCCTTTGATCTATACCAACCCTATCAGAACTGTAGGAGTAGAATATTTATCTACCAAACTGAACAATCAGAGAATGCTTGATTTCATCAACAAACCCGAATACGGATTTAGTGAAGAAAATAAAAAGTGGGCAAAAACTTCATTTGACAAACTAGAGAAAGAGCAAGGAAAGTTTATCAATCTCAATGAAAGCGTAGTGACCATTACCAAATATGACACTATTCATCAATACCCTAAAAATGTGGGAATTATTATTAATCAAAAAAACGGAAGTACAGATGAACAGTTTTTACTCGCTGCTAAACAAAGCAAAAAAGTAAAATTATTTGGAACAACAACTTTTGGAGTTTTAGATGTTTCTAACATGTATTATGTTCCTTCGCCTTGTAATGAATTTGAATTAGGCTATTCACTTTCAAGAAGCATGCGTATTCCTGATTTTACCATCGATGAAAAAGGATTACAACCCGACTTTTATCTGGACAGAAGTATTCCATTATATGAGTGGACTGAGCATGTAAATATGATTTTAAATGGAAAATAATAAAGCAACTTCTAATCCTACCTTTCCATGAATGTAGATGAACAAATCCAAAATTACATCACCACTCAACCCGAACCAAAATGTAATGAAATAGAATCACTACATCAACTCATTATGCAAGTAATGCCAGATTGCAAGCTGTGGTTCTTGGACGGTAAAAACGAGGAAGGTAAGATTGTCTCCAATCCCAATATAGGATATGGTCTCAACACAATAAAATACACCAACGGAACAGCAAAAGATTTTTATAAAATTGGTCTCAGCGCAAATACAACGGGAATCTCTATTTACATTTTTGGTATTGAGGACAAGAAATTTTTAGCTGAAACTTATGGAAAAAGGCTAGGAAAAGCAAGTGTGACTGGATATTGTATTAAGTTTAAAACGTTGAAAGACATTAATATCGAAGTATTGGAAGAGATTATAAGATACGTAAACGAGTTGTAATTTTTATCTAAATCTTTTAAACACTGAAATACAAAAATCCCTTTCATTACTGAAAGGGATTTGTTATATCTAAAAAACTTTTAATTACATATAAGCTTCAATCGGCTCACAAGTACAAACCAAGTTTCTATCTCCATAAGCTTCGTCTACTCTAGAAACAGAAGCAAAGAATTTGTGGTCTCTTACCCACTCTAGCGGATAAGCTGCCTTTTCTCTGCTGTATGGTTTATCCCAAGAATCAGAGATCACCAACTGCTCTGTGTGAGGAGCGTTTTTCAATACGTTATTCGCAGCATCAGCTTCACCATTTGCAATCTCATCAATCTCATGTTTGATAGCAATTAATGCCTCTGCAAAACGATCGATCTCAGTCTTACTTTCAGATTCTGTAGGCTCAATCATTAATGTTCCTGCAACCGGGAAAGAAACTGTTGGAGCATGGAAACCATAATCCATCAATCTTTTCGCCACATCAGCCACTTCAATTCCTAATGACTTGAACTGACGGAAATCTACGATACATTCGTGCGCTACTCTACCTTCTGTATTTGAATATAAAATAGGGAAATGTTCCGCTAAAATTTCTTTTAAATAGTTCGCATTTAAAATCGCGTGCTCAGTTGCTTTTTTCAAACCTGAAGTTCCTAACATCTTAATGTAAGCGTAAGAAATATTCAAGATCAATCCTGAACCGTAAGGTGCAGCAGAGATTCCTTCAATAGCATCTTTAGTTCCAACCTGAATGTTGGCATTCGTAGGTAAGAATGGAACCAGGTGTTTCGCCACACAGATAGGACCAACTCCAGGACCTCCACCTCCGTGAGGAATAGCGAAAGTTTTGTGAAGGTTTAAGTGACAAACGTCTGCTCCGATGTTTCCTGGGCTTGTGAATCCAACCTGAGCGTTCATGTTAGCACCATCCATATATACTTGTCCGCCATGTTGGTGAATCAAGCTAGTAATTTCTTTAATGTTAGCATCAAAGAATCCGTATGTTGACGGATACGTGATCATTACACAAGATAGGTTTTCAGAATGAAGTTCTGTCTTAGCTTTTAAGTCTTCGAAATCAATTTCTCCGCTTTCAAGATTTTTAACCACAACAATTTTCATTCCTGCCATAGCTGCAGAAGCCGGGTTTGTTCCGTGTGCAGACTGAGGAATCAATACTACATTTCTGTGGCCTTCACCTCTTGAAATGTGATATTCTCTGATTACCATTAATCCTGCATACTCTCCCTGAGCTCCAGAGTTAGGTTGAAGAGAAGTTCCTGCGAAACCAGTGATTTCAGCCAAATCTTTCTCCAATTCTTTAATCATTTCCTGATAACCTCCAGCTTGATCAACCGGTACAAATGGGTGAATAGCTCCCCAATTGTCCCAAGAAAGTGGCAACATCTGAGTAGCAGCGTTCAGTTTCATTGTACAAGAACCTAGAGAAATCATTGAATGTGTTAATGATAAATCTTTTCTTTCCAAACGTTTGATGTAACGCATCAATTCCGTTTCAGTATGGTATTTGTTGAATACGCTTTCTGTAAGAATTTCGTCTTTTCTTAAATTCTCTTCAGGAATGCTGTATCCTTCTTTTATTTCTAATTTGAAAGTCTGCTTATCTTTAAACTGAGCGAAAGAAGCCATTAGAACATTCAATTTATCCAATGTTGTACTTTCGTTGATCGCAATACTTACAACGCCTTCTGTGAAGTAGTTTAAGTTTAATTTGTGATCAAGCATCATTCTTGACAATTTTGCTTTCTCTTCTTCATTCATTAAGATTTTCACGGTATCAAAGATTGGCTCTTCAACAGCTTCATATCCTAATGCTTTAAGACCTCCTTTTAAAGCATTTGCTTTAAAGTGAATCTGATCAGCGATATAGTTTAATCCTTTTGGACCGTGATAAACCGCATACATTCCAGCCATTACAGCTAAAAGAACCTGAGCAGTACAAATGTTTGAAGTTGCTCTTTCTCTTTTGATGTGTTGCTCTCTGGTCTGTAAAGCCATTCTCAATGCACGTTTTCCGTACATATCCTGAGAAACCCCGATGATTCTTCCCGGAATATCTCTTTTATAATCTTCCTTACAAGAGAAAAATGCTGCGTGAGGACCTCCGTATCCTAATGGAATACCAAATCTCTGTGAAGTACCAACAGCACAGTCAGCACCCATTGAAGCCGGTGATTTTAATTTCACCAACGCCATCGGATCACAAGCTACAACAACCTGTAAGTCTAATTTTTTGTATTCAACGATGTTCTCTGTATAATCTAGAACAACACCATTTTTACCTGGATACTGTAATAAAACTCCGTAGTAAGATTCGTCAAACTGGTGCGTTTTGTGATCACCCTCAACAATCTCAATAGCTAACCCTTCAGCTTTCGTTTTTAAAACAGAAACTGTTTGAGGTAAAACAAGGTCAGAAACAAAGAATTTGTTTGCTCCTGCTTTTTTCTGATCTTTCGTTCTGTTGTTAAAGAACATGTGCATTGCTTCTGCAGCAGCTGTAGATTCATCCAGCAATGACGCATTCGCCAATGCAAAACCTGTTAAATCACATACAACAGTCTGATAGTTAAGCAAAGCTTCTAATCTTCCCTGTGCGATCTCCGCCTGATAAGGGGTGTACGCTGTGTACCAACTCGGGTTTTCAAAAATATTTCTTTGAATAGCCGATGGCAATAAGGTATTGTGATAACCAAAACCAATATAGCTTGTATAGTCAGTATTTTTCGATGCTAATTCTTTCGAATGGATAAGCATTTCATATTCTGAAAGCGGTTCTGAGATTTCAAGGTCTTTTTCTAAACGGATAGATGATGGTATTGTTTGAGAAATTAACTCTTCGATACTTGAAACGCCAACTCTTTCCAACATCGCCTGTTTATCGGCTTCATTTAGTGAAATGTGACGGCTCACAAACTGTTCTGTATTCATTTTTTATATTAGATTTTGTTTGTAAAAAAGATGCGTAAAATTACATTTTTTTAAGGGATTGCACAACAGCGAAAAATCATTGGATAATATGGGAAATTTCTATTTTAATTTTCGCCTATCAATCTTATTTTTAAACTTTTTACAATAAGCTTTCATCTTAAATTTTATTTATTTTATTTTTAAAATATTCTTAAACACTATATAATTTTTAATAAAAAACAGAATTATTATTTTATAACATTCTATACAAACCATCTTGTAATTAAAATTATCAGCAAAACTTCTTTAAATATAATGTTGTAATTTTAACTTTTAGCTTTAAAAATACCTGAAAATCAACACCGTAATTATTTAGACCCTCACTATAATATTACTTAAATTCATTTTCATAATTATTAAAAATACCAGATTTTTTTAATCAAAAGTTATTAAAAAGCTGATTAAAAACCTTCAAAAAAACTAAACCAACAACCTAAAAAACAAAAGTAAAATATGAAGATATAAGATTTATTTAGACAGTTCAGAACACAATTTTTATGATGAAAAAAACAAAAAGAGGTCTATTGGCTTCATTCGTTATTGTATGTATATGCAATAATATCACTCAGGCACAAATAAAACTTACAGGTAAAGAAGACCCCAATTCAGAATGGGATCTTTATATGAACGGATTTGTACAGATGGATGCCATGTTAGACTTTCAGGAAATACAGTCTAAAGATGGGTTTGCTGCAACTGCTATAGCACTTCCTCAACAAAATTCAATGAGCAGTAACTTCTCCATCAAACAATCCCAAATTGGATTGGGCATTAAGCAAAAAAATTCAAAAGAGAATCTTTCTGCTTATGTAGAAATCGATTTTCTGGGTCCTAACGGAACTACCGCTCCAAGATTCAGAAGAGGATATATTACATGGAGAAAATTCTTGATTGGCCAAGACTGGAGTAACTTTTCTGACTTCGACATATTCCCAAACATTTTTGATTTTGCAGGACCTAATGGAACCATGTTTGTTCGAACCGTACAAATTAGATACACCACAAATTTATCTAAAAAAGAAAAACTATCATTATCGTTGGAAGACCCGAATATAGTGAGCGTAACTCTGCCGGACAGTCCCGCAGATTGGAAGAAAAAAGCAGTAATCCCCACGTTTACGGCAGTATACCGATATGGAAATGAAAGAGATTATTTTAAAGCAGGAGCTCTTTTGAGCCCTATCAGCTATGAAATAAAAAATAACATTCAAGATAACTACAACACACATACAACTTTAGGATTTGGAGCAATGGTTTCTGGAAAGTTATATAGCAGTACATTAAATAACTTTCGATTTCAATCTTCTTATGGAAAAGGGTATGCTACCAATAATATTGTTTTAAATGAACAACATTATGATGCAATACCTGATTTACAAAATAACAGACTACAAACCTTAAGCCTTCTAAACATAGTAGGAATATATGAACATTGGTGGACCCCAAAATGGAGTTCTGTCATTTATTATAGCTATTCGCAAGTTGGTAAAAAAGATTTCATCCCTGAAAATATGATTAAAAACTTTCAAAACACAGGAGTTAACTTAATATACCAACCTTATAAAAAGTTTAGAATTGGTGCAGAAGGAAATTACGGAAGCTTTAAAAATTTCGCTAATAAAAAAGCACACGCTTTTAGGCTTCAGTTTTCCACTTCATTAAGTTTTTAGGGATTATGAATTGTTAAAACATACTGGCACTAAGGCTTAAAAAGCAATACAAACAATTGAAATACAACAGAATGATATTTTATGAAAATATATTATCTATATTTATTCTAAATTAATATATTTGCATCATGAATATGATTGTCCCGTTTAAAGTGCCGGCTTTAACTCCAGCATTTTCTTTCAA
This sequence comes from Chryseobacterium polytrichastri, assembly GCF_900142445.1. GTDB lineage: Bacteria > Bacteroidota > Bacteroidia > Flavobacteriales > Weeksellaceae > Chryseobacterium > Chryseobacterium polytrichastri. Next base: position 21,745 of record NZ_FRAV01000008.1, on the reverse strand, counting down.
TACTGAAGATATGTATTGTGAAAAAAAGTCTTGTTGCAAGAAATTTAAGAAAGGTAAAAGATGTAAAAAATGCCCTGGAAGAAAGAAAATGGTTTAGTTTAGCTACAGCTTTTTACTAAAAAAAATAGGGCAACTGCCAACCCTACAATTCCAGCAAGTATTCTTATAATTTTGGTTTGACCGCGTGGATTCATGACCGTTCTTGGTTGTGACTTGAATAAGTCTTCCGTTTTATCTCTGAATTTTTCAGCATCATTCTCAAAAACTTCTGTGATCGTGATGGCCTGAACTACGGTTTTATGTAACAGTGAATTGGTTACATGAAGTAATAACTGAAATTTACCATCTTTAAATTCAGTAATCTTAAAAATCCTTTCTCCATAAGGCTTTTCTAACCCAAAAGGGAGAATTTTCACAACATCAGCATTGCTTGTCTGCCAATTGATAATAATCTCCTCTCCTTTTTTCGCATGAATTTTATTCGCTGTAAAAGTTTTAATCGCTGGCGGAATATTATATCTGAAGCTTTTCTGATGACTCTCTAAATTCTGGTCATACGCAGATCTTCTGCTTTTATCGCTCAACGTTTCATACGCTTCCTGAATTTCACGAAAACGATCTGAAAAGAAATCGTCATTATCATTTTTATCCGGATGGTATTTTATGGAAAGCTTTCTATACACTTTTTTGATGTCTTCTTCTGAAGCATCCTGTGAAATACCGAGAAAATAATAGTAATCTTTCATGTGTAGCTATGCAAAAATAAGAATTTTATTTTCTTTTTTATCCTCTATTTACACTAAATTACTCGTCGATTTTTGTCATTCTGAATGTAGCGTAGCGAAATGAAGAATCTCTTTTTTAACGCAAAAGTCGCAAAGATTTTTTTGAAATGATTGAGAATATTTTTCGTTCGCAAAGGCGTTTCACTCAGCGAAGGTTGGAAGCTTAGATTGGTGCCTTCGAGAACCTCAACCATAAAGTGTGGGAGGGTAAAGTTACGATGCAATGATATAGTTGACGGTTGAGAGATTGAGAAAAGTTCTGGAAAACTGGTGGCTGAGGCTCTCGAAGCCACCAGTTTTCTTGACGAATGTTTGTACTTCTGACTACCACCCTAGCCCCGATTGCAGAGAAAATCCTTTTTTGAAAAAAAAGATTGTAACGAAAAGCGGGAAATAGCTTCAAAAAACATAAACAATAAGTAATTGGTAATGAGTAATAAAATGCAGATTTACAATCTATTTTGAGATTGCTTCGGTGCTTCGTTTCTCGTGATTATATGGAAATATTTCGGCTCGGGAAGCAAAGCTTCCCGAGCCGAAATTAACAATTTCAATTTAGTTTATCTACTTTTTTATGCTTCAAAAGATTCCTCTTTTCTTTCAAATCTTCTGTGGTGGCATCTTGAAGCGAATTCTTTTTTGAATTTCCCTTTCAATTCCTGATATTGATCTTCATCCATTTCTCTGATCTTGTCTGCAAGACCGAAAGGAGATCTTTCTTTGATTCCGTATTCGTTAAAAATACCTTTTACGAATCTTTTTCTATCTGCCATTTTTTTAGCGATAATCGCTACACCTACAACGGCTAATGCTCCTAGAGCTCCTTTTAATACTGAATTTTTCATTTTTTCAAAATTTTAAATTTTACTACTTTTTGTTTTTTATATAGACGAATGAATTTTAATTTTACTTTACTACTTCTTTAAAAATTTCAAATTATTCGTTGGTTCTGTTGTTTCGGTTAAAGAATCCGCCTGAGCATCTGTCTTTCCAAACTTCTTTGAATTTCTCTCTCTCTTCGGGAGATAAACTCATCATTTTCTCTCTCATCATTTTTTTCTCTTTAAAATCTCTCATTCCTTTTCCAAAATGAAAACCTCCAAAAAGAATTTTACTTAAGATCAAAATTCCCATGGCCTGCCAATACGTAATGGATTTTACTCCTAAAATATCCGGAAGCAGACAATTCCAAAGAGACATGACGATCCATGTAACTCCCAGCAATATCAACGGTGGACATAAGAATAAAAAAATCCAACCTTTTTTGTGTTTATTATGATTCATAACTTTCTTTTTACTAACTATTTAAATCTTCGTATAATTTTCTCAGTCTGTTTCTTAAATGCTTTACAGCATAGTTTTTTCTACTGATAATGGTCTTTATATTTTCGCCTTGTTCGTCGGCTATTTCCTGGAGGGTTCTGTCGTTTAACTCGTTTTCAACATACACCAGCCTTTGCTTTTCGGGAAGCTCATCCAGCGCTTCAAACAATTTCTTCCAAATTTCATCCTGAAACATTTTTACTTCGGGACCCGCGCTTTCATCCAGCAAAAGAATATCTTTTATAGAAAAACTTCCGTCTTCATCTTCGTATACGAAATCTTCAAGATTTTCAGTTTTCTTTTTACGATATTTGTCGGTGATCTTATTGGCCGTCACTCTGTACAACCAACCGCCAACATTCACAATCTCAGAAATATTGGTAATGCTACTGAACTGATACCAAACTTCCTGCAGAATATCTTCCGCATCTTCCGTATTTTTCACTTTGGGACGAATGTAAGACATTAGCTTTCCTCCGTACTTTGAAACGGTTTGTGAGATAATGCTTTCTTTCTCTTTTTGCGGCATTGTTATTTTTTCGACAACCTCCATATTGCTATGACGATCAGCCTTTTTGTTTTACTTTAATAAATTTAAAATATTTTTTCGGAAATTCAGTTTTTCTTTTGTTGATCGAGGTTTTTAATTATGATTTTTCTGTCATTGCGAGAAGCAGAGCGACGAAGCAATCTAAAATTCTATCATTAACATTCTCTTTGTCATTCCCTAGGAATCTAGACTCATGTTGTAGAGTTGTTTCTAAAGCTTTGTTGAGATTCCTATGGGATGACAAACTTTGTGGTGATTGCGACTGTTGAAAAGAATGACAGAAACCCTAGCCCCGATTGAAGCTTTGTTTGAGCTCATTTTTCTTTTACAAAAAGGAAAATAGCGAGTGCGGAAAGCGGGAAATTGCTTCAAAAAAATAGTAATCGATAATGAGTAAATTATTTGAGATTGCTTCGTCACTCCGTTCCTCGCAATGACAATAAAAAACGGAGCATAAAAATACGCTCCGTTTCATTTCATATAAAAATTTGAATGTCTTATTTATTGAAGTTTTCAGCAAAGAAACCTAACATATAGGTATACAATTCAATTCTGTTTTTTTCTTTTCCGAATCCGTGGCCTTCATCATATTTTACCATGTAAGGAACTTCAAAACCCTTGCTCCTTAGTCCTTTTACAATTTGATCTGATTCATTGATATTCACTCTCGGGTCATTCGCCCCTTGCACAACAAACAAAGGCTTTTTGATCTTATCAATATTAAAAACAGGGGAAACCTCTTTTGCTATTTTCGCTTCTTCAGGATTATCCAGATCATACCAGATTTGTTTTACCATTTCTTTATAAGGCTTCCAATATTCCGGGAAGGAATCAAAGAAGGTAAATATATTTGAAACCCCTACATAGTCTACTCCACAAGCATACAGATCCGGTGTTTTTATTAATCCCATCAAAGTCGCGTAACCTCCGTGGCTTCCACCATAAATGGCAACTTTATCTTTATTCACCCAACCTTGTTCGATTGCATATTTCACTCCATCTTCCACATCATCCATTGCTTTTCTACCAATTTGCTTGTATCCGGAGTTCTGAAATTCTTTTCCGTACCCTCCTGAAATTCTGAAATTAACCTGCAATGTAGCGTATCCTCGACTTGCAAATAACTGCGTTTCAGGATTGAATCCCCAACTATCTCTGATTCCTTGTGGACCACCGTGAGGGTTTACAATCAAAGGAACTTTTTGCCCATCCACCGCAGCTTTTGGCAATGTGATATAACCGTGAATCGTCAAGCCGTCTCTGCTTTTAAATTCTATAGGTCTCATTTCCGCCATATCCTCTTCTTTTAATTGAGGCATCAGGTCAAGAAGGAGTTTTATATTTTTTGTTTTGGTATCGTATTCGTAATATTTTCCATATAATTTATCACTACCAACCACCACTAAAAGCTTAGAATCATTATCATCGGAAGAAACTACAGAAAACTGTTTGTCACCAAATTCAGCTTTTAATTTAGCATCAATCTCTTTGTAAAGCTGGCTTACCGGAATTGTTTCATTTTTAATTCCGTTATAACTGATGTAGTCTAATTCGTAATCTCTGTTTTTTCCGGCAACGCTTATCGAACTTACGTCAAAGGTAGGATTAGAATACACTTCTTTAATTACGGCATTCTTCTTGAGGTCATACAAAACAATTTTAGCTTTATCGCTGTCCAAATTTGTAACAACATACGCTTCATCTTTGTTTTTTGAATGATCGTTAAATTTGATAATATTGAAGGTATCTTTCCAATCTGTAGATTTTACCAGATTAAATTTACCTGTCTGCAGATCTTTATAATAGGTCTTTGTAATCAACCCATTTTCAAGAACAATATAGCCTCTTAAATTCCCTTCTCTATCAAAAAGATAATCATCAATAGGGTTTTTAGGATCTTTGTTCTCAAATAACTGAGTCATTTCTCCCGTCACAAAATTGATCTTAAACGGTTCAAAAATCTGTTTATTATTTTTATTCAGCGTTACCACAGCGAAATCTGTATCTTTTATAATGGTTGCAGCACCCACTTTCACCCCTTCAAAAGGGGTAAGATCTTTCAGATTTTTTCCGTCCACATCGGCAGCATATAAATGAAGGTTTTCATTTCCTCCTTTATCCTGAACATAAAACAGTCGTTTTTTATTTAACCATCCATAACTTCCAATCAAGTCGTCTTTTTCTTCAATAGCTTTGGTAACTTTCCCGGTTTTTAAATCTTTCACATACACATGATTCTTCATGTCTTTGTCTTTTTCCTTATAAGAAAGGTATTGACCATCAGGAGAAATTTTAAACTGAGAAGCTTTTGGTCTCGCAAAATAATCTTCCACTTTATACTTAAAATTCCCTTTGTCATAAGAGATCAGTTTATCTAAAGTAGCCTTAGATGAGACTAATGTAGGATCACCAGGAAGCTTGGCGGTAGCGCTTTGTGCATTGATCATAATGGTAGATATTACAATATGGGCAGTTGTTAAAATTTTAGAATTTATATTCATAAGTCATGATTTGGTTGAAATTATTAGGTACGCTTTATCATTTTATTAAATTATCAAAAAAAACAATATACTTCTATATAAGACTACATAATAGCATAAAATGTTACAAATTAATCTCTTATTTGTGAAAATAAAACGTAATAACACGAAAAAAAGAGGAAAGTAAAACTCTCCTCTTTAATATATCAAATATACATCTTTAGCTATAAATAGATCCCGAAATACCAAGTCCATGCAATTAATATAATCTGCATCGGAATTCTTTCTTTATAAAGATAGCTCATTCCCGGACCTGAATAATCTCCTTTGAAAAGATTCACTTTTTTCTGTGATGAATTGATATTGGCCACAAAAACAAGAACTAAAAAAATAATCAATAAAATGGCGGTCAGCTCTCGAATTGCCGGAATCATCAGCCCAATTCCTGCAGCAATCTCAATAATTCCGGTAAAATAAACCCAGAACATTTTTGCCGGCATAAAATCAGGAATCATCATGGCCATTCCTTTTTGGAATTTAAAATGGGCAAACCCTGTAAAAATAATAAAAACAGCCATTCCCAGATTTCCTGAAAACAGGAAATTCCAATCTCCCTGATAGAGCTTTGTTCCTATCAAAGCAAGAATGAATGTGACGAAAAGGATTGTTAATAATTTCATGTATTGTTTCTATTTATTGTTTTCTAACAGGTGAAAGTGATAATCCTTGTCAAGGTTTTAAAACCTTGACAAGGATTAATAAAGTATCGTTTCTACTAAAAAATATAAACCTAAGCTGTATAAAACCCGTGAGAGAAAGAAAAATTACTTCTCGGCTAGATTTTTCACGATTTCCAAGCCTTTTATAAAACCATTGTTCAGATGCTCCTGCCATTCTTTTTCAACCTGAACTTCTGCATGAAGTTTCGTTTTTCCCTCCAAATCAATTAAAATATATTTTTCGAAGCAGCCACTCCATTGTTTAACTTCCATGCTTTCGGTATCTTCTACTCCTTTCTTATCTACCATTCCCAAATGTTTAAAAACAATTTGACGCGGTTCTTCCAAACTGTCGATTGTAGAGACCATACCTTCGCCTTCTGCATTCACAAAATAGGTTTTTCCGCCCACTTTCCAATCCGACTTTATTCTAGAATCCGGACCGAAAAACTTTGTCCACTCTCCATATGTTTCAGGATTCCAAAGAATATCCCAAACTTTCTGTAAAGGAGCATCAATCACTTTTTCATAAGATAAGGTTTCCATATTTTTAATTTTTTGTGGTTTGATTTTGACTCAACACGAATAACACAAATTTTTAAGCACGAATAACACCAATCATAGAATTCAATTATTTGTGCTATTTGTGAAAATCATTAGTGGCTATTTGTGTTTAAAACTAAAGCTGATTCTCCGAAAGATTCTTTACAATCCCCAAAGCTTTTGGAAATTTACTTTCAAAAAACTCTTTGAATTCAGCTGGAGTTTGAATCTCTCCTTTTAAAACTGTTCCATCTTCATTTTCTTCCAAAATATAAGCCTCCGTTGCTTCGCCCCAATTTTGCGGGCTTTCTACTCCATCATAAATTTCTCCAAGATGTAAGAATTTCATTTCTTTATGCGCAATATTCTTTTCAACACGGCTGTACATTCCGTTATTATGCGGATCAAAAAACTTCACAATACTTCCTTCTTCTAAAGTTCCCTCATAAAATGAGCCTTCGGTGAAAGCTGTAGTCCATTGTCTGTAAGTTATTTCGCCCCAAAGTACATTCCATACTTTTTCGGGATCTGCATTAATTTGAATTTCAAATGATAATTTTTCCATTTCTCTTCTTTTAGTGTAAAGTTTAGCTTCCTTCTTTACATACAATCAAACAACAAGCCGAAACAGCTTTAAGAATCATAAGCGTTTTCTAAATCCTGTATAATAATTTTGTGCATTCTCATCATCGCTTGAACTACTTTCTGAGCTTTCTCCTGATCAGGATCACTCATCAATTGAATTAATTTTTTAGGAACAATTTGCCAGCTAAAGCCATATTTATCCTTCAACCAGCCACACATACTTTCACGTCCCCCATCAGAAGTAAGTGTATTCCAAAGATGATCTGTCTGTTCCTGATCATCAGTCATTACAACCATTGAAATTCCTTCGTTGAAATCAAATGGATGGTCATAAGAATTGTCCATACAGAACAAACTGTATCCATCAATTTCAAAATGGGCATGTTGAATATTTTTTGCGAGTTCAGGGTTTGCATGACCTTCACTTCCTTCTCCATATCTTAAAATATTTCCTATGGTAGAGTTCGGAAAAGTATGGGTATATAATTCCATTGCTTCCAATGCTTTTCCATTGTTTTCATGGATAAACATGAAGGTTGGAATAATCTTCTGTTCGGTTTGTTTCTCCCCTAAAAATATCTGCCAAGTAACATCATATTTATCTTTAAGCCACCCGTATTTTTTACTCCAAGAGTAAGAATCTAAAGGCATCAGCGCTATTCCTCCTTCTATCAATTGATCCCAATATTTCTGAACTTCATCTTCCGTTTCACAAATCACCATAAACGAAACTGAAGCATTCTTTTTAAATTGCGGACCACCATTTAAAAGCATCAATTTTTGACCAAAAAGATCAATATTCATCACAACAGGAGTATCTGCCGTAATTTTACCATCAAATATTTTACAATAAAATTCTGCGGATTGTTTAGCGTCTCCATCGTACCAAAGACATGGGAAAATATCGTTATTCATATCGTTTTAAATTAGGATTAATTCGTCATTGCGAACGAAGCGAAGCAATCTTTAATGCTTAAAAACCATTAAGATTCTATTAAGCTTTTAAGAATATTAAGTTGAGATTCTTCCTTCGTCAGAATGACAAACTGTAAGTTTAGTTTTAATTATTTTTAAAAGAAACCTGTTGTTCTTTCATATAATTCTTTAGCTTCATCATGGTATTCTTTCCGAAGCCATGAAACTGCATGATTTCTTCTTCAGAATAATTTGATAATTTTTCCAAAGAATCTATTTTTTCTCTTTCTAATGTCCTTCTTGCAGGCATAGCAATAACGCCTTGCAGAAATTCACCTTTTACAACATGATTAACAACGCAAAAGGAGCTTAAACATTTCGCCATTATTACTAGATTGATCATGAGCACAACAAAGGTTTTTAGTTATTTTCAACGTATTTGTGAAAATTATTAAGAATAGCATACCAGCCTTCTCTTTGCATTTCCACAGAATTTTGTTTTTCGGGATCGAAGATTTCTGTTACTTTCGTTGTATTCCAATCTATTTTATCGAAAATAATCTCCACATTTCTACCGTCTTCCAAATGGTATTTTATTCTCTCATGTGGAATGACCTCATCATAAATTCCTTCAAAATCAAATCCGAAACTTCCATCTTTTGCTTCCATCCTCGTTTTGAGTTTTCCACCTACCTTCAAATCATTCTCAGCACTTGGGCATTGCCAGCTTTCGTGGGCAAAATTCCATTTGGTAATATGTTTTGGCTCGTTGAAATAATCCCAAACTTTATCCACAGGGGCTAAAATCGTAATGTCTATTGTTATTGGACTCATCATTCTTTTTTTTAATTCATTGAAAGGGCAACCAAAAATCAGTCACCCCTTTTTATAATGAGTTAAATATAAGAATTATTTTGTGTATTCTTCATTATAGTTCACCATCCAATGAACATTATATTTGTCCTGAAAACTCCCAAAATAATCTCCCCAAAATTGGTCTTCAATCGGCATTTCTATATTTCCACCTTCTGAAAGCCCTTTGAATAATCGATCTGCTTCTTCTTTAGATTCAGGGAAAATTGAAACATAATTATTATTTCCAACCGTTAAGTTCTGTCCGAAACTTGGAACAATGTCTGATGCCATAAGCAAATCTCCGCCAATCGGAAGTGCGATGTGCATTACTCTGTTTTTCTCTTCATCTGATAAATTTTCAGTTCCGGGAGCATTACCCATTTTGTGAATTTCACCTAGAAATTCTCCTCCGAAAACAGATTTATAAAAAGTGAAAGCTTCTTCTGCTTTTCCATCGAAATTTAAGTACGGATTTAATTTAGCCATGATATTTTATTTTTAAAGGTTTGTTTTGTTTAAACACAAATGGCTCAAATATTTTCACGAATAACACTAATATTATTTGTTGAAATTTGTGAATAACATTCGTATTGTTAGTGTTTTATTTTAACGCAAATCATCACTAATATTTTTCACTAATAACAATAATATTATTTGTGAAAATTTGTAAAGAACATTCGTATTGTTAGTGTTTTATTTTAACGCAAATCATCACTAATATTTTTCACTAATAACACTAATATTATTCGTGAAAATTTGTAAAGAACATTCGTGTTGTTAGTGTTTTATTTTAACGCAAATCATCACTAATATTTTTCACTAATAACAATAATATTATTTGTGAAAATTTGTAAAGAACATTCGTATTGTTAGTGTTTTCTTTTAACGCAAATCATCACTAATATTTTTCTCTAATAACACTAATATTATTTGTTAAAATTTGTGAAGAACATTCGTATTGTTAGTGTTTTATTTTAACGCAAATCATCACTAATATTTTTCACTAATAACACTAATATTATTCGTGAAAATTTGTGAAGAACATTCATGTTGTTAGTGTTTTATTTTAACGCAAATCATCACTAATATTTTTCACTAATAACAATAATATTATTTGTGAAAATTTGTGAAGAACATTCGTATTGTTAGTGTTTTATTTTAACGAAAATCATCACTAATATTTTTCACTAATAACAATAATATTATTTGTGAAATTTGTGTAGAGTATTTGTGATTATTCCTGTTTTCTTTTAACGCAAAGAGCGCAATTTTTTTTGAATTATTAGAATGTTTTTTTAAGTCTGCTAAGGCGTTTCACTCAGCGAAGATTGAATGTTTTAATAGATGAAATAATCTCAGCAGAAAGATTGATAGATTAGTTTCTCAAAAACTCCTCTACTTTATTTATCGTTAAATCAATCAATTTTTCATCAACATTTCCTCCAAAATCGGCCATCATATAGGAACCATGAGTTGCAGGTAAAATCATTAACTGTGCACCTTCCACCAAACGCCACATTTCAACAATATGTTCGGGTTTCATAACGTCTTTATCTCCGGAAATAAATAAGGTTGGTGATTTGATAGACTTCAAAACATCTTCACTCCAATCTTTGAAAGTCTGCATTCTTTTGCTGTCTTTATCAAACATATTTTCAAGTGCTGAAAAGTCTGGATTTAAGTTTAAAAAATTAATTTTCAAAGGCTCCGGCATGGATTCTAATGTTGCTTCCATCATAGATTCGAAAAAGCCATCCATCATTCCATTTCTTTTGTAAAACGCTGAAGCGATAATCAACTTTTCAACTGTTTCAGGATGACGATGAGCAATTTGCATCACGGTATTTCCGCCATTACTAAATCCCAAAAATGCAGCTTTCTGAATATTTAATTCTTTTAAAAGAGCAGCAACATCATCAGCATCCTGTTCAAAAGTTTCAGGAATATCTCGATGTTCTGTCATTCCATGATTTTGTAAATCGATTCCAATTAATTGAAACTGGGTTTCTAACCTTGAGATAACTTCTTTATAATCAAATAAAATCGAAGAACCTCCACCATGAATCAACACCAAAGGTTTTCCAGAACCGTAGATCTCATAATACATCTGAATTCCGTTAGCCCATTTATGCCCTTTTTCAGTTGGATTCATCTGTTAATATTTTAAATCTTTGTCAAAATCATATTTCATTCCTTCATATCCCAGAATTCTGCGCATTAATCCAATTTGTCCGCTCAGATAATCTTCACGACCAATACACATTCCAACAAAATTCAGTACAGTTTCAGGAAAGAAATCGATATTCATTCCCATAGGAAATGCTTTGTCTAATTCTTCATCACTTGCTTCTAATAATCTTTGATACACAAGAGGCGAAATTTTATGAAAACTATCTTTCAAATTTTGTAATGACGGATAGTTTAAGCTTTCATCTAACGCTTTTCCTTGAAAGAATAAGTCTTTAAATTCAAATTCTTCCTGAAGCCCGAGTACAAATCCCAATGCATAACGCATATCGAGAAAGTTGCCTACCATCCAAATAATATGGTTTGTTCTTCCTTCAATTCTTTTCGTAGCATCTTCCTCAGAAATTCCGTCAAGAACCATCAGAAAACTTTGGCTGTGACCTCTAAATGCAGGAATGATGATGTCTAATTTGTTTGATTTTGGTGTATCCATTTTGTTTGATTTTTTATTTTGCTTCCACGGATTTCACAGATTTTCACAGATGAGTGTGGTTTTATTCTGAAAATATTTGTGGTTTGGTAGTGTTTTTTCTCTCGCAGATTACGCGGATGATTGTGCTTATTTACGAGATTGGTTTTTGAATAATTCTTACTTTCTTATTTTATTGCTCCAGGTTTTCCGAGAATTCTTCTGAGATAACCGAATTGGCCACTATGATAAATCTCGTGAAGAGACAATCCTGAAACATCATTAATTATTGAAGGATCAATTCTTTCCAGACTATTTAGTTTTGTTTCAAATCTATTCTGAGATTCTTTCAGATAAGATTTCAGTTCTTCAAAACTTATAAACTCATCTTTTCTATTTAAAGGAATTTCTCCTCTATTGTAGCATGAAAATTTTTCATTATCCCAAACTGATTCTTCACCCAATACATTCAGAAAAGCATTTCTTATGTAAATTAAATGACCTAATACCCAATTCATACAATTGGCTTCACCATTAGGAAAAATCATAGATTCTTCATGTGAAACATCATTAATATTCATAGAAATCACTTTGTAATTACTGACTACCAGACATTTTACAATTTCAACATCGTTTTTCATAGTTTTTGGATTTGGGGTGTATTGTATCTCCAGCAGAATTTTATGTTCTTTGTGGAAAAATTTGTATTAAGTTTTCTCTCACTGATTACACAAATGATTGTGCTTATTTGTGAAAATATTTTGGTTTAGATAACGTTTTTTCTCTCGCTGATTTTACAGATTTCGCAGATGATTTCGCATAGAAAACACGAATTAAAATCTTCTTAACCAACCAAATTTGCGAGAGGCTCGTTTATTTTATTTTGTAGGAAGTTGAGAAAGATCTGCAAACGTCACATTCCAGCCATGTCCGTTGATATCCCAAAAAGAATTTTGATACATCCATCCGTAATCTTGTGGTTCTTCATGCTGGTAAGCTCCGTTTTCAACAGCTGCATTTACTACCTGATCAACTTCTTCACGACTGTCTAAACCAATAGCCACCAAGACCTGAGTAGTATCACCTTTTGGAACAGGTCTCTCGGAAAAAGTCTGGAAATATTCTTCCGTCAAAAACATCACATAAATATTGTCACTCATAACAACACAAACTGCTTTTTCATCAGAAAATTGTTCATTGATTGAGAATCCAATATTTGTCCAGAATTCTTTCGTTTTCTGAATATCATTAACGGGGAGATTGACGTAAATTTGATTGATTTTCATTTTGTAATTTTTAAGTTTTAGATATTTTATTCTGTTGAAATTTTAGACATATCAGCAAACATGACTTCCCATTGATGTCCGTTTAAATCTGAAAAAGCTCTTTGATACATCCAGCCAAGATCTTGTGGTTCGCTGTATTTTGCGCCGCCGTTTTCAATAGCCGTTTTCACCATATCATCAACTTCTTCACGACTGTTTAAACCAATAGCAAGAAGGGTTTGAGTAGTTTCTCCTTTTGCAATGGGTCTATCTGTAAAAGTCTGAAAAAACTCTTCCTTTAAAAACATTGTATAAATATGATCTTCTTTCATTACAACACAAATTGCTTTTTCGTTTGAAAATTGTTCGTTGATAGAAAAACCTAATTCTGTCCAAAAGACTCTCGTTTTCTGAATATCTTTAACGGGAAGATTGACGTAAATTTGATTGATTTTCATTTTGTAATTTTTAGTATTAAACTTTCAATCAAAATTATCAAATCATTGTGAAAATCAACTTGTCATAAGGCAAGAATTAAATTTTATTTGGATGAGAGACAATTTCCTTACGAATTCTACTTAAAGAAGTATCGGTAACTCCCAAATAGGAGGCGATCTGTTTCAATGGTGCAAATTGTACTACCTGAGGTTTTTGCTCTAAAAGATTGAGATACCGTTTTGTTGCAGACAAAGTAAACATCTCTACTGAACGTTGTTTGTAAGTGAAAAGTTGCTGAGACATCCACGCTCTGCCCCATTCTCTGAGGTTTGGGATTTTATGGAATAATTCCTGAAAAGTATCAAAATCAAATTTCCAACATTCACAATCTGTGATACAAACAATATTTTCCTGTGTTGGAATTCGTTGAAAGAGCGAAGAAACTTCAATAACGATTTCGTTTTCGGCAAAGAAATGCGTGGTCACATCATTTCCATTAAAATCATTGACAAATGAACGGGCCAAACCTTTCTCCAAAATATAATATTCATTAGCCGTTTTTCCTTCTTCAAGAATAACATCTCCTTTTTGGAAAGTTATTTTTTCATGCGCCTGAAAGATCTCTTCCAGCTCTTCATATAAGAAAAATGGAAAATCATAACAGATTTCTAAGGCTTTATTTGTCATTAAGTCAATGTTTTTAAGCTTTTTAAAATTAGAATTTTTATTGGAATTGATGAAGGAATATTAAACATATTTTCAATCTGTCATTCCGGCGGAAAAAGAATTTCTAAACATAGAAACAGATTCTTCACTCCGCTTTGTTTCGTTCTGAATGACACAAAAGACGATAGTTTTTAATTTTTAAAACAAAGAAAGTTGAATAGCTTTAGGCTTAGTTGGTTTTTGTGCATCCCCGAAAACAGTTTTCCCTCCGAATTTCCAGGAGTTCTGTCTCTCTTCTTCAATCACTTCCTGAATATCAAAATTTGGAATAAAATCTTTTTCCGTGGCTTCTACAATTTGATGAAGCTTATTGAGCGTTTTTAATTTATCTGAATTGCCGAGCTTAGATTTTTCAATTCCGGTTTTAAGAATTTGAATACTTTCATCATACACATTTGTTGGAACAGGAAACGGATGACCGTCTTTTCCACCATGCGCAAAAGAAAATCTTGCAGGATCTTTGAATCTTGAAGGTGCCCCATGAATCACTTCACTCACCAAAGCCAAAGACTGCATCGTACGTGGGCCAACACCTTCCAACAGGAGAAGATCCTCAAAATTCTGAGGTTGCTGTTCACGCGTTACATATAAAAGTGCTCCGAGACGTCTTAAATCCACGTCAGAAGCTTGTACATCATGATGATTAGGAAGAATTAACCTTGAAAAATCACTCATAATTTCCGCCGAATCAGTATGAGAAATATCTAAAATTCCTTTTCGATTTTCCGAGGCTTCTGAATCGGTAAGATTAAGAATTTCCCCTCTTGAAATTCCATTAATTCCTGTATGAGGTTCTTCAATAAATGATTTTATATTTTCTGAATGCCAATGATAACGTCGTGCGGTTCCGTCAGATTCATGCATTCCCTGCTGAACAACGCTCCAGTTTCCATTATCTGATACAATAAAGTTGTGTAAATATAATTGATATCCATCCTGAATCGCTGTGTTATCAACTTTTGCAGATAACCTACTGGCTCTTACCAACTCTGTTCCATTCAAACCTGTTTTATCTGCAATTTGAAGAAGTTCTGATGGTGTTTCTCTGGAAAACTTACCTTTCCCGCCACAAATATAAATTCCGAGCGATTGTGAATTGGGATTGATCGAGCGTTTTAAAGCGCCCATCACGGAAGTTGTAATTCCTGAAGAATGCCAGTCCATTCCCATCACCGCTCCAAAACTTTGAAACCAAAAAGGATCAGATAGTCTACGGATTACTTCATCTTTCCCATAATCCATTAAAATCACCTCGATAATTGAAAGTCCAAGTACTGACATACGCTCATACAGCCATGGCGGTACTTTGCCATAGTGAAGGGGTAAATCTGCTGTTCCTGAACGTTTCATTGAAGTGGTAAAGTTAGTTTTATTATGATGATATTTTGATTATGTAAACACGAATAGCACAAATATTTTTCACTAATGTCACTAATGATTTCTAGTACTATAATTTTCGTTTGGCATTCTGATTAAAGAATAGTTGCAGCAAAGAATGTCATTTAAACTAGACTTCTCCTTTGGTTGAAATGATATGATTTTGAGTTTTTTGCTCCCACTGATTTGCACGGATATTTGTTTCTTACTTTTTATAATCTCTCGCTGATTTTGCAGATTACGCAGATGTTTACGCTTTATTTGTTTGTGTTTAAACAAACATCAATGATTCAACTCAAACGTTCAATCTTTATGCTCTTCTTTATCAACTTTTTCATTGAAAATAACCTTATTTCCGAAAGGATCATCAACAGTGAAAGAAATGGCATCGTAAAAGGTTTTCTCCAATCCGGGACGGTTGTATTTGTATTTTTCATCAATCAATTCTTTATGATAGTCTGCTATCCCTTCAGCCCATATAAAAACTCTGCTTCCAGGAGTTCCATCACCATGGTGCTCGCTTAAGTGAAGAATAATATTATCTTTTTTCACTTCCATATAAACAGGAGTATTCTCTTCGAAATGATGCTCCCAAACGATTTCAAAACCAAGCCAGTCAATATAAAACTCTATTGTTTTTTGGTAATCGAAAATTCTGAGAATTGGGATAATTTGTTGTGCTTTCATTATACATTTAGCTTAAATTTTAAAATAAAGAGCCTTGCGAAAATATATAACATCATCACAAGGCCTTTTAATTATTTTTACAACGATGTATTTATAGAGATGCTGCTGCCTCTAAAATTAATTGTGATATTTCGTTTGGATGTGATGCCATTGAAGCATGCCCAGCATCTAAAGAAATTATTTTTTTAGCCTGTATATGTTCTGCCATTTCTTTTTGGGTTTCTGCAGGAATCATATGGTCATTCGATGAAATTTGATACCAACTTGGTTTTTGTTTCCAAGCAGGCTCTCCACCAGTATCACCAAAACACTGACTATGAACAGGTTTTTGAGATAATGACATCACTAACGCTTTTTCTTCATCCAAATCCTGACAAAAAGCTGAATGAAACTCATCATATTTAATCCATAAAAAACCTTTGCTATCAGGATAAATACTCGCCCCTCCCTTTGACTCTCTTCTGCCTAAAAGTGATCCTAAGCTATCTCCTGCATCTGGAGCAAAAGCTGCAACATATACCAGCCCCACTACTTTGTCATGATTTCCTGCTCCGGAAATCACTGCTCCTCCATAAGAATGACCTACTAATAAGACTTTCCCCTCTTGCACATCAATAAGGTCCGTTGTCTTATCAATGTCATTTTGAAGGGAAGTTAAAGGATTTTGAACACTTCTCACTTTATATCCTGCTTTTGTAAGCGACGGAATAACGTACTGCCAATGTGAGCCATCTCCCCAAGCTCCGTGTACCAAAATAATGGTTAAATCTTTTTTTTCCATAATGATAATATTAAATTTAGTACAGTAAAATTACACACTAAACTTAATAGATGTTACCTACAACTAAAAATAATTTGATTTAAAATATTATCTAATCATCCTAAGTAATTTTTTAATTCAAAAAAAGTCTTGCAAATAACTTCGCAAGGCTTTTTTATAAGAATTTTAGTTCTTTATTATTTTAATGCAGAAAGAGCTGCTTCATAATTGGGTTCATCAGCAATTTCTGAAACTTGCTCAGTATACACTACTTTATTATCAGCATAAGTTACAATTACTGCACGGCTTAAAAGTCCTTTCAATGGAGAGTCTGCAATTGTTAATTGATTATCATCTCCAAAACTACTTCTGAAATCTGAAAGTGTTTCTACATTATTCAATCCTTCAGCAGCACAGAATCTGCCTAATGCAAAAGGTAAATCTTTAGAAACATTGATTACTACTGTATTCTCTAAGCTTGAAGCTTGCTCGTTGAATTTTCTTGCAGAAGACGCACAAGTTGGCGTATCAATACTTGGGAAAACATTGAATACTTTTTTCTTTCCTGCAAAGCTTTCTAATGTTTTTACATTTAAAGTTGAATCTACCAAAGCAAAATCATTGATTGTAGCTCCTACTGATGGTAAAGTTCCTATTGTGTTTACTGCGTTTCCTTTTAAGGTAATATTAGACATAATTTATTTTTTAAGTTTTTCAAATTTAATGAAAATTAGGAAGATTTTTCAATTGTTTGAAGGTTAAATAATTCTTAAAGTGAAAATAAAATTACTTAAAACTAACAATCAGTTTTTATGTGAAATTTTATTTATATTCGCTTTCCTAAAAAATAATAACCATGCGAAGAAAAATTACTTTACTATTATTCGCAGTCCCGTTTTTTGGATTTGCCCAATCTATTATTGGGAATATCAATTCTGGAGCTGTTTCTGCGGATAACTTTACGCATTCCGTTGGGGAAATCTATGTGATCCCAACTGATCCTGATCAAAATAATTCAGGAACAATGGGAATGCTTTATCAAACTGTTTTACAAGTTTTAGGAGTAAGTGAACTCGAAAAAGAGACTGTAAAGATTTATCCAAATCCCACAACTGATTTTGTTTATGTGAAATTAAATTCAAAAACAAAAATTGATGATGTTGAAGTCTATGATGTTTCAGGTAGGCTTGTTTTAAAAACAAAATTAGAATCTGACAAATTAGATTTAAGAACATTAAATCAGGGAGTTTACATGATCTCTTTCAAGAATCCAGACATAAAACCTATTAAAATTATCAAAAAACCTTAAAAACTAATCAAACATGAAAAAATTATACGCTACTATAGGATTATTTATCGCCTCTTTATTAAGTGCACAAGTTCCACAAGCTTTTAGTTACCAAACGATTGCTTTTAATGCTTCAGGAGCTCCAATTGTCAACGGAAACGTTGCTTTGAGAATAAGTATCTTAGACAATTCTGCAACAGGAACGGTTTTATATACTGAAACTCAAAGTAAAACAACCAACTCAAAAGGTTTGGTTAATTTAAATATTGGACAAGGAACAGCTACAACAGGAAGTTTCGGAGGAATCAACTGGGGAACAAATACAAAATTTGTAAAAGTAGAAATGGATCCTCAAGGTGGTTCTAATTATACTAATGTTGGGGTAAATCAATTGATGAGTGTTCCTTATTCTCAAGTGAGCAAAACTGTTGTGACAGGGGCAGGACAGGGAATTACGCTTGTTTCTCCAAATGGAACAAGTTATATTTTGGGCGTGAATGACGGAGGAACAATGAGTTTACCACAAGCTCAATCCGGAAGTAATAATAATTTACCTCAAAATTTATACTTGTACGGCTCTTATAATTCCTTCAATGCTTCAAATGCAGAATTATTAAGGGTAAACTCTAATGAAAAATATGGTTATAAATATTTTCCTGCAAATTCTCAGATAAAATTTATTACAGCTCAAAATACTTCTGCTATGGTATATGGCTCTAATACAAATAATATACTTGTTCCTAATGGAAACTCTTACAATATTACCTCAAACGGATTTTATCAAATAAGTATAAAGCCAACAGGTGTGATTGGGAATACAACTGCTTACACACCGTACATTTACAACTTTACACCATATATTTATTTTTCAGGAACATCACCTTCATCACAATCAAATATTACGTATGATGTAAATACAAATACATTTAGTATTCAAATAAACGGCGTAACTTCCTTAACTAAATTTAAAATAAATCTAGGAATGGGTGGTGGAAATACCGAAACAATTGGAGACAATCTTAGTGACGGAAACTTTGATATAAATGGGCAGGACATTTCTTTCCCAGGAGCCAATTCAACTCTTAAAAATTATAAACTTACTTTTACAATTAATTTTGATGCTACAGGAACATATACAATTGTTCAAATCTAAAAAATTAAAGAGGCTTTTGCCTCTTTTTTTATGTAAAATAAGTTGAAAAAAGAATCATAATCACTAAATTTGTTGGACTTTAAAAATCAAATAATAAATAACAGTATAATGTCAGACAAATCAAAAATCTATTACACCCTTACGGATGAGGCTCCAATGTTGGCAACACACTCGTTTTTACCGATTGTAAAAGCTTTTACAAAATCAGCAAATATTGAGATTGCAGTTCCGGATATTTCTTTGGCAGGAAGAATTTTAGCAAACTTCCCAGAATTTTTGAACGATGATCAGAAGATCGGTGATGCATTGGCAGAATTAGGTCAATTGGCTACTCAACCGGATGCAAACATTATCAAATTACCCAATATTTCAGCTTCAGCACCTCAGTTGGATGCAGCTATCGCTGAATTACAGTCTAAAGGTTTCGCAGTTCCAAATTATCCTGCAGAGCCTAAAAATGACGAAGAAAAAGCAATTAAAGCTAAATATGCTAAAGTATTAGGAAGTGCTGTAAACCCTGTGTTAAGAGAAGGAAACTCGGACAGACGTGCTCCTAAAGCTGTTAAAAATTACGCAAAAGCAAACCCTCACAGAATGGGAGATTGGGCTTCTGATAGCAAAACTGACGTTGCTCATATGGACAACGGAGATTTCTACGGAACTGAAACTTCTACTACGCTGGAGAATGCAACAAAATATAAAATCGTTTTCAAAGGAAATGACGGTGCTGAAACTTTATTAAAAGATTTCGCAGGTCTTCAGGCTGGAGAAGTGATCGATTCTTCTGTAATGAACCTAAACGCTTTAAGAGCTTTCGTTCAACAAGCTATAGACGAAGCTAAAAACAGAAACGTACTTCTTTCTGCTCACTTGAAAGCAACGATGATGAAAATCTCGGATCCAATTATTTTTGGAGCTATCGTAGAAACTTTCTTTAAAGATGTTTTTGCTAAATATGCTGAAACGTTCAAGTCTTTAGATGTTAACCCAAACAACGGTCTTGCTGACCTTTTCGATAAGATTAAAGGAAATGCTCAGGAAGCTGATATTAAAGCTGATATTGAAGCTGCTTTAGCAAACGGACCAAGAGTGGCAATGGTAAATTCTGACAAAGGAATTACTAATTTCCACGTTCCTTCTGATATCATCGTTGATGCATCTATGGCTGCTTTGGTAAGAGGCGGAGGAAAAATGTGGAACAAAGAAGGAAAAGAAGAAGATACAGTTTGTATTATTCCGGACCGTTCTTACGCAGGTTTCTATCAGTCTGTAATTGACGATATGAAAGCACACGGAAAATTAGATCCTACAACGATGGGTTCTGTTCCTAACGTTGGTTTAATGGCTCAAAAAGCTGAAGAATACGGATCTCACGACAAAACTTTCCAGGCAACTGCAGACGGAACAATTGAAGTTCAGGATGAAGCTGGAAATGTTCTTCTTTCTCAGAAAGTAGAAAAAAGTGATATCTTCAGAATGTGTCAGACTAAAGATGCTCCAATCCAGGATTGGGTAAAATTAGCAGTAAACAGAGCAAGACTTTCTGAAACTCCAGCTATTTTCTGGTTAGATAAAGGAAGAGCTCACGACAGAGAAATGATCAAAAAAGTTGAAAAATATTTAGCTGATCATGATACAAACGGACTTGACATTAAGATTCTTGATGTTAAAGACGCAATGACGGAAACGTTGAAAAGAGCAAGAGAAGGAAAAGATACAATTTCTGTTTCAGGAAACGTATTGAGAGATTATTTAACAGATCTTTTCCCAATCCTTGAACTTGGAACTTCTGCAAAAATGCTTTCTATTGTTCCATTAATGAACGGTGGTGGTTTGTTCGAAACGGGTGCTGGAGGTTCTGCTCCAAAACACGTTGAACAATTCTTGGAAGAAGGTTATTTAAGATGGGATTCTTTAGGTGAATTCTTAGCTTTACAGGCTTCTTTAGAGCATTTAGCACAAACGCAAGGGAACACAAAATCTCAGGTTCTAGCCGATGCATTGGATGAAGCAAATGCTAAATTCTTAGCTACTGATAAGTCTCCTGCAAGAAAGGTTGGACAAATCGACAACAGAGGTTCTCACTTCTATTTGGCAATGTATTGGGCTGAAGCATTGGCTAATCAAACTGCTGACGCTGAATTAGCTGCACAGTTTGCTCCGATTGCAGAAGCAATGCAGGAAAACGAAGAAGTAATTAATGCTGAATTAATTGGTGCTCAAGGTAAGCCTCAAAATATTGATGGTTACTTCAAAACTGATACATACAAAACGTATGAAGCAATGAGACCAAGCACAGTTTTAAATGAAATTATTGACGCAATATAATTTTCGAATATACTATAATGAAAGCTCCTTTTTTAAGGGGCTTTTTTGTTTTACATTTCATTAAACACAAATAGCACGAATATTTTCACGAATAAACACAAAATAAATATCCATCCCTTTTGTCATTCCAAAGGAATCTAAGTGTAGTATTATCAAAATATTTTTAAGTTTTGGCTAAAGCCAATTTGATTATATTTAAAGTGAAAACGGGCTAAAGCCCAATGTCATTAAGTTAGTGTATTTCATAAGCTATTTCGTTGATTTTTAGGAACTATTGGTTTTGCTCTTGCTCTGTATTTACCAATATTCCTT
>NZ_FRAV01000023.1 GCF_900142445.1 Chryseobacterium polytrichastri | reverse complement strand
AACACCGGAAATGATGCATAAAAAATCCGGAAAAGTAAAATCTTCCGGATTCGTATCTTAATTGATAACTTGTAAACCTATTTTAGGACTAGTCATTGAAATAAAGATAAAGAGTAGTGGCCAGATGATGTAAAACTGTTCTTCAACACCAATAGACCAGATTTGTGGACTGATATCCCATGTTTCCTTTAGTGCATAGGCGACATTGGGAAATATAAACATGGACAATAGTATTCTCATGAGAGAATAATCCGGATTAAAAATTATATAGGAGAGGAATAAGACCAAATAGTAAAGCGGCCAGATCCTTAAAATTCTCCTCATATAGAAGTTTTTGAGATTAATGCCACCACTTTTTTCTTGTTCTGCTAATAAGAGATAGGTAATAAGAAAGCCGCTGATAACGAAGAAAAGGATAACAGAGAGATGACCGTCAGGATAAATTAAAGTTGGATTATCTATAAAATTATGAATACCATTATCTTTCTTGATAATTTCAACATGGTCTATCACTACAATTGTTGCAGCTAATGCTCTTAATGTATCTAATCCTTTTAAATATTTCATTATTTGTACCCTGATTGGCGGCAAATTTAATGTTTATATTTAAAAAGAACTGAATTCGGTTGAATTTGAAATTATTCTGAAAGGAAAACATAAAAATCAATACATTTGATAGTATAAATAAATTCTTGTGAATCCAATCCTTGATGTAGTTGTCCGCTCACTTTGTGTTTACCTTTTTATGATGGTGGCTATTCGGTTGTTTGGCAAAAATCAGCTTTCTCAGCTTAATGCAGGAGATGTGGTTTTGTTATTGCTGATTTCCAATGCAGTTCAAAACGCGATGGTAGGGCAGGATACATCTTTGCAGGGAGGATTAATTGCGGCTTTGGTTCTTTTTGCAGCCAATTTTATTGTAAAAAGATTAATGTTTTCAAATCAATCTTTTAAAACTTTTATGGAAGCAGATCCTGTAATTCTGATAAAGGATGGTAAAGTAGATGAAAAAGCTTTAGATGATGTTAAAATAAATATTGATGAACTGGAAGAAGCTATTCGCGAACATGGCGTCGACGGAATTAAAAATGTAAAACTATCTATTCTTGAAGTGGATGGGAATATAAGCGTGATCTCGGAAGATGAAAAAGATAAGCAGACCCATTATTCTAGAATAAAAAGAAAAAACAAAAGAAAATACCATTAAGTAATGAATTACGAAATAAGAGAAATGCTTCCCGATGACGAACCCAAAGTGTTGGAGATCTATAAACAGGGAATAGACGGTGGAATGGCTACTTTCGAAACAGAAGTTCCGAACCGAGAAGTTTGGAATACAGAGTTTTTTAACGATTGTAGATGGGTGCTTGAGAACGAGAGTAGTGAAGTGGTAGGCTGGTGCGCGCTAAAACATGTAAGTAAAAGAGAGTGTTTTAAAGGAGTTGCAGATGTGAGTATTTATTTGGACAATAAATACCAAGGACTAGGTTTAGGTTCAGTTTTGCTTAAAAAGATGATTTTGGATAGCGAAAGCCACGGATTCTGGACTTTACAAGCCAATATCTTCCCCGAAAATGAAGCTTCCATTAGATTTCATCAAAAAAACGGTTTCAAAAACGTTGGTCTACATAAAAAAATCGCAAAATTAAACGGAGAATGGAAAGATCTTATATCGTATGAAAGAAGAAGCGAAATAGTTTCTTAGATTAGATTTAAGTAGATGAAATTATAAAGTTTCTTAAAAATCCTCTGGAATCTAATAATAAAGTATTATTGGCATTAGTCTTGCAAGTTTTCGTAATGTAATTTGAAAATAGTTGATTTATGAAAGTGCTAACTAAAATAGTAGGATTTTTCTTACTGATTTTTTCTTTTGCTTATTATCAAGCATCACCTCTCCAAAAAGGTCATCATCATCGTGGGCATGGACCGTCGAAACATTATTATCACGGGCCGAGACCACATTATAGACCTGTTGCATATAGGTATCATAGACCTGAAAGACATTATTATAAACCAAACCATTATTACAGACCTGAAAGACCTCACAGGTATTCTCATCACAAAAAATACAGAAGAAATCATGTTTCTAGCAGACCGGTAATTGTCGTAAGATTATAAAAAAATAAAAGCACTGAATATTTTCAGTGCTTTCGCTTTATGATGAAATTTTATTGTGAAGAGAAATGATATTCTTTTAAAATCTGGATTTCTTAGGATTTAGAAAAGTATTAAAAATCATCACTTCCTGTCCAAATTTATTTTCAACGATTTCGGTGATATTTAGAAGTTCGCTCTCCATAAAATCATTTCGAAGGTCATCATTATCAAACATCAAAAGAAGGTTATAATTTTTTCCATCTTCGATATAATCGCTATGTACCTCAGAAAGGATATATTTGGTTACATCCATTAGGTTTTCTGTCATTAAAACCAATGTTTCGTCCATATAATTTTCCCATTCTTCAATATTATTTTTCGTGCAGTGGAAAGTTATACTTAATACGCTCATATTTTATGAATTTTTAAAATTTTGTTGATAAATTCTAGGGCAAAAATCGGCAAATTTTTCGTAAATTAGCACGTTAATAAAAAATCAAAATAGATAATTTTCAGGCTCACAGCTAATGGTCTGAATATCATTATAATAAAATTCGTTTATGCAAAAAGAAGGAGAAAGACTGATTCCTATCAACATTGTTGATGAAATGAAGTCATCTTATATCGATTATTCGATGTCGGTTATCGTGTCAAGAGCGTTACCTGATGTAAGAGATGGCTTGAAACCCGTTCATAGAAGAGTGCTGTATGGTATGTATGGATTAGGGGTTTTTTCTAATAGAAAATATTTGAAATCTGCGAGAATTGTTGGTGATGTTTTAGGTAAATATCACCCGCACGGAGACTCTTCAGTATATGATGCAATGGTAAGAATGGCTCAGCCATGGAGTTTACGTTATCCTCAAGTTGATGGTCAAGGTAACTTTGGATCAATGGATGGCGATCCGCCTGCAGCAATGCGTTATACGGAAGCAAGATTGAAAAAAATCTCTGATGATATTCTTTCAGACTTAGATAAAGAGACTGTTGATTTTCAGAATAACTTCGATGATAGTTTAACTGAGCCTACGGTTATGCCTACAAAGATCCCTAACCTTTTGGTTAACGGAACATCGGGTATTGCAGTAGGTATGGCGACGAACATGGCGCCTCACAACTTGTCAGAAGCTGTAAATGCTATTGGTGCTTATATTGACAATAGAGATATTACTATTGACGAATTGATGCAACACATCATTGCTCCCGATTTCCCTACAGGAGGGATTATCTATGGGTATGATGGGGTAAGAGATGCTTTCCATACAGGAAGAGGAAGAGTTGTTTTGAGAGCTAAAGTTAGTTTTGAAGAAATTGGAAACAGAAATGCGATCATTGTAACAGAAATCCCTTACCAAGTAAACAAAGCTGAGATGATTGCCAGAACAGCTGATTTGGTGAAAGACGACAAGATTCTTGGAATTTACGAGATTAGAGATGAGTCAGACAGAAATGGTCTTCGTATTGTTTATGAATTGAAAAATGATGCGATTCCTAATGTTGTTCTGAACTTATTATATAAATATACTTCACTTCAGACTTCTTTTAGTGTTAATAATATTGCTTTGGTACACGGTAGACCGGAACAATTAAACCTAAAAGATATCATTCACCACTTCGTTGAGCACAGACACATTGTCATTGTAAGAAGAACTCAATACGAGCTTAAAAAAGCGAAAGAGAGAGCTCATATCTTAGAAGGGTTCATGAAAGTGATCGGATCTCAGGCTTCGTTAGATAAAGCGATTGCTATTATCCGTAACAGTACCAACCCTCAAGGAGCGAAAGAAGGATTAATTCAAGAATTTGAACTTTCTGATATTCAGGCTCAGGCAATTCTAGATCTTCGTTTGGCTCGTTTAACGGGTATGGAACTGGATAAGATTCGTGATGAGTATGATACCATCATGAAAGAAATTCAAGACTTAGAAGATATCTTAGCGAATGAGTCTAGAAGATTCCAGATTATTAAGGATGAATTAGCTGAAGTTAAAGAAAAATATGGTGACGAAAGAAGAACGGAGATCGATTATTCTGGAGGAGAAATGTCTATTGAAGATATTATTCCAAACGAAGCGGTAGTTCTTACCATTTCTCATGCAGGATATGTAAAGAGAACATTGCTTTCAGAATACAAAATTCAAAGTAGAGGTGGTGTAGGAAATAAAGCGGCAACAACAAGAGATTCAGATTTCTTAGAGTATATCGTTTCTGCAACCAATCACCAATACATGTTGTTCTTTACTGAAAAAGGTAAATGTTACTGGCTAAGGGTATTTGAAATCCCGGAAGGATCTAAAATATCTAAAGGTAGAGCAGTTCAAAACCTTATCAATATTGAGCCGGATGATAAAATCAAAGCATATATCAGAACCAACGACTTGAAAGATATAGACTATATCAACCAAATGAGCGTGGTAATGATTACTAAAAACGGTACTATTAAGAAAACTTCTCTTGAGGCGTATTCAAGACCAAGAGTAAATGGTATCAATGCTATTGAGATTAGAGATAATGACCAATTATTAGGAGCATGGTTAACGAATGGGACTTCCCAGATCATGATTGCTACTAAGAATGGTAAATGTATCCGTTTCCCGGAAGAGAAAGTAAGAGAAGTAGGAAGAGGATCTATCGGAGTACGTGGTATTACGATGGAAGAAAATGATGAGGTTATCGGTATGATCGTTGTGAACGATGTAGAAAACGAAACGGTTCTTGTAGTATCTGAAAAAGGATATGGTAAGAGAACTGCAGTAGAAGACTATAGAATTACCAACAGAGGAGGAAAAGGAGTTATTACCCTAAACATTACCGAAAAAACAGGAAATCTTATTGCTATCCAAAATGTAACAGATGAAGATGGATTGATGATTATCAATAAATCTGGTGTTGCTATCCGTATGAATATGGATGAAATGAGAGTGATGGGTAGAAATACGCAAGGGGTGAAAATGATCAATCTTAAGAAGAATGATGAGATTGCTGCTATCGCAAAAGTTGCAATGGATAAAGAGGTTGAAGAAGATTTAGAAGAAATAGAAGAAGGAAGTGAAATTGTAGCTGATAACCAAGAAAACGATCAGGCACCTCAGGTTGAAAATGAAAATCCAACAACTGAGGAAGCAGGGAGTTCTGATTCTGAAGAATAAATTGTACAATTAATATAAAATAGTGATTATGAAGAAACTAATTTTAGGTATGGCTATCGTAGCATCAGCTTTAGTTTTCGGACAAAAAGAAGATGTAAACGCTAAGTTACAGGTTGCTAATAAAGCAGCAATGGATGCTTATAGTGCAAAAAATTATACGGTTGCAGGCCCTAAGTTTTTAGAAGTTTATAACTTGTTGAAAACGAATGGTCAAGACGATAAAACGTATATGTACTATGGAGGATTGAGTTATGCTTTAGCAAATAACAACGAAGAGGCGATTAAGATCTATAAAGAATTAATTAATTCAGGGTATACAGGAGTTCAGACAACGTATACTGCAAAAGATAATAAAACAGGACAGGTTAATCCTTATGACAAAAGTACTTGGGAATTATTGAAAAAATCTTCTCCAAAAGAGTTTTCTGATTTTAAAACTGAGCAGTCTCCAAATGTTGAGCCAGATTTGTATGAAACGTTATCTACGCTACTTTTAAATACTAAGAAGCATGATGAAGCGATAGCAATTATCGAGAAAGGATTAGCTAAATATCCAAATAACGCTAAACTTAAGGAATTGCAGGGGACAGCACTTTATGCTTCCGGAAATACAGATAAATTCATGCAGAATTTAAAGGAGCAATTGGCTAAAAATCCTAATGATGCTACAAATTGGTATAATTTAGGAGTATTGCAATCTAAGAATCCTGCGACTACAAACGATGCAATAGCTTCTTTCCAGAAAGCACTTGAATTAGGTTCAGCTGATCCTAAACTGTCTAATAACGCTTATCAAAATTTAGTCTATACCGCTATTGGTGATGATGCAAAAGCAGTAGAAGAGATCAATGCGCTTAGAAAAACGAAGCCGGATGATGCTACCAAGTTAATTGAAGCTAGAAAAGAGAGATTCAATAAAGCTCTTCCTTATGCTGAAAAATGGTATCAAGCAAATCCTACAAGTTTAGATGCGGTTTCAACATTAAAAGATATTTATAATATCACTAAAAACCCAACAAAAGCTGCTGAAATGAAAGCTAAAGAAGCTGAACTTTCGGCTAAGGCAAAATAATACTTTTTAATCTTAAAGGTTAAAGATCAAAACCGGAGCAATTGTGTTCCGGTTTTTTTGTACTTTTTTATTTCAAACGAATTAAAAACATAAAGAAGAATCCGACACTTTTTAAAAAAATTAAATCATTAAAACATATCAATAGGAATGGGCTTCAGCCCATTTAGAAAAACAGAACATACAATTTGGCTTTAGCCAAAACTTGAAAAAATATAAATGCTACAAATAAATACAATCATCTGTGTAAATCTGCAAAATCCGCGAGAGAAAAAAAGAAACACAATTTTTGTTATTTCGACGAAGGAGAAATCTATCTTTTATAAATTATTCATCCAGTCTTCTTTCTTTGTAATTGAAAATCCTCTCAATAATGTAAAGATATCTTAGTATTCTTAGCGTTAGATTAATAGTATTCAAAAAAAATCAGAATCATCTAAATCAAACTAAAAAATTCAACAAATTTCCCAATGACTATCATCAAAAATCAATGTTAAAATTCTCTGTAATTCCGTATCTTTGAGAAAATTTTTACAAGATGATCGAGTGGAAAACCGTCAAAGAATACGAAGATATTACGTATAAAAAATGCAATGGTGTAGCAAGAATTGCTTTTAACAGACCAGAACTTCGAAACGCTTTTCGTCCAAAAACTACCTCAGAATTATATGATGCTTTTTATGATGCTTCTGAAGACTCTTCAATAGGCGTTGTTTTGCTTACAGGTGAAGGGCCAAGTCCTAAAGATGGAGGTTGGGCTTTCTGTAGTGGAGGAGACCAAAAAGCAAGAGGACATCAGGGTTATGTAGGTGAAGACGGAAGACATCGTTTAAATATCTTAGAAGTTCAGCGTTTGATTCGTTTTATGCCGAAAGTTGTTATCGCGGTTGTTCCGGGATGGGCTGTTGGTGGTGGACATTCATTGCATGTAGTTTGTGACCTTACATTAGCAAGTAAAGAACATGCGATCTTCAAACAGACGGATGCTGATGTTACAAGTTTTGACGGAGGTTACGGTTCAGCGTATTTAGCAAAAATGGTTGGACAGAAAAAAGCTCGTGAAATTTTCTTTTTAGGGAGAAATTATTCTGCTCAGGAAGCGTTGGAAATGGGAATGGTAAATGCGGTAATTCCACACGACGAATTAGAAGATACAGCTTACGAATGGGCTCAGGAAATTTTAGCTAAATCTCCAACTTCTATCAGAATGCTGAAATTCGCCATGAACTTAACAGACGACGGAATGGTAGGTCAGCAGGTATTTGCTGGTGAAGCTACACGTTTGGCTTATATGACGGAAGAAGCAAAAGAAGGAAGAAACGCATTCTTAGAAAAAAGAAAGCCTGACTTCGGAAAAGATCAATGGATATCTTAACATAAGTAATTGGTAATAAGTAATGAAAAATATAGGCATTACTTATTACCAATTATTCATTACTTATACATATGAAGGATTGGATAAAAGCCGCAAGGCTAAGAACATTACCGCTTTCTTTAAGCGGAATTATTATGGGAGCTTTCATCGCAAAATGGAGGCTTTATGGCGAAGGTGGAATTTGGGACTGGAAGATTTTCGCATTAGCATTGGTGGTAACCTTGTTGTATCAGGTACTTTCAAACTACGCTAACGATTATGGCGATGGAGTAAAAGGAACGGATGCTAAAAGAATCAGTGAAGCCGAATCCAGAGCAGTAGCTTCAGGGAAGATTACAGCAAAGCAAATGAAAAATGCGGTGATCTTGGTAGCCATATTGGCTTTTGTAGCTACTATTGCTTTGTTATATGTGGCTTTCATTCCAAATTATATGAATGAATTTTACATTTTCATAGGATTGGGTGTTGCATGTATTTTAGCGGCAATTGGCTATACTGTTGGAAAAAAGCCTTATGGATATATGGGATTAGGAGATCTTTTCGTATTTATCTTTTTTGGGTTAGTTTCAGTTTGCGGAAGTTATTTTCTGTTTACAAAAACGTTCAGTTGGGATATGTTATTACCCGGAGCTGCAGTAGGAATGATGAGTATGGCGGTAATTAACCTTAACAATATGAGAGATATTGAAAGTGACAGATTATCAGGAAAAAATAGCTTTGCGCTAAGAATAGGATTCAGAAATGCAATGATATACGAAATGATCTTATTACAACTTCCTTTAATTTTGATCATGATATTTTTAGGGATGAATGGTTTTATTCAGTCTCAAAATTATTACGTTTTTATTGTGATGATCTTGTTGATTCCGTTTGCTAAACTGAGAAGAAAAATAATGGCTGTAAAAGAGCCTAAAGAGCTAGACCCGTTCTTAAAGCAAGTCGGAATTCTAACATTTACAATGGCAACTCTTACAGCGATTGGACTTAATTTCTTTAAATAAACTACCAATATTATGAGTTCGAATATCTATGTTGAAGCTCAAATGCTTATCAGAAAACCAATTGAAGATGTTTTTGAAGCATTTATCAATCCTGAAATTACAACCCAATTTTGGTTTACAAAATCTACCGGGAAATTAGTAGAAAGCGAAACTGTTATTTGGGAATGGGAGATGTATGGTGTGAAGTCTGCGGTAAAGGTTAATCAAATCATTCTAAATCATTTAATCAAAACAGAATGGGGAGAGCCTTCAACAAATGTAGATTATGAATTCAAAGAAATGGAAAAAGGCACTCTTGTTATCATTAAAAGCTATGGTTTTTCTCAAACTGGGGAAAATCTGTTAAAGGTAATAAATGATAATACTGGTGGCTTTACAACAGTTTTAGATGGATGTAAAGCGTATTTGGAACATGGGATTAATTTAAATTTAATAGAAGATAAATTTCCTCAGAAATAAAATCAATAAGAAACTTAGCATTTACTAGCTTAAATAAAACACAAATAACACTAATATTTACACAAATTTTCACTAAAATTTTAATAGTGATATTTGTGTAAATATTTGAGTTATTTGTGTTTAAATATTTAAAAATTAATTAAAAAATAACTTTAAAAATGAAAATACAATTCTTAGGACAAAACTGTTTTTTGTTCACGTATAAAGACAAAACGATCTTGAGCGACCCTTTTTATAACTATAAAAAAGCGGAATCAGGATTTGATATTTCAGCTCAAAAGATTGACTATATCTTATTAACTCACGCGCACGGAGATCATATTGCCGATGTGGAAGAAGTTTTACAATTTCATCCTGACGCTACGGTAATCGGAGTTCCAGAAGTTTGTGCATATTTCAAAACAGCTAAAAACAGAGATGATGTGAACTTAGGAGGGTCGGCAAAAATCGACGATCTTAAAATTTCCATGGTACCAGCTCATCATACAAGTTCTTTTCCAGATGGAAGCTATGGAGGCGTTCCAGTAGGCTATATTTTCAGATTGCCTGAAGGTAAGAACATATATATGGCTGGAGATACAGGCGTAATGGCTGATATGGAGTTATTTCCAAGATTATATGGAAATATTGATTTATCAATTCTACCAATTGGAAGTCACTACACAATGTGTCCGAAAAAAGCGGCTTTTGCAGCAGCGGAATTATTGAAAACTCCAAAAGTAATCGGCTGTCATTTTGATACTTTCCCTGCAATTGAAATTAATCATGAAAGTGCATTGAAGCATTTTGCAGATAAAAATGTAGAACTTGTATTGCCTAAGCTAGGAGAGGAGTTCGAATTTTAAGTAAAGATTAAAAGGTAATTTGAAAATGATAATTGAAATGTTGAAAAGTATAGAAACAAAAAAAGATAATTCTAAAATTACCTCTGTTCAACTTAAAATAAAAAAAATGGCAAGCTACCTAAATCACACCGCTCAACCAATTACCTTTGCTGCGTTCCCACCCTGGAGGATTCTCAGGAGCTGGTTGTTTAGGACTTGCCGTTGCAAAGGTAGGAATATTTTATAAACTTCAAAATAAAATTACAAAAAAATAAACTGAAAAATCCTTTATTGAAGCTAAATTGCTGAAATGTAGGCTTATAATTTTTCAAAAATTTTCAAAAAAATTTAACATGACTAAAAGTCCATCAACAATAGGAATTATACTTTTTATAGCCACTATGATTGTTTTTTTCATAGTATACTTCTTTTTCTCGGGAATACATTATTTTGATATTTCACTGAAAGCCAATGCTTTCGTATTGCCTCTTATCTATGCAGGAGGTGCTTTTTGGTCGGTAAAGGTGTACTGGAACAACCACCGACTTAATTTCAGACAAGCTTTTAAGAGAGCATTCATACCCATGTTTATTGGAGGAATTCTTTCGATTTTCAGTATTTATTCATTTTTAAATTTTGTAGATCCGGAAGCAAAAAACCTATTGAATTACCAATATGTTCACACTCAAAAATCAGAATTGGACAAAGAATATACTTCTGCAAGGAAGATTATGAAGCACCAAAAAGATATTGACGAGCTAGACCAAAAATATAAAGAAAGACTTCAAAGTTTCACTCCTGCAGCTGTTAAAGGAAAAGATATGCTTACGGCAAGTCATTTTTCGGGATATTTTGCAGCAATTCTTATATTTTACGTAGTTTTGTCATTGTTTTTTGGAGCATTTTTCAGAACAAGAAGTGTTCACGAGGAACCAATAAATCAAGAATAATTTTTATTAAAATTAAATGAATCTATCTATAGTTATTCCGCTACTTAATGAAGAGGACTCTTTGGAAGAGCTTTTTTCAAGGATTAATACTGTTTGCGTTACAAATAATTTATCTTATGAAATCTGGTTTGTAGATGATGGAAGTACGGATTTATCGTGGAGTATTATCGAAAATTTAAAAGTACAACATCCTCAAATTCATGGGATTAAGTTTTCCAAAAATTACGGAAAATCTCAGGCACTTCACGCTGCTTTTGAAAGAACAAACGGAGATGTAATCATCACAATGGATGCTGATTTACAGGACTTTCCGGAAGAAATTCCTGAATTGTATGACATGGTAATTAAAGATAATTACGATATCGTTTCAGGCTGGAAAAAGAAGCGTTTTGATAATGTCATGACGAAAAATGTACCATCAAAACTGTTCAATGCTGCGGCCCGTAAAGTTTCTGGTGTTGAACTTCATGATTTCAATTGTGGCCTTAAAGCGTATAAAAAACAGGTGGTAAAAACAATTGATGTGTATGGAGATATGCACCGTTATATCCCTGTTTTAGCTGCAAATGCGGGTTTCAGAAGAATTACAGAAAAAGAAGTTAAGCATCAGGCAAGACCTTATGGAACTTCAAAATTCGGAACGGAAAGATTTATCCGTGGCTTTTTAGATTTGGTAACCCTTTGGTTTGTAAGTCGTTTTGGAGGAAGACCAATGCATTTCTTTGGAGCGGTAGGAACCATGATGTTTATTCTCGGTTTTCTTTCTGCGCTTTGGTTGGGGGTTTCAAAACTCATTGATGTAGCAAGAGGAATTTATGGGCATTTAATCACCAATAATCCTTGGTTTTTTATTGCATTGACCATGATGATTATGGGAACTTTGCTTTTCATTGCAGGGTTTTTAGGAGAAATGATTATCAGAACGAATCGTGAACATAAAAATTATAATATTGATGAAGTTATTTAGGTAACTTCCTGAAAAATAACCCACAAAAGAAACGAAATATCTTTAACATTAAGTTAATTGTATTGAAAACCTTGCTATAGTAAGCAGAATTAGAATATTCTTTTTAGGTAAATTTATTATAATCAAGGAATTGAAATCCTAAAACGTAAGGAGTAAAATAAAACTTTTGTATATAATAAATGAAGCCATTTAAAAGTTAAATGGCTTCATTTGTATGATAAAAAACACTATAAAAAATGGCTGAAACTAAAATTTCTAACATTGCTAAATTTATTCTGAATAATGCAAATTCTTCAAGTATTAATAGATCCATGCAAATTTATCCTGTTTTAAAATCTATTAATAATAGCAATTTTGTTTTTGAATGTAGAGGTTCTGCAAAGAAGCCTTATATCGTTAAGATTTATTGTGATGATATCATTACCGTAGATTGCTCTTGCCCGTATGATTATGATGGGATTTGTAAACATGGCGTAGCTTCTTTAGAGAAATTAGCATTGATTCTTAGAGAAGAAAAAATTAATGATATAAAACCCCGCCAAACGGCTCAGTTTGTAAGTAGCGCAGATATTTTAAAAAAAGAAGATAACAGTTTGAACTTCACGTTGGAAAATGGAATCATTGATTATGAAAAAATAAGAAAAGAATTGCAAAGCAACGGGGGAGGAAACTCCTATCATCAAGCTTTTATTATAGGCGCTACTCCGGACAGTATTGTTGTACAGGCAAATACTTGGGAACGGGAAAAGCAAAGTTTTATCTATAACAAAAAAAGCAGCACATTAAAAGTATCCTGTACTTGTAAAAAGAAATTCCAAAAAAAGTATTGCCAGCATCTTTATCCTGCTTTTGAAAAAATAATGCAAATATTTGGAAATGATTATTTTAATGATTATTACTTAGAGAATAAAAAATCAAATTTTTTAGCAGATTATGGTCTCGATCTACAGGATGACTATCAAAAATATTTTGATTTTAAGCTTAATGATCAAGGTTTCTTTGCAACGAGTAAGTTTCCCAATCTTCATAAGATAGATACTCCTTATGAAAGTGATTTTTCTAAAATATTAAACCAACCCAATTATAAAATACCGGGTTCTGAAAAGCAATCAACATACGGAGAAGCTTTAGTTTTTGAATTTGACAGGAATAGTTTTGGAGGATTTGTGCCTGTAACGGGTAAATTTAACAAGGAAAGAACAGAGCTGGCGACCCATTTCAAAGAAATTTCTTACTATTCTTTGGATAGTAGTATTGATAATTATGATGAAAAGTTTGTACAAGTTATTTTAAAAAGCTACAAACTATCAAAAATTTTATACAAGCTTAATAAGGCAGATGATTTTTCAAAGGCTATTCATAGTTTTAGTGAGTTGATTTCTTTACTGAAAGACTATCCACTTTTTGCTCATCAAGAGAGAAATACATATACCCGTAAAAATTTAGATTCACTTTTTATTGTTGAGAAAGAGTTGGAAATGGTATTTCAGTTTAGTGAAGATCCTTTATTCTATCAGTTGGAACCGAAAATAAAAATTGGTGACCAAACGTATAAAACAGACTCTTCAAAACTGCAAATAACTCCTTTATTCATTAAAAAAGATAATGAGATTTATCCTATAAAAAGTCCTGCTTTTTCTGCAGATTTACAGTATTATATACATCATCCGCAGACCAATTATATTAAGAAAAATGCAATTGCTTTTAAAGAAAAAATCTTATCTCCGTTGTCTCAAAAATATCAGGTAAAAACTGATAATTTCAAAAATACTAAGAGTAAGACAGATGAAAATGGTTTAGAAAAGCAAGTATATATTGAAGATGCAGATGAAATGGTGAGTTTTACACTTGCCGTGCAATATCCTGAAAAATTAATTGATATAGAAAGTAAAGAACTTCGTTTTTCAATTAATGAAAAAGGCGGTTTTTCTTATTTGGAGCGTAATACAGCTTTAGAAAACCAGCTTCGGGAAGAGTTTTTACAACTGCATCCAGGTTTTCAGGATCAAGAAGGGGTATTTCATCTCAACGCATCCCAGCTAATGGAAGATTTTTGGTTTTTAGATGCTTCCGAAAAATTGAAAAATCAAAACATCAAATTATTTGGAGCTAAAGAGCTGAAATCATTTAAATATAATCTCAATAAAGCATCTATAAGTGTTTCTGTAAAGTCTGATATTGATTGGTTTGATATAAGTATTGATGTTTCATTTGGAGATCAGAAGCTATCATTAAAAGACTTACAAAAAGCATTCGTTAAAAAATCCAATTTTGTAGTGTTGGGAGATGGAACTATAGGTATTATGCCCAAAGATTGGATGGATAAATTCGCCGGCTATTTTAAAGTAGGTGAAATAAAAAAAGAAGGACTACAGATTTCTAATTTCCAGTTTGGTATTATTGATGAACTGTATAATGAATTGGAAGAAAAACCCGATTTTCTGATTGATCTTTATGAAAAAAAGAAAAGGATTCAGAGCATAGAAAACATCGAAAAAGTTCCTGTTCCAAAAGGAATAAAAGCTAAACTTAGGGAATATCAGATTCATGGTTTGCATTGGCTTAATTTTCTAGATACACATCAGTTAGGAGGTTGTTTGGCAGATGATATGGGATTGGGGAAAACGCTGCAGATGATTACTTTTCTGCAACATCTGAAAACCACTAAAAAGCCAAAAAATCCTTCATTGATTATTGCGCCAACTTCGCTTATATTTAATTGGCAGAATGAAATTAAGAAATTTTGTCCTACGCTTAAACTTCTTGTTTTTACAGGTCTGAATCGTGCAGACTTACTAGCAGGCTTTAATAAATATGATGTGATCATTAACACCTATGGATCTATTATAAATGATGCTGAGTTTTTAAAGGATATTGATTTTAATTATTTAATTTTAGATGAAAGTCAGGCCATTAAGAATCCAAATTCTAAGAGGTATAAATGTGTTAGGCTTTTGAAAGCGTACAATAGAGTTGTTCTTACCGGAACACCCATTGAAAATAATACGTTTGATCTGTATGCGCAATTCAATTTTGTGAATCCCGGATTATTGGGGAATATGACACATTTCAAAAAAGAATTTTCTGATGCTATTGATAAGGAAAAAGATGTACAAAGCTCAGAATTGCTCTCAAAAATCATCAGTCCTTTTATTTTAAGGAGAACGAAAGAACAGGTAGCAACAGAACTACCGGATAAAGTAGAAAGTATCATTTACTGCGAGATGGAAAAAGAGCAACGCAAAGTATATGATACTTTCAAGGATCAGTATCGAGATTTTCTTTTGAATAAAATTGATGAAAACGGCATCGGAAAATCTCAAATGTACATTTTGGAAGGTCTTACCAAATTACGACAGATTTGCAACAGTCCGGCTATATTATCAGACAAAGAAGAATATACTAAGGAGTCTGTAAAGCTGGATATTTTAATAGAAAATATCATTGAAAAAACTGGAAATCACAAGATATTGGTTTTCTCTAGTTTTGTGAAAATGCTGCAATTGGTAAAAAATAGACTCGAAGAAAATAATATTACGTATGAATATCTTGATGGGCAGACAAAAGACCGCCAAAACAGGGTAGAAAATTTCCAGAACCAAGAGGATATTCGGGTTTTTCTAATCAGTTTGAAAGCAGGTGGAACCGGATTGAATCTTACCGAGGCAGATTACGTATTTATCATTGATCCTTGGTGGAATCCTGCGGTAGAAAACCAAGCAATAGATCGTTGCTACAGAATCGGACAAAAAAAGCAGGTCATGGCGTATAGAATGATTTGTAAAGATACCATAGAAGAAAAAATTATCAATCTTCAGCAAAAAAAGAAAAAAATTGCCAGTAGTATTATTTCTATAGATGAAGAAAGTAAATCTTTTAATGCCCAAGAAGTGAAAGATTTGTTCGGATAAATAAAAAGAATGGGTGAAAAAAATATTGACGCATTAATATGTGATAAGAAAGCCTCAAGAAGGATGATGCTTTTTGAGGTTTTTTGTTGGTGTCATATTATTTCCGATATTAGTCATACACCAATAAATTTAGCGCTTATAACAGATTTTAGAATCACGTTATAAGCGTTTTTCCTTTTTTGAAAGCTAAATATTCTGCAGAGTAAAAACAAATCAATCAGCAAAATAAAACAGTAAGTTTGTCATTCTGAAAGGATCTAAATAAACTTTGTAGAGCTGCTTCCAACATGACAAACTTTGAAAATGAATTAACGTTTACCATGCTGAACAAAGTAAAGCGGAGTGAAAAATCTTTTTAATACGAATTAAATAGATTTCTCATTCGTCGAATGACATACTCCGATTCAAATGGATAAAATAGCAGATTTTAAGAATAAAATTGAAATTTGTCAGGTATTTTATGGTAGGAAGAGTAAGCCTTTTAGAAATTTAAATACTATTTTTGTTCGGTAAAATTATTTTAGGTACCGAGGAGGGATTAAAAACTTCATGAGTTTTTAATAAAATTAAATGGTATTACTACAGTTGTATACAGAATATTTAAAAGTTAGAATGAAAAAAGTATTGTTCACATTGATGCTCATTGTGGTGGTTTCTTGTGGGAAAATTTCTCCAAAAGGTAAAATTGAAACTAAAGATATTGATGTTTCAGAATTTGTAAATCTTGATTTGGAAGGAAAGTTTCGGGTATTTTATGCAAGAGGTCCAAAGAATTTTGTAGAAATTGAAACATATCCGAATGTTGCCAAAAATCTGGATGTAGATGTAAAAGATAAAACACTTTCTATTAAAGAAAGTAGAGGTACAAAAGGGGTAGACTTCTATAATGTAACCATTTACTCTAAATATAATCTGGAAAAAGTGTCTATTTCAGATTCAGTGGAAATGAATATTTCAAGTGAAATTAAGACCGATAATTTCAGATTGAACTTAAAGAATAATGCCACTTTTATGGGCTCCATCAATACGAGAAGAGCAGAAGTAGAAATGAAGAATGGAAGTAGAGCTAATTTTCTTGGATTGACGAAAGATGCAGTAATAAAGATTTCTGATACAGCGAGTTTAATTGCTCCTTACTGGAAAATAACCAACTTGAAAATAGATTCTAAAAATGGGAATTATGCTGAAGTAAATGTTAAAGACTCATTGAAAGGAAACATTCAGAATACAGCAAAATTTATTTATTATAATAATCCAATCAGAGCATTTAAAATAGATAAAACGACGAAAGTAGAAAATAAAAAGCTGGATTAAGGTATAATACCTATTCGGTTTGTCATTCAGAACGGAGCGAAAACGCAGTGAATAATCTCTGTTTAATAATAATTAAATAGATTTCTCGTTTCTCGAAATGACAGTTAAAAATCAAATTTTACAAACTATATAAAGAACGAAATACACATATGACAACATTAGAAAAAGCAGAGCTTTGGTTAAGCGATACATTTGATAAAGAAACTAGGGAGGCAGTACAATCATTAATTGAGAGCAATTCTCCAGATTTAGAAGATTCTTTTTATAGAGAATTGGAATTCGGAACAGGAGGAATGCGTGGAATTATGGGCGTAGGAACCAATCGTTTAAATAAATACACGCTAGGTCAGGCTACACAAGGGCTAGCTAATTATATGTTAACGCAATTTCCTAATGAAGAAATAAAGGTTGCGATAGCGTATGATGTACGTCACAATTCAAAAGAATTTGGAAAATTGGTTGCTGATGTTTTAACGGCAAACGGAATTAAAGTGTTGCTTTTCAAAGATCACAGACCGACTCCTGAATTATCTTTCACTGTTCGTGATAAAAAATGTAATGGAGGAATTGTATTAACAGCTTCTCATAATCCACCGGAATATAACGGGTACAAAGTATATTGGAATGATGGAGCGCAGATTGTTCCGCCACACGATGAAGCGATTATTAATGAAGTATATTCTGTGAAATTTGACGAAATTAAATTTGATGGAAACGATGATTTGATTGAATGGATTGGTGCAGAGCAAGATGATGTTTATATTGATGCTTGTATTGAAAACTCTACGTACCAAAACGTTGGAAAAGAGAACTTAAATATTGTTTTCACTTCCATTCATGGTACAACATATACAACAGTTCCTCAAGCGTTGAAAAAGGCTGGATTTAAAAAAATAGATCTTGTTAAGGAACAGATGATTCCTAGTGGAAATTTCACCACAGTAGAATCTCCAAATCCTGAAGAGCCTGCAGCATTGGAAATGGCAATGGATTTAGCTAAAATTACAAATGCTGACATCGTGATCGGAACAGATCCGGATGGTGACAGATTAGGAATTGCAGTAAGAAATCTTGATGGTGAAATGCAGTTATTAAATGGGAATCAAACCAATACGATTCTTACATACTACATTTTAAATGAATGGAGAAAATTAGATAAAATCACAGGTTCTGAATTTATTGGTTCTACAATCGTAACTTCAGATATTTTCTTTGATATTGCTCAGAAATTCGGGGTACAATGTAAAGCTGGGCTTACAGGATTTAAATGGATCGGAAAAATGATTCGTGAAGCTGAAGGAAAAGAAAAATTCATTTGTGGTGGTGAAGAAAGTTTCGGGTTTATGACCGGAGATTTCGTTAGAGACAAAGATTCTTGTGGAAGTATTCTTCTTGCATGCGAAATTGCTGCTTGGTGTAAAGCTAATGGCAGAACCATGTATCAATATATGATTGAAATTTACCAGGAAACAGGAATGTATTATGAAGGATTGGTAAATCTGGTAAGAAAAGGAAGAGACGGAGCTGAAGAAATTCAGAATATGATGAAGAACTTCCGTGAAAATCCACCAAAAGAATTAGCTGGTTCTCTAGTTGAAGAAGTGAAGGATTTTAAAGAGCAAACGAACTTTGTGGTTTCTAAAAATGAGAAACTGGTAATGAACGACATTCCAAAATCTAATGTATTGATTTATTATACACAAGATGGAACCAAAGTTTGCGTAAGACCTTCAGGTACAGAGCCAAAGATTAAATTTTATATTTCGGTAAAAGACAGCATCAGCTCTGAAGCAGATTTCAGAGATAAACTGAAATCGTTGGATGAGAAAATTAATCAAGTAAAAAACGACTTACAGTTAACGTAAATATTGAGGCTTTGGATTTAGGAAATTACACTGAACCTAGATCCTAAGCATTCAAATAAAAAATAATTCTAAATTTAAAATAAAGTGAAAGTATCAAAATTAGCAGCCAACCTGATTGGTTCTGAAATTGTAAAAATTGGTAATGAAGTAAATGATTTAAAGGCAAAAGGAGCGGAGATAGCCAATCTTACCATTGGTGATCTGAATTCTAATATCTACCCGATACCTGCAAAGTTGAAGGAAGAGATTCAGAAAGCATATCAGAACAATCTGACGAACTATCCTCCTGCAAATGGACTTTTATCTTTAAGAAATGAAGTGTCAAAAGACTTGAAAACGAGATGGAATCTTGATTATAGCGCGAATGACATTTTAATCACAGCAGGTTCAAGACCTTTGATCTACGCGGTTTATAAAACAATCGTTGATGAAGGAGATAAAGTAATTTATCCTACACCATCTTGGAATAATAATCATTATGCTTATCTTACATCAGCAGATGCTGTAGAAGTTAAAACAACACAGGAAAACAACTTTCTTCCTACTGCAGATGATTTAAGACCACACTTAGACGGAGCTGTTTTATTGGCTCTTTGTTCACCATTGAACCCAACAGGAACAATGTTTACAGAAGAGCAACTTTCAGAAATTTGTAAATTAGTTTTAGCTGAAAATAAAAAAAGAGGAGCAGACGAAAAGCCGTTGTACTTAATGTATGACCAAATTTATTCCAACCTTACTTTTGGAGCAAAACACGTTGACCCTGTATCTCTTTTCCCTGAAATGAGAGAATATACAATTTATATTGACGGTATTTCTAAGTGCTTGGCAGCAACTGGAGTTCGTGTAGGATGGGGATTCGGTCCGGCTCTTATCATTGATAAAATGAAGGCTCTTCTGACGCATGTTGGAGCTTGGGCACCAAAACCTGAACAGGAAGCTACTGCAAAATACTTTGAAAACCCTGAGGATGTAAATACTTTCGTAAATGATTTCAAAGGAAAATTAGAAGCAAGTTTAAAAGTGCTTCACCAGGGAATTCAAGATCTAAAAGGAAAAGGATTAGCTGTTGAAAGTATTGAACCAATGGGTGCGTTATACCTTACAATCAAATTAGATTATATTGGAAAAACAAAACCGGACGGATCTGTTATTGAAAATTCTTCAGACTTAGTATTCTATTTAATTAACGAAGCTGGTGTGGCGCTAGTTCCTTTCTCTGCTTTTGGAGAAGCAAAATCTGAACCTTGGTTCCGTGCTTCTGTTGGTGGATTAGCTACGAGTGAAATTGAATTGATGATGCCTAAACTGGAAAATGCTTTAAACAAGCTTAAATAAAAATAGCACCGCAATTAATTGTTTTGGTTATAGAGAAACGAGAGAGCGTAATATAAAGTTCTTTTGCTTTAAACTGAATGTAGTGTTACTAACAAGTTTACAGATTAAATAAGCTTACGATTAATTGCGGTTGTTTAAACATTAAATGATGAAGAAAATCAGATGGTTACTACTACCAATATCGGTATTAGTATGGTCTCAAAAGAATGATAGTATAGCTGTTGATAAAATTGAGAAAGGAACACAATCTCAAA
This sequence comes from Chryseobacterium polytrichastri, assembly GCF_900142445.1. Lineage (GTDB taxonomy): Bacteria > Bacteroidota > Bacteroidia > Flavobacteriales > Weeksellaceae > Chryseobacterium > Chryseobacterium polytrichastri. The sequence continues at coordinate 60,195 of NZ_FRAV01000023.1, read as the reverse complement.
GCTATACTTTAAAAGATGGTTCTGTTAGAACGTATCCCAAGCCCAAACTTCTTGAATTTATTACAAAGGCTCCAAAGGATTTTATTGATACTAATAAAGATTTTGTAGCAAAGGATCATGCCTATTATCTGGGTGGCGCCGTGGCTAGTACCTTGATTTTGATCCCTTTTGATCAAAAATTAATAGATAACTCCAGAGAGGTTGCCGAGAAATGGGGGATGAGTGTAAGTAATAATTATAATAAAGTTGCTGGGATCGTAAAAGTTCCAAAAGATATTGGTGCCGGACTTTATTTACTAGGAAACGGATCCACTGTTGTCCTATTAGGTGTTGGTTTTGCAACTTATGGTTTAATTAAAAACGATTATAGAGCACAAGCGACAGCAAGTGGTTTGATGGAAAGTTTAATCCTATCAGGAGTATTTTCGCAAACGATTAAAAGAATTACAGGAAGAGAAAGCCCTTTTATCGCTATAGAAAATGGTAATTCCGGAGGAGACTGGAATCCTTTTCCGAGTTTTTCCGCATTTGGCAAAGAAACGCCACATTATGATGCTATGCCTTCGGGACATTTAACTACATTTATGTCAGCAATAACAGTAATTGCAGATAACTATCCTGATTCTGTTTGGATAAAACCCGTAGGATATACCTTGGCCGGAGCATTATGTTTTCAAATGATGCAGAGCCAGGTTCATTGGGCGTCAGACTATCCTTTAGCTTTGTTAATGGGATATTTTATAGGAAAAACGATCTCAAGAAATAGATATTCTGTTTCTGGATTTAGTGCAGGACATGTAAAATATAAAGTAAATTTTACGGCTTCTAGAATTTCAGAATACAATACAGTAGGAGTGAAGCTATCTTTTTAATAAAAAGATCTATATTTAAATAAAATTATAAAAATTAGAATATTCAATGAAAATCATCGCTGTTATTCCCGCTCGTTATGAAGCAAGCCGCTTTCCAGGAAAATTAATGCAGATGTTAGGCGAAAAAACTGTGATTACCACGACATATCAAAATGTTGTAGATACAGGTCTATTTGATGAAGTTTTTGTGGCTACAGATTCTGAGATTATTTTTACTGAAATAGAGAATAACGGAGGAAAAGCTGTTATGACGGGGCAACATGAAACAGGGAGCGATCGTATTGCAGAAGCAGTTCAAAATATTGATTGTGATATTGTTATCAATGTTCAGGGAGATGAACCTTTTCTTAAACTGGAACCTTTAAGACAGTTAATTGAAGTTTTCAAAGAAGATGATAATCAGGAAATTTCTTTAGCTTCATTAAAAATAAAATTGACTGAAAAAGAGGAAGTTGAAAACCCGAATAATGTAAAAGTAATTACAGATAATAGTGGTTTTGCATTGTATTTTAGCCGCTCTGTAATTCCTTTTCATAGAGAAGTTTCTTATGATATAAGCTACTTTAAACATATCGGAGTATATGCTTTCAGAAAACATGCTTTACTTCAGTTTTCGAAACTGGAGATGAAGCCGTTGGAAATATCTGAAAAGATTGAATGCATACGTTATTTAGAATATGGGATGAAAATTAAAATGATAGAAACCAATTTTGTTGGTGTTGGAATTGATACTCCAGAAGACCTTGAAAAAGCGAGGAAGCTGATTTAAAAGGATTCTCAATTGTGTCATTCAGAGCGAAACGAAGGGGAGCGTGGAATCTAAACATTCATATAAATTTTTCATTACGTCGAAATGATAAAGAAAACCTTGAATGTTTTCACCTAAGATTTTATGGATTTTCACTTTCAGAATGACAAACTGTATGTGTATTTTGATTGTTAAAAAATAATAATCAATACACTAGCTGCAACAGAAACGATTCCTTCACAGCAATAGTTGGTTTAGAACCTCGGTTATCAACACAAAAAAAATTACTATACATCCAATCCATTTAGTATATTATTAATAGAAGAAGTCATTACAAAGCCTTATATTTGAATTTATAAATTTAATTAATGAAGAAATTACTGTTAGTTTTCGTCCTGATTTATTCGCAACTCTCTTTTGCACAGACGGCAAAGGAAATCATAGATAAAAACATCGAATTATCCGGAGGATTAACAAATTGGAAGCTGTTAAATTCAGTATTACTTCAGGGAAAAGTAGTCTTAGGAATTAAAGATGAATATCCGATAAAAATCTACCAACAGCGTCCAAATCTTACAAAAACTGTTCTTACGATTAATAATAAAGATACAGCGATTGAAGGATATGATGGAAGTAAAGGATATGCCATGAATTATGCCACGAATAAAGTGCAAGAATATACAAGCTATGTTCCTGAAAGTTTTGATAACGATTTTATAGATTGGGAAAATAAAGGTTTCGAGGCCAAATATTTAGGAAAGGAAAAAGTAGGAGATATTTACTGTCATAAAGTAGAACTTACGAAAAATGTAAATAAGAATTTTTACTATTTCGACACCAAAACTTATATGCTGTTAAAAGAGATTAAGAAAGAAGAAACGCTTACTTATTCTGATTATAAAAAAGTGGGAAGCTTGTTAATGCCTTTCAGAATAGAATCTTCTAGTGCTAAAAAAGATGGAGATTACGTAATGTTGATCAATAAAATTGATATCAACAAAGTTTTTCCAGACAATATTTTTAAATTTTAAGGATAAAAATAACAGCAGCAAAACTGCTAAATAAAATTAATAAGAATGAAAAAGTTTTTTTTATTACTGATTTCTTTTGTAACTTTTTTTAATAGTTGCGCTCAGAAGAAAGGGGAAACGTCTAAAGCTAAAACCAAAGAACTTATGGGAAAGACAATATACGATTTCAAAGTTAATGCCTTGGAAGAAGGGAAAGAAATTAACTTTGCCGATTTTAAAGGAAAGAAAATCCTTATCGTAAACACAGCTTCTGAATGTGGATTTACACCACAATATGCTGATCTTGAGAAGCTGTATGAAGAGTATAAAGATAAATTGGTGATTGTAGGTTTCCCTGCCAATAACTTTGGTGGACAAGAACCTGGGACTAATACTGAAATTGGTGCTTTTTGTCAAAAAAATTATGGAGTAACATTTCCCTTAGCAGCAAAAGTTTCTGTAAAAGGAGATGATAAAGCTCCTATTTTCCAGTATTTAACAGAAAAAGAACTGAACGGAGTAAAAAATACAACCATCCTTTGGAATTTTACAAAGTTTTTAATTGATGAAAACGGGAAGTTGATCGATACTTTTATCAGTACTACAAAACCTACTGACAAAGCGATTACGAAGTATTTGAAATAACAATATAAAATTATATTTTTGTAGAGTGGATGTTTTCATCCACTTTTTTTATTTTTATAACTATGAAAAAACTACTAACCATTTTTATTTTAATCTTTTCTATTAAAGGGTTTTCACAAGACAGCTATTTTTTAGGAAAAACAAATTATTGTACTCCTGAAAAAGCAGAATCAAAAAAAAGTTTTGAGGTAGGTATAAAAACCCTTCAATATCCTGAATTTTACGAAAAAGCAACTCGTATTCTTATTTCGACTGCAGATAAAGATCCCAAATATTGTGATGCTTTCTTCTTGGCAGGATACCTTTTTAGATTACAAGACAAGCATGATGAAGCTCTTGCATATTATTATGTTGCAGATAGTTTAGCCCAAAATAAAGCTCCTATATTTAAACAGAATCTCGCAATTGAATTCATGAGATTTGGAGCTGCTGATGAAGCCAGAAAAAAATATGAGGAAATGGTAAAATATTTCCCAACAAATCCTGAAGGATATTATGGAATTGCCAATACTTCTATCATGTTAGCTGATTATGATAAAGGCATACAGAACCTTAAGGAAGCTGAAAGTCTTTATAAATATACAGGTGGAATGAAAGCTGATGGAAGATATATGTATGGAATGCTGTACAGTTTGAAAGGTAGTTATGAAGAGGCTTTACCTTATCTTGAAGAAGTACATTCTGCATATAAAAAAGATGATAATTATTTAGCGCTCTATGCTTTATCTCAAATAAAAGTTGGAAAAAGTAAAAATGATGAAAAGCTAATGAAAAAAGCTAAACAGGTTTATGAAAAAATAAAAGACAAGCCTATTGCCGAAGAAATTTCTAAGAAATTAAAAGAAGAGTTCTCTTAAAGTTTATAGAGAATACAAATATTTTTCGACTTCGATTTGTTTGATATATTCAGACTTTACAATAAGTATTAGAAATGTCAAGCTGAGCGGAGTCGAAGCTTTTATATTATAAAAAGGCAGTAATTAAATAGAGTAAAATTCACAATTGACTTTATTCACTTTTCACATTAAAATCACCCATTACTTTTCTCCGCAAAACAAAAAATATTCCCCAGTTTAATACTCGAATAGCCATTGCTTTTTATTTTAGAAGAATTAATCATTGCTTTAGCTAAAATATCTGTGGGAAGCGGTTTTTGACTTTCCAGCAATCCGAACTTATTAGCAAACTTTATAATTCTACTTCCTAAAACTTCTCCTGTTCTTTCAGAGTCTTTTCTTTCCAACATTCCGGGTTTAAAAATGGTAATTTTATTGAAATGTAATTCTTTTACAGCCTCTTCCAATTCGCCTTTCATTTTAGAATAGAAAATTTTTGATTGAGGATTGGCTCCATATGCAGAGACTAAAACATAATCATCAACCTTGTTTTCTTTAGCTGCTTTTGCAAATTCATATTGATAATCAAAATCAACTTTTCGCTGAGCTTCCTTACTTCCTGCTGCTTTCAGAGTAGTTCCTAAGCATGAAAATGCTACATCACCTTTTACGGCATCTTTCCATTCCTCAGGTTTATCAAAATTTACAATATGAACTTTTAGTTTATCATGTTGGATATCAATAGGTTTTCTTACGAAAATTTCTACTTCATCGAAGTTTTTATCATGAAGTAATTGGTTAACCAAATCCTTTCCTGTAGCACCTGTTGCGCCGATTACTAAAGCTTTCATATTAAATATTTTAAGGTGATGATGTTTCTTTCTTAAATTTACTAAATTTGAAATTAATATCAACGATCATTAATCACTTATCATTTATTAAAATTCATGGATGCCAACGAAATTTTAGATTATTGCCTAGCCAAAAAAGGAGTTACAGAAACTTTTCCTTTTGATAATGAAACGCTTGTGATGAAAGTAGGCACAAAAATATTTTTATTAATGGGCTTAGAAAGACAGCCATTGGGAGTTAACGTAAAGACAGACCCGGAATGGAGTGCAGAGCTTCGTGAGCAGCATCCACAAATTACCGGTGCATTTCATATGAATAAAACCCATTGGAATTCTGTTTCTGTAGACGGATTAAAAAGAGAGTTGATTTTTAAATTAATTGATCATTCGTATGAATTGGTATTTAAATCATTAACGAAAAAGGTTCAAAGTGAAATTAATGATTTGATATGAAAAAAATCAAATAACAATATATCAGTTCATTGTAAAGTAATTTAAGTATTAATAAAGTCTTAATTTTTTTATATTTATTGATACTGAGAAAGATTGAGTTTTCTTTTTTAAAGGCATACAATTTGTAATCAGATTTAAGTAATAACACCAAAATATCAAAACAAATGAAAAGAAATATTTTACTCCTAATGACTGCAGGAGCATTATCAGTAACCTTATTAAGTTGTAATAAGAATGATAAGAAACCACTTTCTGAGAATACTCCGGTGAAATCCGAGAATTCAACTCCTTCTGATAATCAGAAAGATCTAAAATTAGAGTTTACAGGAACAGATCATTTCAATATTAAAAATCCTAAACTTAAAGTAAGTTTATACGGCCATGATCCGCTCTTAGCAGATGCACCAGCTGTTTTAATTACAGAAAAAGAGTATGAGCAAACATCTGTGCCATTTACGATTAATATGCCTGTACCTAAAGATGCTGCAAGTCATTTTGATCCAAAAGATAAAGAGCGTATAAAGTATTACGTCTCAATAGAATGGGATTCTAATGGAAATGGTAAGCCAAATGAAAAAGAAGATATTTATATAGACCATGATAAACAGTTTCCCAATGTGAAACTAGATGGGGAAACTCAGAAGATCTATTTAAAAATACTAAAATAAAACTTATTGATAAGCTGTTTCATACGCAATGTGTGAAACAGTTTTTATATTAAAAGTTAAACTCTTCTGTTAACCTTTTATCTTCATCAAGCCTTTCGATTAATTTTTCAAGTCCTTCAAACTTGATTTCTTCATGAAGAAAGTCTCGGAATTTCACAGTGATTTTTTCATCGTAAATATCTTCATTAAAATCAAGGATATACACTTCGACAGTTAACCTATCACCATTAACAGTAGGATTAGTACCAACGCTTAGCATTCCTTTATATTGCTGACCTTTTACAACAGTTTCAACAATATAAGCTCCTTTCTTAGGCAATAGCTTAAGAGATTCTGTGGCAATATTGGCAGTGGGATACCCGATGGTTCTTCCGATTTTCTTACCGTGCGTTACGGTTCCGGAAACAGAGTAGGAGTACCCTAACATTTCATTAGCTTCTTTAATATCACCTGTTAAAAGGGCGTTTCTTACTTTCGTAGAACTAATATTGTTCTCATGAATATTGATGGCTTCCATTTGCTCAACCTCAAAATCTAATTCTTTAGATAATTGTTGAAGCAATTCAAAGTTTCCGCTTTTATTTTTTCCGAAAGAATGGTCGTAACCGATAATTAAATATTTTACGTTGAGCTTTTCAACTAAAATCTGACGAACAAATTCTTCACCCGTTAAGTTTCTAAACTCTTCATCAAATTCTTTAAGGAATAAATTATGGATGCCATATTTTTCCATCAATGATTTTTTTTCCTCCAGGGTATTCAGAAGCTTTAAATCTTCATTAGGATTAAAAATAAAACGAGGGTGTGGCCAAAAAGTAAGGATAGCAGTTTCCAAATTGTTCTCTGAACCTACTTTTTGTAATTCATCGATAATACTTTTATGCCCTAGATGCACTCCGTCAAACATACCTAAAGACAATGCTAGAGGCTTTTGAGAAGAATAATCATTAAAATTCTTGAAAACTTTCAAAACGAAAAAAAATTTGACTGCAAATATAAAGCCTTTAAATTATCTATAATAATATACTAAGAGTTATTTTCAGGTAATGCTATTTTACACGATCTATTATTTGGTTTCTAATGCTTTATAACGATCTTTTTACTGAAAAATTATGAACAATAAAAAAGATTTAGCTTTCTTCTTAATAGAAGCGAGCAATAAAAACGCATTATTATATTCAAATTAAATGAAAATTCAAAAAAATAAGCATCAAAATTTACATTTAATAGGCGCTAAAAAGCATGATAAAAATCTTTTTTTTACCAATTGCGGGTTTGCTAAGAATCATTATATTTGCACCAAGAAAAAATTTAGCAATGGCAAACCAAATTAAAGGAAAAATTTCTCAAATTATTGGTCCTGTAATCGACGTAGTATTTAAAGATGTGGAGTCAATTCCAAGTATTTATGATGCATTGGAAATTACAAAAGGAAACGGTGAAAAAGTAGTCTTAGAGGTAGAACAACATATTGGTGAAGATACTGTAAGATGTATCGCAATGGACGCTACAGACGGTCTTCAAAGAGGGCAAGAGGTAATTGGATACGGTAATCCTATTACAATGCCAATCGGTGAAGCTGTAAACGGAAGACTATTCAACGTTGTTGGTGATGCTATCGACGGGCTTCAAAATATTTCTAAGGAAGGTGGTCTTCCAATTCACAGACCAGCTCCAAAATTTGATCAACTTTCAACTTCTGCAGAAGTTTTATTCACAGGTATTAAAGTAATCGACTTAGTTGAGCCTTACGCAAAGGGAGGTAAAATTGGTTTGTTCGGTGGTGCTGGTGTAGGTAAAACAGTATTGATCCAGGAGTTGATTAACAATATTGCAAAAGGACATGGTGGTCTTTCTGTTTTCGCTGGAGTAGGTGAAAGAACGAGAGAAGGAAATGACCTTTTGAGAGAGATGCTAGAATCTGGAATCATCAAGTATGGTGACGAATTCATGGAGTCTATGGAACACGGTGGTTGGGATCTTTCTAAAGTTGACCTTGAGGTTATGAAAGAATCTAAAGCTGCATTCGTTTTCGGACAAATGAACGAGCCACCAGGAGCAAGAGCTAGAGTAGCACTTTCTGGTCTTACATTAGCTGAGTACTACAGAGATGGAGGTGAAAGCGGGCAAGGTAGAGACGTACTTTTCTTCGTAGACAACATCTTCCGTTTTACACAAGCTGGTTCTGAGGTATCTGCACTTCTTGGTCGTATGCCATCTGCAGTAGGTTACCAACCAACATTGGCATCTGAAATGGGTGCGATGCAGGAAAGAATTACTTCAACTAAAAATGGCTCAATTACTTCAGTACAGGCGGTTTACGTACCTGCGGATGACTTAACTGACCCGGCTCCGGCAACAACGTTTGCTCACTTAGATGCAACTACAGTACTAGATAGAAAAATTGCTTCATTGGGTATTTATCCAGCAGTAGATCCATTGGCTTCAACGTCAAGAATCTTGGCTCCGGAAATTATCGGTGAAGAGCATTATAACTGTGCTCAGAGAGTAAAAGAAATTCTTCAAAGATACAAAGCGCTTCAAGATATTATCGCGATCCTTGGTATGGAAGAACTTTCTGAAGAAGATAAATCTGTTGTTTACCGTGCTAGAAAAGTTCAGAGATTCTTATCTCAGCCTTTCCACGTAGCAGAACAGTTTACAGGTCTTAAAGGATCATTGGTAGATATCAAAGATACAATCAAAGGATTTACTATGATTATGGACGGTGAATTAGATCACTTACCAGAAGCTGCTTTCAACTTGAAAGGAACTATCGAAGAAGCTATCGCAGCAGGACAGAAAATGTTAGCTGATAACGCGTAATAAATTTTAAATGTTAAATTTTAGATTTTAGATTGAATTTCAATAATTTATAATTTAAAATCTATAATCTATAATTTCATAAAAATGAATATAAAAATTTTAACACCCGAATACGTAGTTTTTGAAGGAGAAGTAAACTCTGTATTGTTGCCTGGAAAAAATGGTGAATTTCACATCATGACAAACCACGCAGGAATTGTTTCTTCTTTAATCGGAGGTAATGTAAAGCTTTTTGTTGATTCTATTGATCAAGCATATGCTAAAAACTTTACACCTACTCAGGAAGGAGGAAATGGATCTGTTTTTTCTTATCCTATCAAAAGCGGTGTTGTAGAATTTAATAATAATAAAGGAATCATCCTTTGCGAATAATTAAATGAAACGCTAAATATATTTTCAAGAAAGTGTAACCAAAGTTACACTTTTTTTATGCCTTGTAAAAGTCTGATTCTATGAAGGGAAATATGATCATGTTGTTTACAGTTTTGAGTCTTATATTGAACGCTCAAAATATTAAAACCAAAAGAGGAATTGTGAGTCTCGATGGAGTGCATGTTGCCAAAATATCCAATAAGTCGAATGAATATACTTTTCTTGATCTTAAGGAAACTCCAATATATACAATACAATTTATTGATAAAAGTATCGTAGATTCTGTTAGAGACAGCTACATTAAGCTTAATCGTGTTTACAACAGAGAAAAAATATTAGATCTTGATTATATATCTCCATCTGCTTTTTCAGGTGAAGAAAGATCAGCTGTATTTACCTCTATAAAAGACTTGAAAATCATTGATAATAAAGGAATCAATGTTAAGACCTTGGATGATATTTTTAATAATCCACCCAAGCGAAAATTAGATAGCAAAACAAAAGATGCCTACACCACAAGAAGTAAAATAGATCGACTTAAAATTGAGGTTAATAATGTAGGTGAAATTATAAGTAATGGCATTCCTGTAGGCTACTTTACCAATTTACCCGCAAGTTTCGGTTCTGAGGATACTATTTCTGAAAAGACTTTTGTGGATATAGAAATCTATGATGCTAAAAGTAAATATATTGGTAAATATATTACAACTACTAAACAGATTAAAACTGCAGGAGGGAAGACTTTTACGCTGTACAGAGAGATGTCTGGTAGAGCTTCTATTTTAAAATTTCCTACTTATAAAGCTATCGTAGAACGAATGGCCATAATGGATCCTACCTTTATTAAGTTTCAGGACAAAGTAACCGTAGGAGAGGTTGTAAAAGATGGTGTTCAAAAATAAAATGATCAATAGGAACGGGCTTTAGCCCGTTTATATAAGGACAAATTCAATTGGCTTTAGCCAAAACTTATAAAAAACTCTTGAAAATTAATTTTTCAAGAGTTTTATTTTCTCATTTACTTTGTCATTCCGTAGGAATCTAGACTCTAATATTTCTATAAACTATGTTGAAGACAATGGGTATAACACTAAACTTTTTTTAACGTAAAGTTTTGAATATAAAAATTTATTATTTTTAAGGAGGCAAAGAGATGCGACAAAGTCGCTGATGAAGGAAGCTTCTTACGAATCAATTATATTGATTCAATTCTTTGCTCCCTAAAATATGCAGAATTAAGAATAAACCTTTGCGTTAAAAAACTTTCAACTTAATTTCTTTAGTAATCCATCTTAAATATAATCTTTATACCAATCACAAAAATTAGCTTTTCTATGGAAATAAACTTACAAACTCAAAACAACACCATTATCTTTCAATTGTTGCATCGGTTTTGAAAACCAGAATAATTCAAAGTCTTCTAAATTTTCCTCAAACTGCGTCTTCAATTGTTGAAGGGTAATTTTTTTGGCGTTGTCTGTGGAATTTTCCTGAAGCACTTTGATGAACCATTCGGCTTTGTCCTGCTCCAAATCTACCGTTATTACATTTGTTTTTAAGTGAAATGTAATTCGCGTATATGGCCACGAGTTCTGCTTTTTTGTTTTTATGTAATTCTCAGCGATTACGTTTTTACTTAAAAATATGATTTTTGAATTGCCTTTAAATTTGAAATCACCATCATCTAAAAGACAATCATGAATATAATCCGGATGAATGGTTGTTTTAGGGATTTTAAAATCAAACCAGTCACTTAATGGAATTTCAAAATTAATTCCATGCATATAATTGAATAAAGATTTTTTTAACCCAAAACTAAATTTACTATGATCAATTCCTGTTTTGTCTGTAAAGTCAATATCGTTATTGGCAAATAAAATTTCTTGCTTGATAGGAACAACTCCGAACTCCTCCGGATTTAAACCAACCGGTGAGTGGGCGGTCATGGCAAATTGATGCCAAAATCCGCTTTGTAAAATTCCCATTTCAAATAACTGACGAACCATTTCCAAAGAGTCAATCGTTTCCTGAATCGTTTGGGTAGGGTAGCCATACATCAGGTACGCATGGACCATAATTCCAGCTTCAGTAAAATTTCGGGTAACCTGAGCCACTTGTTCTACAGAAATTCCTTTGTCAATTAATTTTAGCAATCGATCACTTGCCACTTCCAATCCACCTGAAACCGCAACACAACCCGAAATTTTTAATAGAAAACAAAGATCTCTGGTAAAGCTTTTTTCAAAACGAACATTGGTCCACCAAGTCACGACAAGATTTCTTCGTAAAATCTCTAAAGCAACTTCTCTCATTAAAGCGGGTGGGGCTGCTTCATCTACAAAATGGAATCCTGTTTCGCCTGTTGTGGCAATTAATTCTTCCATTCTATCCACCAAAATTTTGGCAGAAATGGGTTCGTAGATTTTAATGTAATCTAAAGAAATATCACAAAAAGTACATTTTCCCCAATAGCAACCGTGCGCCATCGTTAGTTTATTCCATCTTCCGTCGCTCCATAAACTGTGCATCGGATTGGCAATCTCAATAACAGAAATGTATTTATCTAATTGCAAATCAGTATAATCAGGAGTTCCGATATCCGCTTGCTTATAATCGTGTCTTTTTGAATTGTTTTTATAGGTAACTTTTTGATTTTCAATTAAGAAAGTTCGTTTGAATTCTGAAGTTTCTACTTCATTATTAACGTTTTCACAAAGTAATTCAATAGGAAGTTCACCATCATCCAACGTAATAAAATCAAAAAACTCAAAAACTCTTTGATCTTTAATTTCTCTTAATTCTGTGTTGGGAAATCCTCCTCCCATGGCTGTTTTTATATGAGGATAGTTTTCTTTGATGAACTTTGCACATCGAAAAGAAGAGTATAAATTTCCCGGAAAAGGAATTGAAAAACAAACCAATTTGGGCTGTACAAGTTCTAGTTTTTCCTGAAGAATCTTTAATGAAATATGGTCAATAAAAGTTTGATCTTCTGATAGTTTTAAATAAAGTTCATCAAAAGAATTGGCACTTTTTCCTAAGCGCTCTGCATATCTACTGAAACCAAAATCTGAATCTACATTTTCAACAATATAGTCGGACAAGTCTTCTAAATATAAAGTGGCTAAATGTTTAGCTTTATCTTGAAGTCCCATGTTTCCGAATGCAAATTCCATATCATCTAACTGATTGAAACGGGAAGCTTCAGGTAAAAAATTCATGCTGCAAATCTGTCTCGCCAACGTAGGATTTTTTCCCTGTAAAAAGAGAATAACCTGATCTATGGTTTTTAAATATTCATCTTTTAAGGCAAAGATTCTCTGAGAATTTTCTGAAATATTTTTAAGATCAATGGTTGTATCGAAAATATTCTGAATTCCTTCTTTTGAAAATAATTCTAAAATAACTTCAATCCCCAAATCAATCTGATAGCTTGAAATATTTTTGGTATTTAAAAAACCTTTAATATAAGCGGTAGCAGGATAAGGAGTATTAAGTTGTGTAAATGGCGGAGTAATAAGAAGAAGATCTTTCAAAAGAAATTTTTTGCAAAGTTATTTTAAATATTTAATGTATGAAAACAAATGAATGCTTTAGGCATTTTGTAGTTCTTTCGGCTTTCTACTGTCTGAGATCACATTGAGGATTACGGCTATAATAATAAGGATAATCCCAATGAGCAAATTACGGGTAAATTGTTCGTGGAAAAGTAAAACACTAATCAACACCGCAACCACAGGTTCAAACGCTCCTAAAATTGCAGCGGGTGTAGAACCAATATATTTAATGGTAAATACCAAACATACACTGGAGATAACAGTTGTGAAAAATGCAAAAATAGCCAAGTTGAAAAAAGTACTTACATCAGGAATCATAAAAGACTGATTTCCGACGATTGCTTTTATCATAAAAAATGTTGACGTAAAGATCATAGAATAAAAGGAAAGCTTAAACCCCGAAACTTTCAGATTCGATTTATTAACAATGATCATATATAATGCGTAAAAAAGAGAACTTAACATTACAATTCCCAATCCTGCAAAATTAATTTCTAATCCTGTTCCTTTTAAACAAAGGACAATAACACCGGCAAAGGCCAGAAGTAATGAGAGCGCAGATAATTTTTTCAGTTTTTCTTTATAAATGAAAAACATAATTAAGGCGACAATAACGGGATAAATAAATAACGCGGTTGATGCGATTCCTGGGGTCAAAAAATCATACCCTAAAAATAAAAATTCCGAAGAAAATGCATAACAGATTCCTAAACAAATTAATATCAAGGCTTCTCTTTTATTGATGGCAAAGCGCTCTTTGGAATACAATAAATAAGCTCCAACCATTACCGCTGCAAATAAGAATCTATAGAATAAGGTAATATCTAATGAAAAATTAGACTGCTTGATAGGTAATATAAAAATCGGAATTAAACCGTACGACACAGAAGATAGAATACCTAATGCATACCCTTTAAATTTCATTGACTATTTATTTTATAAAAAACCACTGAAAATAATCAGTGGTTTTTTGTTGTTTATATGACGATATCGATATTACATCTGTTTGTACTCGATATTCATTTGTTTTTCCATTTCTGCGTAGGCACCTGAATCTAATTTTTCTTTGATTCCTTCAAAAGCAGCCAACGTTTCATTAATTTCCGAATCTGTATGAGAAGCGGTAGGAATTAATCTTAATAAAATCATTCCTTTTGGAATTACAGGATATACTACCACAGAGGTAAATACTCCGTAATTTTCTCTTAAATCTTTCGCTAAAAGAGTAGCTTCAATAGTAGTTCCTTTAATGAATACAGGCGTTACACACGTATTGGTGTTTCCTAGGTTGAAACCTCTTTCTTTTAACCCGTTTTGAAGTTTAACTACGTTTTCCCATAATTTAGCCTTAATTTCAGGGCGAGTTCTTAAAAGCTCTAATCTTTTTAAACCTCCAATTACCATTGGCATTGTTAAAGATTTAGCAAAAATCTGAGAACGAAGATTGTATTTTAAGAATCTGATGATCGTTTCATCTCCTGAAAGAAATGCTCCGAAACCTGCCATAGATTTAGCAAAAGTTGAGAAATATACATCTATCTGATCTTGGCAACCTTGCTCTTCACCTGCTCCAGCTCCGGTTGTACCCAAAGTTCCGAAACCGTGTGCATCGTCTACCAATAATCTGAAATTGAATTTTGATTTTAATTCACAGATCTCTTTTAATTTCCCCTGCATTCCTCTCATTCCGAAAACACCTTCCGTAATGACTAAGATTCCTCCTCCGTTTTCTTCTGCTACTTTAGTTGCTCTCGCTAAGTTCTTTTCTAAACTTGCAATATCATTATGCTTAAACGTAAAGCTTTTACCCATATGTAAACGAACTCCGTCTACGATACAAGCGTGAGAGTCAGCGTCATAAACAATTACATCATGTCTTGTAACCAATGCATCAATTGCTGAAACCATCCCTTGATAACCGAAGTTCAATAAATAAGCAGCCTCTTTTTGAGTGAATTCTGCTAATTCTTTTTCCAGTTGTTGATGTTGTTGCGTTTCACCAGACATTGCTCTTGCGCCCATCGGATAAAACATTCCGAATTCTGCAGCTGCTTTGGCATCAGCTTCTAAAACTTCCGGGTGGTTGCAAAGACCTAAATAATCATTTGCGCTCCAGAAAATTACATCTTTACCCTGAAATTTCATTCTTGGACCAATGGGACCTTCCAATTTTGGGAAAACAAAATATCCTTCTGCATAATCTGCAAATTGCCCCAGGGGACCAGGATTTTGTTTAATACGTTCAAAAATATCTAACATTTTATTAATGATGTTTAAGTAAAAAAAGCCTTTTGTGATGTACAAAAAAGGCTTGATTTGTATAAAATTATTTATTATTTGATGAATTCTGTTTTAAAAACTTCATCATAATTGTGAACACAGTTGTTAACGAAACCTTGCTCTGCCATCCATTTGTCGCTGTATACTTTGGTAATATATCTTGAACCGTGGTCTGGATAAATCAACACAACAACATCGTCTTTAGAAAATTCGTGAGATTGTGCATATTGTATTAATCCCTGAGTTACAGCTCCTGTAGTATAGCCTCCCATAATAGCTTCTTTCAAAGCAATCTCACGGGTTCTGTACGCAGACATCTCGTCATTAACTCTTACAAATTCGTCCACTTTATCAAAAAGCAGAGCAGAAGGGATTAGGTTTTTTCCCATTCCTTCAATTTGGTAAGGGTGAACATCTTCTTTGTGGATTTCTCCTGTTTCGTGGAAACTCTTTAAAATAGAACCATCAGCATCTACCCCGATTATTTTGATATTCGGATTTTTTTCTTTTAAATATTTTGCTGAACCCGACAATGTTCCACCTGTTCCAGTGCAAGCCATAAGGTGAGTAATCTTACCTTCTGTTTGCTCCCAAATTTCAGGACCTGTAGTCTGATAATGTGCATCAATATTCAACTCATTAAAATATTGGTTGATATATACTGAATTTGGTGTTTCTGAAGCAATTCTTTTTGCAACTTCATAATATGATCTGGGATCGTCCGCAGGTACATTAGCAGGACATATATATACAATGGCGCCAAGTGCTTTAAGATAAGCAATTTTTTCGGGCTTCGTTTTATCACTTACAGCAAGAATACATTTATATCCTTTGATGATGCAAACCATTGCAATAGAAAATCCTGTGTTTCCGGAAGTAGTTTCTACAACTACGGAATCTTCTTTTAATAAACCTTTTTTCTCAGCGTTGTCTATAATATGAAGTGCGATTCTATCTTTAGTGGAATGTCCAGGATTATATGATTCTAACTTGGCATAAACGGTTGCAGGAATATCTTTCGTTACAGCATTTAGCTTCACCATAGGCGTGTTCCCTATTAGGCCAAGGATATTATCGTAAACATTACTCATTATTTGTTATTTTTCAATAAAAATCTGACCGCAAAAATACAAAAAAATAAATAATTTCTAAACTTTTGTTTGATTTCTAAGCACCTATTAGTAAATATTCATTCTTTCATTTGCAATCCAGCTCTACTATGGTCACAAATAATGAGCCAAAATTTTTAAAATTTGTTAAAATCGGCATAAAATCATATAAAAGGCTTATTTTCGCGTAATTGATTTAATACTATGAAAAATTGGACTTTTAAGCAATGGAACACCATTCTAGGATGGGTGATTTTCGTCATTGCCTTTTTCACGTACTTGTCAACTATTGAACCTAATTTTAGTTTTTGGGATTGTGGTGAGTACATTTCTTCTGCAGTAAAATTAGAAGTAACGCATGCTCCAGGGGCGGCTTTATTTCAGATAGTGGGTGCTGTAGCAGCCATTTTTGCTTTGGGGAAAGGCGAAAATTATTCTATTGTAATCAATGCAATGTCTGCATTGTTTAGTGCGTTAACTATTTTATTTTTGTTTTGGACGATCACTCATTTTGTGAGAAGGCTTCTAAACAAAGATTTTGAAGAAATTACCAAACATGAAGAGATTTCTATTCTGTTTGCCGGAATGGTAGGAGCGTTGTGCTTTACTTTCTCAGATACATTCTGGTTCTCGGCAGTGGAAGGTGAAGTTTATTCTATGGCTTCAATGTTTATCGCATTATTGGTTTGGTTGATCACCAAATGGGAAAATGAATATACGGCGGTGGATAATGAAAGATGGATCATTCTTATTTTCTTTATTTTGGGACTTTCTGTTGGAGTGCACATGATGTGTATGTTGGCAATTCCGGCAGTATGTTTAGTATATTACGCTAGAAATTATAAGTTTACCTGGAAAAATTTCATCTATGCTAATTTAATTACGTTAGGGATTTTAATAATTGTTTTTAAAATTATCTTCCCTTTAATCATGTCAATGTTTGGTAAGCTAGAGATATTCTTTGTGAATGGTTTAGGGCTTCCTTTCCACTCGGGAACAATTGTAGGATTTATTGTAATGGTAGCTATTTGCTATTTCATGATAAAGTATGCAAGAAGAGCGAAAAAACATATTTTTCAGACCGTTGCTCTTTCTGTTGTTTACATGATGATTGGTTTCTCTTGTTGGATGGTAATTCCTATCAGAGCAAATGCTAATACTCCAATGAACCTTAATGATCCTGATACTGCGATTGGGATGTTGGATTATTATAACAGAGTACAGTATGGGGATTGGCCTACAATTTATGGTCAAAACTACACAGCTTTCCTTGATGCTAACGGAATTGAGAAAAATGAAGACGGAAGTTTCAAGACAACCAAAACGGGAGATATCTACGAAAAAGACGAAAAAACAGGAACGTATAGAAAAACTGGCGACAGATTCAACTATGTTTTCAGTAAGTCTCAGGTAAGTTTAATGCCTAGGATGTTTAATGAAGATAAGGATGTGATGGCCAATTACATTTCTATGTATGGGGCACCTGATTTCACTTTTAATTATGGAAACGAAGATGTTGCAGACAGTCCTCAGGCTAAGCAAATTTTTGACGAGTTAAGAGGGAAATATGAAGATAAAACAATTACAGCAGCAGATTATTTAAAAGTAAAACCTTATAATTTGATTAATGTTCAGAAGCCTTCATTGGCTCAGAATATGGATTATTTTTTTACGTTCCAGAACGGATATTACTTTGTAAGATACCTGATGTGGAACTACGTAGGAAGACAAAATGATCTTGAAGGAAGCTATGAAGATACGAAAGGAAACTGGATCTCAGGAATTCCTGCTATTGATAATGCAAGATTAGGAAACCAAGAGGCAATGCCAGCTAAATTCAAAAATGAAAGTACGGTTGCCTTTTTCTTTTTACCGTTAATATTAGGTTTAATCGGGTTCTTTTTCCAATTAAACAGAGATTTTGGAAGATTCTATGCTATACTATCTTTATTTATCGTAACGAGTGTAGGTATTATTTTCTATACAGGGGTAAAACCTTTCGAACCAAGAGAAAGAGATTATGCAATGGTAGGCTCGTTCTACGCATTTGCCATATGGATTGGTTTAGGAGCGGGAGCCATTTTATGGTTCTTACAAAGTAAAGTAAAATCTAACGCTGCTAATATTGCTTTTGGTGTCATTCTTTTGGGAGTGCCTTTCATGATGGGCTTCCAAAACTATAATGTACACAACAGACATGGTAGGTATACATCTTATGATTATTCTTATTCTGTATTAAAATCATTGCCGGAAAAAGGAATTCTATTCGTTTACGGAGATAATGATACGTATCCGGTTTGGGCGATTCAGGAGACTGAAAACTTTAGAGATGATGTGAAAGTAGTTAACTTTACGTTGGCTTCAACTCCTTGGAACATCGATCAAATAAAAAGAAGAACCTACAATGCGGCTGCCATACCTAGTCAATTGACACACGATGACTACAGAGACGGAGTAAATGATCAGATCTATCTGATGAAAAAGTCAGACTGGGAAGGCGTTTTCTCTATGTTGAAAGAGCAAGGTGCACCAGAAACAGAATTTGCAGAATTCAGAAAGTATCTTACTCAGGATTCTATGACGATGAAAGATGCCATGAGTTTTATTAAGCATAATTCTGCTGCGAAGAATGAACTTTTAAAAATGTATTTCGGAGAAGATAAATATGAAAAATATAATATTCTTCCGGTTAATAAATTCATTTTACCGGTTAATAAAGACAATGCGCTAAGAGCAGGAATCATTAATCAGGCTGATCTTCCGAATACGGCAAATCAGATTATGATTACATATAAAGGAAATACGCTTTTCAAAAACAACTTAATTATGCTTGATATTTTAGCTAATTTTGATTGGAAAAGACCTATTAACTTCTCTTCAGGAGGTATCTATGACAGCGAAAATATTTTCTATCTTGATGAATATCTTCAGTTTGATGGTTTCAGCTACAGATTAGTTCCTGTTCATACTCCTCAAAGTTCAGATGGAGAAATGGGAAGAGTAGATGCGAACTCATTATACAATGTAGTTAAAAACTTCAGATGGGGTAATTTCAAAGACTTGAATGTTCATTTTGATGAAACAGCAACGTCTAACATTATGAGCTACAGAAGTTCTGCAAGTAGAGCAGCAGCAGCATTAGCTTTAAGCGGACAAAAAGGAAAAGCAATTGAATTGTTAGATTTAGCTTCAAAAGAAATTCCGGCTGAAAAATACAATGATCCTCGTTCTTTAAGTTCAATGGTTTACGGATATATCGTTGCCGGACAAGAGAAAAAAGCATTACAATTGGCAGAAGTTCTTAAGAAAGGAATTTTTGAAGAGTATGACTACTATTTAAAATTGACTCCTTATGAGCAACAGTTTGTAAGAAGACAAATGAGAACAAAACCAATGGAATATTCATTAGTAGTTTCAGCGGTTACAGATGCTTATACGAAGATTGGCCAAAAAGATAAAGCTTATGATTATCTTGTAAAATCTATTGAGCCAATTGATAAGAAATTTAATAGATTTGTTGAAAATCTTAAAGAAATGGGTAAAGAGAAAGCAATGAAAGAATCTGAAGGGGTTCAAAAGATCACGCCTTTCTACCAATATCTGTTTGATATTATGCAACCTTTTGATTCTACGTATTCAAAAGAAAAAGAAGAGCAAATCACAAAATCAATTATCAAAGCAACACAATAATCAAAACGAATTTTTGAAAAAATGATGAATATTTTAAAAAAAACAAATTTTCCCTTTACTGTTTTTTTAATAGCAATCGTTACATGGATATTTTTAGCAGTAACGGTATTTTTAATAAATAAATATGTGGTATTTACCGGAAACAATCTCTTATTTCCGTTTTCGGTAATCTATCCATCCTCATTTCTAATAATAGGCAGTTTATTCTGCCTATTATTTTTAGGTACAGGGCTGTGGGCTTATCAGTATCATCAGAAGCTCAACTTCTTTGTGATATATATAATCTGTACATTATTGATTGTATTTGGAAATATGGGACAGGGTAATGTAGATATTGCATTTCTACAACCTTTTTACCTTAAAGGAAGACAGTATTACGCCGATGCCATTAATATTACAGATTGGAGATTATGGATATTGAACTTCAACCATAATTTAGAGTCTTTCCAGATGCATACACGCACGCACCCGCCCTATACAACTTTAATTCATTATGTTTTTCTAGAACTATTTAATGGAAACATATTAGGATTGAGCCTTGCATTTTTAGCAATTTCCCTTTGTAGTTTTCCGTTATTGAATTTATTAATGAAAAACTTTAGGATAGATAAAACAAAAAGGAAATTTTTGTTGATATTATTTGCGATCATTCCTTCGGTTAACATCTATCTTTTAGTTTCTATTGATGCTTTGGTTCTTACAACAAGCTTGTTATTTTTATGTGGAATTTCAACTATTTTCGTTAAAAATAAATTAAGCTTTGTCGGGATTTTAATGAGTGTTGCGGGTCTGATCCTAACCAATATGCTAACCTTTTCAGGGCTGTTTTTGTTTGCATTTTTAGGACTTTTAGTCTTAGTTACATTATACAAAAAGCAATATTCTGTTTTTATAAGCTCTATTATTTGCATTCTTCTAACAGTTGCTTTCTTCTATGGAAGTTATGAAGTTACAGGAAGTAATCATTGGGAGACTTTTAGAGAAGCCAGCCATTCTGAGAATCCAAATGGTTTTATGTTATTTCATTCACCAATTGTTTATTTCTTTACAAGATTGGAAGATATTGGCGAGATTTTGATTTTCCTGTCGTTTGCTTATATCGCATTGTTATTTAGTTTTAAAAATGAAACATTAGGATTATTTTCAGATGAACAGATCACTACTTTTTCATTAACAGGAATTGTAGCCCTGGGAGTAATGTTTCTTACAGGTGCTTATGGGACGGGGGAGACAGCAAGAGCTTGTTTGTATATTGTGCCGTTTTTTATATTATTTTTGAAAGGATTGAATAGCAACAGAACACTTAAAATACTGTACGTACTTTGTTTATTACAAACCTTCGGAATGCAATTGATAGGAAATTATTACTGGTAAAAACGTAAAATATGAAATACTGTGCTTTTCTTCGAGGCGTTAATGTAAAAGGAACCAATATGAAAATGGCTGATGTTTGCCAGGTTTTTAAAGATGCCGGAATGGAAGATGTTAGTTCTATTTTGGCTTCAGGAAATATTATTTTTTCGTCTGATAAAAAAGCAGAAGATTTAAAGATAATTCTTGAAAAGGCTATGTCTGAGCATTTCTCTTACGAAGCTTTTC
This sequence comes from Chryseobacterium polytrichastri, assembly GCF_900142445.1. Classification (GTDB taxonomy): domain Bacteria; phylum Bacteroidota; class Bacteroidia; order Flavobacteriales; family Weeksellaceae; genus Chryseobacterium; species Chryseobacterium polytrichastri. The sequence continues at coordinate 38,679 of NZ_FRAV01000023.1, read as the reverse complement.
TATTTGTTAAGTCTCAGCAGGAAACAGAATCTTTCTGGAAGAATAATCCATTTGAAAAGAATGAAAATTTGCATGTTTATACTTTTGTAGGAAGTCCAGAAGTTGAAAATATCTTATTGAAAGAGTTTGAGAATGCGGCTAAAACAGAGCATGAAAAAGGAGAGATTGTCAATAATATTTTCTATTGGCAGGTTTCAAAAGGAAATACTTTAGATTCTACTTTTGGCAAAATTTTGGGAAAGAAAAGCCTAAAAGATCAGTTTACAAGCAGGAATATCAATACTTTTGAGAAAATCTTGAAAAAGATTGGCTAAATGATTTAGATCATAAATTTTATTTTTAAATTCGCTTCAATAAAAGAAATAAAGTACTAATGCAACAATCTTTTTCTTTTATTGAAATTTACTGATAATTATAGTTTATTATGAAATATTCAAAAGAGTATACCGTTAAGGATGAACATATTGATGTACAAGGGATTATGGACGGGTTGTATTATCCGTTTTACATGGAATACTGCAGACATTCTTTCATTGACGAGATTTTAGGTTTTAACCTGGAAAACGAAGCAAAAAACGGGGTTAATATGGTTTTGTCTGAATATACAATCAACTTTCTCAGATCATTAAAAAAAGATGATGTTATTACAGTAACATGTGAATTGCACCGCGACAAAAATAATATTCCTAAACTGCACTTTAAGCAAGCTATCATTTTGAATAATAAAGTGGTTACAAAAGCAGTTTTTTCAGGTACATGTGTTCCCGCAACAGGAGGACGACCATTTATTCCGGAAACATTAAAAACGATTATTGAAAACGCTCCTGTTTTAGAATAAGCTAATCTTTAAGATTAGTTTTTTTGTTTTTCAATTTCATTGGAATAGTGAGTTAGGATTATATAAGGATAGATTTTGGTAAAACCCTTAAATAATTTCCGATTCTGAAACTTTATAAGTATTTTTACTGAACTTTTAATTTATAATAAAATGATTCAGTATTTAGATAATATCCATCACAAAGATTCCAAAAACTTTTTCCTTATTGCCGGACCTTGTATTATTGAAGGCGAAGACATGGCGTTGAGAATTGCCGAAAAAGTAATTGAATTAACCAATAAATATAACATTCCATACATTTTCAAAGGAAGCTTCAAAAAAGCCAACAGAAGTAGAGTCGATTCTTTTACGACGATTGGAGAAGAGAAGTCTTTGGAAATTCTTAAAAAAGTGGGTGAGACTTTTAATATTCCTACCACTACAGATATTCATGAGAACGAGCATGCAGCTTTAGCGGCTCAATATGTTGATGTTCTGCAGATTCCTGCATTTTTAGTTCGTCAGACAGATCTATTAATTGCTGCTGCAAAAACAGGAAAATGTGTTTCTTTGAAAAAAGGACAGTTTCTTTCTCCAGAATCAATGAAATTTGCCGTTCAGAAAATTACAGATTCTGATAATCAAAAAGTTGCCATTATCGAAAGAGGAAATTCTTTTGGATATACAGATCTAATTGTTGATTATAGAGGAATTCCTACCATGAGAGAATATGCACCTGTTATTTTGGATGTTACGCATTCTTTACAACAGCCTAATCAAAGCTCAGGAGTAACGGGAGGTAGACCAGATCTTATTGAAACCGTTGCAAAAGCAGGTATTGCGGTAGGAGCAGACGGGATTTTTATAGAAACTCACCCAACTCCGGAAACTGCATTATCAGACGGGGCTAATATGTTAAGACTTGATTTACTAGAAGATTTATTACAAAAATTAACGCGAGTAAGAGAAGCGATTTTGTAATTCTTTAGACTACACCATACATTCATATTCATTCAAATTGTTTTCGAAATTTTGTTGTAATAGGCAGAATTTCGAAAATATTATATAAACCTCATTTTAATAAATGTTAAAGAAAGTTTAAATAAGTTAAAATAAAATTTATATATTCACGTTTGAAATTTTAAAACATTTCTTTTGAAAAAACTAGTTTTACCACTGAGCCTTATGGTTCCCATGTTAGTATTCTCTCAAACAAAAAAGAAAGATACAGCACGAACAACAGATATCGAGGAAATCGTTTTCCAGAAACAAGTGAAAGGAAAAACGAATGACCTTACTGCTGTGAAAATTTCAGCTAAAGATGCTCAGAATGTAGCAAGTATTTCTGGAGGTATTGAAGGAATTATTAAAACTTTACCTTCTGTAAACTCCAATACAGAGCTTTCTTCACAATATATGGTTCGTGGTGGAAACTATGATGAAAACCTTATTTATATTAATGATATTGAAATTTACAGACCTTTCCTAATTAGGAATTCTCAGCAGGAAGGTTTAAGTATCATTAATCCTGATATGGTTTCTACTGTTAATTTCTCTGCCGGAGGTTTTGAACCGAGATACGGAGATAAAATGTCTTCTGCATTAAATATTTATTACCGTGAGCCTCAGAAATTTGAACTTTCAGGAGAAGCGAGTTTAATCGGAGGAAGGTTAACAACAGGTTTTGCTTCCGGGAAAAAAGACAGTAATGGTAATAAAAAGTTTACGGCTTTATTCTCAGGAAGGTATAGAAATACAAATCTGATACTTAATACTTTAAAAGAAGATACCAATTTTAACCCTAGATATTTCGATTTCCAGACGTATCTTAATTATCATATCAATGAAAAGCTCTCTCTTTCATTCATAGGGTATTACTCTAAGAATGATTACGAAATGATTCCTAAAGAACAAAGTATCGATTTTGGTTCTTTACAGAGGCCTATCAATCTTAACGTGCTTTATGCAGGTAAAGAAGATGATAAGTATAAAAATATGATGGGGACAGTCTCTGTGAATTATAAGCCATCAGACAAGTGGAAATTTACGTTAGATGCGTTTTCTTATCAGAATAGAGAAAAAGAATATTACACCATACAATCTGCATATATTCTACAGACTTTTGACCCTGTTACAGGAGATCCAACCACTTCATACGATGCGGGTGGGCAAATAGAGCATGCAAGAAATGATTTATTTGTAAGAACCTATGGAACACAGTTCAGAACTAAATTTTCTCCTAATGTAAATACAGATATTGAAGTAGGATTTAAATATGAAAAAGAAAATCTGAAAGATCTTACCAACGAATGGAAATTGGTAGACTCTGCAGGATACAGTCTTCCACATGAAGAGTTCATTGATCCCAGGAATCCAAAGGATTTAAAGTTGATGTATAATATTTCGGGGAATAACCATATTGAGCCTACAAGAATGTCTGCTTACGCACAGTATTCTCAGAAATTTTACTGGGGTTCCAGTAAGGTTTTTGTAAATGCAGGAGCCAGAGTTTCCCATTGGAGTTTTAACAATGAAACGATATTCTCTCCAAGAGCTCAGTTTGCTATTAAACCGGATTGGGATAGCGATATGCTATTCAAACTTTCGGGAGGAATTTATTATCAGTCGCCTTTCTATAAAGAGATCAAAGATTTAGATGGCAATTTTAATCAGAATATTAAGTCTCAGCGTTCCATTCAAGCTATTTTATCGAATGATTATGAATTTACAATGTATGACAGACCGTTTAAATTAACGACAGAATTATACTATAAGAAAATGAATAATCTGATTCCTTATTACATGGATAATGTGAGGATTCGTTATTCAGGTCAGAATAATGCAACAGGATATGCATACGGAATTGATACCAGATTATTCGGGGAATTTGTTCCTGGAGTAGACTCTTGGTTATCTGCAAGTTATGCCAGAGTATATGAAAATATTGACGGTAGAGGAGATATTCCCAGACCAACAGATCAAAGGTTTAGATTTGCGATGTTCTATCAGGATTATATGCCGGAATTTCCTTCTATGCGTGTGAATCTAACGTTAACTTACGCTATGGGATTGCCAACGGGTGCGCCGGTTCTTACAGATCCATATACTTACCAAAGAACATTACCTTCTTATAAAAGAGTGGATCTTGGACTTTCTAAAGTATTCATTGACAGAAAAGACAACAAGAAGACCTACGGTTTCTGGGGTAATTTTGAAGAGCTAACCTTAGGGGTTCAGGTTTTCAATGCCTTTAATATCAGAAATACGGTTGCCAACCAATGGATTACCGATGCTAATACCAATTTAATGTATCCGGTTCCGGTTCGTTTAACAGGTCGTTTCTTCAACGTAAAACTTGAATTTAAAATTAAATAAATTAGAATTTAGATTTAAAAATTAAACATAATCATCTGTGAAAATCAGTGTGATCTGCGGGAAAAAGAAAAATCAACAACAAAATAAATTAAAAATCTCCTGAATAATTTCAGGAGATTTTTTTGTTTCCTGAATTTTGTAACAACATCACAGAATTTTATAACAGTCATTCAATACTTATTTTTACCTTTGCTACAGCATATGAAAAAGATTCTTGCCATATTGTTTTCTATTTTCTACTTCGGATTTTCTTCCGGGGCAGTTGTTAGTGTACACTATTGTATGATGGAAATGATTTCCGTGGGTCAAAAAACGGATGATCTATGCAGCAAATGTGGTCTCAAAACGAAGAAAGACTGTTGTAAAACAGAAGTGAAGATTGTAAAAGTTGATGATTCCCAGAAATCAGATTTCTTGAAAATTAATTTTTTACAACAAATTTCTGAAATTCCAGATCATCAATTTTTCTTTGTAGACAGGTCTTTTTCGGCTACAAAATTTACTCAAATTCAGATTAATGCACCACCTGAACGCAGGGCGGTCCCCATCTTTATAAATCATTGTAATTTTAGAATTTAGAATATGTCAGTCGTTTGGTATTGTTACCATTACGGACGACATGGCGTGTCGCAATAGGCGATATTAAATTATCCTTTATTAATTATAATTCTAAATTTTAAAACAATGAAAAAATATATCATTACAGCAGTATTCTCTTTATTTTCAATTATTTCTATTTCTGCACAATCAAAATCTGATGCTCAGGTTTCTAAGTTGTATCAAAATTATATTACCATAAAAACAGCGTTGGCTTCTGATGATGCAGATAAAACTTCAAAAGCAGCTGCAGAATTCATTAAAACTGCATCAGCGATTGATTATAAAGTAGTTTCTGAAGGGAACTTAAATGTCCTTAGAAAAGATGCAACGGCAATTTCTGATGCCAGAAGTATTGCGGCACAAAGAGAAACATTCTCTAATCTTTCAGATAATATGATTGCGTTAACGAAAGAATTCAAACTTTCAGCTAAACCAGTCTTCGTTCAATATTGTCCGATGGCAGACGCAAGTTGGTTGAGTAACGAAAAACAAATCTCAAATCCTTATTACGGAAGCTCTATGCTTACTTGTGGAAGTGTGAAGTCAGAGATAAAATAAGTAGTGTACTTATCTTTAAAATAATGAGTTGTATAGCTTAAATTATAATTAACTTTAAGCTATACATTTTCAAATAATTCGAAATATTATGAAAAAGCTAATACTATTTCTGATATTTTTGTTCTCTGTTTTCACTTTCGCACAAACAACAAAAACATATTACACCTGCCCAATGCATTCTGAAGTAGTCTCTTCAAAACCAGGAGACTGTCCAAAATGTAAAATGACATTGGTGAAAAAGGTAGTTGTTATAAAACCTACGGTCATTCCAAAGCCGGTAGCGAAGCCTATTATAAAACAAGAAACAAAAGTTGTAGAAACAAAGAAAAATATAACTCTAACTAAGGTTAAAGCAAAGGTTGAGTCTAAAATAAATGCAAAGCCCAAAACGAAAGAGGCTCAAAAATCAGATAAAATAAAAGAAGTTAAAACGGTATCTAAATCTTTACCTCAATCTCAGTCTCAAATTACTTACACCTGTCCGATGCATTCGGATGTGATTTCTAATAAACCTGGAAAATGCCCAAAATGCGGTATGGATCTGGTTGAAAAAGAAAACAAAGAGGATAAAGTGACTGAAAATCAAAATAATGAAAGTTCAATCTTTAAAAGAAATTCCGAAAATGGGAAAGTAAGTTTTGGAGGAAAGACAGTTCGTTATGATTTGTATGTAAAAGATACGATCGTCAATTTTACAGGTAAAAACCGAAGAGCAATTGCTGTCAACGGTAAATTACAGGCTCCGACCTTATATTTTACAGAAGGAGATACCGCGGAGATTTATCTTCACAATATGCTGAAGGAGAACACAGGTTTTCACTGGCATGGCGTGATTTTACCCAATGAACAAGATGGGGTTCCTTATCTTACCACAAAACCTGTAAAACCTGGTGAAACACATTTATACAAGTTTAAAGTTTCACAGAATGGAACGTATTGGTACCATTCTCATGAAGGTTTGCAGGAGCAGATAGGAATGAACGGAATCTTAGTTTTCAATAAAAGAGAAGGTGAACCGAAAGTTCAATATACCAAAGAAATTCCAGTGTTATTAGGAGATTGGAGCGATGATGATCCCATGCAGATTGCCAGAAGACTTCACATGGCCAATACAGATTGGTATGCGATAAAGAAAAATGCTGTTCAGAGTTATTGGGAAGCTATAAAATCTGGAAATTTCGGAACAAAAGCATTGAACGAATGGAAGAGAATGGAGGCAATGGATGTGAGTGACGTTTATTATGATAAATTTCTCATCAACGGACAGCCGAGTTCTGATTATTCAAATTTAAAAGCTGGCGATAAAGTGAGGCTGAGAGTGGCTAATGGAGGTTCTTCCACCTATTTTTGGTTGAATTTTGGAGGAGGAAAATTTAGAGTGGTTGGCAATGACGGCAATGATGTTGTTCCTGTGGAAGTCGACCGTTTGATTGTAGGGGTTTCCGAAACCTATGATATTGAAGTTACCATTCCTGAAAATAAGAGCTTTGAATTTCGGGCAACTTCAGAAGATAGAATTGGTCATGCTTCTCTTTGGCTAGGTGCCGGAGAAAAAATTGAAGCTCCGAATTTACCAAGATTAATGCTTTTTGAAGGTATGAAAATGATGAACGGAATGATGGAAATGAGCGGAAATATGAAGCCGATGAATATGACGATGGGAAATCAAATGATGGATATGAATGAAGTAATGTATCCTGAACTTCCTGAAATTCAGAGAAAAATGACGGCTAAGCATATGAATGAAATGATGGGGATTAAAGAGAAAGAGTCTAAGAAAGAAGAAGATCATTCGAATCATTCAGGAATGGATATGAAAGAAGAAAAATCCATTAAAAGATTATCTTATAATATTTTAAAATCTCCTGAAAAGACCATTCTTCCTACAGAAAATGTAAGAGAAATGAAGTTTACGCTGGAAGGAAATATGAACCATTATCTCTGGACATTGGATAACAAGACTGTTACAGAAACAGATAAGATCTTAGTTAAGAAAGGAGAGGTTTTAAGAATTACGCTCTATAACAACTCAATGATGCGTCACCCGATGCACTTGCATGGTCATGATTTTAGATTGATCAATTCAAAAGGAGAATATTCGCCGCTAAAAAATGTGGTTGATATTATGCCAATGGAAACAGATGTAATTGAGTTTGCTGCGAATCAGGATGGTGACTGGTTTTTCCACTGTCATATTTTATACCACATGATGGCAGGAATGGGTAGGATTTTCAGTTACGAAGATTCAAAACCCAATCCTCAACTTCCAAATAGAAAACTTGCGTGGAAAGATTTTATGAAAGACAACAGAATGGTAAGTTCTATGGCGATGCTGGATATTGCAAGCAATAAAATTCATGCAGAGACAATGACGATGTTTGGGCCAAGATGGGCTAATTTAAATGAATTTCACACCAATTGGAATATGGATCATTTTGACGGAAACTTTAAAGTGGGAAGATTTCTAGGAAAATTCCAGTGGGCATTACCTTATGCAGGTTTCAGGATTCAGAAAAATCATGAGATCATGGAAAGAAAAATGGCAGAAGAAATGGGAATGGATTTCCATGGTAAGAAAACCTGGTTTGGGCAGCAAAAAGCGTCAAAAAACAAAGCTACCTTTATTATGGGTGCTCAATATGTTTTGCCAATGTTGGTGACGGCTGATGCCAGTGTAGATCAAAACGGAAAGGTTTTATTGGAACTGAGCAGGGAAGATATCCCAATTTCCAGAAGAATAAGAGGAAATTTCAGTCTTAATTCTGATGGAGAATTTACAACCGGTTTGAGATATATTGTACAAAAATGGTTCTCAATCTCCGGAAATTATGATAATGAAATGGGCTGGGGAGCCGGGCTTACCTTAACCTACTAAAAACAGAAGGAACTCAATTTGAGTTCCTTTTTTTATATTTAAAATACTGATAGAACAACGAAAAGCTAATGAGTGAAATTATTGAAATAAATATCCAAAGAGCAGCCTTGCTAAAATTATCTTCATTAATTAATTTAATACAACAAGCCAATCCAGATAAAAGGGTTATTAAGGCTAGAGATAAATAATTGCTTTTATCATAATTGAAAGAAGGAGACTTTCCTCCGGTATAATGTCCCGGATTATACATGTTTTCGTTCCATTCCTTATAGCCTTCAAGTATTTCTTCATCAGGTTCTACATCGGTTTCATCTATTTTTAAATCTTCTATGATTTTTAAAATTTCATCTTTTGTTTTTTCATCCGAAAGAAGAGATTTCGTTTTTAAATCTGCAAAATGAGGAATATGTTGCTCTTTTAAATAAGAACTGGCAAACGCAAGATTAGATTCGAATTTGAAGGTTTTTACCGTGATCATTATAATTCCAATTGTATAACTTTTTCAACTAATTTTTGATTGGTGGTTTCCGGAATAAGCCTCATAAAGAAATTACGTAGAGAATTTCCTTGTTCCCATTGCGAAATTTGTCCGATTTTCCAACTGGTATTTACAATATAGTCAACCTTTTTTCTTCTGATTTTTTGAAATTGCTCGAAGATGAAATTAAAGTCTTTATGCTTCTCGAGTAACTTCCCAATAATGTAAGAATCTTCAATAGCCTGACAAGCACCTTGCCCCATGTTTGGAGTGGTTGCATGAGCTGCATCACCAATCAGGCAAAGGTTTTCAGAATACCATTTCGGAATGGGCGAGAGGTCTATAATATCATTCAAAATAATATCTTCTTGTAGAGTTGATTCAAGAATATGTAAAACTAGCGGATTAAAATCAGAAAAATAATCAAGCAAATTTAAGTTATTGTTAAATTTTTTTTCATTGATTAAAGCATACCAATATACTTTCTTCTCCGAAAGCTTCACAAAGCCAAAGCGTTTCCCATTCCCCCATATTTCAAAGGCTTGATGATGGTATTTTTCAGGCAGTTCAAAATCAGTGAGTCCGCGCCAGCATTTTTGCTTTGCATTTCTAATCGTTCCTGTTTCAAAGATTTGATTTCTTATGTTGGAATGAATTCCATCGGCTCCGAAAACAATGTTACTTTCTATTTTTTGCCCGTTTTCAAAGTGTAAAAAATAGTGTTCTTTCTTTTCTATTTGCTGTAAAGAATGATCAAGCTTAATATGTTCAGAACCTATATTTTCAGCCAGTATCTTTTGTAATTCGGCTCTGTGAATGGCTACATTACATGAATTGTATTTCCTTTCTAATTCAGAAATATTGGTTTTTGTTATAGGCTTCAGCTTTTCATCGGTGATCGAAATTCCGTGAATTATATTTCCTGCTTTCTCAATTTTCTCTTTTAATCCTAATTGATCAAAGATCTGCATCGCATTGACAGCCATCATAATTCCGGCTCCGACAGGTTTTATTGCTGGAGCAGATTCATAAATAGTGAAATCTAAATGATGCTGTTTTAAAACGTTTCCAAGCGTTAACCCTCCAATTCCGGCTCCGATTATTGAGATTGAATTCATCAGCTATACAGTTTTGTTGTTTGAAAATAGACTTTTATAAAGTCAACATATAATTTTCAGATACTTTTTTAAACCCATATTTTTCAAAGAAATGATGCGCTCCTTTATTATTGATCCCACTTTCTAGTAAGATAAAATCGATTGACCAGTTTTTAGATTCCTGAATGGCCTTTTCCAATAATGTACTTCCAATAGATTGCCCACGAACCGATTGATCTAAAAGCATATCTTCAAGGACGGCGTAACTTTTAAAACCACTATTAATAACATAGAAAACAAGCATTCCTATGATTTTCCCTTCATTATTTTCTGCGATTAGAATTTTTAAATTTGAAGCAGAAGTATCTTCTTCACTAAATTGAGCGGTTAATATAGATTCCAGATCAGCGCTCCATTCAGTTGGATTTGCTGCACGCCCGGTTATTATTTCACTGTGAGAAATATAAGATTCTGTTTTGTGGGTGATAAAGAAATCAACCAATTCTTTAATTCGTGTTTTTTCGTTGAGCCATTGGGTGGTGTATTGCATGATTTGAAATTTATATGTAGTTGATTTTAATTATTTTAAGTTTTTTATTTCATTCAATAATTGATTTTGTTTATTGATGAAATTATCTAAACTGTCTGTTTTTAGAGGATGCGCATTTTGGTATTTTTCAATTTCGGGAAGGGTTTTCCTAATTTTGAAAATCACGTACTGATTGTGTAATTTTACTTTATTCTTGTCAACTTCCGCAATTAAATCTTTAATACGTTTGATTTTTAAATGATACTTTTCTAAACTTGCGTTTACTTCTTTATTAATTTCCTGTTTTAATAGAGAGTCGCTTATTGCTCTTGCTAATGTAGCTGCATCGTTGTAGTAAGTTTCAGTCTTACCAATAATACCATTATATTGAGAAGTTCCTTTTTCTGTTTCTTCGTTTATTTTGTTAATTTTATCATCAAGAGCCTGAAGTTTCTTATCATTTTTCATTAATTCTCCATAAATCTGATGAACCATATTTATATCACGAGAATATAAGCTACTTTCTTTTAATGATCCTACAGAAGATTCTGAATTATCTACAGCGTTTTCTACGATGGGTTTGTTTTGATATTTATTTTCTGAGCAAGAAAGTAATGATAGAGATAGGATAGAAGAGAAAAGTGTTTTTTTCATAGTTTGTTTTTTTTGTTTCGCTGCCATTTCGGTAATAAGGGAAACTCTTAATGGATAATTTATTATTTCAATTAGTTGAAGATACTTCCAAAATTGTTACAAAAAAAAGCGGAGCTTGAAAAAACAAACTCCGCCTAATAATTGTTGTGCTAAAATTATTTACCTAAATAAGATTTCAAGATCTTGCTTCTGGTATTATGTTTCAGTCTCTTAATTGCTTTTTCTTTGATCTGACGTACTCTCTCTCTTGTAAGATCGAAAGTTTCACCAATTTCTTCTAAAGTCATTGGGTGTTTTCCGTTCAATCCGAAGTACAATCTTACCAAGTCAGCTTCTCTTGGAGTTAAAGTATTCAATGCTCTTTCAATTTCAATTTGAAGAGATTCAAGCATTAGATCTTTATCCGGACTTGGAGATTCTCCTGAACGCAATACATCATAAAGATTAGAATCTTCACCTTCTACTAGAGGTGCATCCATAGACAAGTGTCTACCGGAGTTCTTCATAGATTCTTTAATATCTTCCTCACTCATATCAAGAACTTCAGCCAATTCTTCCGGAGAAGGTGGTCTTTCGTTTTCTTGTTCAAGGTGAGCGTATGCTTTGTTGATCTTGTTGATGGAACCAATTTTATTCAATGGTAATCTTACAATTCTTGACTGTTCTGCCAAAGCCTGTAAAATAGATTGACGAATCCACCAAACCGCATAAGAGATAAATTTGAAACCTCTAGTTTCATCATACCTTTTTGCCGCTTTCATTAATCCTAAGTTACCTTCATTAATTAAATCGGGTAAAGAAAGACCTTGATTTTGGTATTGCTTAGATACGGAAACTACGAAACGAAGGTTGGCCTTGATTAATTTCTCTAGTGCAGCTCTGTCGCCCGCACGTATTCTTTGTGCCAAATCTACTTCTTCGTCCGCAGTGATCAGTTCCACTTTACCAATTTCCTGCAAATACTTGTCTAATGAAGCAGTTTCCCTGTTGGTTACCTGCTTAGTGATTTTTAATTGTCTCATTTATTTTATCCTCAAATATAGAGTTACATTATATTATACGTTTGAAAGAGTAAAAAGGTTACACAAGTTTCAATATTTATTACTTAATTAAAATAAATTTCAAAAATTAAGCGTACATTGTAGGAATTAATACTCTGAAAATAAGAGTTTAACCACTAACAGTAATGGAAAAAAGCTACATAAGAAAATTTAATCTTTTTTTATTATTCAGCATAATCTCTATCATTCAACAAAGAAAAAAGTGAAGCCGAAGCCTCACTTTTATATATTAAATGAATTAAAAATTCAATATTGACGATTTATATTAAAAAAGGTCATTCAATAATTTTGCTAATCTCAATCCTCCGTAAAGAAGTTGTCTTTCTAACGTATCATTAAATTTATATTGATAGTCATAAGATAATTTTGAACCCTCTGGAGTCTGCGCATAAATTTTATTTGCGATTTTATGAGAGTCATACAACCAGTCTTCTAACGTTCCTGTTTGAATTTGTTTTACTTCGTCTTTAGATTTGATATCCAATAATGTTGAATATTCTGTGTAGCTATATTTTTGTGAGTCTACTAATTTTCCATCCCAAACTGAGTGTAAATTTGTTTTCTCTCCAAAATAAGTGACATTAATTTTGTTTCCACCTAAATCTTCAGATCTTCCTGTGTGCATAGGCTGAGCAAGATCTCCCATAATGTGAATTAAGAAAACCAACGCAATTTTTCTGTCTTTTTCAGAAGTTTTCTCATCTTTTATCTGAGCAGACAATGTTTTTACTTGCGTGTAAAGATTTGGACCAGCCTGAGCTTTTAAATTTTGCTCAAATGCTTTAAAATCAGTCTGTGGATCAATATTTACATAATGCCAAGCTGAAGCCTGCTTCCAAGCTCCTGTAGTATCAGATTTAATAAAATCTGGCCAGTTTGCCCAATACGCAAGACGCTCTCTTCCCATTATTTTTTTGATCTCTCTTCTCGCCTTACCAGATAAATGGTTTTCTGCGATCTCTGCAATAATTCTGTGCCCCGTTAATCCCCACGCATAAGAATACAATGAAGATGCGATGAATGCTAACATCAGAATTTTAGAATAAATACGTTTCATTTTTTAAATAACATTTTTCAGGTTGCAAAGATACGGCTCACTTTCTGAATAGTATTAAAAATTGGCTGATTTATTATCGTTGTTACATTAATAAAATTTAATCTAAATAAAAAGTTTGTATTAAATCATTTTTATTTTCTTAGACGCGATGTAAACCTCATAATGTAAGATTGATAGAGTATTGGTAGGCAATGTGAAAACAATTTAATGTTTCAATTGTAATGTATAATATTAACTTTACTAGTAAAGATGACGGAAAAAACTAAAACACACCTATTTACCGTATTTTCACGGAATTTACTATATTATTCTTTGTAATGCCAATAAATTAGTACTTTTAGAAGAAATTTATTGAGAAAATATTTTTTCAATAATCAGAGATATATTACCTTTACAAGCCATAATTACAGGAAACACTATGTATGAAAATAATATTGTAGAAATGAATTACAATAAACTGCAGACAGACTTTAAAGCCGAAGCTGTTGCAGTGAATTTATTGAAGTATCACAGAACGGTAAGTAATATTTTCATTGAACGTATTGGGATCAATGACAGAGCTTATTTAAAAGATATTAAAAATATTTCGAGTAATTATTTAGGCTTTGATGAAGAGGTTTTTACGATAGAAACCTATAGAGAAGGAATCTACGATTACCTTCCGGAAGGGCTTTTTCATCCACCGTCTCTAGGTGCTACGAGAAAAAATGTAGAAAGTGTTGTTAGAGAGATTCGTAAGCAAAAGATCGTAGAAGAGGATGCACGTAAATTTTTCCGCCCGTTTGAGCTGGAAGTATTTTTTACAGAGATTAGTGCTTTGCTTAAAGAATTTGATTTTGATCTCACCAGTGACACGGATTCTTTGCTGAACACCGTGAGTGAACTTTGGCCTTTGATAAAAATGCTAGATAAGCAAAATGCTTATATCTTCATTTATATCTTACCATTTTTTCACCAGATACGAGGAGATAAAAAATGGTTTGAAAGGTGCATGACTGCGTTTTTACAAGTGCCTGTAGAAGTTACTTTTTCACCGAATGTAATTGATAATATAGATGAAAATGATGATTCTATGTTACTAGGAAATTCAATATTGGGAGTAACCTACATTCCTAGTGGTAAGCATATGGATGGACAGAGAAATTGGGTAATAAATATTGGCCCGATTCCGTATCAACACATGAAAAAGTATATTGCAGGAAATCCTTTCAGAAAAGTGCTTCAGGCTTTATATGATTATTTTCTTCCGGTAACGGTAGATGTGGAAGAGAATTTTATCACAGAGAAGAAAGAATATTCATTTATGCTGGAAGATAATGAAAGAAATTCAAACCGCCTTGGATACTCTACTTTTCTGTAAAATATTTTATTATATTTACAATTACCAACATAATATAAATTCGAAAAAAATAGATGGAAGTTTCTTCAGTAAAAGGGGTCTTTTTGAGGTACATTTTAATGCCTTTAATAGCAGTTATCATGATGGTTATCTTGGGGATAATCAGAAGAAATAAACCTGCTATAAAAATTAAAGTAATTATAATTTACTTTTTGTTGTGCAGTTTATGTCTTGCTTTGCCAGGATTTTTCGGGTTTGCAGGAAACTTATTTAATCCGTATTGGTATCTTATTGCACAGATAATCTATCTTATTTTGGGGATTATTCACGTTAATTTATTGCATAAATATTTCAAAAAACATATTGAATCTCTTTCAATGAGTATTCTGTTTGAATCCGTTCTTTCATTAACATGTATCGTATTCGGAGGTTATCTTTTTTATCTTATTTTCAATTGGATGAGTAAAGAAACGGGATATGCTCTTATGTCGGCTACAAGTATGTTGATTTTCCTTGTTCCCATGGTGTTTTATTATTGTTATATCCAGTTTATCAGTATTCCATTTGATATTTATAAAACATGGAGATATTCACCGGATCAGAAATTACCAGATTTTGAAGGCGCAGATTTTGATAGACTTATGGTATTGAATGTTGAGCTTAGTAAAAATTTAGAAGATTCCAACAGATTTAGAATTAAAGCTAAAACTTTACCCACAGGAGTTACCTACGGAGATTGGTTTTATAGAGTAGTGGATGATTATAATCATAAAAACCCTGGTTCTATCATTCATTTATCAGATCAGGAAAAAGAACCTTATTATTGGATATTTTATACAAAAAAATCGTTTTTCAGCTTCAGAAGATATATTAATTTCGATATGGATATCACCGAAAATGGCATTTCAGAAAATGAAGTAGTTATTTGTAAAAGAGTTATCCAACATGAAGAAGAAGGAATTACGAAAAAATCATAATCACAAATTTTAAAAGTATTACATATGATACAGCCTCTAAAACACTTTGCAGTCAATTGGGTAGATGGGATGAAAGTTTCCCAGAAACACCTGAATGATCAGGATGATTTTTTAATAGATACCATCAGAGATTCTAATTCTCTGGCGATTACAACTTATAATTACGGACTTTTACCTATTCCGGCTGAGTTTACAGATAAAACTATTTTTGATGTTCAAAATACTGCTACCAATGATGTGCAATTAGTTATAAAACATTGCAGTGCAGTAACTTTAGCAGGATATAGAGTTGAACTCAAAGACAGAAGAGTAAGCGTAAAATCCTTAGCAAAATTAAGAAATGAAGAACAGGCTGATGGTGAATATTATATCTTAATTTCTGTAAATCCGTTTGATAAGGTTCCATTTGGAGAGGTTGATCCGGAAGAAATTCCTCCTCGTCATCCAAATACACAATCGAACCATCTTATAGAGCTCGTTCCTGTAGCTTCTTTAAACAGCAGCTATTCTGGAGGGAACTATCTGATTGCAGGAAAAGTAGACTTGAAAGGAAATATTGCACAAATTGATTCTAATTTTATTCCACCTTGTACCTCTATTCAAAGCCATCCCGCTTTGATAGATTATTACACACGCTTTGGGAAATCTATTGGAAATTTGCAGCAGTATGCTTTCAAGATTATTCAGAAAACATCTCATAAAAATCAAAATACTGCATTAGCTCAAAACGTTAAATATCTGTGCAGTACAATGGTTACCATTTTTGGAGATATGTACTTCCAGTTCAGAAATATTACTCCGGGGCAACCCCCTATATTCCTGATTGAATCTTTTGCAAAATTAGCACTTCACCTATATAATGCTACTCAGGTTTTGGTTCCTGCAGAGTTGGAAGAAATGTTGAATTACAGTTTAGAATGGAGTGAAATTGCTCCTCATACTTTACTGAACCAATTATCTACTGTTGCTGAAACCAATTACGAACACCATCGTTGTGGAGAGCCACTTCGCGATATTAATTTGATGTTGAAGAGTTTAGAGACGATTTTCTCTAAATTAAGTGAATTGGAGTATATTGGTCAAAGAAAAGAAAACATCATTGTTAATGAACAAGAAGTTTCTTCTAATAACAATCCAAAAAGAGGTTGGAGTGTTCTAGATTAATTTTAAAATCACTTTCAAAAAAATAGTTAATCCCGAACATCATAATTCGGGATTTTTTGTATAAAATTGTTTGATTAAATTTTCAAGGTTTTTAGTTAATATTATAGATATTCATCTGTATAAATAATTGAAATTAATGGGAGACAAAACAATAAAAAATGAACATAGACTTAATAAGACAAGACACAAAGGGGCTATCCGATAATAAGATATTTTTTAACAATGCCGGTTCATCATTAATGCCAAAGGTTGTGGTAGAATCAATGATTGATTATCTTCAGCAAGAAGAGCAATTTGGAGGATATGAAGTAGCCAACCGAAACGCAAAATTATTAGAGCAGTTTTATGAGGAAACCGCAAAATTAATCAACACTAAATCTTCAAATATTGCTTTTGCAACAAGTGCTACAGAAGCATATGCTAAAGCTTTATCAAGTATTATTTTTAAAGAAGGAGATTGTATCATTACCACGGTTGACGACTATATTTCTAATCAGATTACCTTTATTTCATTACAGAAAAAATTAAATGTAAAGATCATAAGAACAAAAAATCTTTCAGATAATGAGTTAGATTTAGAAGATTTAGAGAATTTGATCAAACAACATCATCCAAAATTAGTAGCGGTAACTCATATTCCTACCAATTCTGGATTGATCCAAAATATTGAGGGAGTTGGAAAAATCTGTCGTCAGTATGGCATTTTATATTTGGTTGATGCCTGCCAAACTGTTGGGCAAATGAGTGTGGACGTTGAAAAAATTGATTGTGATTTTCTTACTGCCACAGGGAGGAAATTTATGCGTGGCCCCAGAGGAACAGGATTTTTATATGTTGCCGATAGAATATTAGAACAAAATTTCGCTCCTATATTATTAGATTCAAGAGGTGCAGATTGGACTGAATATAATGATTATGAATTATTTAAAACAGCAAAAAGATTTGAGCATTGGGAAAATTCTTGTGCTTCAATAATTGGTTTTACAGAAGCGATTCGCTATGCTAATACCATTGGTTTGGATAGCATTGAAAATTATAATAAAAAATTAGCAGAAAAACTGAGAGGGAATCTCCAGAACGCTGGGTTTAAGATACAAGATAAAGGAAATCATTTGAGTAGTATCATCACTTTTTGTGGGCCTGATGGTGATCTTGAAAATATTCAAAGGGTCCTTAAAGAGCACAATGTATTTTCCTCAGTGACTTACAAAAACTCAGCATTGATAGATTTTACAAACAAAAATGTAAACGGAATAGTAAGACTTTCACCGCATTATTTCAATACAATGGAAGAAATTGAAACCGTTTCTGAAATTTTGAAAAATAGTTTGAAATAAAGATAAGGGATAGAAAAATGGTGATTTAGACACTCTAAATCACCATTTTTTATTTTTTTACTAATATTTTCTCGGTTGCTTTTTTACCCAAAATTTCTTGTTTCCCATCTACTTCAACGGTTACGGATTTATCAAAACTTTCAATTTTAATAATTTTTATTTTGGTATCCAAAAGTAGTTTTCTTTCTGTTAAATAATTAAGAAAGGCGTCATCGGAAAGAGTTACCGAAGCAAAAATTACCGTTTCACCAACCTGACAGGAACTTAATTTCTGTAAATCCTGGGCTATAATATTTCCATCTTTATCAGGAATAGGTTCTCCATGAGGATCAAATTTTGGATAATCTAGGATTTCATCCATTTTATCAAAGAATATAGTAGAGTGTACGTGCTCTAGCTGCTCTGCAATTTCGTGAACATTTTCCCAACCAAAATTCATTTTTTTTACCAAAAACATTTCGGTAAGACGGTGTTTACGAACAACCAAAGAGGCTTCGCGTTTTCCTTTTTCTGTGATTCTGAGTGGTTTATAAGTTTCATAAATAACCCAGCTTTTATCTGCAAATTTCTTCATCATATTATTAACACTCGGCATTTTTACATTTAAAAATTTGCTAAGCTCGTTAATCGTAACCTTTCCCTCATTGTCAACTAAATGAAACAAGGCTTTCAGATAATTTTCTTCTGTTAATGTTGTTTTCAAAATGTTAGATGATTTTCAATACAAATCTAACAAAATTTTATTAAAATTCTGCTCTTGTTATTTTAACTTTTTTTACTTTTACTGTATGAAATTTTCATTTAAAAACGACTATTCGGAAGGATGTCACCCGAATATTTTACATGCACTTTTGCAAACTAATCTAGATCAGCAGGCTGGTTATGGTGAGGATGATTATTCTTTACAAGCTAAAGAATTAATCAAAGAGAAGATTAAAAATCCAAATTCGGACATTTATTTTGTGTCCGGTGGAACTCAGGCTAATTTAATTGTTATTTCTTCTATTCTAAGACCTTATCAATGTGTAATATCCGCGTCTACAGGACATATATTAAATTATGAAACCGGAGCTATTGAAGCTACAGGACATAAAATTTTAAATATTAATACTGAAGATGGAAAAATAAGACCCTCAGATATTATTCCTGTTTTGGAAGGCCATCAAAATATTCCCCACCAGGTAATGCCAAAGTTGGTGTACATCTCTAATTCTACGGAGTTGGGTACCATTTACAATACAAAAGAATTAGAAGATTTATTTACTTTTTGTAAAGCAAACGGGCTCTATTTATTTATGGATGGAGCTAGGTTGGGACATGGTTTAACTTCGGAAATCAATGATCTGACTTTAGAAAAAGTGGCAGAGCTAACCGATATTTTTTATATTGGTGGAACTAAAAATGGAGCATTAATAGGAGAGGCTATTGTTATTAATAATCAGGATCTTCAACAAGATTTCGCCTTTAATATTAAACAGAAAGGGGCATTAATGGCAAAAGGAAGGCTATTGGGAATTCAGTTTCTGGAACTTATGAAGAATGATTTGTATTTTGATCTGGCCAAACATGCAAATAACCAGGCCATGAAAATCAAAAATGCAATGAAAGACAAGGGAGTAAAGTTTCTTACAGATACTTATACTAATCAAATATTTCCTATTTTAACTAATAGTTTGATTGCTATTTTAGCTGAAAAATTTGATTTTTTTGTCTGGGAGAAAATTAATGAAGATCATTCTGCAATCCGACTTATCACTTCTTGGAATACCAGTGATGAAGCTGTCAATAGATTTATTGAAATTCTTAATAAATAAGTTATCATAAAAAGAAAGACAGCCTACATAGACTGTCTTTCTTTTTATTTATCTTCGACAAGTATTTTCTGGATGCCCTCAATAACTTCATTTTCAAGTTTTTTTATCCTTTCTTTTTTCATGTACATATAAATCCCGATAGGAAAACAAAAGATTAAATACAATAACGCAGAATCGGAAGCAGTCTCAGTGGTTACTTTCCCAATTTCTGGTTTGGCATTTATTTTTACATTTCCTGTTAAAGTAAAGCCACTTGTTCTTACTTGTAATGCTCCAAAACTTGTCTGAATTTTATATTGTGGAAACGTTTTCTTCAGTCCATTTATTAATTCATCTTTTGAAAACGGTTTAAAATTTAAACTTCGCATAGTGTTATTTGTAATTTATGTTAGTATGAGAGTGAGCCCGTACTATAGCAAATACCATGCAATGTATTTCAATATTTAGGGAATAATATTTCTTTTATTTCAAAGCTTTTTCAACCAATTTACAATCAGCTAGTTTATAGCTGGTTCCATCATATTTTATTTTATTCTCATTTATATATTTAGTACCTGTTTGAGCATCTTTTTCTCCGGTACCTTCAATTAATGCATCTTTCTTTTGAAGAAAATAAATATCGTTTGTGTTTCCTTTTTTTCCTTCAGCGGCAAATTCATAAGTTAATTTCAGCGTATCACCAGATTTTATTCCAGATAATGTTCCTTTTGATTGATCTTTTTCAAAGAATTTATTGTACATTTTTCCTGTAACAGTTCCTAAATTATCATCAATGCTTACAAAAAGAGAGTCTTTTCCAACTACCTGCATGTAGCAAAAAGATTTAGGACCCAATGTATCAATTACTGGTTCAGCGACTGCAACAGAATCAGTTTCAACTTTTGGAGCAGGAACTTCAGTTTTTTTATTACAATTAAGTAAGAAAACAGAGAATGTACTTAATAAGACTAATTTTTTCATATCCTTTTTATTATGTTAAATTCAAATTTCGCGTTGCTAAAATACCAATACTATTTTTAATAGAAGTATTTGTAAATTAAAAATATTTTTTGTTTTAAAATATTTGTGATTTTATTTTTTGAAGAAATAACGTATTTATGGATGATTTTCCTAATCGCTGAGAATCGCTTATAAAAAATATTTTCGAATAATTTCCCGTACAGCGGAAAATAAATTGAGGCACGATAAATGATGCTAACACAATAAATAAATTCATGGTTATGAGAAATTTACTTAAAATTATTTGTATTAGTCTGTTTACTTTTGGACTTCATCTGTTAAAAGCAGAAACTCCACAAAATTATATCTATACTTCTTCAGGAGATCTGCAGAAAATAGAAAAACTGATTACCAGGAAAGATATTGGTGGCGTTCAAATTGTTTATAATTGGAGATCATTAGAAACAGCGAAAGATGTTTATGACTTTTCAAGAATTGAAAAGGATCTTGATTATTTAACTAAACTGAATAGAAAATTGTTTATTCAACTTCAGGATCGTTTTTTTGAACCTAAAGCGAGATATGTTCCTGATTATGTATTAAATGAAAAAGAGTATGCGGGAGGACTGGTTCCACAATTTGATAATCCCGGAGAAAATAAACCTGTTGGAAATGGATGGATAGCCCAGCAATGGAATCCTGCAGTTCAGCAAAGATTTCAAAAATTAATAGGAGAGTTGGCTAAAAAGTTTGATGGAAAGATTCAAGGGATTAATTTACCCGAGACTGCTATTGACATTGATATGAAAAGAGACAAAACAGGTTTTAGCTGTGATAAATATTTTCAGGCTGAACTTGATAATTTGAAGTTTGCAAGAAATGCCTTCAAGAAATCTTACGTCCTACAGTATGTGAATTTTTTTCCTTGTGAGTGGGATAACGATCATAAATATATGTCTAGATTATTTGAATTTGCAAAAGAGAATAATGTAGGTGTGGGTGGACCAGATATTGTTCCCAATAAAAATGCACAGATGAAAAACTCATATCCATTCTTTAATAAATACAAAGGAAATTTATCTTTGGTAGCAATGGCAGTACAGGAACCGACATTAACATATAAAAATCCAAAGACCAAAAAGCCTTTTACAAAAGAGGAGTTTGTAGAGTATGCAGAAAGTTATTTAGGAGTTAACATAATATTTTGGAGCGTAGAATCTCCTTGGCTGAAAAATTCTTGATTTATATTAAACCATTAAGATTAAGATAAATTTTAATGGTTTAATTATTTTTTCTATACTTTCAAATAGCTACGAAACCCTCTCGCATTAGTCATCTATTTAAATAGAAAGTATGCTCCTGCTATTTTGTTATATCAAGGTATTGTTGTCGATTCATAAACATAATATAGTTTTTTAGAAATAATTACACAGTATAATGAGTTGTTTTATTGAATTCAATAAAATTAATTTGTATATTTATACTATTATTCATGATTGTATTTCGCGTTGGTAGTTAAATATGTCCTAAATAACATGTTTTCTATAGATTTTAAATTATTTAATAAATAATTAGAATTCAATGCAATTCGTAATTTTTAATATACCCAAATATAAATATTATGATAACCACTACCACTAGCCCCATTATTGGAGCATTAGAAACTGGAAATGCAAATGAGATAGATATCACTTCTTCATTTATTCTAGATGAAGAAACATATTTATTTGATTATAGATACCCTCATCTCTTAATGGGAGTGGGAGTTGCGAATAACTTAGAGAATGGAGATATTGAAAAATCGTTTAATGATACTAACTCTAAATCTAGTAAGACAACCGATAATCGCTGGAATATTTTTTCTAAAAATGATTATGATAGCAATCATACAAAAATTATAAGTGTTTCCGTGATTTTAGATGAAGAAGACCCTAGCCTTGAAATTCAGGATTATAGGTTTATTTCTTATTTTCTGTTAGGATCTATGGAGGATTTGAATTATTATTATTATATAAAAGAAGATAAGGATCAGTCTGATTTATAATACTATCTGTATATCCGCAACCAATCATAACATTATTCATTGATTTGTAAATCAAATAGATACGATATCTGTTTTCTGAAGTTTTACCCTAAAATTAAACTAAAATATCTTCAATTATATCTAGATGAACTCATTTTACAGATTAAATCAGACATATATGGCAATAAAGTCATCAATACTTTTGTAATAGTTGGTATTACAGGTGTATGATTGAAAACGGACATTTATTTAATACTAAATATTATTTTACCACTCATCATTTAATAAATTAACAATGAACGAAAATAATAAACATCTGCCAGAAACATTCTTGACATTATATAATTTTAGAAAAAATGATATTTTTCCTTCCGAAGTAAGCCAAGAACAAATTATTGAAGAGTTTTTTCCAAAAAGCTTTGTAGAACTCGTCCAAAACCTTTCAGATATTACAGGGGCTTTTTATGGAGGTATGCTTAAACAAATTGAAGTACTTTATGGGAAAGATGCTACAAGTCAGATTTCTAAAAACTTCATGTATGACCTCGGAATAAAAACAGCATTGAAAAATATGAGTGCCAAACCAAATTTAAACTCCGATCTTCCAGCTATGGCTAAAATACTTTTAGGAACAGTGTATACATCCAGTCCTGAATTTAGTTTTGAAATTAAACAATGGAATAATACAATAATTGAAGTATTAATAAAAGGAATTGACCGCTATCATAAAGCAGCCCAGAACTTTGGGATTGCAGAACAGCTGGAATGGCCAACTATAAAACCTTTCATACAAGGAATTTGTGATGCTATGAAATTAAATATTCTATTTAAAATGGATATTCACGAACTTAAAGATGATAGCTCATGTATTTATAATTGTACTATATCACAAAAATAAATATATATTCATCAGGCTTATTTTTATTTCATTTAAAGCTGCTGCTTACTGGAAATTAATCTTTTTATAATAGTTTATAACTATAAAAAGATCAGCTTCATTAAAAATTAACAATTTAATCATCTCTTGAATAATCAAAAGAAAATCAATTATAAATTATTGATTAATAAGCTACTAACATGAAATAATCTAAAACTAATATTTTATACACATGATAACAACTGACATCCAAACCACAATCATTCCATACCTTGGCGAGACCTATCCTTATTTTTATATTCCTGAAAACACGATTTCTATTGGCGATAGGATAGAGACTGAAATCTCAAATTTCGATTTTAGTAATGAAAATTTTTCAGAATTAATAAAAATTTTAACATCAGTAGGAAGCTGTAATTTATATAAGCTATTAAGTCCCAAGTCTCAAGAACGGATTTATTTCTTAGGAGAAAAAGTGAGAATAAGACAGTTGTTCTATAAAAAATCAGAATCAGTATCTATCGTCTGTGAAAGCTTCTTAGAATCAAAGATGAAAGGCAAATCTGTACTTTTGATTAGAGATAAACATTCAGGGGAAGCAATTTATTCTATTGAAATTGATTATCATATTATACAGAATGATGCATTTAGACTTTTTTACAAAGATTATTATAATGATAATCTCATTGAAGATCTTGATAAAACACTTCCTGGGAGGAAAGTAGTGATAGAAAATGATCATCAATTCATTATTTTTATCGAACCATTTACACCTAATCAATGTAAGGGACATTTTGACAATTATCCTATTGTTCCTTCCGCTTTTACTATAAACTGTATATTGCGTGAGGTTTTCGATTTTCTTGGAAGTAATAATACCTATGAAATAGACAATCTAGAAGGCTATTCGAATAGGGCTATGCCGACAGGAATAAAATATCAGATTGAAGTTTCACATCAGCATTTTCAAAAAAACATCATCTTTTTCAACTGTAAGGTAAAGGATCTTTCAGGCACTCCTTACGCTATCATGATTCTTTATCTGAGATTAAAAGAGAAATAAATTTACATTAAAACCGGGAGAGCTAAGACCGTGAAAATATATATACTACTTTCCGTTTTAATGGAGAATGATTATAAGTGTATAGGCAGAAAGTTATTTAGGAGTTAACATAATATTTTGTAGCGTAGAATCTCCTTGGTTGAAAAATTCTTGATTTATATTAAACTTTTAAACAACCACGAAAACCTCTTGCTGCATAATAAGAATCAGCACCATTGTGATAAGTGAAAACGGTATTATAACGGCGGTCACAAAAAATAGCGCCTCCTAATTCTCTGATATTGGGTGGCGTTTTTATCCAACTTGACGTTTTAACATCAAATTTTCCGAACTCCTGAAGCTGACGATATTGTTCTTCAGTTAATAATTCGACACCCATTTCTGAGGCTTTATCAATGACATTACTTTCAGGTTTGTTAGCTTTTCTTGCTTCCCATGCCTGATAATCATAGCAAAGACTTCTTCGTTTTGGGCTTTCTGCGGAGCAATCAACGAAAATATATTCATCAGTTTTTTTATCATGTCTTATAACATCTGGCTCACCTTCAGTTTCTTCCATTTCATTTAAAGACCAAAGTTTATTAGGATTTGCTTCTAGCTTTGACTGAATTTTATCCCAATCTAACTCTTGATGGCGGTTCATGTTTTTTTCAAAACGAATTTTCAACGTTTTAAGCAAAGCTTCTGTGTACTCAGAAGATAGATGTTTATTGTTTTTCATACGAATGATATTGTGTTAAAAAATTGGACTTTAAATGTATTCAAAAATAATTAAATTAATTTACGGTCGGCTGGTCGAAAATACCAAGAAATACAAGTAATTGTTAGGAGCAATAAAGGGGGGAATATTTTGCTAATAGGATCTCCCACAATGATATGGGAAGCCAATGCTCCGGACATTGTGAAGAAAAATCCTGCATATGCCCATTCTTTTAATAACGGATATTTAGGGATTAAAGCAACAATAACTCCTATTATTTTCCAGATTCCGATGATGGTCATTAAGTAAATGGGAAAGCCCAGTTTTGTGAAGTTTTCTACTTCATCTTTATTCTTCATCAATTGAACAGCGGCTGTTGAAATCATTCCCAACGACATCCAAAGAGTGAAAATCCAGTAAATGATCTTGTTTCTTTTTTGTGATTTATTTTGTGTTTCCATTATTTAATTATTTAGTAATTAATCATTTAAACCTTTTCCAATAAGAATGTCAGGAATATATTTTTCAATTCTTGAAGCACGCGTTTTTGCTTGTTTAGCAGAAGAAAAGTAGAGTAGGTAAGCTCTTTGTCTTCCGGGAGTTAGGTTTTCGAAAGCATCTTTTAGAGCTGAATTTTCATCTAATTTATTTTTAAATTCTTCAGGCATTTCAAATTGCTTAGTTTCTTTCATTTCAACTTTTATACCTGACTTTTCTACTTCAAGCGCTTCAAATAAATAGGTTGTAATGATTTTTTCTAAATCAACGATCTCCTTCAGTTCTGTAAATCGGATTTGCCTTGCAGCCTGCACATTTTCAGATTGGTGAATTAAAATAGAATGACTGTCACTTAGTAATGCACCTTTAAAGAATAGGAGAGCGCAGTATTCTTTAAACCCATGAATCAAAAAAATATTCTTTCCATGATAGGTGTAGCAGGGGCATCCCCATTTTAATTCTTCATCAAGTCCTGTATTCAGGGCAATTGCTCTTAACTTTTCAAATTCTTTCTGCCATTGTTTGGCTTTATCAAAGAAGAAGTCTACTTTAGGATTCATATCTATAAGTATTAAGTAATTGGTAATGAATGATAATTGATCAATGGTCAGAATTAGAAAATATTTCCTGCAGACGATTATGTGCGCTATTTAAACCTTGTGCAAATGGAAGTTTAAGGATTTGATCTCTGTATTCAACAGATTTATAAATGGTTTTAATCGTTATTTTACTAGTACCGTCTGTTAATCCTTCAAATTCTAAAAATTCTAACTGAACAGGAAAAGGAGTGTTTTCCATTTGAAAAGTTCGTGTAATCCTTTGATTAGGAATAAACTCATGAATGGTTCCATTGGCGCGGAAAACAATATCACCTTTGGGATTTAATGTTTCAAACTGATAACCACCATGCTGCTGATTTTCAAGTTTTAAAACTTTGGTTCCCATCCATTGTTCAACCAATCCAGCTTCTGTGTAGGCTTTGAATAATAGCTCTAAAGGCAGATCAAACTCTCTTGTAATAAGAATTTCCTGTTTGTTGTCTTCGGCTTGGATTTTTGTTTTAAGTTCCATATTTTCTATTTTTTCTGTTGATAGGCTTTCATTACAGTTTCTAATGTATTGAATCTCTCATCCCACATTTGACGGAAAGGTTCAATAAAATCGGCTATTTCTTTCATTTTATTTGGATTGAGATGATAGATAATTTCGCGTCCATTTTGTTCCTGATGGAGTAGTTCGCATGCGGTGAGAATCTGTAAATGCTTTGAAACTGTGGGTCTTGCAGTTTCAAAATTCGAAGCAATAGCTCCTGCAGTCATTGATTGTGTGGCAACCAACATAAGGATTGATCTTCTGGTAGGATCTGCTATGGCCTGAAATACATCTCGTCTTAAATTCATTATGAAGCTATTTGACTATAAATATATATGAAGTTATTTAACTACGCAAATATTTTATTGTAAATTATTGATTTTGAATAAGAAACCTCTTGTAATAAGCATTACAAGAGGTTTTTAAAATTATGATTTCTTACGAATTGAAATAAATGTCTGTAAAATAACTGAAATCACGATGAAGGATAGGCCGGCATAGAATGGCAAACCGATCTCTTTGCTTTCATTGAAGAATAGGAGAGCCATGATGATTGCATAAATGGGCTCAAGATTGAAGGTGAGATTTACGGTAAATGCAGGAATTTTCTTCAAAACCTCTGCAAATGCCACATAAAGACCTACTGTACAAAAAAGTGATAAGACGCCCAAATAAGCCATATCTTTTAAGTCAGGTATTATGCTATCTGCCGGAAAGAACACTAGGTAAATGGGCAAAAAAGCTCCTAGGCATAGGGTTCCTGCAAACATTTGATAATAATTGATGACCTTAGCATCATATTGATTGACCAGGCGTTTGTTGTAAATTGTATAAAGTGCTCCAAACGCTGATGAGACCACACCTAAGCTAATTCCTAATTGATAGGAAGAATCAAAATGAAAAATTAAACTTATTCCAAAAATTGTCAAAGCACTCAGCAGCAATTCTGAAGCTTTAAATTTTTCTCTATCAATTAAAGGTTTAAATAAAGCGGTAAAAAAACTGGTGAGACAATAACAAACCACGCCAATTGAGATGTTTGAATATTTTATGCTGGCATAAAAAAACAGCCAATGCAAAGTAATAAGCAAACCAACTTTGGCTATACGGAATTTTTCACGATGTGAAACTTTATAATCGATTCTGAGCAGCTTTAAAATCGCATATAATATTAGGGTTGAAAAAAGAAGTCTGTACCAAACCAGCAAGCCTTCATTAAGAGATATTAGTTTTCCGAAAACACCGGTAAACCCGGCAAGTATCACAGCAATGTGCAATAATAAATATGATTTTTTCATTGAGAATGATCTGTCTGTACAACAAGATTTTAAATTAATATGTAACTAAATCTGAAGCATTAAAAAACAGCCAATAAAATTTTATCAGCGTGAAATTACAATACTTCATTTACTTTTTAGAAATATTAAAATCTTGGAGGAGGCAAACAGCTCGCGTGGTTCATACTTATTTATATAGCTGCAAATTTAGGTAAAATACTAATATGTATATGGTATACTCTCTTTAAATGTTTGGATAAATAAAATCCTATAATTTATATTATGTTAAATTGAATATATTAATGATTTTAATATTAACGACTTATGACGTCACGTTTCTCTTTTCCGGATTTTTTTATTCTAGTCATAAAGCTATGCTTATTTAGGTTGTGTTGTTGATTCTTTATAATTGATAATTTTTTATCCACAACGAAGCTTGTTTTTGCCCTAAAATTGATGATCTCCTTTAAACAATTTGTATTTTTGTGAATCTAATTTTTAATAATGTCAATTTTTTCAGATAACATCAGGCTTTTGCGAGGTAAATTAGGAATAACCCAGCGCGAATTGTCTGAGCAAATTACCATAACCACTTCACGATATATTTCCTATGAAAACGCCAGATCTAAACCTCCTGTGGATATATTAATCAGGATTTCCAGATTGTTTCATGTAAGCATTGATCTTTTGCTTTCTGTAGACCTGATAAAATATCCTTTAGATGATATGCTGAAACTTCCAGATAACAGGATTGTTTTGCCTGTTGTTGTAGATCAGAATGGAAACGAAAGTATTGAAATTATTCCTCAGAAAGCTTCTATGGGATATTTAAGAGGTTATAGTGATCCTGATTATATTGAAAGTTTAGAAACTATTTCTTTACCTTTTCTGAAAAACGGAAAGTTCAGGGCCTTCCCTGCCAGTGGAGATTCTATGCCTCCTTTTAAGGATGGCTCATTTATTATTGGAAAATATATGGAAGGAATCAATGATTTAAAATCAGGAACTTCTTATATTTTTGTTACCTCAAATGACGGAATTACCTACAAACGACTGAAGGCAAAAAATAAAGGTTCTATCACTGTTGCGTCTGATAATACATTTTATGAACCATATGATATCCCTTTTGAAGAGATTTTGGAGGTATGGAAATATGCGTCAGGAATTTTCCCTGAAGATTTCTAATCCACACATTAAGTAATAACTATCTTTCTGCTTAGCAATTAGTTAAAAGGCAAGGCAGAAAGATAGTACTACTCTATTGTTTTTATTTTGTAATTTTTAAAAATCCATTACAGTATCCAATCCACGTCTTAAGCCAGTAAATGTTCCCACTTTTTCTATTGCTAAAAGAGCTCCTTTTACATAAGGTTCAGCACTTGAGCCAGAATCGTGTCTAATGGTTAACTTTTCATCTTTTAATCCAAAGATGGTTTCAATAGAAATAACGTGGCCGGGTAATCTTATGGAATGCACCTGAACCCCTTCAAGATTTGCTCCACGGCTGTCTTTTTCACCAATCAATTCGTCGTTTGAGACATGTACAGTAGGTTTTTGAACTTGTGAAAGACGGTGTGCTAATTCTCTCGCCGTTCCGCTTGGGCTGTCAATTTTATCTTCATGGGCATAATCAATAATTTCAAAATTTGGAATATATTGCGCTGCCATTTCTGAAAACTTTTGAAGAAGAACTACGGTTAGGGAAAAATTACCAACTGCTAAAACAGAAGAATTATTCTCGTCAGCTATGGTAGCAATTTCTGAATAATCTTCGGCAGTTAACCCTGATGTTCCTATCACTACTCTTTTCCCTTTCTTTAATGCTGAAATTGTATTTTTCTTACAAACATCAGGTTTTGTATAATCTACTAAAACATCAAAATCTACTTCAGATAAGGCATTATTAATATCATCATAAATGGGAATTTCAGCATTTTCTAAACTTAAAATTTCTCCTAGATTTTTACCTTTACTCTTTCTGGATAAAGCACCCACTAATTGCATATCATCTGTTTTGTAGACTCCTTTACTTAGTTCAGAGCCTGCCCATCCGGTAGCTCCGGCAATAAAAACTTTGATCATTATATTTTGTTTAAATTGGTTTGTGTCTGTCTTTACAACTTTTTTGAATTACTTTATTTTCAATCTCTACTTCGCCTTTTGGAAAAGGATTTTTAATCAATAATATCAACAGCAATTTATGATTTTTTATCAGGAAAAATTTAAAAGCAACAAATTGGTGGTAGTGAAATAAAAATATTATATTTATTTTTCCAAAAAAATTGACTGGTTATGCCGACTGATGCTTCTCACAAGCTGATTCCGATGACAACTTTTGTTATTGAATACTATTTAAACGAAGGATATGCAGATCTTCAAACATTAAGTTTGATGAATAATTATGCTAATTTCCTAAAACAACCTTTAACGCTTGGAATGTTTATTCCGATAGATACCAATGGAAATGTCCTTAAAGAACCTAAAAACTATAGCATCTGGAAAACATTAAAGCATAATGACGGAGAAAAAAATGATGGTGTTGGGTTTGAAGAAAACAGAGTATATCAAATAGCAGAACGAAACTGTTTTTTTGAAGGATTTGATGTTGTATACAATGGATATTCTATTGTTCGTATTTTAGCCTCTTATAATAATTCTATTGAATTATCTTTTAATAAAAATGACTTAAAATGTTCAACATTTAATGATATTGAGTCATTTACTGCTTTAGATGAAATATATTTAACACCTACTGCCTTAAAGACGATTGGAATTAAAAAAGGATAAATAAATAGGAGTAAGTACAAAGAATATGACACTTTCTTTGTACTTATTGTCATCTTAATTGCTAAACCTTTTCTGGAACGAAAACCCAGGTTGATGCATCGCAATTTCATTTTTACTTGTTTCTAATTGTGCTTCACTTACATAAACCTTCATTTGTTGTTCATAATCGTTGATGGCATCTTCTATTGTTCCAAACGTTCCGTTGGTTAGATTTTCGGATAAAATTAACGCGTCTAACAATGCGGTATTCGCACCCTGACCCGCAAAAGGAGGCATGACGTGTGCAGCATCTCCAATTAATGTGATCGGTAAAGGACGATTATTTTTCCAAGGATCTTCTACAGAAATTTTACGGGTTGGTAACCCTACAAAAAAGGAGGTTGAACGGAATAATTGATGATAGCATTCGCCCCAATCAGCTAACATATCAGAAAGAAATGTAGCCATACTTTCTGTATTTTGAAAGTCTAATTTATTTTCATTAATCCATTCTTCAGGTTTTCTGAATGTTACATTATATGTTAATGCGCCGTTGTTATTTGGGTTTGCGATTACATTAATTCCCTGATTTGCGGTCATCAATATATTATTGTCACACAATTGAAAAAAATCTGGATATTGTCTTTCAGGTTGAAAAACTTCGCCTTGTATAATAAAAGTTCCTGTATACTCTACTTCAGCATCTGTGATATGTTTTCTGGCTTTGGACATTCCTCCATTAGCCCCGATTACAAAATCTGCGGTTGCAATTATATTATTTTCAAAATGTAGAATCCATTTTTCGTCAGTTTTTTCCAGGTCTGTAAATTTCCTGTCCCATATCACCGTATTGGGTGCTAAGCTGTCGAGTAAAAGTTGTCTTAAATCATTTCTATTGATCTCAGGATTATCGTAATGGCTTTCTGGTGTCTGATTTTTAATGAATAAAACCTTGCCTTTTTCATCAGCAATAGTTCTTCCCATCGGGACTGCTCTAGCATAATAACTTTCCAGTAATCCTGCTTTTTTCATGGCATCCTGTCCCGAGCCTTTGTGTAGATCTAAGGTACCACCCCAAATTCTGGTTTGTGAATCCTGATCCCTTTCATAGACTTTTACGTCTGCTCCTTCTTGTTGTAATAATTTTGCTAATGTTAATCCTGCCGGTCCGGCACCAATAATAGCTATTTCCTTATTCTTTAATAACATGATTTTGTATTGTTTTATCTGAATACAAAATTCTGAAATGTTGATATAACAGGATTGTATAAATGCGACAAAATAAGTTTTTCAGATAAATCAAATCAACCTAGTTAGACTATTTTACAGTTCGGTTTGCTGTTTTTTACTTTCACTAAAAATTGTAGCGCCCATACTTGCAGAGATGACACACGCCACAGAAATCCATTGTAAAAGGGTAAGCTTTTCTGATAAAAATAGCAATCCAGAAAAAGCGGCAAATGCGGGTTGTAAACTCGTTAAAATACTAAATGTTTTTGCCGGAAGTTTTTTTAATGCTACCAAATCTAACGAAAAAGGCAATGCGCTTGATAAAATAGCCACACCCAAACCTTTTAAGAAAAGTATCGGTGTAAGTTTAAAAACTCCCCCATCCCATAATGCAAATGGTAAAATAATCAGAATGGCGAAAAGCATTCCTGTGGTAACGGCGTCCTTTCCCTGCATTATTCCTGCTACTTTACCTCCCATTACAATGTATACTGCCCAAAAAGTACCTGCGAGAAAAGCGAGAAAAAGTCCTAACAAATCTACATTATTACTTTGCCACGGAACAATCAGTAAAATACCGGCACAGGCGAGTAATCCCCAGAGAATGTCTATCCATTTTCGAGATAAAGATAAGGCTAAAAATAAAGGACCAATAAACTCTACTGTTACCGCTAATCCTAATGGAATTCTTTGTATTGCTAAATAAAAAATCAAATTCATGGCCGCAATTCCTATTCCATAAAGGGAACAATATAACCATTGTTGTTTGGTGAAAGTGGAAAATTTTGGACGATTAATGATCGTAAGAAGTATTGCTGACAAACCAATTCTTAATACACTTGTTCCTACTGCTCCAATTGTAGGAAACAGTTGTTTTGCTATAGAAGCTCCACCCTGGACGCAAACCATAGATAACAATGCTGCGGAAACGGCTTTATTCGATTTTTTCATTTATAAAATAATTGATTATTAAATGCTAATCAAGAAGGCTTAGCATTTTTTAATATTGATTGGATGGCATTATCCAATTAAAATACAAATCTCTTAAAAATAATTCTTTTATAGCCTTTTTTGAATCAATTTTCCTGTGATTAAAAAATGTTTTTTATTTTGAACGGATTAAACCCCGCTCCTATTGATAAAGCCTCTAATAACCATGTCAAGGTTTTAAACCTTGACATGGTTATCAAACAAAAAGATTAAAAACTGATGTGTTCTTATTTCCAGTTTAATAATCAACTTAAAATATTAATGTATTAATCTTTTGCTTCTTTTACGGTTAAATTGAAAGTTTACAAGTTCAAGATAAAACACTTAAAAGCTAAGTGTTTGCGTATTTCTTTGACGAATAGCTTCTTCCGTTCTTGGGATGAAATTATCTGTAATATTTACTGCTGCGTTAGCTTGCACTTCTTCAATAAATGGTCTCAAATTTTTGTTGTATTCTTGAAATGCAAGAGTAAAATTACCATCATATTTTTCCAATGCATCTGCTAATGTTGCCGCTCCAATTATTGATAAAGAAGCACCCATTCCTGCGGCGGGAGAAGCACAATATCCGGCATCGCCTATCAGCGCTACTCTCCCTTTCGTCCATGATGGCATTTTGATCTGACAGAATTTATCGAAATAAAAGAATTCAGAATTTTGAACTTCTTCCAATAATTCTGCAGTTCTCCAGCTTTGTCCTTCAAACTGTTCCAGAATAATTTTTCTTTGTTCATCTTCATCTCGGTAATCATAATTAATCTCTTTTTCTGAGAAGAAACAAAAAATAATATCGGTTTTATGTTTGTAAGCATTCAGGGTAATAGCCTTATCAGGAACATTATACATTTGCATTGTTTTTTGTTTGATCAAAAGCTTATTGGCAATTGTGATAGAAAAATACGCTCCCAGAAAATGAGAATATTCTGTTTCGTCACCAAACCAAATCCTTCTCACACCAGAATGAATGCCGTCGCAGCCCAATACCAAATCGAATGCGCGTTGCGAACCCTCTTTAAAACTCACTTGTATATTGTCTTGTGTTTCGTTTAAAGCAGTGATACTATTGTTGAATATAAATTCGACATCTTTTTTCAGTTCATCAAATAAAATATGCATAAACTGATCGCGTTCAATTTCTATATCGTCATCGGATGCTTCAGGATCTTCATTCACTACAATAGTGCCTTCAGAAATATCATCAGCATTTTTAAATTCTATCTTTTCGACATTCAGTCTGTTGGCTTTTAATTGCTCAAAAATTCCCATTCGTTTAGAAATATCTGAAGCTAAACCTTTGATATCAATCGCTGCTCCTGCAGTGCGAGGTTTGTTGGCGAGTTCAACTACGGTTACGTTATAGCCTAATCTATTCATCCAGTAAGCGGTTGAAAGTCCTGCTATACTTGCTCCGGAAATGAGAACTGAGTTATCTTTTAATGATTCCATTGTATTTATTTTTTTGTTGATACAAAGGAACATCGTAAAAATAGGGACTGCAATATCAGAACAAAGTAAGTATTGGACTAATCGCGGTTTTTGTTTCTGAAAGCTAAAGGAGTGATTCCTGCAACTTTGGTAAAAAGGCGAGAAAAATAAGGATAATCATCATATCCTAATGCTGTAGAGATCTCTTTTACCGATTGATCTGAATGATAAAGCAAGCGCTTGGCTTCTAAAACAATACGCTGTTGGATGTGATGAGAAACAGAATAACCTGTGGTGTTTTTGATGCACTCGTTCAGGTAAGGCGTTGAAATATTAAGTGCTTGGGCATAATCTGCCGGACGTTTGACAGTTATATATTTCTGTTCTAAAATTTGTTTAAAAGCCTTGGTGATAATTTCAAATCGGGATAGTTTTTCCGGAGATTGAGTATGTTCTAAATATTGAGAAATAACCAATGCTACCAAGGTATTGCAAATATCTTTTAATAAAGAATGATAGAGTTTTTCATTTTTCCGGTCATAAAATTTTAAAGAAAGCGATATCGTCTCAGACATAAGAGAAAGCGTTTCTTTATCTAATAGTAAAGGTTTTACAGGTCTGATTTCATCCAATAATTTTAGATATTCAGGATTCAGATATTCGCTGTTAAGTGCCCAAGTGCTGACGGTTATATTTTCGGTAGATGTTGTGTAATGCACCTGATCAGGATGGATATAAATGACAGATGATTCTTTAATATCATATTTTTGAAAATCAATTTCAATGGAAACGGTGCCTTTTTCGAGTAAGAAAAATGAATGAAGATCGTGCCGATGAGACTCTTTCTCCTCTTCCTCAATCATTTGATAATCAAAAGATACTCTTTCCATAACAATGCCTGGGCTGCGTTCGTCAGCCATGGAGTTAACAGGTATTGATGTTGTCTTTTTGTTCATTATATGATTTTAACCACAAAAGGCCTAAAAGCTTTTAATTACGTACTTTAGAACCTTTTGTAGTTTGATTTTTTAAAGCAAATTTATGCAGGTTCCCACAACTCTATTTTATTGCCATCTGCATCCATAATATGTACAAATTTTCCGTATTCGTAGGCTACAATCTCATCCACTACTGTGACACCGTTTTCTTTCAGATTATTCACCAATCCTTCAATATTCTGAACTCTGTAATTGATCATAAATTCCTTTTTTGAAGGTGCAAAATACTCGCTTCCACTTTTAAAAGGACTCCATTGCAAAGAATCTACTTCTTCCGGATTATTTACGTTTCTGGATTTAAAAGTTGAGCCCCAATCGTTGGTATCTAATCCTAAATTTTTCGCATACCATTCTCTTGTTTCCTTTGGATTGTCTGTGAAAAAGAAAATTCCACCAATCCCTGTTACTTTTGGAGTATCAGCAGCAGATGAAGCTGGGTTCTCAGTTTGATTTTTTTTGTCTTCCATATTGTTTTTAAGTATTGAATATTAGCTTACAACTCCTATCGTAAGCAAAGTTTTTATTAAATTTTCTTTTGTTTGAATGTGATAAAATCACTGCTGATGATCTGTTTCCCTTTCTTTGCTTTTTGGGCAAATGCTGCCGGTGTTGTCCCGCTGTAGCGTTTGAATTCTCTGCTTAAATGAGCCTGATCGGTATAGCCCAATTCAATGGCTAAAGCAGCTAGATTAGATTCCGGATCTATCCATAATTGATTTCTTACTTGCTCAAACCGAATCAAACCGGATACATCTTTTACCGTATAACCAGACGATTGTTTAAACTTTCTTTCTAGGGTGCGAATCGTTGAATGCGCCTCTGTTGCTATTTGACTTACGGGCATTGTTCCGTTTGTCTCTCTCATAGCATTTCCGGCTTTATAGAGTGTATTGTCTTTAGAAATTTGAGCTGTACTCAAGAACTCTTTTTGTACATGAACTATGGCTTCCTCTATTTCTCCATTCTGAATATATTGAGCTAAGATAGACTGAAGCTGAGCGATAGAATGCTCAAAAACCTGTACGCCGTCTTTACCGGATGGTAATTCAAGCAGATCAAAAATACTCCACGGATAACATCTGATTCCTATAATCTCTAAACTATTTTTTGCATAAAAATGAGCCGGTTGATTAAGAAGCCCAATCATAAACGGTGATGGTAAAGGCTCTATATTTCCGTTGTGAGCAATGCTACATCCGCTTCCAAAATGAAAAATAATTTCTGCATAGCCATCAGGAACTACCTCAAAACTTGATTCTACTTCTCCGAATTCTCTTCTGTCATACCAAAAACATTGGATGCTGTTTTGTAACGCTTCAGAAGGTTCAAATTCTAGGTGTTGCATTTTGAAATATTAGAGTTCTTGACTACGGTTTTGTCGAAAATATTTTTTTAAAGCAGATGGAATCAAAAATAATAAATAATTAGGTAAAGAAGAAATATTTATTTAGGATCGAAAGATTTTACATTTCTGTTTTCAAGTTTAAGTTTTAATTATTCAACTTGTTTAAACTTTTATTTTAACCGCAAAAGTGACAAAAGATTAACACATTAGTCACTTTAAGTTGAGTGTTAGCCTACAAATAAGAGCACATAAGTTTTTAAAAATCTTTGCATATGGAGCGGAGTCGAAATATTATTCTTTTGTAGACTTTTGCTTTCTCAATAACCAATCCTTAATAAATCAACAATAGCTTTTGATTCTTTTGCGGTTAAATTTTTAATTAGTTTAAACAGATTCATTTATATTTTAATCAATTATAATGAAAAATTTATAGGTGTATGGCATAATAATAGGTTGTTTTTAATTAAGTACAATTCTAAAAACCATTCACAAAATGAAATCAGATCATATAATACAGAAAAGCCTTAGGGGAAAAACAGTTGTTATTACAGGAGGAAGTAGTGGCGTAGGAAGAGCGGTTGCTGAAGCTTTTGCCCTTGAAGGATGTAATATTGTTGTTGCAGCGAGAGGTAAAGAAGCATTAGATGAAACCGTAAGTTTATACAGAGACTTGGAGGTTGCGGCACTTGCTGTTCCTACAGATGTTTCCATTGCAGAGCAGGTTGAAAATTTGGCACAGGCTGCTTTACAATTTAACGGAAGAATTGACATTTGGGTGAATAATGCCGGAGTAATGGCCAGCGGAAAATTTGAAGATATTCCGATGAAGCTTAACGAGCAGGTGATTAAAACAAATTTGTTTGGCTATATGCATGGCGCCTACTCTTCATTGCCTATTTTCAAAAAGCAAAATGAAGGAATCCTTATCAATAATGTTTCGATTGGTGGATTTATGCCGGCACCCTACAGTGCGGTATATTCAGCAACTAAATTTGGAATTCGAGGGATGATGGAATGTCTTCAGGGAGAAATTTCTGATTTTCCCAATGTTCATATTTGCAATCTCTATCCGCAGATTCAACGATCTACAGGAAATATGCATTCTGCAAAATATTCGGGATTGGATTTTAAAATCCCTCCCTTTGCAGCAGATCCTAGAGATACTGCAGCCAAAATAGTTGAATTGGCAAAAAATCCAAGGAAAGATCTATTTCCAGATACTGCTTCAATGCTCTTAAAGAATGTTTATGGTATATTTCCTAAACCTATCATGAATATAGCCTCCGCAGGAATGCGCCTGATGATGAAGATTAAAAAAGCGCCCTCTGATGACGGAAATGTTTTATATCAATCATCAGAGCCTCACAGAATTTATGGTGAAACCATGTTTCCGGTGCCTTCAAAGAAAACTAAAATGGCTGTATTGGCGGGTGTTGGTTTAGGATTAGCGTATATGCTATTCACCAACAGATCTTCAAATAAAGATTAAGTATAGAAAAAGTATAAAAAAACATCTTCCGATTTGAAAGATGTTTTTTTTATACTGATCTGTCTAGTCCTGAAATAGCGATACACAAAAAAATGATCGTTATGAAAGAATACTTAGAAACGCTTTATGTCAAGCGTACACAGAAAGATTACAGTTTAAGTTTGAAACTTCAGATTGTAAAAGAAATTGAATTCGGTAAATTAGGAATTACAGAATGTCGTAAGAAATATGGTAT
>NZ_FRAV01000038.1 GCF_900142445.1 Chryseobacterium polytrichastri | reverse complement strand
TTCAGATTACAACTTAGAGGCGTGCGAGATAAATCGTTTTTCCTTTTTAGATTATCTAAACTTTTTGCGTAGTCCCCAAGTTTTGGAACTGATCCAACTTTTTGCGTAGTCCCCAACTTTTGGAACTGATCCCCTAATATATCCATCCGTTCAATTGGAAAAGAATTAAAAAGTTATTCTATATAAAAACGAAAAACCGCAACGTAATGTTGCGGTTTTTCTCGCTATTGTAGCGAAGACGGGAATTGAACCCGTGACCTCAGGGTTATGAATCCTGCGCTCTAACCAACTGAGCTACCTCGCCGTTTTGGTGGTGCAAATATAGAAAATATTTACTTACTACCAAAATTATTTTATCTTAAAATATTCCAAAACATCACCTACGTGATCTGGTTTGCTGATTATCTTATTGTTAGCATCCAAAATAAAATACGTCGGAGTTGCATGAACATTGTATGTATCTACATAACTACTGTTCCATCCCTTCAATTCGGAATCATTAATCCATGGAAACACACTTATTTTTTTGCTGTATGAATCTTTATCTGTATCCAAAGAAAGTCCTACGATTTGAATATTTTTGCCTTTTAATTCATTATATTTTTCCAATAATTTTGGAAGTTCACTTTCACAGTGCGAACAAGTAGAAGACCAAAATACAATCACCTTCTTATCTGCTTTTACATCATAAATAGATTTCGCTGTTGTGTTAACAGGAGATTGGAATTTATTGTTCGGGAAAGTAGCTCCCATCTCAACATTCGAATTAGACTTAATAGTTGAAGCCAGCCTGTCATTAATCGTACATTTAAGACCTTTAGCAAGGTTAAGATATTTAATCTTAAACTCATTCATGTCGTATACGTCAAAGATATCAATCAGTTCTGATAAAACGGTTTGTCCACGTGGAGTTTCTACCTTTAAAGTATCTAAAAGCTTGTCTACCGAAGCCCCTACATTAGTATTGCCTCCTGTATTTAAATAAGCAACAAGTATTGGTCTTAATAACGATGATGTTTCAAGAAGATCACTAGATTTATCTAGAAAGTTTACGATATCATCCTGAGTAACTTTTTTTGAGCTATCAGCAGACAAAAACTTGCTATAATTGGTATTGTAGTAATAAATAAAAGGGTGTTGAGCCTGATCAACAGAATTAAGTCCTCCAGAAAGCCTATTTATTTCTGTTCTTAAAGCTTTTCCAAAATCAGTATTCTCTTTATAATATTCTTTAATTTGTGTCAGAGCCGGCAAAATCAATTCTTTCTTCTGAGAACCTTCCTGCGATTTACTCATTAAGTCATTGGCTTCATCTTGATAAATAATATCTTTAACTTTATTATTTTCAGTTACTAATTTAACACTTACATTTTTATTTTCTGAAATAAAACTAAAGGTATTATTCGTATTCGGAAAATAGATTTTCATCATACCTGAATAACTTGTAGGATATTTAAAAGTCCACACATTATTTTTACTCTGCTCTTTAGAAGCAATGATATCCTTTGATCCGTTTAGAGTATATAGAATAGCATCTTGTTCCTTAAAATCTGCAGGCGTCTGTACTGTAACAGTAAACTGAGCCTGTAAAAAGAATGCAGTTAATACTGCCGATAGTACGTAAATCTTTTTCATAATGTAAAAATAAAAAAACTCTCCGATTAATCAGAGAGTTTAAAATATTTTAATAAAATTTTATATTTTTTGACTTTTATACTTTTTTGTATAGAATGCAATAAATAATATTGCAACAGCCCCTAAAACATAAACATACATATCGATTGGTGAAGGAACCCCTGGACCAACCCCTTGTACTGTTGGGTCATCTATAACAATTGTCTTTTGTGCATTTCCCATAAATGCAATAAAAAGAAAAAAAGCACTTACTAGTTTATTTATAGTTTTCATATATTTTATTTTAAGATTTTGGTATTAACAGTTTCTCCTTTATCAGAAACAATTTTTACAACATAAGAATTTTTAATAGAATTGTCTAATTCAATTACGAAATCCGTAGAAGTATTTACTGCTTTCTTAGAGATAACCAATTTACCACTCATATCATAAACTTCAATATCTGCTTTTTTCCAATTTGGATCAAATCTAACAATATAGTTAGTAATCTCTGGGTTATAAACTACCATAGTTCTAGAAGAATTAACAGTAGCTGTCGGTTTACTAGCTAAAACATCACGGTTAGGTTCTCCATAGTACAAATCATATGGTGAAGCATTAGTCGTTACAGGAATAGTTTCACCTTGTTTTGCTTGCATTACACTTCCATTCGGAGCTTTGTAATAGAAACCAGTACCAGTTGAAAGCTGATGAGTCCCGTTAGAAACTAATTCCGCATTTTCTCTAATTTCAAATTTGTAAGATTTAATTTGAGAACTATAATTCATCAAACTAATATTTTTACCCTTGAAATCATTTTCATTCGCTTCATTGATATATAACCAATAATTAGAGCTATAATTAGGGTCAATTCCTCCTGTAGAAGACTCTTCAAAAGTACCTAAAAGATTGCCGGTACTTGCTGCATATTGAGTCTTTTGAGCGGTAGTATGTCCTGTAGTACCATTTGGATAAACCACATAATAGGTTCTATCTAACTCTTTTCCATTAGCATCAAGAGCAATAACTCCTAACTGCTTTACAGTTCCAGATGCTCCATTTTTATTAGCAGTAACATTGTAAGGTGTAGTTGATGCTCTACCATAATAATTAAATCGTCTTAAATTATTAAAATTGAAAGCATCGCTATTAGCATTATCATTAAGCTTAATCGTGAATGCTCCAAACGGTCTAATTACTAGAGACCCTGTATCTCCAGTAGGAACCCCAGAGTTATAAGTAACTACTTTATAACTAGAAGCAGCACTACCACTTCCATTATTATAGGTAACGCCACCTACATCTGTTCTAACTCCATAAATATTACTTAGATTAATCCCATCACCATTAGCTTCATTAACTGCGATGTTCGTTAAATCTAAATTTGTAAGGTATGGATTAGCAAATTGGTACATATTCTTGCCCCAATTCCCTTGCCATTTTCCTCCTGCAGTATTGAATTCATCCGTAACATAAGTATTATATGCCTCATTGAAGCTATTATGTCCTTGTCCAAATGAACCAAAATTTACATTAGCTCCTGCATTCTGTAATGTGGGAGCACTAGGATAAGGATTTCCTACATCTGAAACAGGAACACCTTTAACAGTTTTAGTATTAGTAAGGTCAAGACCTTGAGCGCCTATCATGTAATAATAATAAGAAGGGGCTGCGCCTCCAAACTTATATAGATTTAAATCTCCA
Organism: Chryseobacterium polytrichastri; assembly: GCF_900142445.1. Classification (GTDB taxonomy): domain Bacteria; phylum Bacteroidota; class Bacteroidia; order Flavobacteriales; family Weeksellaceae; genus Chryseobacterium; species Chryseobacterium polytrichastri. The sequence continues at coordinate 46,391 of NZ_FRAV01000038.1, read as the reverse complement.
AAATGTACAGCTTTTACATCAGTATTGTGCCAATATTCAACATCATTCTTAGAACCTCTTACATTAGTAAATGTTTTTCCAAATTCTGTACCTAAAGAAGCAACAGTCTTGTTAAAAAATGGAAGACCCATTTGTTGGTAATCTCCTTGATTAACTTGTCTCATTTCTTCATCAACAATACCAACTATATTATTTTGTGGGACACCAGTAATATATAGCTGTCCATAAGTGTATACGGGAGGTGTTGTACCGCCATCGTTAGCGTTTTGTTGATTATACGCAGTAGGCTCATTAAGCTTGTTAACGAAGTTCCCTCCTGCATTAGATTCTGTTTTGTCTACATTTCCAGTAGTAATTGTCTTAAAGGAATCAGTGTTTGTTCCGCTCACCATAAAATTACCGTGATTTTCTACAACACCCGTTCCTCTCATTTGTACGCCTCCACCAGAATAAACCAGTGTACCTTTACTCACGTACGTAGTAGCTGTGTCATCTACGTGTAGTAGAACATTCTGCGCCTGAACAGAAAACCCAGCTGCTAATAAACCAATAGCAAATAAACTTTTTCTCATTGTATGTAAATATTTGTGTGTTAATACAATCTTCACCCGCAAAGGTATATTTTTTTCTTCTAGGAAAAAAATATTTTTTATTTTTTAACAAAAATATTATCTTCAGTCAATACGATTTCTTTCTCTTCTCCTATTGAAAACATATAGTCCTCGAGTACTTTTTCTGTTGTCCCTCTAAGTCCTCTGGCACCCAGTCCCTTCTCCATTGTTTCCTCTACAATTTTCTCTATGGCACCATCTGTAAACTCCAATTTCGTGTTATCCATTTTAAAAAGTTCCACAAATTGATTAACAATTGAGTTTTTTGGTTCTTTCATGATACGAACCATTACTTCTTTTGTGAGTTTATCGAGGTAAGTGATGATTGGAAATCTTCCTAAAAGTTCGGGAATTAATCCGAAAGTACGAAGATCAATTGCATTAATATTTGTTAATACATAATCATCCTCATCTACTTTATTGATCTTTTCAGAGCTAAAACCTATCGCCTGCTTGTTCATTCTTCTTTCGATAATCTCTTTGATACCGTCAAAAGCTCCACCGGCAATAAATAAAATATTTTGAGTATTTACCTGAATATATTTTTGGTCAGGATGCTTTCTTCCTCCTTGTGGCGGAACGTTCACAATACTTCCCTCTAATAATTTCAACAAACCTTGCTGAACTCCTTCCCCAGAAACATCTCTTGTTAAACTAGGATTATCAGATTTTCTTGCAATCTTATCTATTTCATCAATAAATACAATTCCTTTTTCTGCTTTTTCCACGTCATAATCAGCAACCATCAAAAGTCTTGACAAAATACTTTCTACATCTTCCCCTACATATCCTGCTTCTGTTAAAATTGTTGCATCTACAATACAAAACGGAACGTTCAACTCTCTTGCAATTGTTTTAGCCAATAAAGTTTTCCCGGTACCGGTCTCACCAATCATGATGATATTAGATTTCTCTAACTCCACTTCTCTGTTTTCGTTCTTAGCGTGAAGCAATCTTTTATAATGATTGTAAACTGCAATAGACAATTGCTTTTTAGCCTGATCTTGTCCTATTACATATCCATTAAGAAATTCTTTAATTTCTTTAGGCTTTTTAAGCTCATCAATATTTTCTGCAGGAGACTGTTCTACTTTAGAACCTCCATCTTTTACGATTAGGTGAGCCTGTTCTATACAATTTTCGCAAATAAAACCGTTCTGGCCAGAAATAAGCATTTGAACTTCACTTCTTTTTCTACCACAGAAAGAACACTGGTTTGAATTCATCTTATACTATTATATATATGTTAAAGAAAATCGTAAAAAATTGCTTCTTTACGATTCACTTATTTTTAAGAATTAATAATTGAGTTTTGAATCTCTGTATATTCTTCGTTTGTTAATTTTAATCTCTCATTTTTAAAATTCATGTCCTCCACCTTATTTAATGGTATCAAATGAATATGCGCATGAGGAACTTCTAATCCTACAACTGCCACCCCTACTCTTATACAAGGAATCGCATTTTTGACTTTCTTGGCAACTTCCTGAGCAAACCCCCAAAGGTTTTTATACGCTTCGCTGTCCAAATCAAAAATAAGGTCAACTTCTTTTTTAGGAACTACCAAAGTATGTCCTTTCACCAATGGCATCGCATCTAAGAAAGCAACAAAATCTTCATTCTCTGCAATTTTATATGATGGAATTTCACCATTAATGATTTTTGTGAATATTGTACTCATTCTTATTAGAATTAGATATTAATGTTTTATAGAGTAATTTCCAATACTTCGAAAGATAACTTGTTACCGTTTGGTAAAACAATTTCTGCAGTATCCCCAATAACTTTACCAAGTAAACCTTTTGCAATTGGAGTGTTCACTGAAATTTTTCCAGTTTTTAAATCACTCTCATTATCTGGTACCAATTTAAAAGTCTGCTCTTGGTTTGTTCCATTATTTTTAAGTCTCACTGTTGTTAAAATTGAAACTTTTGAAGTATCTAATAGGCTTTCATCTATAATCTTGGAAGAAGAAACAACATCCTTAAGTTTAGAAATTCTCATCTCCAACATTCCCTGTGCTTCTTTAGCCGCATCATATTCTGCATTTTCAGACAAATCTCCTTTGTCTCTAGCTTCTGCAATTTGTTGAGTAATCTTGGGTCTCTCTACAGTTTCTAACTGTTCCAGCTCAGCTTTCATTTTCTCTAAACCCTCCTTTGTTACATAGCTTGCCATAATTTTCAAAATTTAGTTTTAGTATAAAAAAATAATCCGACATTTGCCGGACAATGTTTTGTTGTTGTAATCGTTTAACTTTTACAAATATATAAAAATTTAAATTGAAATGAAAAAAAGTTTCTCAATACTATCTATTTTCACAATGCTGATATTCAGTGTTTTAACTATAAATTCTTGTGGTACAAGAGAAGACACAGTCAGTTGTTTTCCGAACGCTCCCATCAGTGTAATATTAAACCTGAACCTTCCTGCCTACTATTCTTTAAACCAAGTTGGAGGCTGGAAATACATTGATGAGCAAAGTTCGGGTACCAGAGGATTAATTGTAGTAAGAGCTTCTAGTACGACCTTTAAGGTTTATGACAGAAATGCACCCCATATTTGCCCAGATTCCAATACCACTCTTGAGGTGAAAGATGATATCAGCATTGTGTGTCCAAAAGACAATGCAAAATGGATTTTGCTTACCGGACAGCCAACGGCCGTTGCTAACGTTCCACCAAAAACATACCTATACAACTATGATTCAGCAAGTAATGTTTTAAATATATATTATTAAATATGAAAGCTGTTATTCAAAGAGTTTCTGAAGCAAGTGTAAAAGTAGACGGAACAATTGTAGGAGAAATTGGTAAAGGATTAATGCTATTGGTAGGTATTGATGAAAATGATGAAAATTCAGATGCAGATTGGCTTGTTCAGAAAATTTTAAATCTTAGAATTTTCGGTGATGAAGATGGAAAGCTCAACCTTTCTGTACAAGATATTTCTGGAGAGATTCTTTGTATCAGTCAGTTTACATTAATTGCTGACTACAAAAAAGGAAACCGTCCGTCCTTCATTAAAGCGGCAAAACCAGATAAGGCTATTCCTCTTTTTGATTATTTTAAAGAAGAAATATCGAAATCAGGACTAAAAACTGAGAGCGGAATCTTTGGAGCAGATATGAAAGTTTCATTAATCAACGACGGTCCCGTAACGATTGTGATGGATTCTATAACCAAAAGTTAATCAATGATTTTTAAATTAAAAACCTACTTAATATTCTGTATTATAGCTTCATCTTTTTTGTTAGGTCAAAATCGCGATCAGCTTCTAAAAGTAAAACTTGATTCCGCTTTTTCAGAAGTATTTAAAGAAAATGAGCCAGGAGGAAGTATTCTCATTCAGCAAAATGATAAAGTTTTGTATGAAAATTCTTTTGGATTGGCAGATCTTAAAACAAAAGAAAAGTTTACATCAAAAACGGTTTCCAATCTTGGATCGATAACTAAAACATTTGTAGCCTACGGAATCTTATTGCTTGAAGACAGAAAACTGCTTTCTACCAATGATAATCTTCTTACTTTTTTTCCTGATTTTAAAAACAAAGAAATTGCATCAAAGATAAAACTGAAACATTTTCTTACCCATACTTCTGGGATTCCAGATCTAAGACATGTTGAAAAAGACAGCATTTTTTTCTTAACTGCAAAAGATGATGAAAATTTCAAACCACTAACTTTCTCCGATTCATTAGAATTCGAACCCGGTTCAAAATTTGAATATTCAAATCCTGCTTACAACGGATTAGCCTTGATAATTGAAAAAGTTGGTAAAAGAAAATGGCAAGACTTCATTGAAAAAAACATTTTCAAACCCGCCGGAATGAACAATAGCAAAATAACCGATGGGAGTTTTCCAAACAAAAATGTTGCTCACGGATACATTCTAAAAGATGGTAAATATAAAGAGTACGATTATGGTGAATATCCAACTTTCACTGCTGCTGGAAATGGCGGAGTTTGGAGCTCTATTGAAGATCTTAAAAAATATGTAAAAGCCATTAATGAATGTAAATTTGCAAACTGCAATATTATCAAATCTTCAAAAACAGCATGGAGTCCCGAAAACTGGAAAGAGAAGGAGCCTTTTTATCATTCCGGAGTTTGGTTTATACATCCAGGTTTTTACTATTACGCAAAAACGGAAGAAAAAGTTAATGTCATCGAACATGGAGGAGACCAAGGAGGATTTAAATCAAATTTAATTATGATTCCGGAGAAAAACATTTCAATAATCTGGCTCACCAATAATAACAAATATATAACAGGCCATATCCGTAGAATATTATTGAAGCTCAATTATATTACATCAGATTAAAAACAAATTCCATTACAAAAGCTTAAATTTACAACATATATAATTTATAACAGAAAATGAAAAAAACGTTAGCTACTTTAGTTCTTCTTGCAGGAATCAACACTGCTTATGCTCAAAAATCTTATACAGACGATCAAAAAGCATCTTATTACATCGGTCTTGACATTGCCCAAAACCTTAAAAAGCAAGGATTTACTGTAGATCCTGATCTTTTGTCTCAGGCTATTAAAGATGAGTTTTCGGATAAGCCAAGATTACTTCCAAAAGAAGAAATGGGAACTTTCTTACAAGGTTTCATGCAAAAACAAGGGGAGAAAAGACAAGCTCAGGATAAGTTGAAAGCTGAAGAAAATAAAAAGAAAGGAGCAGAATTTCTTGCGAAAAACAAGCTAAACAAAAAAATAACAACTACAGCAAGTGGTTTACAGTATGAAGTTCTGACACCAGGTGACGGAAAAGCAAAACCTACTGCATCAAGTACTGCTAATGTAGCCTATACCGGAAAATTAATGGACGGAACTATTTTTGATTCTACAGAAAAACAAGGAGGAAAACCTATTGAACTAAATGTTTCAGGAGTTATAAAAGGTTGGACTGAAGGTATTCAATTGATGAGCAAAGGTGCTAAATACAGATTTTATATTCCTTCTGATTTAGCATATGGAGATAGCGGAGCTGGTGGTGTAATTCCTCCCGGAGCAACGTTAATCTTCGATGTAGAATTGGTAGATTTTAAATAAGATTTTGATCTTAATATAATTTAAAAGCGTCTCTCAAAATTTTGAGAGACGCTTTTTTTAAAACCAAAACTTAAAATCACTATATTTATTCCCTAATTGTAGAAATAAAAAAAATACTTATGAAAACAAGAATCTTTATCTTATTTATTTTCTGTTTCTTCCTTTCTTTTGGGCAAAACAGAAAGGGGCAATTTCAACTACAGAAAAACTCAAATTCACACAGCCTTTATGTTTCTTTTTCTAAAAATGCTAATGCTGTTGATATTATTAATTATACTTTAAGAAAAAATCCTGCATTCAAAGAATTTGTAGAATCAAATAGAATTTCATTTGTGAATGATCTCGGTTTCAGTGATCAAAAACTGAACGAAATGCTTGAAAGCAGTAAAAAAATTAAGAACTCTGGAGAATCAATTGAAAAGTTAAAACGAATTTTCAAAGTTGAAACTACAGTAAAAGACAATGAAGATATTTTAAAATTGGCAGAAAGTTTTGAAAAATTTCCTGAGATAGAATATGCTTCAATATTGAGCAATGAACCTATTGAACCTCCTTCAACAGCTACTTTTGTGATTACACCAAATTTAGAAGCTTCTCAAACTTATTTATTTGACAATCCTGGAATTAATGTAAATTATGCATGGTCAAGAGGAATTACAGGGCAAAATGTAAGAGTACGTGATGTAGAATATGGTTTTCATAAAACTCATGAAATGTTGGTTAACAGAAATACTATTCAATTAGAAGCTGGTGTTACTCCAAATGCAGCACTTACAACTCCAAGCAGTCCAAATTACAACTGGCTGGATCATGGAACTGCCGTAATGAGTATTTTAGGTTCAGCAAAAGACAATATCGGACTTTCAGGAAGCGCTTATAATGCTACTGAAATGAAAGGGTTTCTAGAATGGACAACCACTTCATATAACAGAGTTGCAGCCGTGACAAGAGCTATTAACGCTTCCCAGGCAGGAGATATTGTTTTGTATGAAATGCAAACGGGAGGTCAAAACTCCAATTATGTTGCTGCAGAATATAACAATCTTATCTGGGACCTGACAAAAGCAGCAACAGATTCCGGAATCATCATTATTGCAGCTGCAGGAAATGGTAATGAAAATCTTGATTCTTCTTTCTACTCGGCTTATAATGCAAGAGGTAATAGCGGGGCTATTATTGTTGGAGCAGGAACCAATACTACTGCCCATTCAAAATTAAGTTTCAGTACATATGGCGCAAGAGTGGATGTACAAGGTTGGGGGCAAAATGTTTTGGCCGCAGGTTATGGAGGCTGGGCAACTTATGATGGAGATACCAACAGAACATATACACTTTTCAGTGGAACAAGCTCTGCTACACCCGTTGTATCTTCTGCAGCTATTTTAATTCAATCTTATTATCGTCAGACCACAGGACAATATTTAACTCCGGCAGCTATGAAAAACCTTCTGGTGACAACAGGAATACCTCAAGGTGGAAATTTAACAACCAAAATTGGTCCGCTTCCAAATATTAAAGCAGCTATAGAGCATTTAGAAAAGAATCCTACGCTCTCTGCAAGAAGTAGTATAAATGTAACTCCATTAAAAATTGAGATTTATCCTAATCCTGCGTCGAATTATATTTCAGTAAGAAGCCAGGAAAATAAAAATGTTGATTTTGAAATTATTAATATGGCGGGACAATCTATTCTGAAAAACTCAACTTCATCTGATAGAAAATTAAATATCTCAGAACTTCCAAAAGGAACCTACATTATCAATGCCACAGATGGCCAAAGAAGAGTTGTTGAGAAGTTTATTAAACAATAATTTGAATATTTTTAATTATATAAAATTACGGATTATCATAAAATAAAACACGTCTCTCAAAATTTTGAGAGACGTGTTTGTTACAATAAACTTTTATAAAAACTATTTCGCAGGAACACTGCTGAAATTAAGTGCGATTTTTAAGTTCATATCTGAACTTGTCTGATTTTTCAATTCGTAAACCGTTCTTACTGTAAGACCTGAACTTTTTACCACTTCATCTAAAAATCCTGTATCATTAAGATCTAGATTTAAACTTGCTGCATTTGTAGAAATGGGAGAACGTGATGCCACTAATCTTTCTTTTGTACCGCTTGAAGAAACATATACTTTTATAGATTTAAGGGCACTCAAATTTCCTCCGGATGGAGAAACTACAGAAATTTTAGCATCAGAAATTCTTACATCTTTGATCTTCGCATTATTATTTCCTCCCACCCAAGTCTGTACATTGGTAGCAGTTGCCGTAGAAGAAACCTCTTTATCAGCAGGAACTCCGGTAGAAATTAAAACATTAGTTGTATAAGGAAATGTATTCTGAACCAGTGACTGAACAGTTCCACAACTTACAAGAGCTGTAGAAGCCACAATGGCTGTTAAAAACATATTTTTCATAATAGTAATTCTTTTGCAGGATAACTTACAGAAATTGTACCAAAAATTATTCTACACTTACCTTAAAACTACCTTTTTCATTTCCAGAAGCCATATTACTTTTTCCGATAATAAGCCAAACCTCCCCTTTTCCTGAAATCTCATGCGTAAGCTCTCTTCCAAAAGGGCCGTCATACTTTCCATTAGGCAATTTTATTTGGTTAAATCTAATGTTAAAATCTTTTTGATTGGTTACAATTTTAGCCTTGATATCAGATTTTTCGTAATCTGTAATTTTTAAAATCAGTTCTTGGTTATCTTTCGTAAACTCTTCACCAAGTGTAAACGGAAGTTGGGAAGCATCTGCCGTTCTTATAATCTGGCCTTTCTTCGTATTTCTCATCACCCCCGAACGCAGTACTTCTTTTGTGACCGGAGAATTATTGATGATAGAATCTTTTTTTCTTATTGCTACAGAATCTACTTTGGGTTCTGGCATTTCTGTGACCATCATTGAATCTTTATTCGGAGTTTCCGTAATAGTTGCTTCTTTTTTACAAGAAATAATAATCAATGGGATCAACAATAAGGATTTTTTCATAATAGTTATTTTTAAATGATACACTTGAGCTTTAATTGCTCATGATGCTATTCAGAAGCTAAAATTGTTCCATAAAGTATATTAAAACCTTAAAAAATGCTTAGCTTGTTATTTTTCAGGACTAAAAGTATCCTTTCTAATAGCTCTCAACATGAAGTACATAAAATTGAGCATGATTCCCATTAAAACAGTAACTCCCCACGTTTTTGTATAGTCTAACGGATAAACAAATCTCACAGCAATATCATTAAATAACCCAAAAGGATTGTTCAAAACATCCCAACTGTTCCATCTCAAAAATCTTCCAAGATACACTCCAAAACTGCTTAGAAACAGAAACAAAACAGCAATAATACTAATTGTTGATCTTTTAAAATAGGATGAAAGCATTTTTTCGATATCCAATAAACTTATAAAACCACAAATCAATCCTGCCCAAGCGTATGAAAGAATAACTATAAGATCATACCAAATAGGCACTGAATTTCTTGTTCTTAAATGAAAAAGATCGGTCAGAATATAGGGTGAATTAGGAAAAAATAATATCCAAACTACAATAGCAAAAGCCAATGCAACTTTACTTTTAATGTGAAATATCAATAAAAAGCTACTTATTATAATCGGAATCCATGCTAGGAACAAATTCCAGTTCAGAAAGAAAAACACTTTTGTATCACTTAAATAATATCTAAAAACTGAAAGGCTGAAACAAAATAATGTCATCAATATCAATAAGATTGTTATCTCAAACCTTTGGTTATTCTTTAATTTTTTCATCATTTTCAAATAAATCATTTAATTGTTTGATAATAAATAACCTTTGACAGAAAGCTTTCTTTCTGATAAAATCTTACTCTTTCCATAATATCTTTCTCTATGCCTTCAGAATGATTTTCTCTGGCATATTTTAGCAGATATTCTTCATTGAAATTAACCGCAGTTTTATGGTAATAATAATCAAAATGATTGCTTTTTATATTTTGAGAAGTTATGAAGCCACCCCAATTAAAATAGCTACACACTAAAATAGTTCCATACACATATCCAATCATTGTATTAAATAAGAAGGCATTCCTTTTTTTCATTTGAATTTTAATGAATGTCAGAATCAAACCAATTAATGATAAAATTAAAAATCCGAAAACCCCCAATCTTTTATATGTAAAACCAGAATTAATAACATATTCATAGTTTTTCATCATTGCAGAAAGAACAAGAATTATATTTAATACAATCCATATTTTGGCCAAAATTTTAAGCAATCCGGCTTTAGGATCAAAATTAAAACTCGATTTAAAATAAAACATAATCACCAAAATTGCCAATACGATTGAAACAATTACTGCATTTACTCTTTCGTGTGTTTCTGCAGAAAGTTGATTTGGTGTCTTTACTGCTTCAAAAAACTGTTCATAATTATAGGTGGCAATAAAGAATATCAATAAAATATTTAATGAAAAGAAAGAAATAACTCCACTCATTCTTTCAGCATCCAGATCCAGAAAAGAATAGGTTGATCTCTGAATTTTATTTTCTTCCTTGAAATTATCATCTAATAAATGATTCTGTTTGTAAATCAGCTTTTCAACCGAATAATTCCAATAATTAAATGCAAAGAAAAAGCCTAAAACGGTGATTGATACAAATTGCCAAAAGTTAATGTCCAACTCAATATTCTTAAACAAATTCGCAAAATGATCACTTCCAGCAGAATAAACTCCAAAGAAAATAGCCAACAGCACAAGCGGAATCAATACAAAAGCTAATGCTTTCTGCCATAATCCTGGGATATTTCTTTTCGGTAACCATTTATCAAAATTGAAAAATCGACAAAGAAACGTAAAGCAGTTGACCACAAAAACAGGAATAAGGAAAAGTATTTTTAGCCTTCTGTTCTTTGATCTGTAAGATAACAGTAAAAGTGAACTTGCAATCGCCAAAAATGATGGAAAATCTCCATACCAAGCAAATGCAATACTGGAAAGAATGCTCGTTACAAAAAGAATAAGAAATGTTCGAGTTCTGTTTCTTTCAGGCGTTTTATATAAGGTAAGGGAAGCATAAATAATTCCCAGAATTCCTAGATTCAATCCCACACTTTCGTCATAAAATAAGATTACAAATAATAAGGTGGTGAGTAGTATATAATGATGTGTTTTCATAATAAAAAAATTAGATGTTAGTATTTGGTTATTGGTTTTTAGTAATATACCGGGGATTGTTTTTGCTGAATAAAATCTTTCAAGTGATCAAAATTCTGCCATAAAAGATTTTCAAAATCCCAATTGTGAAAAGACCTCATATTTCGACCTTTTTGAAAGGCTTTTCTATAGGTTTTATAATATTCCGGAAAGACAAAAGTTCCCAACAGCAAAACCCCTAATAAATAAGCACTTCTTTTTCCGTTTCCGAAAAGCAGATATTGCATGGCAATTTCATCCTGAATATTGGTGCTGTAATCTGTAATGAGATGATAGACATCGTGGTTTTCCATTTTAGGAATCATTCTAAAACCATGAGCCTGATAAAAATCACCTAATGTTTTCCCTAATGAATCTTCTTTAAAACTTAACAACTGTTTTTCATCAAACTGCCATTGTCTCTTTTTCTTTTTAAAGTATTTCCGGTATTGCTTTTGAGAATTTTCATACATGAAAAGCAAAAATTGAACACGTAATTTTTTCATTAGTTTATTATTTTAATTAGTTATAAAAAAGGAATGAGTAAAAGAGTAATACAGGAATATTTAATAGAATGATTAAAGCTGATTCCAAGCATACAACAAACTGATTTTGATAAAATCCACCGTAAATAAGAAGTCCAAAAAATATTACTGCATTGATTAAACTTCCAATACTTAAAAAAAACAGTGACGCTATTGCAAATTCTATGATATGACTAAATATAAAACCGAAAAGAAATATATTTCCTAAAAGAAAAGTAGTCCAGAACGTATATTTCCCTATATTTTTAATTGTTGAGTTATTCATTTTATTAATTATTAATTCCATCAGACGCAAAGAACTTTGAATTACAAAGCAAAAAGATAAAAAAATATAGAGCTTACCTCCCTATTAATTTTTCCAACATATTTAGATGTTCTGTAAATGCCTCTCTCCCACTTTGGGTGACTCTATATGATGTTTTAGGCTTTTTACCCACAAACTCTTTCTTCACTTCTATGTAAGCAGCTTTTTCCAACGCATTGCTGTGACTGGCTAAATTACCATCTGTAATTTCCAGCAGACTCTTCATTTCTGAGAAATCAACCCAATCGTTCACCATGAGAACAGACATAATGCCCAATCTTACACGGCTTTCGAATTCTTTGTTGAGTTGATTTATATTGATCATTTTCTAAATATATTTTTAATATTAATCCTTAGTTTTAAGCTAAATAGCCATTATTAATTTTAGTATATACAAAACAGTAATACTTATAATTAATGACAAAATTCCCACAGCAATAAACCAATTTCCTGCAATATCATCCCTTTTCACAGCATAGAAATCGTATACATTTGTTAATTTAATCGCTCTACCAGAATTTGCAATTATTAATTCTTTTTCGTTATTAAAATCTTTTACCTCATCTGTTTTTGTATTATATGAAAAGTACTTATTATTAAGTGTTTTTCCAAAAACAAGTCTTCCATTTTCTTCAATTTCAACTACTTCCGACAAGATCAATTGTCCATTATCTTCTTTTCCAATAAAAGCATATTTCGGTAAATCAATAAATATCAATTGATGATTATTTTCTAGAGGAACATACCAAGCATCACCAATACCAATATCTACTTTTTTATATTCAGAAACAATTGATGAACCAATAATTCCACAAAAATATAATGTATATAATCCTATAAATGGAGAGACTACCGCAAAGGAAATCTTCCTTCCAATTTTTTGTTTATTACTTATAAAATAAGTAATTATACTCCCAACTACGGCAATTATAATGCTTACAATAAATATTACAATCAGATGTATAAGTATTACAAAACCAATTCCCATCTCGCTATTTATACTTCTTATGCATAATCAATCCATACACAATATGTAAAACTCCAAAGCCAAGCGCCCAAAACAACAATCCCCATCCTAAAAAGAATATGGAAAGTAGCCCTAAAACGATTTGGCAGTAGCCTAAGTATTTTACATCCGTTAAAGTATATCTTTCCGCATTTACCAAAGCCAGTCCATAAAAAATCAAAGTTGCAGGGGCTACTAAAACAAAGAGATGGTGATAAAGAAGAGCTAAACACACCATTCCGCCCGTTACCAAAGGAACACTAAAAGTGAACAACAATCTTTTGGTTGTAGCATCCCAAATTTTCAGTCCTTTCTTTTTACTTTTATTAGCAGTAAAAAAATATCCGCTGAGAACAGCGACAAACAGAATCAAAGTTCCAATAATAACCAATTCGCGAACTAGAGCCGGGCTAAATATATTTCTGTTACCATCAAAATAGTCAATCCCCTCTCTCTGAAAAACAACATACACATAACCGGCACCAATAAGTGCAGCCAAACCAGCAACCACTCCGGATAATCCGCTTAATGAAATAAATCTGGAAGAACGCTCCATCATGGAACGAATATGTGACAGATCTTCGTGATAGTTTTTTGAATCCATATAAAGAACTTTGAATTACAAAGTTAGAATTTATTTTTGATCTACAAACTTTTTTTTCTAAAATGAAGAAATATTTTAGTAAAATAAAAAGCCGCTGAAAATTTCAACGGCTATATATATTTAAAAGATTAATACCTATTTTGCTCTCAATCTCTCTTTAATAGATTCAATATTTTTCTTTGCAGAATCTTCAAGAATCAAACTTGCACTCATATGAATTCTTGCAGGCATTAATTCATTAAAATGATCTGTTCCTTCCCAAGATACTTTTTTAATTAAAGCCAAAGCATCACTACTTCTTGTTGCTAACGTTTGCATAAATTTCTCCAACTTAGCATCCATCTCTTCGATATTTTCTGAAACCGAATGATACACATTATGTTGCTCTGCCCATTCTGCTGATCTGAAATCTGCATCAATCGCCATTGCCGAAAATTGAGATTTTCCTATTTTTCTTTCAACATAAGGTCCAATTACAAATGGCCCAATTCCTAAATTGATTTCCGTTAACGCCAGAGCAGAATCTTTTGTTGCGAAACAATAATCAGCACCACAAGCAAGGCCTACTCCACCTCCTGTTGTTTTTCCCTGAACTCTTACCACTACAATTTTGCCACAATTTCTCATCGCGTTTAAAACTTTAGCAAAGCCACCGAAAAATTTTGTTGATGCTTCCAGCACGTCAATAGACAAAAGCTCGTCGAAACTTGCACCTGCACAAAAAGCTTTCTCTCCTTCACTTTTCACAAGAATAGCTTTTACCTCATCCTTGGCACCTTCATCTAAAATGGTCTGAGCCAGCTTTTCTAAAATTGCTCCGGGAAGAGAATTACTTTTTGGAGTTCCGAATGTGATCTCGGCGATATTGTTTTTCAGTTCTGAAACTACGAATTCGTTCATTTTTTAATTATAATTAGATTCTTACAAAAATACTAAATACGAAGCTTTTAATGAAAATTAAAATAAGTATTCTTTCATAAAATCCGCTATCCATTCAGTAAAAATACGGAGTACCCAATTTGGTATTTTCTACTCTACCTATCGTTTTATATATATCGTTCCTTTGACTTGTTAATAAACACCAACAACCGGCGGAATCTGAAAAGCCTTATAAAAGAGTAAGAACATTTAAAACTGAAAAAAATAATATCATGGACGAAATGATTGGAGTAATTAAAGTTTTTGCAGGAAACTTTGCCCCTAAAGGTTATCTAATGTGCGATGGAAGCTTATTGCAAATCCAAAGCAATTCTGCCCTTTTCTCAATTTTAGGTACTACCTATGGTGGTGATGGTATAAGAACCTTCGCTTTACCCAATTTAAAAGGACGTTATCCTTTGGGATCAGGTAATGTAAACGCGAACGAATACTATCCTTTAGGAGTACAGGCAGGAACTACACAAACAACTCTTCTTCAGCAAAACTTACCCAGCTTTATAAGCCAGATAAAAGTAGCAAATGCTAATGCAAACTCCATCACTCCTTCTGCAACTTCATCAATTGCAATCACAGGAACACCGAATGGAAGAGAATTCAGCCCTATCCCAAGTTTTGTAGATGGTGATCCTAATACGGCTATCAATCCTAAATCTGTTTCTTTTACGGGTCAGAATTTACCTGTCAACAATATGCCTCCTTACTTAGCATTAAACTACATTATCTGTGTACAAGGTATTTATCCTTCAAGACCATAAGCTTTACAATCTATAATGCACTTAAAAAAATCAATAACTGAAAAAACTATACAATCATGGAAGAATTAATGGGCACTATCAAATTATTCGCAGGAAACTTTGCCCCTAGAGGTTTCTTATTCTGCAACGGAGCTTTATTAAGCATTGCAAACAATTCTGCACTTTATTCATTAATAGGAACTACCTATGGTGGTGATGGACAATCTACTTTCGCGCTCCCTAATCTTAACGGACGTTACCCTATTGGATCGGGAAGTTCAAACACAGGAAAAACATATGACCTTGGTGAGATGTCGGGTTCTGCACAAACTACTCTTTTGAGTTCAAACTTACCAAGCTTTATAAGCCAAGTAAAAGTAGCAAATGCGAATGCAAATTCTATAACACCTTCTTCTGGTTCTTCGTTAGCAATTACCGGAACACCAAACGGAAGAGAATTTCATCCAATACCAAGCTATGTAGACGGTGACCCTGATACTGTTATTAATGCAAAATCTGTTTCATTTATTGGTCAGAATTTGCCTATTAACAATATGCCTCCTTACTTAGGATTAAACTATATCATTTGTGTTGAAGGTATTTACCCTTCAAGACCATAAAGTTAAATTTATAAACAACCTAAACAATTAACATCATGAAAAGCACTACTTTTTTCACGATCTGTAGTCTGCTCATTTCCCTTTTTACCTTTGCGCAGACAAGTACAGAAGTTTTCGAAACTGAATCCAGTGGAAGTACAAGTTTTACGGATAATGGAGTAATTTTCAATATTATCTCGCATAATGCTCCTGCCTCCATTTTTGATATTGCTAACTATCCCAATACTGGTTGGAATGGCACATCAAATGACAATAGGTACATTGATAATACAGGATATGCAACAGATGCGAATGCGAATGTTTCTTTTAGTATAAAAACAACTTCAAACTTGTTTAAAGTAAATAGATTTTGGGTATTTCTAGCTAATTATCTTATCAATCAAAATGCTTCAGGAACTCTTACAGTTACCGGAAGATTAAATGGTATAACCAAATTTACCCAAACTAAAAGTACAGGTTTTGCAACATCTTTGGGAACGACAAATGGATATACCCTAATTGATCTTACTAATCTGAATGGACAAAACTATTCCAATATTATTGTGGATGAGCTTCGACTTACCATCGGTGGAGACTATCGCTATCTTGGATTTGATGCCTTTACTTGGGTAAAAGATTCCGGTATTGTCTTAGGAACAAATGATGCTAAAGTAAAAGATAAGACCAGCATCTATCCAAACCCTACAAGTGGTGAATTCTCGATGACAACTGAAGAAAATACTAAAGCTCAAGTTTATAACCAAGAAGGCAAACTTGTAAAAAGTCTAGACCTTAAAAAAGGAATCAATGAAACAAACATTGCCGAACTTCCAAGTGGAGTTTATATCATAAAAACACCCTCAGAATCTTATAAGATCATAAAAAAATAGCTTATAGTATAGTTAAAAAACTAATAACCATGAAAATTTTAACATAAGCATGTTGTACCACGAAGATTCTAATTACACAATTGTGATAAAATCCCTTGATTACTTCAAGGGATCTTTATTTTTTAAGACTAAAAAAGTGATTCAACATCAATAAAATAAATATACAATCCGGTGATTTGATCTTGCGAATCATATCCAAAATATACAGGATAGCCACCATCTCCAAAACCAGTTGCAAATACTGGAATATGATAAGGTGTTTCGGGAATATTCATATTGATCCAATCTCCAATTTCCCTTTGGTTTTGTGGATTTTTTTGATAACTATTTTCAAATAGCTCCGTTGTATAATCAAAGAATTTATCATCCGGAATATCACCACCTCTAAATGTAAAAAAATGAGCAAACACTTCTGCATCTGTAATAAAAGCCAGCCCAGTATCTACTCCGAATCCGAAAAAATTACCTTTTTCATAATTTTCAATATCTTCATCGCCCTTTAATGCTTCACGGTAAATCATTGGTTGATTATCCGTAAACTGAATTTTAGCCGCAGCATATCTGCTTCCGGAATTTTCTGTTTTTATAACTGCCAATTTTACAGGAAAATTTCCCTTTGGAGCTTGTATCAAAAAAGGACGTTCATTTTCTTCTAAAAGGACATTTGGATCTCTGATTATTATTTTTCCTGAGGGCAAAGAAACATTTCCGACATCCATCACTTCCATTTCTACAGAACCTATCTGCGTGGAAGTAAAATACAATTCTAAGTCTTTAGGGGAAACAAGAAGATCTTTTATTTCTTCATATTTCTTAAGCCAATTTTCATCCATGTTTTTAGTTTAAAAATACCATTTATTTTGAACTAAATATTAAAACGTATAACATTCTAATTCAGTTTACAAATAGTATGAAATTTTCTTATCAATAATAAAAAAATGCAATTTTTTTTATCAAACCTCCGTATTTATATTGTTAATTTATTTCACTAGAATAATCTAAAATACTCAAACTGATGTATCATTTTTTCATGTATCACTTTCTGCATTTCGTTATTTCATTTTCCGAATACAAAATTCATGTGCCATCTTGTGATTCTAATATTTCAGGAGATTCTCATTTTATCTGGTCCATTTATGAAGATGTTCAATTCTTACGTTTCTTTTCATTAATGATTGAAATCTTAATGTAAGCAGTATCTTTCTACCTTCAATTGTTCTGGTAAAAATTAAATCAGAAGCTTCCATCATTTCACTCCAAGTTTTACTGAAAAACTCTGCACTTCTTTTATTTTTAGCAAAGACTTCAGGTAGTGGATAATAGCTATTTTTCTTTACAAACAAGAAACTTTCTTTTTTCTCCAACAAATATCTGGGATTATCAACAGGAGAAACTAATTCCTGTAACGTCTGAATAAATTGAGACTTCTCATAATTACTTCCACCTTCCAAATGACAAACTGTATTTTTGTAATGATCCGCAGAACTTACGACCTTCAGTTTTTCAAGAGGTGTTCTTATAATTCTTTCATTGATTAATCCCTTTACTACAATATTTCCTATTAATTCAATATGCTTTGCTATGTTTCTGTATTTAAGATATTGCTTTGTTGCCCTGTAAAACTTCCCTCCATATATCAAGAATCCAGCGGCTCCGAACAAAAATGCAAACCATGAAAAGCTCGTTACAGAACTAATAGATTTAGCAGATCGAAACATTCCCATCAACAAATCCCACCAAAACATCACAAAAGCAGAAACAGCAGCTCCTGATAGGTTTGTGATCATTTTGCCAAGAGACTTCATCTTAATTTTCTCATTATCTTTCAGCTCTTCAAAAGGAATCTGTATTTCTTCCACAAGGATATCTCCTTTATCTAGGGCTATTTTCCATCGTTTAGAAAGATTTTTCCTATCCCCGGCAGAAACAAATGTATTTTGATTAATTAAAGAAATTCCACGGTTATTCTCAATAGTCTTGATATGTAATCTTTCAAAATTATTTTCAATGGTAGGATTGTCTTTACTTGAAATACCAACGAATGTTTTAAATCGTTTTCTTACAATATCAAAATCTTGCCCACCATTTTCGCTATGCTCATCAAAACATATCAGGTGCCAAATATTTCCGGTTTTCTCAGGATTATCTTTCTGTGTTCTTATTACTCTACCTCTCATTTGGTTAGAGAGAACGAATGAGCTTACGAAACTTGCCAAGATGAGAGTGTTCATTTTAGGAGCATCCCAACCTTCCCCTAACAGCGATTTTGTACCTATTAAAATTTGAATTTCACCGCTCTGAAAAATTTCTGTAACAATGTGCACAATATCATGTTTTACAGACTCTGAAAGATTTACTAAAAAGTATTCGCCATCATAAGAAAGCTCAGAAACAGAAACTTTTGAAATCCCTTTTTTAAGGCAAAGATCATTAAATAATCCAAGAGAGGTTTTAGGAATAATTACTATACTTCCCGTTAAAACACCAACCTTTTTTTGTTGGGAATTTTCTCTTCTTAATTTTTCGAAAATAGAAATAGCTCCCATCTTATCAAGATCGAAGGTATTTTCTCTTTCAGTACTTAGGTATTCTTTTTTGATGAAATCTGTAAGAATCACCATTTTCAAATCTTCCTTCAAAACAGAATATTCAAAGTCGGCGATATCTTTTATTCCCTGAAGTTTTCCTATACTGGAATTAAGAATCTGTGATACATTTTTATTATCAAAAAAACCAACTCTTTTTTTGTCTAGAAAACCATGTCTCCTTAATCTATTTTCAAGATCCGTGCGATATTCCTCGGAATCTTTAAAATTGATTCCGTCAACAAATAAATAAAAATCAAGTAACTCTTCAAACCAAAAGAAATCAAATTCGGGGATAAATTTTTGTTCATCGCCGATGATTTCAAAATGAAGTTCCGAAATTTCCTTCCCTCTGAAGTTCATGTAAACCAAGCCTGAAGTATAAGAAGAAACATTCTCATAGATCCATTCTAAATGCAGTTGGGGATCTTGATATACAGAATGATTTTCGATGGTTCCTAAAAGAACATCATCATTTCTAATTTCTTCAAAAAATTCATTCGCCTGAATATGGTACTGTTCAATTTTCAATTGTTCCTTTTGCGTCGGTAACGTAAAATAGACCAAATCCTGATGCGGACATAAATCTCCTTCTATCATTAATTCCGGAACTGAAATTTCTACGTCCACAGCGCCATTCAACTGAATGTATTTTTGCCATTCCGCACCTGAAACATCAAAAGGAGGCGTTGCAGTAAGCGCAACAATCGTCGGATTAATTTCAGCCTTTAGATCTATTAAACTTCTCCACCATACATTTTTAAGATGATGGGCTTCGTCTAAAATAAAGGTTCCCACTTTCTGTTTTTTTAATTTCTTTACAAGTTCTGAAATTGTATAATGAGAAGAAATTTCATCAGCCTCTTCATTAATGTTGTCTTTTATAGTATTGCAAGCAGCATGAATTCCCTGATAAGTAGTAACGGTAATAAAACCGGGATTTTTGATATCAGTAGAAATCCAATCAGGAATAATTTCTGTATTGAGAAAAAGCTCTCCAAATCTTTGAATCCACTGATTTCTGATGGCTAAAGTTGGCGCAACAATCAATGTGGGTTTATTAAGTCTTATCATTACCTCTAATCCCAAAACCGTTTTCCCAGAGCCTGGAGGAGCTACAATATGAAGATGGTTATCTGTAAGATATTCGTCAACATTATCCAGAAAATTTTTCTGATATTTTCTCCAATTATATTTAAATTTTAGATTTTCCGGAAACGAATTCATTCCACCTCATTTTTTAATGCTACAATATACTTATCAATATACATCTCTTTTTCTTTCAATTTATATTGCTGAATATATCTGGGATGTTCCAACACCGTCATTCTATCAAAAAGCTTTGCTTCTTTATTGAGTTTGGAAATAAAGTCTGCATTTTTCTTTCCTAAAATAAAAACTTCCGAAGTATCTAGATTTAGGTTGATGTGTTTCCTTAAAGAATCAATCATAAAATCTTTCACGTCTTCGAATAGCTTTTTATCATCATAATAATTAGCATTCAACCAACCGGTTTTTGCTTTTCTTACAATGGCTAGAGGAAATGGAGAATTGATATAAAAATCTTTGTAGAATTCTTCTACACCGCCGTATGCTGTAATCATATCATACATAAAAACAGACGAAATCTCATGCGTATGAGCAGACTGCATTGTAATTCCACAGATACTTTCCAACCTTTTGGTATCGGTAAACGGAACGCCCGTCACTCCTGCTCCATGACGACTTGGATTGATCCCAATAATGAATTTTCTTTTGTTGGAATCGTTATAATATTTTTGATAAAACTTTTGCATGACTTCCATCGTTTCCGGATTATCTAAATACGGATTCAATACTTGAAAACCTTCAGGAAGATTTCCTGCATATTCCAGATTTTTATTGAAGTGAACAACTTGATCAGCAAAAGTTTTATTCATATTTAGTTTTTAAGAAAAACGAAATTTTCAGGTTGATCATCATCATCGCCGTCTACATAGTCTACATCGTCCTCGTCTCCTTCATCACTTAAAGCCAATTCAACATCAATAAATTGAATGTATAAACCACAAATTTCTTCATTGGCATCATAAGCAAAGTAAACAGGATAGCTACCGTCACCAAAACCACTTGCAAACATCGGAATCTGATAATTTGTATTGGGAACCGTCCAATTAATCCAGTCTCCTGCTTCTCTCTGATTGTTCGGATGATCTTTATAGCTTTGTGCAAAAATTTCGGCAAAATAATCATCGTAAACGTTGTCTACATCTGTTGCATCTATAAATTCATCTACAAAAGGAAGTACTTCTTTATCGGTAATACAACCTAAACCAGCATCCACTCCGAAACCAAAATAATCATCTTCGGTTACGCCTTCCAATTCTTCAATTCCAACTAAGGCTTCTCTGTAAACAACAGGCTTTTCTTTGGTAAACTCCACTTTCACAACAGCATATCTGTCTCCCCAATCTTCAGATTTCACCACAGCAATCGTCACAGGAAAGTTTCCTTTCGGAGCCTGAATAAAATAAGGTGATTGATTCGCATTCAGAGAAACCAACGGATCTCTCACCACCACTTTTCCGGAAGGAAGAGAAACATTTCCGATTTCCATCGTCTCCATTTTCTGTCCCAGAATTTCATCGGAAGTAAAATAGGTCTCCAGGTCTGTAGGACAAACCATAATATTTTTCACTTCTTCCCACTTTTGCATCCAGTTTTCGTTCATTATTTTCACTATTTATGATTTAATTGTAAGTTTTAAAAATACAGCTTATTTACTCGGCATCAAACTCGTCTTCGTCTTTTAATCCTTTAATAAATGTTTCAAAATCCTTTGCCAGAAAAATTTTCTTATAATCAGCTTCCTGATCTACATGCACCACTTCCGGCTCGCCGTCTTTTCCACACTTCGAATAATCAAGTAAGATCATATCATGCCCTGCAGAAGGGCAATCTGCAATATAGACTCCGATTGCAGGATATCCCCATTCATCAATCATAAACTGGCTTCCGAGTTCTCCGCAAACAGAATATGTTTTCTCTCTTCCGATTCCCATAATTCCGGTAATTGCAATATGATCATCTGCCCAAGAATTCTCTTCTGTTGTAGGAAAGCAGCTTTTGTCTACTAATCCTCCGTTCTGAATTCTCATCAATTCGATATAAGAAGCAGGAAGTTTATAGCCTAATTCATTTTCAATTGATGTAATCATTTCATCATCGGGAAATTCTTCGATATAATCTCTTACTGAATAACTGCTTTCACTCCAGAAATCGGTAAAGTCAAAGTCTTTGAAAAATTGTAGTTCCATATTTTGTTTTAAATAAATGAGATTCTGATTTTACTGTAAAAGTAATTATCATTTTTAATTAAAAACATTTCTTTAACTAATATTTTGTACTGAGCACTAACAATCCTTGTCAAGGTTTTGAACCTTGACAAGGATGGAAACTTGCAATTGACTTCAGAAGCAGAAGCAAAATTAAAACTCAAAATCAATCATTTTTTTATGCGATGCTATAAAATTTTCTCTATCATCGAACAACTCAATAACCTCATCTCTTTTCAATAAAGTTTTAGAATGACTTAAAATGGATTGATAAGAAGAAAAATTATATATTGAAAAATCACTCGTAATAAAATGATTCTGTGGATTTTGATGAATATAAATAATTGTATTAATTAAATATTCATCTGAAGTAATCAATTTTCTTTTAAATGGAGATTCTATCAAAGCTCCATGTCTATTGTTTTCTTTATTAAAAGCTTGTGAATAAGAATTAAAAATTCTAGCAAATTGTTTTGAAAAAATATTTTGTGGTGAATGAAGCCCTACAGAAGCCTTGTCAAGGTTTGGAACCTTGACAAGGCTCTCCAATTCAAAATCAGATTTTATCTTAATTAAAAGATGAAAATGATTAGACATAAGACAATAAGAATAAACATCGCAAACCGGAGTAAGAAATTCAGAAATTTTACTAAGAAAGAATAAATAATTCCGATCGGATTTAAAAATATTTTCACCGTTAATTCCACGATTATAAATATGGTAAAAACGATCTGCTTCAATGGGAGTAGTTCTAATGTCTGTCATTTGTGTGTTTTGTTTTAATCCTTGTCAAGGTTTGGAACCTTGACAAGGATTAAAAGTATTAAAAAAATCCCTTTCAGTAAAAACCAAAAGGGATTATAAATCTATATTTTATATTGAATTAAATCAATCCAAATTGCTCAAAATGATGGGTAAAATGTTTTTTGTGCATCAGTTCCCACATTTCTTTGTTTAGTTTTCCGAATACAAAATTCATGTGTTCAGCTTGTGGGTTTTCTTTATAATACACTGAGAATTTCTTCAAATTATCTAGGAAAGACTGTTTTGCAACATCTAGGTTTTTATGTCTTAATTCCAGTAACTTTTCATCTTCAGCTAAGAATGGCGCTGGGAAATCCTTCGGCATCTTTCTGTGATTATAAAGAGAATCCTGCCATTTTTCTAATTGTTCTTCAGGAGTGAAACATTTATCAGCTTCAGGCTCGCCTAAACTTACCAAAATACCATGTTCCAAATGTTCTATCATTTGTTGAGGAGACATTTTACCCCAGGTTGGTTGAGTTGACTCAGTTAAACCTTTTACAATTTTCTGAACATTTTTAAGATCAATAAAAGGAGAATGTTTTGCTACCAACGTTAAAATGGTCGCTACACAAACTACTTCCTCTCTTTGATTCACCACTTCAACCAGCCATTTTACCACACCGGAAGGAATATTTCTTCCTTTTACTCCTCTGTTGATTTTTTCTTTAGCTGTTAAATAAACCGTAATCGTATCTCCCGCATAAACAGGTTTGAAGAATGAACAATTTTCTAATCCGTAGTTCGCGATAACTGGTCCTTTTTTCCCTGAAACAAATAATCCAGCCGCTGCAGAAAGGATGAAATATCCATGCGCTACCGTTTTATCAAAAATAGTTCCTGTTAAGCTCGTAGCATCTGTATGTGCGTAGAAATGATCCCAAGAAACATTAGAGAAATTCACAATGTCTGCATCAGTAACCGTTCTTCCTGCTGTTTCCAACGAATCTCCAACCTCAACATCTTCAAAATATTTCTGGAAAGGATGTTTGTCTGCATATTTTTTCTCTGCTCCTTGCTGATATACTTTTGTGATCGCCGTCAAAATATCCGGAGAACCTTGAATTGCTGTTTTTTGAAGGAAGAAATGAAGACCATTCAATCCACCCATTTCCTCGCCTCCTCCTGCTCTACCAGGACCTCCGTGCATTAATGTCGGAAGTGGAGAACCATGACCAGTACTTTCTTTTGCATTATCTCTGTTTAACACGAAAATTCTACCGTGTTGAGAAGCCATTTTCCAAGAAGTTTCTGCCACAAATTTCTCATCATGAGAAACAATAGAACCTACCAAACTTCCTTTTCCTCTTTTTGCCAACGCTGCAGCTTCTTCAGCATCTTTGTAAGGCATCAAAGTAGAAACCGGACCGAAAGCTTCAACATCATGAGAGATGTTTTTTGTAAATGGAGAATCGTTTAAGAACAATTTAGGACTCATAAATGCCCCATTTTCATAGTCTGCGTCTACAAGCTCATGCTTCCCATCATAAACGAGTTCATTTTCAGTTTTTAAGATATTTATTTTTCTTACAACTTCGTCATATTGCTGTTTCCCAACCAAAGAGCCCATTCTTGTATCTTTACTTAATGGGTTTCCGATTTTAGTTTGATCTAAAGCTTTAGACAAAGCATTCTGAACATCCCCAATTAGTTTTTCAGGAACTATGATTCTTCTAATGGCTGTACATTTCTGACCCGCTTTTGTTGTCATTTCTGTACGAACTTCTTTAATGAACAAATCAAATTCAGGAGTTCCCGGTTTTGCATCCAATCCAAGAATTGAACAGTTCAAGGAATCTGCTTCCATATTGAAACGAACAGAATTCCCTGAAACAGACGGCAAAGATTTTAATTTTCTACCTGTTATTGCAGAACCTGTAAACAATACAGAATCTCCATCCTGAACATAATCCAAAATATTTCCCGGCTCCCCGCAAACCAATTGAAGGGCCCCTTCAGGAAGAACTCCACTTTCAATCATATCCTGAAAAACTGCATTGGTCAAATAAGAACCAAAAGGAGATGGCTTCACAATAGATGGAACACCCGCCAACAATGAAGTTGATAATTTCTCCAACATTCCCCAAACAGGAAAGTTATATGCATTGATTTGTACAGAAACACCTTCACTTGGCGTTAAAATGTGAGTTCCTAAGAAAGTTCCGTTTGCCGAAATTTTCTGAGTTTCCCCATCTACCCAAAACGGAGTGTTGGGAAGCATTCTCTTTGCCAATCCTGAATACGTAAAGAACGTACCAAAACCTCCTTCAATATCAACCCAAGAATCTGCGTGAGTCGCTCCTGTTTTATATGATAATTCGTAATATTTTTTCTTTCTTTCTAAAAGGTAAAGCGCCACTTTTTTCAACATTTCTCCACGATCGTAGAAAGTCATTGAAGACAAATTTTTGTACCCTACCGTTCTACCATAATCAAGTGCTTGTTCAAAATTCAGCCCTTCAGTATCTGAAACAGCAACTTGCTCTCCCGTCACGGCATTGTATAAAGGAATTCCGTTTCCGGTACCTTCAATCCATTCTCCGTGAATATAGTTTTTTAACTTTTCCATATAGTTTTTTACTTTTTACTTACATTTAATTTTTCCAACAATATTTCTAATAACCAGATAAGGCACAAAAAGAATTATCCAAAAATCTATTATTAAAAAGAAATCAATAAATACCGTGTAAAAGAAATCTTTGCGCTTAAGATTTTTAATTACTTCATCTGATTCAAGATGTTCCAAAGCATCTGAAATTCCCAGTGATTCTCCTAACAAATGAAATCCAAAAACATTAACTATGATTAAAATGATCAATATTAAAAACCAATATTTCTTTAAAACATTTATCATTTCAGCATTGATTTATTTCGGTTCCTGATACGGAAACATTTTCACCAACCCTTCATACAAACTTCTGTGAAGAATCGTTGCGTGATTATCGCCTTCCATCATTTTATATTCTACCGTCCAGTTTTTCTTATTTGATTTCTTTAGAACATCATAGAAATCTTCTGCGTCTTTTACCATCACCGGATGTTCGCCTTTTCCCACAGAAACATAAACGAATTTTTTAGTATCCGGAATTTTGGATAATAATTGAGGAGCCTGTTTCAAAAGACTTTCATCATCCCACCACAAGCTCGGACTGATGATAAAATAGTTATTAAACATTTCAGGCTTTTTTAACAAAATTTCTGTTGCTAAAAGTCCGCCAAGAGATTGACCGAATAAGTATTTATCCGTTGTTTTAAACTGACTTTCGATATAAGGTTTTAATTCTTTTTCAAGGAAATTGATGAACTTATCTGAATGCCCCGTCGTAGGATAATCTTTCTGTAAATCTTTTAAATCGGTGTGAAAAGTAAAGTCTCTTTTTCTATCGATATTGGCAATTCCCACCACAATCGTTTCCGGCATTGCATACATTTGATTAAAGAACTGCACCAATCCTGTAACGTGAATAAAATCTTCATTCATGCTTCCATCCAAAAGATAGATGATCGGATAAGATTTCGTTTTATCAAATCCTAGCGGAAGATAAATATTTAATG
Source organism: Chryseobacterium polytrichastri (assembly GCF_900142445.1). Taxonomy (GTDB): domain Bacteria; phylum Bacteroidota; class Bacteroidia; order Flavobacteriales; family Weeksellaceae; genus Chryseobacterium; species Chryseobacterium polytrichastri. The sequence continues at coordinate 19,652 of NZ_FRAV01000038.1, read as the reverse complement.
TTCTTTCTTCGTTTAAAACTTTAGACTTTATGGTTCTGATTTCTCCAATAGTTAAGGGTTTTACATTTCCATTTTGGGCTAAAACCAGAGATTGGGATATAAATATAATACTGCAGAAAATTAGAAGCTTTTTTATCATACTTTATTTATTTGTTAATTGTCCTTTCAAAACCTCATAGGTTTTAAAAAACCTATGAGGTTTGAGTTGAACTCTATTTTATTCAATTGTTAGAAAATCATACTCAACATTTGATTTATGGTATTCTACAAAATCTTTTATTGTCTCAAAATATTGCATCATTTCTTCTCTTTCAATTTTACTTTCTTTAGTGAAATTAATGTAAGAATGATAAGATGAATATTTCCATTCATTAATATTTTCAACAAACCCATGATTGACCGGGTTATTGTGAATATAATGTAATAATTTAATCAAATACTTTTCATCATCTACTCTTTTACGTCTTAAAAAATCAAGAAAAAGTGATCCTTTTCTATTGTATTTCTTATTATATGCTTTTGCATAACCATTTAATAAATTACTAAACTGCCTCATTAAATATTTATGCTCATCCTCATTTGACACTTGGTCTGAATCTTTAAACCTTATTAATAAATGAAAGTGATTTGGCATTAAGCAATACACATATATTTCAGCTATTGGAATAATATATTTTAAAAGCTTGCTTAAAAAATATTTATAATTTTCATCTTCTCGAAAAATTAAATCTTTGCCGTTTGCATGAGTATAAATATGATACACATAGCCATATTCAAAACTTTCTGTATTTGACATTTTTTTTCTTCATTTGTGCGTTTTATTATTCAAACCTCATAGGTTTTGAAAACCTATGAGGTTTAGTTATAGGTAATTATTTCACATCATCCCAAATGCTGTAATCAACAATTTTTGTCGGAATCTGCTCAACATATTCTGTAAATGGCTCACAAGGTAGAATAGCTTCTTTTCCTTCTCTAGCCAACTCCTGATATAATCTTGTTCCTTCTGTTTTCCATTTAATCATTTCATCAGAAACATCACGAATGATTTTTGCAGGACTTCCCACAATTAATTTTCTTGCATCACATCTGAAGTTCGCAGGAACAAAAGCCAACGCTCCGATAATACATTCATCACCAATTACGGCTTTGTCCATCACTACTGAATTCATTCCCACCAAACAGTTTTTACCGATGTGTCCTGAATGAATAATTGCACCGTGACCGATGTGCGCACCTTCTTCTAAAATGGTTTCAATCCCCGGAAAAACATGAAGCGTACAGTTTTCCTGAACATTGGCTCCGTCTTTAATAATAATTTTACCCCAGTCGCCACGGATTACCGCATTGGGACCGATATAAACTTCTTCGCCAATTTCCACATTTCCAATAATCACCGCCTGAGGGTGAATATATGCAGAAGGCTTTATGATAGGGCGAATGCCGTGATATGAGTAGATATTCATTTTATTTAGTTTTATTATTAATTTCTTTTGTCTTGAAACAAAAGAAACAAAAATTCAAGACTGTAAACTTTTATGCTACAAATTGAAAAATTTGCTTAACGCTAAAAATTTAGATATCGTTTTAGACACGCTCAATCACCATTGCATAACCTTGTCCGACACCGATACAAAGCGTACATAATGCATATTTTTTATCTTGCTTTTGAAGTTCAATTGCTGCAGAACCGATGATTCTTGCTCCCGAAACTCCAAGGGGGTGACCAATCGCAATAGCGCCTCCGTTAGGATTTACTCTTGCGTCATCATCCTGTAAACCTAAACTTCTAGTTACCGCTAAAGATTGAGCGGCAAACGCTTCATTCAGTTCAATAACATCTATATCGTCTAAAGAAAGGTTTAATCTTTTCAATAATTTCTGAGTCGCTTCAACAGGTCCGATTCCCATAATTCTTGGTTCAACACCTGCAACGGAAGATCCTAAAATTTTAGCTTTTGGCTTCAATCCATATTTCTTTACAGCCTCTTCACTTGCTAAAATAAGAGCTGCTGCTCCGTCATTCATTCCTGAAGCATTTCCTGCCGTTACCGTTCCTTCTTTTCTGAAAGCCGGACGAAGTTTCCCCAGTCCTTCAATTGAAGAAGTTGGTTTGATGAATTCGTCTTTATCGAAAATTTTTGGATCGCCTTTCTTTTGTGGAATTTCAACTTTTACAATTTCTTCCGCTAATCTTCCGCTCTCTTGGGCTTTGGTTGCTTTTTGCTGAGACCAAAGAGCAAATTTATCCTGATCTTCACGGCTGATGTTATGCATATCTGCTAAGTTTTCAGCAGTATCTCCCATTCCGTCAACTCCGTATAATTCTTTCATTTTTGGATTAACAAATCTCCATCCGAAAGTGGTATCAAACATCTGGCTATCTCTACCAAAAGCTGCGCTCGGTTTTGACATTACATAAGGTGAACGTGTCATATGCTCTACTCCACCCGCAATGTAAATTTCACCTTCTCCTGAAGCAATTGAACGGAAAGCATTTGCTACCGCTGACATTCCAGAAGCGCATAATCTATTTACCGTTTCTCCTCCAATTTTATAGGGAAGTCCAGCCAATAAAAGTCCCATTCTTGCTACGTTTCTGTTATCTTCACCCGCTTGGTTAGCACATCCGAAAATAACATCCTCGATTTCATTAACAGGAACCTCAGGGTTTCTTGCAACAATTTCTTTAAGGACAACTGCTGCCAAATCATCGGCTCTAACTTCTGATAAACCTCCCTGTAACTTTGAAATAGGAGTTCTGATGTAATCTATGATATATACGTTGTTCATAATATTTTTAATTTGAAAATGTGTCCAATTTGAGAAGAAAATACAGCATTAAAAATGGTTCTCAAATTCTTTATAGTTCAATTACTTTTATTTATTTTTTGGTGATGATTTTTTGAAATCTTCTCTCAGTTGTAGCACTTGTTGTATGGTATAGGGTTCATATTTGAAATCTTGACCAAACATTCTTTTTATATTTTCTTCAAAAGTAGAGTCAAAACCAGCCTCTTTTCTTCTTTTATTAACATCTTTGATATCTTTCACGGGCCAAACAAAATTGAAAAATACTTCTTTCCCACTTTTATCTAATTTCATTTCTCCAGCACCCTGAGTTCCATAAATTTGTTCTTTATTTTCATGCATCAAAAACCGATCTTCCATCATAGCAACCCACGTAAATGGTATTTCCTTCTTTTCCCCGGCTTCTTTTATTATGGGTAGGTATTTTCCTATCTTTTTAGAATGCTGAATAACATACCACACCGCTCGATTGGTAGGTTCTCCTACCAAACTTTTACCAGGGTACCCGTATTTTGAAATGATATTTTCAATTTTATGTAGGTTTATACTATCTTGTTCTGCAACAAGTTGCCAATCCTTTTTTCTGAACTCCTCCTTATCAATATGAAGATCTTTCAGTATTTCATCTTTTTTTTCAGGAGTGATTTCTGTATCAAAAAGCATTCTGTAGCCTTGATCTAATCTCATGATTTCATCAAGTTCTTTTTTTAAACCTTCGTTCATTTTTTGCTTTTGGGCACTTATTAAAAGTGTTGATAAACCAAAAAATAATAAAAAAAACTGCTTCATTTAATTGATTTGTGAGTTTTAATTTGGTGTATTACAATTCTGTTACTTTTTTTCCAATTTTGTAGACTGTTCCGACAAATTTAGCAACCAGTTCGTTGTTTTGATTGGTAATTTTAATATCGTAAACAGCTGTTTTTCTGGTATTGTTTTCTAAGATACTTTCTGCTCTGAAAACGTCTCCTTCTTTACCGGCTTTGGTAAAATTGATGATACAGTTTAAAGCAACCGCCGCATCTCCAGAACTGTTGGATGAAAATGCCAATGCAGAATCTGCAAAAGCAAACGTTACACCTCCGTGAACCGTTTTTAACCCATTCAACATTTCTTTTTTAATGGGCATTTCTAGTAAACAATAATTTTCTTTTACTTCGATCATTTTGATATTCATCCACTGGGAAAAATAATCCTGCTCGAACATATAATCTGCAACTTGTCTTGGATTCATTTCTAATCTATGCTTGTTATTTTGTCATATAATTCTTCAGCCAACTTTTCATAAATACTCATGGTTTTGCCTAGAATTATTTGCTCATATGAAAGGTTCTCTGAGTTTGACGGATTAGGTTCATTTTGATAAGAAGCATTTAAATCAATACCATTTTCAAGAGCCAACCGTTTAATCAGCTCTTTGTATTTATCATTAAATCTGCCCAATAACTCAAACTTTTCCTGATCATCATCAATCATAGAAAACTCCTGAACTATATATTCTTTTTCAATGAAAAGCCTTGTTTCTAATTCGGCTCTGAATCCGTCTATATCCATCTTTTATTGTAATAATTTAATAATTTAACAATGTAACAGTTTACCAATAAAATACTTCGACACGCTCAGCATGACAGCACAATTGCTACATCGTTAGATTGGTATATTGTTACATTTTACGCAGTAACGGACTTTGTCTGTATCTCTCTTCCTGATATTCTTCGTAAAGATTTTGTAAGGTTTCAGAAATTTTAGAATAACCAATTTCTTTTCCCCAAGCCAATAATCCTTTTGGATAGTTTACGCCTTTCTGCATTGCCAGTTCAATATCTTCATCGTTGGCAATACCTAATCTTTTGGCTTCAACCGCTTCATTGATTAACATTGAAATAATTCTTAAAAATATTTGCTGATACAATGCATCATCTTTTTGAGGAATAGGTTTTTCAGCACCTTCACTGTAATCGTAGAAGCCTTTTCCTGTTTTTCTGCCGTGAAGTTTCGCTTCAGACATTCTTTGTTGAAGAAGAGAAGGTTTGTATTTCGGATCGTAGAAATACTCTTTGTAAACCGTTGTAGTTACCGAGAAATTTACATCCACCCCAATCAGATCCATCAATTCAAAAGGACCCATTTTGAAGTTTCCGATTGTTTTCATCGCTTCATCAACCTGCTCTATCGTTGCAATATTTTCTTCAACAATTCTCAATCCTTCCCCATAGTAAGGACGGGCAATCCTGTTGACGATAAAACCAGGAATATCTTTAGCAATAACAGGGGTTTTTCCCCAATCTTTCATGAGGTTATAGATTTTTTCGGCTAATGATTTTTCTGTAAGTAAAGATGGAATAACCTCAACTAAAGGCATCAAAGGAGCCGGATTAAAGAAGTGAATTCCGATGAAACGCTCCGGTTTTTGTAGTTCCGCACCAAGAGAGGTAATGGAAATAGATGATGTATTGGAACCAATGACACAGCTTTCTGAAACGTGTTTCTCTAATTCTGTGAACACTTTGGTTTTAATCTCTTTGTTTTCGATGATAGCTTCGATTACTAATTCGCAATCTTTAAAGTCCTTCAATTCCGTAGCGGTGGAAATATTAGCCAAAATTTCAGTCATTTTTTCTGCCGAAATTCTCTGTTTATCAACCAATTTGGTTAATGTTTTTTCCAAACCTAAGGTTGCCATTTCTACTTGTTTTGCATTGGCGTCATAGACCCAAACTTTGCATCCATTCGCTGCGGCTACTTGTGCAATGCCGATTCCCATCGTTCCGGCACCGATAATTCCTACTTCCATATGTAACAGTGTATCAATGCAACAATGTAACAATCACTGTTAAACTGCTACATTGGTACATTGTTATATTAATTTTTTACTTTCCTTTATAATTAGGCTTTCTTTTTTCTAAAAAGGCACTTACTCCTTCTTTGAAATCCTCTGTTTCAGCAGCTTCCTGCTGTAAATCACCTTCTAATTCCAATTGCTCTTTCAATGTATTGGTATACGAGTGAGCAAATGCTTTTTTGGTTAATTTAATAGCTGCAGTTGGCATGTTTGACATTTTCTCAAGAATTTCCATTGATTTTGGAGAAAACTCTTCTTCATTGAAAACTTCAGCCACCAATCCATAAGATTTAGCTTCGTCAGCATATAGTCTCTTCCCTGTAAAAGCCAAATAATTAGCCAATTGTCTTCCCAATAATTTTGGTAAGAAATATGTTCCGCCTGTATCAGGAATTAAACCAATATTTGAAAATGCCTGAGCAAAATATGATTTATCAACCGCAAGAACGAAATCACAGATCAGTGCCAACATAGCACCTGCTCCTACTGCAGGACCGTTTACCAATGCTACCACAGGTTTTCTGCAACGTGTAATTTCTGTAACCAAAGGGTTGTAATAATCTACCACAATTTTTCTGATGATATCATGATCATGGTGTTCGCTACCTTGTACGAAAGCATCATCTAAGTTTTGACCGGAACAAAAAGCTCTTCCTCTCCCCGAAATTGCGACACATCTTACGGTATCATCATCACTGCATTCTTTAATAAAATCTTTTAGATCTGCTAAAGATGGTTTTGTAAGGGCGTTTAAAGATTCTGGTTGATTGAGATAAGCAATTTTAAGTTTTCCATCAAAATGCGTTTCAATATCAAGTTGTGTATACATGGTTTTAAATTTAATGATTAAAGAATTAAAAAATTACACTGCTCTAATTTAACAATATTAAATAACGTAGCAATGTATCATTTTAATGACATTTAAAATAGTCAAAAGGCTCTAAACAGTCTAAACACTGATACGAAGCCTTGCATAATGTAGACCCAAATCTGCTGATTTGTTTTGAATGCATAGAACCACAACGTGGACATTTTTTCGGTTTCCCGATATGATGTTCGTCGGCTCCTTTTTCAGGAGGTGAGATTCCGTACACCCGAAGTTTTTCTCTCGCTTCATCTGTCAACCAATCTGTTGTCCAAATCGGAAACATTTTGGTGACTACTTTCGCATCCCAACCGTTTTCTTTCATGATCTTCATGATGTCTTCCTCAATGGTAAACATAGCGGGACAGGCAGAATAAGTGGGCGTAATTGTTACTTCACAAGAATTCTCGCTCGTAATTTTCGCTTCTCTTACGATACCTAATTCCACGATATTGATTACCGGAATTTCCGGATCGGGAACTTGTGTTAATATGTTTAATAAATTATTCAATCTTTTCTATAAAATATATTGTATTATTTCCCATAATAAGGCTATCCTTACTTCTAGAGTTTTTTGATGTTACAAACTCACTAAAAGATCCTACTATTTTATCACCTTTTTTAAAGGTAAAATTTATCTTAGAAAGATATTTTCCTTCCTTAACATCTTTATAGGTAATAGAATCATCTTTAATCCTTTTTGAACCTCTATAAATTCTATACCCAACTTTTGCTTCCTTTGAAAGCTCATCTTGCATTTTGGGTGAGAAAAACTTTAGCACCAATTCTTTGGGATTTTTGTCTTTTGTTATATAAAATTTACTCGCAGAAGAATCAATTTTATTATGTTCTTTAAAAACGATTTGATTTTTAAAGACATCATTTTTATCAAAAGCTATATAATCTATTTGAATTTCTTTCGAATCAGTTCGATTCTTCAAACTCCAAATTCCAGTTTTGCAATTCAATTTAGTATCAATGTCACCTGACAAAGTAAAATCCCCTAGCTGAGCAGTTATATGATCAGTAGAATCATTACTTGCCATTCTGACCTGAGTCTTATAATTTTTCAATTGAAACATTTCCTCAACATCTCTAATATTTTTAATTACTTTAATCTTTTCATTCTTCTTTTGGCAAGATATAATAACAAGGCTAAACAATAAAAAAATTATAAACTTCTTCATATAAATTCAAAAATCTACCAAGTACAACCCGGATACGCTCTCTGCATATACTGCAATTCACAAAGCATAAATCCAAAGTATTCTGTATGATATCCTGTTCTGGATTTTGGCTGCATAAAAGGATTAGCCGGATATTCTAAACCGAAATCTCCAAAATCTTTTTGGGTAATTGCAAGAAAATCTTCATAAAGAGCATCCACATTTGGAGCGATGTTTAAAGCAATTAAATCATCTTCTCCTTCCACTTTTGCAAATAAACCTTTTGTATATTCCCAAATATTTTCAAGAGATTTCACTAAACGAGCTTTACTTTCTTCTGTTCCCTGAGCGAAAATTTTCATCCAAGATGCAGCGTGCGTATAGTGGTATCTTACTTCTTTCAATGATTTTTGAGCAAGAGCAGAAAGTTCTTCATCTGCCGAATTTGACAACGCTTCGTACATCAACTTCTGATATACCGAGAAAACATATACTTTAAGAATGGTCTGCGCGTAATCTTCATTCGGAAGTTCAACCCAATGTGCGTTTACATATTCATGCTCGTATCTTAAAAATGCCAAATCATCTTCACTTTTACCGTTATCTGCAACTCTTGAAGCATACACATAAAAGTTATTGGCCTGTCCAAGTTCGTCCAATGCAATGTTTGTCAATGCAATATCCTCCTCTAAGTAAGGACCTTCACCACACCACGCAGACAACCTTTGTCCCATGATGAAACTGTCGTCTGCAAACTTTAATAAATAATTGAATAGTGCGCTCATTACATGTTTTTTACATCATTAGGAATATCGTAGAACGTCGGGTGACGGTACAATTTATCATCAGCCGGATCAAAGAATGCCTCTTTATCTACTCCTTCTGAAGTCACAATATATTTACTTGGCACTACCCAAACGGAAGTCCCTTCTTTTCTTCTTGTATAAACGTCTCTTGCATTTTGCAAAGCCATTTCTGCTGTTGGCGCCTGTACTATTCCAACGTGTTTGTGAGACAATCCCGGTTTAGTTTGAATAAACACTTCCCACATATCTAAATTTGCCATAGTCAAATTTTAAATTCTAAGTTTTGAATTATTTTAAACTTTAATTTTTGAACCATTAAGGACAATTAAGTTGTTAAGAATATTAAGTTTAGCTTCGCATTTAGATTTAAAATCAGAATGATTTATCTTAATTAAACTCCTAAACAAATCTTAATGGTTTAAATTAAATATTATATTACTTCTTTTTGTTGTTTTTCCGCAAAAGCAATCGCTGCTTCTTTTACCCAAAGGTTTTCTTGTTGCGCTTTCACTTTTGTCTGTAATCTCTTTTTGTTACAAGGTCCGTTTCCTTTTAAGATTTCCATGAATTCATCCCAAGGAAGTTCTCCGAAATCATAATGTTGTCTTTCCTCATTCCATTTAAGATCTTTATCCGGCATGGTTAATCCTAAAAATTCAGCCTGAGAAACCGTAACGTCGATAAATCTCTGACGAAGACTGTCGTTGCTTTCTCTTTTCACTCTATAATTCATAGATATTTTAGAGTTTGGCGAACTGTCGTCATTTGGACCAAACATCATTAAAGCCGGCCACCAGAAACGATTTAACGAAGCCTGAGCCATTTCTTTCTGCTGTTTTGTACCACGACAAAGTGCCATTAAAATCTCGTAACCTTGTCTTTGGTGGAAAGACTCTTCTTTACAGATTTTCACCATCGCTCTTGAATAAGGACCGTAAGAATTCCCCATCAACATTACCTGATTCATAATTGCAGCACCATCAACCAACCAACCGATCGCTCCGATATCTGCCCAGCTTAATGTTGGATAATTAAAAATACTTGAGTATTTTGCTTTTCCTTCCAACATATCATCGTAAGTAGCATCTCTGTCAGCTCTAATGGTTCCGTTTCCTAGAGTTTCGGTTGCAGAATATAAATATAAACCGTGACCTGCCTCATCCTGAACTTTAGCTAAAAGAGCCATTTTTCTTCTCAATGAAGGCGCTCTTGAAACCCAGTTAGCTTCCGGCAACATTCCGACAATCTCAGAATGGGCGTGCTGTGAAATCTGACGAACCAATAATTTTCTGTAATCATCGGGCATTACATCTTTTGGCTCTACTTTATTTTCGTCGTGAACGTATTGAACAAATTTTTCTAAGTCCATCTTTTTTTAGTTTTAATAATGAAAAAAATTCATTAAAAATTAAACATCATAATTAAGCATCACCACATTGGTTGTTGGGTGACATTGACAAGTAAGAACAAATCCTCTTGCTACTTCGTCTTCGGTAAGCGCGAAATTTTTCTCCATGAAAACTTCTCCTTCCAATACTTGCGCTTTACACGTACAACAAACTCCTCCTTTGCAAGCAAAAGGTACAGGAAGATTGTCTTTCAATGCTTTATCTAAGATACTCTCTTTTTTAGAATTAAGGTGGAACGAATATTCATCATCATCGATAATAACCGTTACCATACTTTCTAAATTGGCAATAGCTTTGAATTCATCGCTCATTTCCTCAGAATTTTCTTCGTCCGGAGCGGTGAAATATTCAAACAAAACCTGAATAGCAGGTACTTTTTTATCTTTCTTTAAATAATCAGCAATGCCTTTAATCATTTCTGAAGGTCCGCAAATGAAGAATGTAGATTCTTTAACATCAATATCTACATATCTTTCAAACAACTGATCTAGTTTTTCAGGAGAAATTCTTCCTTCAAAAATCGGATCTTCATGTTGCTCACGGCTTACTAAATAAACAACTTTCAGTCTTCCATTAAAAGTTTCAACCAACTTATCAATCTCAGCCTTTTTCATCACATGATTCATGCTTCTGTTGCTGTAGAATAAATAGGCATTTGAATTCGGTTCCTGGTAAAGACTTTCTTTAATGTTTGATAACACCGGAGAAATTCCGCTTCCTGCCGCCAAACCAACGTATGTTTTTACGTTTGTCGGGTGATAAGACGTATTAAAACCGCCCATCGGGGGCATCACTTCAAGAACTTCATCCATGTGAAGATGTTCGTTGAAATAACCTGAAACTTTTCCATTTTCTAAAAGCTTAACCAATACTTCCAACGTGTTGCTTTTTTCACTCGGAGCATTGCAGATAGAATAAGAACGTCTCTCTTCGTTTCCGTTGATCATCATTCGGAAGTTAAGATACTGCCCTTGTTTGAATCTGAATTTATCTTTCAATTCATCAGGAATTTCAACGGCTACATTTACAGCATCGTTGGTATCTTTCTGAACCCTTACCGTTTTTAATTTATAAAATGAATTCATTTTGTTTTTAGTATTCTATTAATTTTTCCACCTTCGCACTTAGGCAAACTATCCTGAGCATGAACCTTCACTTTCGTGGTGATCCCTACTCGTTTTTTTATTTCGTTTTCTATACTTTTTCCAAAGTTTCCGACAAAAATAGCATAATCATCGGTATTTATTTCAATTTGTTGCGCTTTCACAAATTCATCGTCAATTTCCAAATCAATATCCAATGCCACACACATTTGTTCTTTCTCAATGGGTGTTAAATAATAATTGGGAACTACTCCTTTTACATGAGAAAAAGCTTCTTCAACCTGACTCGGGTAAACATTTACGCCTCGTACGATCAGCATATCATCAGCTCTCCCAAGAATGGGCTTCATCTTCACCATTGTTCTTTTTGAGTTTTCTTCATAATAAAGACTTGTGATGTCGTTCGTCCAATATCGTAAAAGCGGCATTGCTTTTTTGGTTAAAGTCGTAATCACCAAAACTCCTTCTTCCCCGAAAGGAACGGGCTGTTTGGTAATCGGGTCTAAAATTTCAGGATAAAAGTGATCTTCCCAAATATAAGAACCTCCTTTTTCCTCAAAATCCTCCATTGAAACTCCGGGACCAATAATTTCACTCAATCCATAAATGTTGGTAGCGTGAACGCCAAGCCTTTCTTCAATATGATGTCTGATAATTTCCGTCCATGGTTCTGAACCTAAAACAGCATATTTTAAACTGATCTCATCTGCAGAAATTCCTCTGTTCGCAAATTCATCAGCAATTGTTAATGCATAAGAGGGCGAACAACAAATCACTTCAGGTTTAAAATCCATAATTAAATCTACCTGTCTCGTGGTCATTCCTCCAGAAATTGGAAGAACGCTCATTCCTAGTTTTTCAGCTCCATAATGAAGTCCAAGTCCACCCGTGAAAATTCCGTATCCATAAGCATTATGTAATTGCATTCCTGGTTTTGCTCCGGCTGCATTTAATGATCTTGCCACCACTTCGCTGAATAAATCAACATCTTCTTTCGTATATCCTACTACCGTTGGTTTTCCTGTTGTTCCGCTTGAACAGTGAATTCTTTGCAATTCATTTTTGGGAACGGTAAATAATCCAAACGGATAATGATCTCTTAAATCTTGTTTGTAGGTAATCGGTAGTTTTGAAACATCTTCAATTGTCCTTATTTCCTGTGGCGATATTCCTAATTCATCAAATTTTCTTTTATAAAAATCCGACTTCTCCTCAAGATAGCCCACCAAATCTACCAGTCTTTCCGACTGTAGCTGTCTCAATTGGTCGAGCTCTAAGTATTCAACTGAAAAATCCACATCCATAACTAACTAACATTTGTTAGGTGTAAATTTAAAAAGAATTTGGGAGCTGACAAAATTTTTATGACTTTCGTCATATTTTGAATGATTCTAAATAATTTCCACCCTAAAAATCTGTTTAAACTAATTTTAAATTTAATTTTACAATTGTTAATAGATGGCTAAAAAGTTCTCAAAAGAATAATATTTCGACTCCGCTCAATAGGCAAAGATTTTTAAAGGCTAATGTTTTCTTTTTTTCAGTTTAATGATAAGTTTTATATTATATCATCTAATCTTTTATTCCTTTTGTGGTTAAATAAAAAGGTTAAATATTGGAGTTTAGATTAATAAAAAATTTATGTTGGGGTTTTCATTCAAAGCGAAACGCAGGGAAGCGTGGAATCTAAGTATAGTTTGACAATAACGGTTGAGATTAAAAAGATTTTGCTTAAACTTTTATGCAAAGCTTATTTAGAATTAAAAATTACTTTTTATGATTTCCTAAAAGTCCGAAAAGAATTTTTTCTCTAATTTCTTCAGTAATTTCAGTCGTGGAGTCTATATTTCTTTTGAACCAGAAATAAGAAGTATTTAGGGTATGAAGAATAAATCTTGTGGTAAAATTAGGAGATTTGAGTTCCCACTTTTCAGCTTTATAGATCTCAGAAATTAATTGTTCAACTTCTTGTTGGTAATTTTTTCTTAATTCGATGAACTCAGGAAGCCTCTCTTCCAAATGCTTCCATTCATTAGAGTAAATATGAGTAACATCACGGTTTTCTAGTACGACCGATAAATGTTTATCAATAAATAAATTCAATTTCTCTTTTGGAGGAATGTTTGTACTTTTTACCACTTGAAGCTCATCAAAGAATTCCTGAGCAATACCAAAACAAATCCATTCCAGAATTTCTTCTTTAGAACGAATGTGGCCATATAAAGAAGCCGCTTTAATATTAAGCTTTGTTGCTAAGTCTCTCACAGAGCTGCCCATATACCCTTTCTCTTTGAAAAGTTCTACAGCAACGTCTAATATTTTTCTTTGTTTTTCTTTTAACTCCATCAGGTAAACGCAAAAGTAATTATTTTGATTTTAATATGTTGATTTTCATGTTATGATTTTTGACGCTAGGTTTTATTTAAAATAATTCTTCATTTCACCTCATTTCGTTCAAAATAATAACCTTCATTTATACTTATTTACCATTTACAGTTTTATAGTTTCAACTCAATATGACGATTTTTCCATCAATCTACTCCAAATTATTGCGAATCGGAAATTTTGTCTTTCTGCTTTCGCCTTAAAAATACACAATTCGGAAATTATGTCCTAAATATTTAAAAATTCAATAATAGAATACTTTTTGCGATAAGTTAATCGAATTAAATGATAAATAATTGATAACATTAAGAAACTGAGCCTTAAAATTTAGTTTCTTGATGTTTTTAGAAAAATTAATCCGAACTTAACCATTACAAAAAATATAAAAATATGAACTTAAATCAATATACAGTAAAATCACAAGAAGCCATCCAGGCAGCACAACAAGTTGCTATGGAGTTTGGTAATCAAAGCATAGAACCTCAACATCTTTTGGAAGGAATTTTCCAGACGGATGAAAATATTTCGCCTTTCTTATTAAAAAAATCTGAAGCAGATGCCAATTTGGTAAGAGAGCGCAATCGTGAGAATTTAGAAAAACTTCCTAAAGTTGAAGGAGGAAACATTTATCTTTCACAATCTGCCAATAAAGTTTTATTGGACGCCCCGAACATCGCCAAAAAAATGGACGATGAATATGTAACGATTGAGCATTTATGGTTATCTCTTTTAGAAACAAGTTCAGAAGTTTCTAAAATGTTGAAAGATATGGGTGTCACCAAAAGTCTTTTGGAAGGCGCCATTAAAGAATTAAGAAAAGGAAGCAAGGCTACTTCTGCAAGTTCAGAAGAAACGTATCAATCCTTAAATAAATACGCTAAAAACTTCAACGAACTCGCAGCGGAAGGAAAACTTGATCCTGTGATTGGTCGTGATGAAGAAATCAGGAGAGTGTTGCAAATTCTATCAAGAAGAACAAAGAACAACCCAATCCTAATTGGTGAACCGGGTGTTGGGAAAACGGCTATCGCTGAAGGAATTGCTCACCGTATCATTTCAGGTGATATTCCTGAAAACTTACAGGACAAAACCTTATATTCATTGGATATGGGAGCCTTAATTGCCGGTGCAAAATACAAAGGTGAATTTGAAGAACGCTTGAAATCTGTGGTCAATGAAGTGATTAAATCAGACGGACAGATCATTCTTTTCATCGATGAGATCCACACATTGGTTGGAGCCGGAGGTGGTGAAGGTGCAATGGATGCTGCGAATATTCTGAAACCTGCTTTAGCAAGAGGAGAATTAAGAGCAATTGGTGCAACCACTTTAAATGAATATCAAAAATATTTTGAAAAAGATAAAGCGCTTGAAAGACGTTTCCAAAAAGTTATGGTGGAAGAACCAGATACTGAATCGGCAATTTCTATTCTTCGTGGTATCAAAGATAAATATGAAGCTCACCACAAAGTAAGAATCAAAGATGAAGCGATTATTGCAGCAGTAGAAATGTCTCAACGATATATTTCAGACCGATTCTTACCGGATAAAGCAATTGACCTTATTGACGAAGCTTCTGCTAAATTGAGAATGGAAATCAATTCAAAACCTGAAGAACTGGATGTTTTAGACAGAAAACTGATGCAGATGGAAATTGAATTGGCCGCTATTTCAAGAGAAGGCAATCAAACAAAAATAGACCATTTAAAAGAAGATATTTCAAAAATTTCTGAGGAAAGAAACGAAATTAATGCTAAATGGTTAAAAGAAAAACAAAAATCTGAGGATTTAACCCAGATCAAAAAAGATATTGAATCTCTGAAACACGAAGCGGAAAGAGCCTCTAGAGCAGGTGACTACGCAAAAGTAGCTGAGATACAATATGGAAAAATAAAAGAAAAAGAAGATGCTTTGCAGAAACTTGAATTGGAAATGCAAAACCATCAGAACGAATTAATTAAAGAAGAAGTAACCGCAGATAACATCTCTGAAGTGATTGGAAAATGGACAGGAATTCCTGTAACCAAATTAATACAGTCTGAAAGAGAAAAGCTATTACACCTTGAAACCGAACTTCATCACAGAGTTGTTGGACAAGAGGAAGCAATTACTGCAGTTGCAGATGCTATCAGAAGAAACAGAGCGGGATTAAGTGATGATAAAAAGCCAATTGGTTCATTCTTATTCTTAGGAACAACCGGTGTTGGTAAAACCGAGCTGGCAAAAGCGTTGGCCGAGTTCTTATTCGACGATGAAAACAATATGACAAGAATTGATATGAGTGAATATCAGGAAAGACACAGCGTGTCTAGACTTGTTGGTGCTCCTCCGGGATATGTTGGATATGATGAAGGTGGGCAATTGACGGAAGCTGTGAGAAGAAGACCTTATTCTGTTGTACTTCTAGATGAGATTGAAAAAGCGCATCCAGATGTATTCAACACCTTGTTACAAGTTTTGGATGACGGTCGTTTGACAGATAATAAAGGTAGAGTTGTGAATTTCAAAAACTCAATTATCATTATGACATCGAACTTAGGTTCGCACATCATTCAGGAGAATTTTGAAAACATTACAGAAGAAAACCAAGATCAAATTGTTGATAAAACTAAAATTGAAGTTTTTGATCTGTTGAAACAAACTTTACGTCCGGAATTCCTAAACAGAATTGATGAGACTGTATTGTTCCAACCTTTAAGAAAAAAAGAAATTGGAAAAATCGTTCAGTATCAATTGAGAGGATACAATGATATGCTAGCAAAACGAAACATTATCATGACAACCACTCAAGACGCTGTAGATTATCTGATGAATAAAGGATATGATCCTGCATTTGGTGCAAGACCATTGAAAAGAGTTATTCAACAGGAAGTATTAAACAAATTATCTAGAGAAATTCTAGCGGGAACGGTAAATGAAGGCGATAGAATCACGTTAGATTATTTTGAGGAAACAGGTTTAGTTTTCAGACCTGCAGAAAAATAAATAGTTTTTTTTCATATATATTATTTTTGTAATAAGTGCTGTAGACCCAATCTACGGCACTTATTTTTTTTGCGCCAATAAAAACACAAGTCGTGAGGCATAATAATAGAAACAGTTACTTATATTTACGTACCAAAACAATTTATTAATCAAAACAAGTATTACTATGAAAAAATTAAAGAGAAATGATTTAAGCAAAATCATGGGATCCATTGAGTACCCTCCTAAATGTGCAATTGATTGGTCATGCCCACCAGGTCTTTGCTGTACAGTAGATTACACATGCAGAGATTTTAGGAAATACCCATGTATTTAACACAAGTTAACTTTAAGAAAATCAAGCGATGGAATTTTTTCCATCGCTTTTTTATTTTCACTAAAAACACTCAAATACATAAAAATTTAAACCAAAAATAACAATCCGTGAAAACACGGAAAATAAATAGGAAAAATACGTGCTATTTAACCTAAAAAAAATGCGAAATTTGCATTACTAACTATTATTATACTACAAAAGCTAACATTATGGAAACAACACCTGATTTTAATGAGGAGGCTGGCAAGCGTGCTCCAGGCCCAAACACGATGTCTTCAGATTTCGTTCAAAAATTAGTGGACAATTACCGAAACAACCAACTCGGTGTCATCAACACTAAACTGGAAATGGAGGATGCACATTCTATCTGTTTCGATTTGGCAACATTGAAAAAATTCATTTCTGATATTGAAAACGAAGTTCAAAAAGTAGATACAACAATTACAGTAAATAATTTAGGGGTTAGATTTTACTACGCTGCCTATCCGGAACTAAAAAACTGGGATATAATGGAAAATACTGCCATTGAAAAAACCTATGCAGGAAAGCACACTCTTGTAATGATTCCTACTTTAAAAAGAAAAAGCGAAGAAGGAGAGCTTTTAAATTATGACTTTAATCCTTTGGATGCTACCAGTTACAATCAAAATAACAATATTGGAGAAGAAGAAAAGGTAATGGCATTGGCTAAAAAACCAGTAGGTCCTGTCTTTTCTCAGAACCACGGATCGCTTGCTCCGCCAGAAATTCAAATAGGAGAATCATTTTAAAATTTAAATATATTTACAGGAGCATATACAATGACTGAATTTCAAAAAGTACTACAGAATTCTTTATTTTTGGTGGAAGGGCTTGCCGCTTTTATCTCTATATTGTATTATAGACGAGCCAAAGACCATTACTGGAAGTACTTTTCGTTTTATCTTATACTTATGTTTTTCTGTGAGTTATTTGGGAAATGGGGAGGGAATTTTGTAGAATATAATAAACCAAAATTTTTCAACTATTTTGTAATTCCAATTGAATTTTTATTTTTCTATTGGCTTTATGCTGCAAAATCATTAAAAAGGCCCAAATTATTTTATATAATGTCCTCCATATATCTGCTCTCCTTTATTCCCAACGAATTTTATTTTGTACCAAGAAAAATAATTCTTTCATTTAATTATACGCTGGGCTGCCTAATGCTTATGATCCTTGTGATTATGGAGTATTATAGACAAGTTAATTCTTCAGACATTCTCAATTTTAGTAAAAATAAAATGTTCTATATTAATTTAGGAGTTACTTTATTTTATATAGGAACCCTTCCATTTTGGGCATTCTTTAGCCTCCTGACTAAATATATGGAACTTTGGAACATTTATTTTAATTACTTCTTAATCTCAGGAATTATTATGTATATTCTATTTTCAGTATCATTCATATGGGGAAAACAGAGCTCTTAATAACGATTATTTTATTCAATATATTCTTTGTGCTGTTTGTGGTGGCCGTGATGATTTATATCCGAAAATACAAACAGCGCAAAAAAGAATATATCAATGAAATGGAAATAAAAAATGAAATTCACCAGAAAGAACTTCTGGCTACCCAATTGGAAATCCAACATGCTACAATGCAGCAAATTGGTCGTGAACTTCATGATAATATTGGACAAAAATTAACCTTGGTAAGTCTTTACACACAACAACTTTTGTACGAAAATAAAGTTCCGGAAGTAAGCGAAAGAATAGATCAGGTTTCACAAATCATCAATCAATCTTTACAAGATTTAAGAAGCTTATCTAAGACCTTAACGGATGATAATATCAGTCAAAAAGAAATTGTAACTTTAATTCAGGAAGAAGTGGACAATACCAACTCTTTTAAAAAGTGCAATGTGAGTTTTAAGCATAATTTTGAAAACCTGGATTTAGATTTCGTTCAGAAAAATATGCTTTTAAGAATCACTCAGGAATTTATACAAAACAGCATAAAACATTCCCGTTGTAAAAACATTTTCATTGATCTGAATATATCTGATGAATCCTTTTGGGAATTAAAAATCAAAGATGATGGTGTAGGATTTGACAGATCAAAGATTACTTCAAACGGAATAGGATTAACGAATATGAAAAATAGAGCCGAAATTATCGGGGCAAAATTCAGCCTTGAAAGTAAAAAGAACATCGGTACTACCCTTACTATTATTTTAAAAAAGAAAGCATGAAAAAAACTATAGTTATTGTTGATGACCATTTGCTTATCGCAAAAGCTTTAGAAGGAATTATAGGTAATTTCAAAGATTTTGAAGTTATTTACGTTGCCGAAAATGGAAAAGATCTGATTCAAAAGTTTGAAGATAATAACCCCATTCCAGATATCATTCTATTAGACATCAGTATGCCTATTATGGATGGTTTTGAAACTGTACTTTGGTTGAAACAAAATCATCCGAATATCAAAGTTATGGCACTCAGCATGCAAGGTGATGATAAAAGCGTCATCAAAATGGTTAAAAACGGAGCAAAAGGTTATCTGCTAAAAAACACCCACCCAAAAGACCTAGAAGAAGCACTTACAAAGTTAAACTCAGAAGGGTTTTTCTATCCAGAATGGGCTTCAAAGATCATTTTTTCTAACATGAATAATGATAAGAATGAATTCGGTGTGAGAATTTCTGATCGTGAAAAAGAATTTTTGCGATACACTGTTACAGAATTAAGCTATAAAGAAATTGCAGACAGAATGTGCTGCAGCCCAAGAACTGTAGAAAGCTACAGAGATCAACTTTGTGAAAAATTAGACTTAAAAACCAGAGTTGGCTTGGCAGTCTTTGCCATTAAAAACGGATTTGCAGAATCTTAGAAAACACACTTCTATATAAATTGTCTGGTCCTAAAAATTCGATACAGATTATAGGATAAAAATAATTAATTAAACCAAAGCAAAAATGTTTTTGCTTTGGTTTTTTGTTTTGTA
>NZ_FRAV01000034.1 GCF_900142445.1 Chryseobacterium polytrichastri | reverse complement strand
AAGGAATATTGGTAAATACAGAGCAAGAGCAAAACCAATAGTTCCTAAAAATCAACGAAATAGCTTATGAAATACACTAACTTAATGACATTGGGCTAAAGCCCGCTTCTATTGATATTTTCATTCCTGAACTTCAAAAAGCAAACGCTCCCCGAATTTTGTATCATTAATTTTTCCGTTGTCATAGACAAGATTTCCGTTGACAAAAGTGTGGGTAACTTTAGAATGGAAGTTCGTTCCTTCCAGTGGGCTCCAACCGCATTTGTAAAGGATATTTTCTTTAGCAACTGTCCAGTTTCCATTTAAATCAACCAACACTAAATCGGCCTTATATCCTTCTTTCACGAAACCTCTTTTTTCAACTCTGAAAAGAATGGCAGGATTATGAGACATTTTTTCAACAATTTTTTCTAATGAAATTTTTCCGTTGATGTAATTTTCTAACATCACAACCAAAGAATGCTGAACCAAAGGTGCTCCCGAAGGACATTTTGTATAGACATTTTGCTTTTCTTCCCAAGTATGAGGCGCGTGATCTGTTGCTATGACATCAATTCTATCATCCAACAAAGCTTCCCAAAGTGCATCTTTGTCCTTTTGAGTTTTTACGGCTGGATTCCATTTGATCAATCCTCCTTTTGTATCGTAATCTTCATTTGTGAAAGTCAAGTGATGAACACAAACTTCTGCTGTGATTTTTTTATCTTTTAAAGGAATATCATTTCTGAAAAGTTCCATTTCTTTCGCGGTTGAAAGATGGAAAACGTGAAGCCTAGCTCCTGTCTTTTGTGCCAATTCAATTGCTTTTGATGAAGATTTATAACAAGCTTCTTCGCTTCTTATCAAATGATGAAATTTCACAGGAATATCTTCACCGTACTCATCCATATATTGTTGAGTATTTGCTCTGATTGTCGCTTCATCTTCACAGTGAACAGCAATTAACATTTTTGTATTACTGAAAATATTTTCTAATGTTTCAGGATTATCTACCAACATATTTCCTGTGGAAGAACCTAAAAACAGTTTAATTCCGGGAACATTTCTCGGGTTTGTTTTCAATACTTCTTCCAAATTATCATTGGTTCCGCCCATCATGAAGCCGTAATTCGCATATGCTTTCTGAGAACCTATCTCATATTTATCAGCTAATAATTCCTGCGTAACGGCATTCGGAACCGTGTTTGGCTGATCGATAAAACTTGTAATTCCTCCTGCAATGGCAGCTCTTGATTCAGTTTCAATATCGCCTTTGTGAGTTAACCCCGGATCACGGAAATGCACCTGATCATCAATAACTCCCGGCAAAAGATATTTTCCTTCACCCTCAATAATTTGATCTGCTTCTTCCGAGATAGTAGAATCTATTTTAGAAATTAAATCATTTTCAATTAAAATATCACCTTCAAAGATCTGGCCTTCGTTAACGATTTTTACATTTTTGATTAAGGTTTTCATTTACTTTTTACTTTAGATACCAGACTTTGCCCTACGAGATTCTAAAATCCGGCTGTTATTTCATTGTAAGCAAAATTAAGGTTTATGAATGAATTTTAACCTTGCTAATAAAAAATCAATTTGTAAATATTTACATTTGTAAAAAAATTTCGACTTTGTATAAGAAACTATTAGGGCAAACAATCATCTACGGAGTAGGAGCCATAGCACCAAGAATAATTTTATTTATCCTTAATCCACTTTTGATTTATAAAATTCCCAATGAAGGTTTTGCTACTTTCACACAGCTTTACGCATGGATTTCGTTTGTGAACATCATACTTTCTTTTGGTTTTGAAACAGCTTATTTTAGATTTTCTGCAGAAGAAGGAAATGAGAAAAAGACTTTTAATACTTCGTTTTGGTTTTTATTTTCAACCTCTACTATTTTCCTCGCGTTGTGCTACTTATTCAATCAGCAGTTAGCAGATTATGCCGGATATCATGATAATCCTGAATACATTAAATGGTTTGCTTTAATTGCCTTTTTTGATAATTTATTGGTAATACCTTTTGCTTGGTTACGTTTTCACAATAAACCAATCAAATATTCAGTAGTAAGGATTGTTCAAGCTATTTTTCAGGCAGTCTTTACAGCTGCATTATTTTTTTGGATTCCACAAAGTATTTCAAGAAGCTTTGGACTAGACCAAAATGTAGATTATCCGTTCTTTAGTAATCTTGCGGGAAGTGCGTTAGGGTTTTTATTATTGCTGCCGATTATAGTAAAGGTAAGATTTCAATTCATCACTTCTTTGTTTAGACGAATGATCAAATATTCATTCCCTTTGATGTTGGCTGGTTTAGCTTTTATGGTTAATGAGAATTTCGACAAATCAATTCAAAAAGGTCTTATCTCAGATGAAGAGGCCGGTGCTTATGGGGGGTGTTATAAGTTAGCCGTTTTAATGACGTTATTTGTTACCGCTTACAGAATGGGTATTGAACCTTTCTTCTTTAAACAAATGGACAAAGGCGATTCTAAAAAAACGTATGCAAAAGTCGCTGAATATTTTGCATTTTTTGCATGTGCAGTTGCATTAGGAATTATTGCGAATATTGCGTGGTTAAAAAGCGTTTTCATTCCTAACAAATCTTATTGGATTGCCATAGATATTATCCCAATTATTGTACTTGCCAATCTTTGCTTCGGGATATATTATAACTTTTCCACTTGGTATAAAGTAACAGACAGAACCAGTGTCGGAACTATTATTTCATGGCTTGGAGCAGGTATAAATATTGCTTTCAACCTTTTAGCATTAACCTATTACCACAGTATGATTGGTTCTGCATGGGCAACTTTCGGAGCCTATGTTATCATGATGATTGTATCTTATCTATTAGGTCAGAAATATTATCCTATACCTTATAGAATGAAAAAAATGTCCTTTTTCCTTATATTACTCAGTGTTTTCAGTTTTATTATTGTAAAATATCTGAATTATAATATATGGATGAGTAACTTATTGTTTTTGGTTTTCATAGCCATATTATTGTATAGCGAAAAAGATATGCTTCTCTCCCGAATCAGAAAAAACTAATCTTTGGTCTCTCTTTTGATGATTACCAGATCTGCTTAAAAAATTAAGCAAACTGGCTAAAGCTGATAAATATTACTCATAAAAATATTTTTAATTATTACCTTTAGCCAAGAAATTAAAAAAATTAAATTTAGAAAACACTAGAATTATATAAATGAAAATTATAGTACCTATGGCTGGACGTGGTTCCAGATTACGTCCACATACATTAACTGTCCCAAAACCTCTTATTCCTATCGCAGGAAAACCAATTGTACAAAGATTGGTAGAAGATATTGCTAAAGTTGCAGGAGAAGAAATTGAAGAAGTAGCTTTTATCATTGGAGATTTTGGTCCTGAAATTGAAAAATCATTAATTCAGATTGCCGAAAAATTAGGAGCTAAAGGAAGCATTTATTATCAGAATGATCCACTAGGAACAGCTCACGCTATAAAATGTGCCGAAGCTTCGATGCAGGGAGATGTTGTTATTGCTTTTGCAGATACATTATTCCGTGCAGATTTCATATTAGATAAAAACTCAGATGGTGTAATTTGGGTAAAAAGCGTAGAAGATCCTTCTGCTTTTGGGGTGGTAAAATTAGACAACTACGGTTTCATTACCGATTTTGTTGAAAAGCCAACGACTTTCGTTTCAGACCTTGCTATTATTGGTATCTATTATTTTAATAGTGCTGAAAAATTAATGAGCGAGATTAATTATATCATGGATAATGATATTAAAAACGGTGGAGAATATCAATTAACAACAGCATTAGAAAACCTTAGAGCAAAAGGGGCTAAATTCTCTTTAGGAAAAGTAAACGACTGGATGGATTGCGGAAACAAAAATGCAACCGTAGAAACCAACAGTAAAATCCTTGCCTATGAAATAGAGGAAATGTCTACGTATCCGGCTTCTGCAGTTATTGAAAATTCATTGATCATTCAGCCTTGCTTTATTGGTGAAAATGTAAAAATTTCAAACTCAAAAGTAGGTCCCGGAGTGTCTTTAGGGAACAATACAATTGTTGTAAATTCAAATATCGAAAACTCATTGATTCAGGAAAATACAAGAATCAATCATGGAAACCTATCTAATTCTATGATTGGAAATTCTGCTCAGTATTTTGGAGTTTCAAGAGAGATCTCTTTAGGAGATTATTCTGTTTTAGATTTTTTATCTAGATAAGAGTTTATTTAATTTAAATTATATATCTTCAAACCACACAAAATGTTTTGTGTGGTTTGGCGTTAATATTGCAAAGTATTACCTCAATCAAAAAGATAAATACATGAAAAACTGGATACCATTAATTTTACTACTTTTCGTTTTGTCATCCTGTAAGACAAGGAATGTCGCTAAAAAGAACAACAGCAATATACAAGACAGCACTGTCGCAGTAAAAGACGATGGAAATCCAAAGGATGCTACTGAGCCTGTAAGAGATAAGCTTTCATTCTATGAGCATGTTCTTATTCCACCCAAATTCGATCAGATAAAAATCAGCAGTAAAGTAAATGTAGAGACAGGAAACTTTATCCCGACTCTTGATGCGACTATTTATATCGAAAACAATCAAAAGGTTTGGATGAATTTAACTGCATTTTTGTTTACTGTTGCACGAGGTATCGCAACTCCTGAAGGAATAAAAGGACAGGACAAAACCAGTAAATCATACATTGATTCTGATTTCGATTATCTTAATAATTTACTTAATGTTAATTTCATTGATTATAAATCATTGGAGAAAATATTGATGGGTAGGACTTTTGTAAAAATCAGCGATTCTCAGTTTACGCTTACAAAAAATGCGCAGGGATACAAAATGGCTTCCAATGTCAATCAAAAAATCGTTACTGACGAAAAAACAAGAGAGTATAAAATTACGTTGCAATATGATGAAAATTATGATTTATTGAATGTAAATTTAAAAGATGTTCTATCTCCTGATGAATTAGAAATATCTTACAGTAATTGGAATGTATATAACGAAATTCGTCTACCAAAAAATGTTAAAATAATTATAAAAGGTTCAAAAAGCAGTCAGATTTTACTAGAAAATACGAAATTTGATTTTTCTAAGATGGAAACTCCGTATTCAGTTCCAGCCAATTATAAGAAAATCGAAATTAAATGATTAAAAAATTTAGCTTTTTAATGGGTATTTTGCTGTTCTCATTGCAATATGGGCAAAAAAAAGAGCAATTACAGCAACAAAATTCCGACCTTAAAAAACAAATTGCACAAATAAATTCAGATTTAGCTAAAACCAGAAGCGAATCTAAACTTTCTATAGCATACCTTACCAACGTCAATAAAAAATTAGTTTTAAGAGAAAAAGTATATACTAATACTCAAAAAGAAAAAAGATTTATTGAGGATGATATCTATCTTCGTCAGTTAGAAATCAACCGTCAGAACAAAGAATTAGCAATTCTTAGGAAAAACTATGCTGATATTTTGGTGAATGCCTACAAAAATAAAGGTGTACAAAATAAGGTAACTTTCATTCTTTCTGCCAAAAACATGGGTGAAGCAATCAGAAGAGTTCAGTACTTAAAAGAATATTCTGATTATCAGGATAAAAAAGCTGCTGAAATTTCAAATGCTGCAGCCAAAATAAAAAACACCATCGTTCAGAGACAAAAATCAATTAAAGATAAAGATCAGCTTTTAGTTAATCAACAAAAAGATTTAACAACAATAAATGCTGAAAGAGCTCAGAAAGAACAGCTTGTAGCAGAATTCAAGAAAAATGAATCACAGTTAACGGTTGAGCTTAAACAAAAACAAACGCAGTCTAAAGCGCTTGAAGGACAGATAAGATCTATTATTGCTGAAGAAATCAGAATAGCAAAAGCTGAAGAAGAAGCAAGAAGAAAGGCTGAAGCTGAAAAAATACGTCTTGCAAAGATTGCTGCTGAAAGAGAAAAAGCAAGAATCGAAGCTGAAAACAGAGCTAGAGCTGAAGCATTAGAAAAAGAAAGACTATTAGCAGAAGCTGAGGCCAAAAGAGCAACAGAATTAGCTGCTAAAAGAGCTGCAGAAGAAAAGAAACGTACAGAAGAAGCTGCAAGAGCCGAAGCTAATGCAAAAGATGCTGCAAGAAAAGTAGCAGCTACCAAAGCAACAGAAGAAGCCAATGCAAAAGCAAGAGAAGCTTCAAACAAATTAATTGCTGCAAGAGCTGCAGAAGCTGCACTTACAAAGAAAAAAGACGACGAGAAAAAAGCAGCAGAAAGCAAAGCAATGACTAACTATGGGGTTTCTTCTACAGTGGCAGGAAATAACTTTGCAGAAAATAGAGGAAGATTAGGCTTTCCGGTAGATAAAGGCCAGGTTACACACCGATTCGGAAGACAACCTCACCCGGTTTTCAAAAATATTGTTGAAGAAAATAACGGGATTAAAATTTCTGTACCTTCAGGAACACGTGCAAAATGTGTATTCCCAGGATCAGTATCATCAATCTTAGCCAACAGTGATGGAACAAAAACGGTCATGGTAAAACATGGAAACTACTTTACCATTTATTCCAACTTAGGAAGTGTGAGCGTTTCTAAAGGTCAACAAGTTTCTGCAGGCACTCCTGTAGGAGTAGTAGGACAGGATTTTGACGGCTCTTACACTCTTGATTTCCAGGTATGGAGCGGAACTACACCTGTTGATCCATTAGGTTGGGTTTCTTATTAAAAAAGATTAACTTTGTAAAAAATTTAGCAATGCAAACACTAACAATATTAGCCTTATCGTGGCAACATATCTTGATCGTTGCAATACTTCTTGTATTACTTTTCGGAGGTAAAAAAATCCCGGAATTAATGAGAGGCGTTGGTTCAGGTATTAAAGAATTCAAAGATGCTGTAAAAGAAGAAGACAAACCAGGTGCTGAAGAAAAGAAACCTTCTCCTGACAACAATCCTACCAGCAACTAAAATTCTATAGAAGAAATGAACTTTACAGAGATTGCATGGCCAATCTTCAATAAATCTATTGAAGATTATCACGTGCTTGATAACGTTAACACTCTAGTTAATAATCCATTCGAAAAAGATAGTTTGGAACGAATTTTGTATGCAAAGAACTGGATTGATACCGTTCAATGGCATTTGGAAGATATAATTAGAGATGAGAATATAGATCCGACCGAAGCTCTTCAATTAAAGAGAACAATAGACGCTTCTAATCAGCAAAGAACTGATTTAGTAGAATTTATAGATAGTTGGTTTCTTAAAAAGTTTGAAAATATAACTCCTAAATCTGATGCAAAAATCAATACTGAAACACCCGCTTGGGCTGTAGACAGACTATCAATTCTTGCATTAAAGGTTTATCATATGTCGTTAGAAGCTAACAGAGAATCCGCTTCTGAAGAGCATCGTCTAAATTGCCAGGCAAAATTGGATGTACTACTTACTCAGAAAGAGGACCTGTCAACTTCTATTAATCAGTTGCTTACTGATATTGAGAACGGTGATGTTAAGATGAAGGTATACAAACAAATGAAAATGTATAACGATGACAGTCTTAACCCAATCCTTTATCAAAAGGGGCAAAAATGAAACGACTATTTTTTTTCGGAGTACTAATAATTATAACATCATCCTGCGCAACGGAAAAATTAAATTTTTCTCCGCTGTCTAATAATTTTTATAGCGAAGCCAAAGGTTCTGATTCCGATAGAGGGGTAAAGAAAAGCATCGACATCAACATTAAAGAAAATGTAAATGCATCAGAAATCTCTAATCTAATTTCAACTTTTCCTAAGTTCAAAAATTCTGGATTAAATGAGGAAGTAATAAATCTGAAATACAGCTTACAAAACTATCTCTATGCAATTGATGCCAATAATCTTTCAGGAAAGAACAGAGCAATTAAAAGCTTCGAAAAATCTTATAAAAAAATTCAAAAACTAAGACAGCATCTCAACAAAGATGATGACGAAGTTCTTAACAGATATTTGGTAAGACTAAAAACCAATATCACCGTTATTGAAGATTCTTTAAAAGGAAATTAAAAACTAATTCGAATTATTAATGATAAAAATTCAGGCGGAAGCTAACGTTCCTACAGAACACGGCAATTTCCGAATGATTGCTTTCTCCGAAAATGAGAACGACTGGATGCCTCATATGGCTATTATCGCCGAAAATACAGACTTTTCTAAGCCTGTAAATGTACGTTTCCACTCAGAATGTATTACGGGAGAAGTTTTCCATTCAAAAAAATGTGAATGCGGGCAGCAACTTGATGCCGCAATGAAGTACACCCATGAAAAGGGAGGAATTATTATTTATCTTCGACAGGAAGGAAGAAATATAGGAATCATCAATAAATTAAAAGCCTACTCTTTACAAGAAAAAGGATTTGACACTGTAGAAGCCAACCTAAAACTAGGTCTTCCTGCAGACGACAGAAACTTTGGAGTTGCTATTGATATATTGAATTTACTGGATATAAAAGATATCAATCTTCTTACCAATAATCCTGAAAAGGTAAAGCATGTAGAAAATAGTAATATTCACCTCAATTCAAGAATTCCTTTACAAATTCCGGCTAATGAGAATAGCAAAGGATATTTACAAACAAAAAGAGATTACTTTGGACATCTTCTTGATGACAACGATAATTAAACTCAATACAATCAAAAGCTCCGAAAGAAATTCTTCCGGAGCTTTTTTAATTATAAAAATTGAAAAGATATATTCTTATTTTGCTTTAGTTTTAGGCACATTAGAATCATTTAAATGATAATATTGTACAACAGCATTGTAATCGTTATAATCTACAGGTGCTGACTGTTTAGCATGCTGCCCTGATCCATTAGCAGGAACGAGAACGATTCTAAAAGTTTGATTAGACAAATACTGAGTAATCTCTGTTGAATTCAACCCAGTTGATAAGTTAAAGTTTTGATCATCAATTCTAATTTGAACATTTTGAGAATCGAAAACAAAGTTATACTGAAACTCTCTATTGTTTGGCATTCCTGTAGAGTTTGGTATGTAAACCATCTTAGGAATAAGTTGCCAAGCATTACCAACATTCTTATATACTAAAACTACATCTGTACTTGCAATATTAATACCTTGTGTAAAAGCATAATTGTTCGCATTTGTAAATGACCCTGTAACATCTCTCATTATAGATACAGTATCACTATCCACATGATTATCATCCTTACAGCTATATGTGAATAGACTCACAAAAGCTAAAAGTAAAATTGGAAGAAATTTTTTCATTTTATAAAAGTTTAATTATTATTGATATGGCTTATTCAAAACATATACCAAAAAACTTAAAAACATTGTTTTCATCCTTATTTTAATTGTATTTTTGTTTATATTCAAAAAGTAATGAAGAAAGCAGCTTATATTTCCCTCTTTATATTCTTAGGCATGAGCACAAAAACGGCAGCTCAATACCAGCCTAAAAACATTTCTCAAACAGATATAAACAAAGCGAATCAATGGGTTGATACAACTTATAAATCTCTTTCTCAAGACGAAAAACTAGGTCAGCTTTTTATTGTTGCATTATATACCAACAAAGATGAAAACCACATTAATCAGGTACGAAACATTGTTTTAAATGATAAAATTGGTGGTTTAATCTTAATGCAGGATGATGCAGCGAAGGAAATTAATTTGGTTAATGAATTCCAGCAAAAATCTAAAATCCCATTAATGATCGGGATGGATGCTGAATGGGGATTGTTTCAAAGAATTGCTGCCGCTCATAAATTTCCATGGGCCATGACTTTAGGTGCTATCCAGGATAAAAATTTAATTGAGCAGATGTCTGCCAAAATAGCCGAAGACTGCCACCGAATGGGCATCAATTGGGATTTTGCGCCAGTTGTTGACGTTAATACAAATCCTAATAATCCGATTATTGGAAACAGAAGTTTTGGATCTGAGGTTGACAACGTAATTAACTCGGCATTGTCTTATTCAAACGGACTTCAGAATAATAATATTCTTGCAGCCATAAAACATTTTCCGGGACATGGTGATACAAGTACAGATTCACACCTTGATCTTCCGGTGGTTTCACACAGTATCGAAAGATTAAATAAAATTGAATTGGCACCATTCAAAGCCTTAATGAATAAAGGAATCGGAGGAGTAATGGTAGCACATTTGTATGTTCCAAGCTTAGAATCTGGAAAAGGAATTCCCGCTTCTGTTTCTAAAAACATCATCACAGGTTTATTAAAAGAAAAATTAGGCTACAAAGGTTTAATTATTACTGACGCCCTGAATATGGGCGCTGTAGCCAATAAATATAAACCGGGAGAATTAGATGCTATGGCTTTCAATGCTGGAAATGATATTATGCTTTTTTCTCAAGGTGTTTCTGAGGGGAAAAAATTAATTCAAAAAGCGATTGATAAAGGAGATATTCCACAATCACGAGTGGAAGAAAGTGTAAAGAAAATATTATTAACAAAATATTATTTAGGTTTAGACAAGTACACTCCTAAAAATCCAGAAAATGTAAATCAAGATCTAAATAACAGCTCACATACAAATTTAGTTCAAAACCTGTATGCAAATGCTTTAACATTATTAAAAGACAATAAAAAACTACTTCCTCTTACTGGCAAACAAATTTATTATGTTCCATTGGAAGAAGCACCTTATCAAACATTTGCCAATCAATTAGGTTCAAATATTATTATTAAAAAAGCGAGTGAAATTAATTCAATTCCCGCCAATTCAACAGTAATTGTCGGTTTCCATAAAGATAATTCTACCGCTTACAAACCTTATAAAATTTCAGAACCATCGAAAAAAACCTTGGCTGATCTAACAAAAAATCAAAATGTTATTCTGAACGTTTTCGGAAGTGCTTACGCTTTGAAAGATATTGATATTTCAAAAGTTTCTACCGTTCTTGTATCTTATGAAAACAATGATGATTCAATGACAGCAACAGCTAATGCTTTCAACGGAAAAACAAAAATATGGGGCAGACTTCCTGTTTCAGTTAATGATAATTTAAAAGCAGGAATGGGAATAGACTTGAACCCAAGTTCTGCATCAAATACAAAAGTGAGTTCAACAGTTTTCACAACATCAAAACAACAATAAACTAATGAAAATAGGCATACTTTGCTATCCAACATACGGAGGAAGTGGAATCGTAGCTACAGAACTAGGAATGTCCCTAGCCAATAAAGGTTATGAGGTTCACTTCATAAGTTCTGCGCTTCCTGCAAGACTAGATATTACCAATCCGAATATTTTCTTCCACAGAGTAAATGTTCAGACCTACCCTCTTTTTCAATATCAGCCTTATGATATTGCCTTAAGCTCGATGATCTATCGTGTCGTGAATCTTTATAAACTAGATTTACTTCACGCTCATTATGCCATCCCTTATGCCTACGCAGCATTTACGGCTAAGCAAATGTTGCAAGAGGACAATAACGACGTTCCATTGGTAACAACGCTCCACGGAACGGATATTACCCTTGTTGGTCAACATCCAAGCTACAAACATGCAGTAGAATTTTCGATTAATCAATCAGACGCGATAACTTCTGTTTCTGAAAGCTTAAAAAGAGATACGCTACAGTTTTTCAAGATTAAAAAAGAGATTCAGGTAATTACCAATTTTATTGATAATTCCGAATTTGATGAACCTAGTGATTGTCAGAGAACGCAATTTGCCAATCCTGACGAAAAAATACTCATTCACGTTTCTAACTTACGTCCTGTAAAACGTGTTGACGAAGTACTTCAGATTTTCAAAAATGTTCAGAAAAAAGTAAAATCTAAACTGATCATCATTGGAGAAGGACCCGATATGGAAAAAGTCAATCAGTTTTTAGAAGAAAACCCTGATTTAATCTCGAAAATTCGTCTTTTAGGAAAAGTAAACGATCTTTACAGAATCCTTCAGCTTTCAGACGTATTTCTATTGCCCTCTGAGCAGGAAAGTTTTGGTTTAGCAGCATTAGAGGCAATGGCCGCAAATACTCCGGTTATCAGCTCAAATGCAGGAGGAATTCCGGAAGTAAACATTCAGGGCGAGACAGGTTTCTTAGCCGAAATTGGAAATGTAGAAGCCATGAGTAACTACACAATCAAATTGTTGAGCAATGAAGAACTTTTAACCCAAATGAAGATAAACGCGAAAGAACAGGCGATAAAATTCGATTTGAAAAACATTCTTCCTATATATGAGGAAATGTATAGAACAACGATAGAAAACTTTAAAAAGGAGTTGTCTAAAGTATAGCATTTCGGCTATATTTGTAAGACACTCATGACGGAAAAACTACTTCAATATCTTTGGAACTTTAAGATTTTCCAAAATTTTGACTTCAAGGATATTGAAGGAAATTCCGTTGAAATAATAGATTTCGGAAAATGGAATACCGATTCCGGACCCGATTTTCAGATGGCAAAAATTAAAACTAATAATTTAATTCTTGCAGGAAACATCGAACTACATGTAAAATCTTCCGACTGGATCTTTCACAATCATTCTAAAGATCCCAATTATCAAAGTATAATCCTTCACGTTGTTTTCCAAAACGATATTGAGATTGATGAACTTAAAAATAAGAACATTCCCACACTGGAATTAAAAAGTTTTATTGATGAAAATCTCCTTTGGAAGTATGAAAAATTGGTGAGTGAAAATCAATTTATTCCCTGTGAAGAAATTTTTGATCCGCATAAAATTCCCATCCATTTTCATGAAGAGAATATTCTTAAAAAACTACAGGAAAAATCTTTAGAAATAGAGAAAAGTTTAGAACTATATAAGAATAATTTTGAAGCAGTTCTTTTTCATAACATCGCCTACTCTTTTGGTTTAAAAGTGAATGCTTTTATTTTTAAACAAATTACAGAAAGCATCAACTTCACAACGATTAATAAAATCAAACAAAACGAAACTCAGCTTGAAGCATTATTCTTTGGTATTTCTGGCTGGCTTGAAAATCCTGAAGATGACCAAATGCACATTTGGAAACGAGAATTTGATTTTATTAAAGCTAAATTTAATATTTCAGACTTACAATTTCGTCCAAAGTTTTTAAGACTGAGACCTCCGAATTTTCCGACCATCCGTTTGTCACAACTAGCCAACCTTTACCATCAACATCACAGCTTATTTTCAAAAGTAATTTTCACGAAAAACTATGCTGAATTATTTGAAATATTTAAAAATGTAAAAGCTTCAACATATTGGGATAATCATTTTAATTTCGGTAAAATTTCTACGGTTGATCAACCTAAAGTTTTAACTAAAGATTTTATTGAACTCATTATTTTAAATGCAATCCTTCCTTTAAAATACACCTATCAAAAATACCATAATGATGAAATGGCCAATGAAATTTTAGCATTTTACACGAGCATTTCCTCAGAAAAAAATTCCATTGTTAGTCAATGGGAAAACCTTGGTTTAAAAACTAAAAATGCTTTAGAGAGTCAGAGCTTGATTTATCATTATAAAAATTCCTGTGAAGAAAAAAATTGCTTAAATTGCGGTATTGGATTTAAACTTTTAAAAGAAACTTCAAATGTTTGATAATATCCGCCATAAAATGGAAAGAGAATGGTTTGGCGTTCTTACAAGAATGGGCGCTAAATTAGGAATCCCTGTGTCTAAGCTGAGAGTTTTCTTCATCTACTCTACTTTTGCCACAGCAGGTTTTTTCTTTCTTATCTATTTAGGATTGGCATTTACCCTTTGGATTAAAGATATTTTTATCACAAGAAGACCTAGCGTTTTCGATTTATAGATTATGGAATTTTTACAGATCACATCACCAGACGATTATAGAGTTCAAGAAATCTATAATTCTTATTCCAGTACTTTTCCTGAAGATGAGAGAAGAGATTGGGATAAATTTTCGAGCCTTTTTTCAAACCCAAATGTAAAGATAATCTCTGTTTTGCATGACTCAAAAACAATTGGTTACCTCATCCTTTGGGAGCTAAGTCACTATGTTTTTGTTGAGCATTTTGAAGTGCTTGAAGAATTCAGAAGTCAGAAATTCGGATCACATATTACCGGATATTTATTTGATAATTATCCTAGAATTATTTTAGAAATCGAGCCTGAGCATTTAAATGAAGATGCAAAAAGACGCTACTCTTTTTATCAGAAAAATGGATTTAAACTTCTTGATGAAATGTATGTACAGCCAAGTTACGGTGAAGGTAAAAAACCGCTAGACCTTTGGTTGTTATCAAATTATACTCCTGAAAACCTGAAGGAAGTTAAAGATGAAATTTATGATATTGTTTATCATTAAAATATAGTAACGCTGGAAAATGATTCTAGCGTTTTTTATTTCCCACAGATTACACAGATTTTCACAGATGATTGCGCATAATTTTTAAAGATAAAATATTACATAAACATCTGTGAAAATCTGTGTAATCTGTGGGAGAAAAATTTTGTAAAAACTAATTCACTTCATACTCCAACTTAATCGTAATACTCGCTTCTTTTTCCTTAGAAGACGTATTGAAAGTTCCTCCATACGAATAATCTTCATTAGAATTAGGCGCTGTAATTTGAATTACGCCCATTGATGCTTTTTTAAGATTTCCTAATTTACTTCCAGAATTTTCAGCAATCTTTTCGGCTCTTTCTTTAGCATCTTTGGTTGCAGAAGCAATCATTTCCTGCTTTACAGTCGCTAATTTGGTATAAAAATAAGAAGGTGAAGAAGAAGTAAATTCTATTCCACGATTGATAATTTCTGTAATATTTCTGGAAAGGTTTTCTATTTTTGCGACCTCTTTGCTTTCAATAGAAACTTTTTGCGTTAGGCTATATCCCGAAAATTCACCCTGAACATTGTTTCCATTTGAGTCTGTATAATTTCTAAACTGCTTCTGAATATCTACCGAAGAAAATACAATTTCACTTTGCTTGATTCCTTTTGAAATAAGATAATCATTGATAACCTTCCTATCCATCGCCAATTCATCATAAGCAGATTTCAGATCGGCATTATTTTTAGAGAAACTTCCCGACCAGGTAATTAAGTCCGAAGTAAATTGTTTCGTTCCCAAACCGGTAATTGAAATGGTATTTTCAGATTTATTTCTGTTTTTAATGGCACTTCCTAAAAGTCCAAGACCAATGATGAAGCCTAAAGATGCAACTGCAATGGCAATAATATTTTTATTCATAAAAATTCGTGAATTTAATTGATTTTATTTCTAAGAGTATATCAATTTCTATTCCGAAATTTTAAGATTTAATTAACATTTGCATTAGTGCTTAATTTG
Source organism: Chryseobacterium polytrichastri (assembly GCF_900142445.1). GTDB lineage: Bacteria > Bacteroidota > Bacteroidia > Flavobacteriales > Weeksellaceae > Chryseobacterium > Chryseobacterium polytrichastri. The sequence continues at coordinate 38,949 of NZ_FRAV01000034.1, read as the reverse complement.
TTTTAATCTTTCAATATAAAGAGGAATTACTTCTTCAAGTCTTAACAGCACACCAGATAGGTTTTTAGCTTTTACATAAGTGCGAGTCTGTGGTTTTGTGACAAATGCAAACTCAATAAACTCTGAAATTCTTTCAGCAGGAATTCCTGCTTTTGTAAAATAATAATCATCTACTCTTTTTCTTACCCATACAATATGCTCCTGCAAATCATCATATCGATACTGCCGTTTCTGCCTTCTTGCTTTTCCACTTACCAAATCATAAACGCCCTGTACATTAAGATTTCCCAAAAGAATCGGAAGTAAAACACTTTTCACTTCTGCAGGTGTTTCCCTCATTTTACCGGTAGGCTGAGGAAGTCCGACCGCCTGTTGAACAATCTCTCCTTTATCCACTTTAGCAACAGCTCTGGAATCATCACCCAAATCACCCGTTAATCTTTTGGCAACTTTAACTTCTTCTATATCCTCCGGGATTTTAATGAGCGTGATCGTTAATTGGGAGTTTATTCCGTTTATCAATACTCTTTTGGAAATTCTTTCATAGCCTACTCGTACAAATCTCAATTCATCATTATTAAAAGCTTCAATAGAAAATTCACCCAAATAGTTTGTATATACTTTTTGATCTGTTGACATATTAATTACCGTAACAGCTCCAAGATTAATATCATTATCATCCGTTATTTTTCCTGTTACTATTTCTTGAGAAAAAACGTAGCTACACAAAAATATGAGGAACAGAAAAACTTTTTTCCAGCCTAATAAAAATGAATATTGATTTTTTAATTTCAATTCAGGTACTACTATTATTTTATTCTCCTATTTTTTCAGTTTTCTTGTATTCCGCGAAAGCAACTTTTAATTCATTTTCAATAGTTACAATATTAAAGTTTTTACGGTAGTTTTTAGCTAATTTTCTGGTGTCGTTAGCATATACTAAAAACCTATCAATCTGCTCCTCAGTCATTCCGTATTTTGTAAGAAAACTAACATTAACCTCTCTTTTAAGCCTGTTCATAAAATTCTGATTTTCAAAATAATCAGGCTTCGTTATTTTAGGTTGTTTCGCTTTTTGCACTAAACCCACAGCAGCTCCAATTAACTTAACCATATCAACCTGCCCTACACTAAAATCATGCCCTTTAAAAGTTGTTGAAATAGAGTTATTTGGTAAGGGTTCATTTAATGGACTCCTCATATATTCATCCATCGACGATTTTAAAGCAGCTATTTTTCTTGATCCATCAAGATATTTAGTATCTTTTTCCAGATTGCCCGTAGGTTTGTAGGTAATTTTAACTTCCTGAATTAATGTTTCAGCCCTTACAAGTTTCACATTAAAAGGCGTATTTATATTTTCATTCGTGATCTTTTTATCGGAACGATAATATCCTTCTTTCACAAAACGAACCTCATCATTTTGCTGAGCTTCTATCACAAACTGTCCGGAGGAATCACTGTGAGCACTTTTATTATTGGAAATGTTTACCACTAAAACAGAATTCAGATTATGGTTATCCTCATCAACTACTTTACCCGTAATTTTCTGCTGAGAAAATAAATCTGCAAAAGCAAAATAGGGAATAATGTAAAGGCTTTTTCTAATAATAAAGGTATTCATCTGTGTTTATTTTTTAGTTTGAGGAGCTCGGTACGACGAGATCCTTGTAAGAACAAATCGTTGGAATCTATACAAATCTGCATCACTACAATATCCGTATTTTAAAATGTTTTTTCTTTCAAAACCACCTGCAAAAACATAATAAATAAAATTCTGGATCAAAGCCTTATCTATCTTAAGATCTGTAAAATATTGCTCACCCAATGCCTTTGTAAGATAATCCATAAAATCAATATCATCCCATTTATTTTTAACCTTTCCAATACTAAACCCTTGCCCTTTTGGCTGAACAAACTCTCCCGCTCTTGGAGCCAGTAGTCTAGGATCAGATTTTTGAGACATATAAACTGCCAGATCACTTTTTAGTTTCTCAACTTTTTTTGGAGGATTCAGACTTTTCGAATCAATTTTTATGTCTCCCGTGAGACCTTTCTTGATTTCTACTTCAGCAATTAAAGCAGCTGTCCTAATCAAAGTAATATTCATTGGAGAGCTGATATTTTCAGCGCTTACTTTTTTATTGAATCTTTCATATCCCGATTTAACAAAACGAAGTTCATCACCTTGTCTTCCGAAAATCATAAAATGTCCGTCATGGTTTGTAGATACCCTTTCATCTGTTCGAATATTGATTACCGTTACATCCGGCATCTCTATATTTTCTTCAGATATAATTTTGCCAAAAATATAATCCTGAGCCTTAGTATGAATGAAAAATACAGTAAATAAGAAAAAAAGTAGTTTAAATTTCACGAATAGTTTTTTATAACGCAAAACTAAAGCTATTTTTAAATTAAAATACAAGTTTAACCACAGTTAACGCGTTTTAGGATTTTTTTGTGAATTTCCATTTCTAAAATTGTTAAATAGCGAATTCAAATTGTTAAAATTTCACTTAAAAATTAGCTAACTTGCACTCTCAATTCTTTCAAAAAAATGCAAAATTCTTATACAGTTATCAATGCTTCTGCGGGCTCAGGGAAAACCTACGCCTTGGTTCAGAGACTTTTGATGATCTGTCTTCGTTATCCTAATCAACAACATGCCATCAGAAATATATTGGCCTTAACCTTCACCAATAAGGCAGCCAATGAAATGAAAGAAAGGATATTATCTTGGCTGAATAATTTTGCTGCAGATACTTTTGCTGAAAATGCAGATTTAAAAAATATTCAAACAGCATTTGAACAAGATGGTCTAAGAATAACAATTGATGAATTGCATGTTCGTTCTAAAAAATTGTTAGATTATGTTCTCCATAATTATTCCACATTAAATATTGGTACTATTGACCGTTTTAACGCGCGATTGGTAAGAAGTTTTTCTTATGAATTAGGCTTGGCTAAAAATTTTAATCTTGAAATTGATGCAGAACCTTTTTTGATTGAAGCCGTTGACAAAATGCTTGATCAGATTGGTGAAAATGAATCTATCTCTAATTCTTTCATGGATTATGTAGATTACAGCCTTGAAAACAACGAAAGAATTAACCTTAATAAAAACCTTTATGACTCGGCAAAAGAGTTTGTAAAAGACATTCATTACGAGCAACTGAAAAACAATAAGAGTTTTGATGATACGAATTATGAAACTATAAAAAACACGATCCGAAAAGATATCACGTTTAATAAAAAGCATTCGTTAGAACTCTCTACCCAATCTATCGAATTATTTAAATCAAGAAATATTGAGATTGAGGATTTTGCTCAGGGAAAAAATGGAATCGGAGGATTTTTCACTAAGGTTCTAGATTTTTACAACCAGAAAAGACCCGGATTTCCTTTTCCTACTACTCAGGAAGAATCTGTTCTCAATAATTATAGAAAAGGAGCTTCTGCAAAATCTAAAAGTAAAGAATCTGAAATTTTTGAAATCTTAGAACAATTACTGGAAAACAGAATGCAACTCATTCTTCTGTACATCGAAACTCAGAAAAAAGAGAAAATTTTATCTGCTTTACTTCCTTTGAAAGTTAATAAAGATATTCAGGATGAATTGAAAAAAATTGAGGATGAAAACGATCTTGTTTTGCTTTCAAAATTTAATATTTTAATTAACGAAAATCTCAAAAATGAGCCTTCCGCTTTTATTTATGAAAAAGTGGGCTCACAGTTTCAACATTATTTCTTTGATGAATTTCAGGACACTTCTGAGCTTCAGTGGCAGAACTTTGTTCCGTTAAGAGATCACAGTGTTTCAACAGATAATACTTCATTCACGCTGGTTGGAGATCCTAAACAAAGTATTTACCGATTCCGTGGGGGGGAAAGTAAATTAATGCTGGATATTATCAATAAAAAAGAGTTCTCACCAAAACAAGCCCAATTACTTGTTTTGAAAGACAACTGGCGAAGCGCAAAAAATATTGTTCATTTTAATAATGAATTGTACGAATATCATTCTCGAAATCTTCAAGAAGAGCACAAAAATATATTTGGCGCAGATGCCGAACAAAATGCAAAATCAGTGCATGAAGGTCGCGTAAAAGTGAATCTTATTGACAATCTTACCAATGAAGACTTTTACACCGATACTTCTGAAAGGATGGAAACAAATATTCAGGAATGTCTGAATAATGGTTTCAAGTTTTCTGACATTACGATTCTTTGTAGAGGAAATTTTGACATTTTTAGTTATTCTCAAAAATTAGGAAATCTAAAAGTGACTTATCGTGGGGAAGAAACCAATATCAAGACGATTTCTGATAAAGGATTAACCTTAGAACTTTCTAATACTTTACAAGCGGTTATTGAGTTTCTGAAATGGGAAACCAATCCTAAAAACAAACCTAATCTCATCATGATGATGTATCATCTAGATAAATTAGGAAGAATAACTATGCCGGATTTCACCTTGGAAATGAAAGAAATTCTGGATATTGAAACTCATGAAGAGATTTTACAATTCCTTCACTTAAAATATGCTTTACGACTAAAACAAGAGAATTTCCCGAGGTTTAATTTATACAACTTTGTAGAATATTACGTTAACGAATTTTCCATTGAAAATAAAGAAACTGATTTTCTTTTGAACTTTTTGGAAATGCTCTTTAATTTTACCCAAAATGCAGGCGCAAGCACCAAAGAGTTTTTAAAATATTGGGATGAAGAAGCCTCGACTTACACGATTCAGGCCTCGGAAAACATTGATGCCATTCAGATCATGACGATTCACAAATCTAAAGGACTTGAATTCCCTATTGTTTTTATTCCGATGATGAATAAGAATCGTGACAGCGAATTTACCAACTGGTTTGAAACAAGCAGCGATGAAGCGTTGAAATCTGTCAACATCAATCAGTTTAGTAAAAACCTTGAAGTGTATGATCAGGAAATCGAGAAATTCAATACACAAAATTCGTACAAAAACCTTGTCGACAGGCTTTGTCTGCAATATGTGGCAACTACCCGACCTGTTGAACAATTATTTTTCTATTTACAAAAAGCAAACAAAACCTCAAATAACCTTGAGCTTCTGGAATTTCTACAAACCAAAAACGTCAATGAAAGTGATGAGTTTGATTTGTATGAAGTGAAACCCGAAATGCTGAAAAAATATTCAAAAGATAAAACGTCTTCTTTCAAAACAAAAAACATTGAGAATCTTAAAAATATCAATGAAAAAAGTACTTCTATAAAAATTGCTACTCCATCGAAAAATTATCAGGTTCGAAATGAGAAAGTAAGAATTGGTCTTTTTGTTCACGAATTATTATCAAAAATCAATACAGAAAAAGATATTGCTAAAGTTCTTGAAAGTTATCTTTTGGAAGGGCAAATTACCTTGGAAGAGAAAAATGATATTCAGGAAACATTGCAAGAAATCGTTCATACGTATTCTGAATTCTTTGATGAAAAATGGGAAGTGATCAATGAACAAGATATTATGATCTCCGAAAGAGGCCAAAGCCGAATCTACAGACCAGACCGAATTTTAAAAAGCGATGAAGGCTATATTATTGTGGATTTCAAAACTGGTGAAGAAACGGTGAAGAATGACAGACAAATAGAAAGATATAAGAATGTGTTGGAGCATCTCGGAAAAAAGGTGTTGAGAACACAGCTTATTTATTTATAAAAAAGTTTCGGCGGCACCAAAGGTGCCGCCGAAATTTTTATCTTGAACTTTAAATTAAAGCTAAATCTTAAGCCGTTGGATCTGCAACAAAAACTCTCTGTGACAACTCCTGATCAAAAAGATATAATGCTGATGGATTATCACAAACCATTTTAATTTTCGTTACATATTGAGAAGCACTCGCCTCTTCTTCTACTTGCTCATTGATGAACCACTGTAAGAAAGAAGTCGTTGCAAAATCTCCTTCGTCATTCGCATTTTTCACAATGTTGAAGATACTTTTTGTTACTTTTTTCTCGTGCTCCAATGCTTTTTCAAAAATGTCTGTTGCATTTGCAAATTCGTGTGGTGGTTTTGCAATTTCTCCAATGATGATCTGTCCTCCAACATCATTTAAATAATCAAACATTTTATCAGCATGCATCAATTCTTCTTTGCTCTGTACTCTGAAATAATTGGCAATTCCATCAAGGTCTATTGCTGAAAACCAAGCAGACATTGAAAGATAATATTGTGATGCGTATTGTTCGTGAGCTATTTGTTCGTTAATTAATTGTGCAATTTTATCGCTTACCATAATAATAAATTTTACAGTCAAAATTATGGAATAAAACCCCGAAATCAAAAGATTTAATGAAATTTAATACAAAAAGAACGGAATTACTTCCGTCCTTAACACATTAAAAAATAAGAATGAAAAACTCTTAATTCACAGCCGGGGCAGCTGTATTCATTGGTTTCATCATCATTTTTCCTCCCTTCATTCCTGCTTTTCTCTGCGCCATTTTAGCTTTTCTGTCTGCCTGCCATTTATCATATTGCTGAGGCGTTAAGATTTTTTTCATATCCGCATCCATTTGCTCTCTTTTAACTTTCATCTGCTCCATTTTAGCCTGTCTTTCGCCTTTGTTCTTATCAAACTCAGCTTTCATTTCAGCTTTTCTTTTTTCTTGAAGAGCTTTGATTTGGGTTACCTGTGCTTGATTCAGGTTCAAATCTTTCTGCATTTCATCTAAGTGCTCCTGCTGTTTTTGTTGCATTTTCTGTTGCATTTCTGCTCTCTTCGCTTGCTTATCCTGAGGAGTTGTTTGTTGAGCCATTGCAAAACTTCCCATTCCAATAAATGCTATTGCTACTATTAATTTTTTCATCTTTTTAAATATTTAATTATTAATTAATTGTTATATACCTTTTTGATAACCAATTAAAACAGAAGTTAAATAAGTATATTCATAAAAAATGTTAAATTTAAATATCAAAATAATAAATTAACAAAATAAAAGGGCAGATTATAAAAACCTGCCCTTCACACCACTTAAATATAATATATGAAAATTATTAATTGCTTGTGAGTCTGAAACCTCCTGAGCCACTTCTGTTTCCTCCTCCATTATTTTCCTGTCTTGGAGAAGGGCTTTCAGATCTTTGTTGTCTGAAACCACCCCCATTCTCTCTAGGTGCAGAACTTTCTCTTCTTACTTCACTATTTCCTCTAAATCCGCCACTATTTCTGGTTCCTCCGTTATTTTCAGCGTTCCCTCTAAAGCCTCCGTTATTATCTCTAGGCGTTGGACTTACTGGTCTTACATCGTTATTCCCTCTGAATCCACCTGTATTTCTAGTTCCTCCGTTATTATCAGTATTTGTTCTAAAACCTCCATTAGCTCTCGTTCCATTATTTTCAGCACCACGGAAGTTTCCTGAATTATTATTAGACTGATTACGGAATCCTGAGTTGTTATCTCTTACAGACCCTCTAAAACCATTATTTTCTCTCTGGCTCGTTCTTACAATGTTCAATGAAGGATTATTATTCCCTCTGAATCTTGCTCTGTCTACTCTGTAAACATTAATATTTACACTTCTGTAACGAGGCATTGGTCTGTATCTTGGTGTGTAATAAGTTCTTCTGTAATTTTGGAAATAAACGATAGGACTCGCACCGTGATAATAATCGTTTTGGAATGTCACGAACACTCTAGGTCCTAAAATTCTTTCCATTGCATAGTATCTATCATAATACCATCTGTCTGGGTTGTATCTGTAGAAATTATTCCAAGTTGCAAAACTTCCGTACAAACTATTCAAGCGTAATACCTGATCTATTTGCCAACGGTTCAATCTATTTTGGGTAAAGAATACATTCCAGTTTACATTCACGATACTGTTTCTGTAATCATTATAATAGCTTTGGTAATAATCGGTTGGATAATAATCCTGAGGATAGTTATAATAATAATCGTCCGGAAAATAATTTTGATCGTCCTGATTAGAATAATATCCGTCATTACTTCCATAATTGTTATTTCCATAACCATTATTTCCGTTTCCGTTATTATATCCATCATTTGGATATTGTTGAGCGAACGACAAAGTCGCCAAACTCAAAGCAAATCCTATAAATATTTTTTTCATTCTTATTGTTGTTAATTGGTTAATATATAGTAGAATATCTCTATTCTATCTTTTGGATACAAATAAAAAAAAGAAGTTAAATCTTTTGACCTAACTTCTTTTAAAATATCATTAATTAATTGATAATCAATTGTTAAATTTACAACCTTCCACTACTTTTCACCCAATTTGCAATTTTATCATTAAAATCAGTCTTTTCTTTTAAATCTTCTAATTTTAAATGCATTCTATAGCGCCAATAATAGGGGAATATCGCTGGATTATTGATTCTTTCGTTATCTATTTTCGGGTTGATAAGCTCTTCATCTGTAGCAAAAAACTCCTGAATTGGGAAAATAGCCAACATCGCATCCGTATAAAGATGTTGCTTCATAATGATCTCCGCTAAATGAGCATCTAATTCTTCAGGTGCTTTGCCGTACTGCATCAATTGTTGGTTAAAATATTTCTGCGTTAAAGCTGGATCTTCTTTCCACCATTGTCTTAATGTAGAGCTATCATGTGAAGAAGCCGTAATTACGTTCATATAACCTGCATTTTTAGGATTAAAGAAAGGAATGTTATCAGAAGGCATACGTTGAACTTTCAAGGCTATAATCGCCAATTCATCCATCACAGCAGGAACACAGTCAGGAACCATTCCCAAATCTTCTCCACAAATCAACATTTTGGTTGCGTTAAGGATCATCGGAAGTTTTTCCATTGCTTTTTCTTTCCACAAGTAATCTTGTCTTTTGAAGAAATAATCGTTGTACAGATCGTAAATAGATTTCTTTTCCCAGTCTGACAAATAACTGTAGGAATCTGTATTGTACACATTGAACCTTGGATGGTAAACAGTTTCACCATTTCTTTCTTCAGTTAAAAACAACACATTTGCACAAAGTGAAATCAACTGCTCTTCGATTGGTCCTCTTGGATTTTTCTTGAAAAAGTCTGATAATTTTCTCTGCGTATCAAATTCATCTTTAAAAGAATAGGTCCCATTAAAATTATCATTGATGAATTCAAGAGCCTTATTACTATTTTCTCCAACATATTTCCAAAGAATCAGATCATTAATAAACGGCTTGCAATATCTATTGAAATCAAAAGGAATATGCCACGCTTTAAATTCATCTGTCGTAATGGGAACCGCAGGATAAAAGTATCCTAAAATTCCTTGTGTTGCAGAAATCGGCATTCTCCAGATTCTGAAAAATCCTAAAATATGATCTATTCTCATCGCATCAAAATACTGCTCCAATGCTTTGAATCTATTTTTCCACCATTGATAATTATCCGCTTTCATCGCTTCCCAATTATACGTTGGAAATTCCCAATTCTGACCCAATTCTGTAAATTGATCCGGCGGTGCGCCTGCTTGGAAATCCATCCCGAATAATTCAGGTTCCGTCCAGGCTTCAACGGAATATCTGTAAATTCCAATCGGCAGATCTCCTTTTAAAGAAATCCCTAAACTATGGATATACTCTACCGCCTCTTTCAATTGTTTATGAAGCTGATACTGCACCCATGCATGGAGCATAGACGCATCATAGTCTTTATTTTTTGCTGAGAAGAATGGCGAAATTTTCCCTGCAATATATTTTTTATGCGTCTTCCAATCATTGAAATTCGGAGTTTTATATTTATCTCTTAACACACAAAATGCAGCATACGGAATCAACCAACTCTCATTATCTTTTATAAATTTCTTGAAGTTTCTGTCTTTATAAATCTTCTCTTTTTCTGTATTAAAAACCGCTTTTACATATTTCCATTTTCCGGAAATCATTTTTTCGTAATCAACTAACTCTAAATTATTTAATTCTAATTTATCAGCTACATATTCTTCAACTACATCTTTCGGTAATTTAAAATCAAGGTTTTCTAATGAAATATATTGCGGGTGCAATGCATATACTGAAACGGCAGCGTAAGGATAGGAATCTGTCCATATATAATTCGCAGTCGTATCATTAATAGGTAATATCTGGATAATACCGAGACCCGTTTCTTTGGTCCAGTCTGCAAGCTGTTTCATATCATAAAACTCACCCACCCCAAAACCATTTTCACTTCTTAAAGAGAATACAGGAACCGCGACGCCTGCATCGTGATACATTTGGGATAACTTAAATCTAAAATAATGATTGGAGACAATCTGTAAAACATCTTTTTGCTGATTGGCAATGGTGAATCTATTTTCTCCGGCTTCTACATCAATTACTTTACCTTCATTTTTATCATACAGACAATATTTAAATTGAATAAATTCATTCTCGGGAATCTCAATAGAAGCTTCCCAAATTCCAAAGTCAGTCTGGGCTAGATGAATTGCTTTTTCATAGTCCCAACGTCCCAAAGAAGCAGTACTTCCAAACAATACAATCGTCCAATCCGGATTATAAACAGGCGCTTCTAATCTGAATAAATGAGTATGTTTTTTCAACACTGAAATTTTCTCAGGAACAAACTGATTCAGCTTATTGTAAAGGATTTTATTGTTCAGATAGTTTTCAGGAAAATTCTTGTTATTCCATTCATCAAAAATTAAAAATTCCTTGTAATTATGGGGAAAACTAAGATGATGCAATACAAATTCTTCTCTTAGAACTTTTCCATTTTCATCTGTTAACTGATATTGATAAGAGAGGGATTTCGAAAAATAATCTACTTCACATTTCCACAAACCGTTCTCAGTACAAAACATTTTATGAGTTTTAGGCACAGCTCCTTCTTCATTGATGACCAGCTGCAAATATTCTCCAACTTTTGCCCTGTAGCCTATATTAAAGTATAATTTCATCTTGAATTTTTTATAAAAATACTGTTTAATCTCCAAAAACCGCCCATATTGAATATCAAATATTCATTAAAAAACCTTCTCAAATATTTGAGAAGGTTTTGATTTTCAACAATGTTAAAAGAAATATTTTCTAATTTCAATTGTTAGTCCTCTTATTTTGTTACCAGAATTTTCTTACTTAATAATACTTTACCAGACTCATTTGCAATACTCGCCACATATGCTCCATTGATAAGATTTTTCAAATAAATCTGCTGGTTTAGTGAACCGTCTTTTACGAATATATTTTCCTGCATTACATTTTTACCTGAAACATCAAAAATCGTCAGTTTAAGATTTCCTTTAACCGATTTATCATTAACGCTAACGTTGATCAACTGCTCGTCAACTCTCGTAGGATAAATATCTAAATTTGCAAGAACCGTTTTTGAAATTGCCTTATCGTTTGCAAAATACTTACTTGCCAAGTCATAAATATGTAAATTCAAATTTCCAGGAAGTTGTTTTGCCTGTAAATTATCTAAACTCAATTCATATAAAGGTGCCCCTTTGGCACTTGCAATGACAACGTTTCCTTTCGCATTAACAGCCGCCCCGTTCACAGAATATCCTTCCGGAACTCCCGTAATCTTTCCTACAAATTTTGCTTTTAATTCTTTCGTAGACACTTTGAAAACATTTCCTGAAGTTGCAAAAACATAAAAATTATTATCTGCATCTGCAATCATATCACCGCCAAAACCTGTTTCAATTGTTGTAAAAGAATTTTTCCCGTTAGAAGGATCCTCTTTTACAATTCCAAGATCATTAACAACATATTGATTGTTCTTTTTACTGATTTGTAAAAACTGTGTTCCGGAATTATTCATCGCGTAAATATTTCCATCATAACCGTTCGACATTCTCGTTATATGAGAATTAATATCACAAGAAGTTACTCTCACTACATTATTTTCAATTAAAGTTGTTTCTTTTGTTTTAGGATTTAAAACATACACATTGGATGAAAACATGGGCATGTACACCAAGTTATTATTAGAAGAATCATATGCCAATGCTGCCATCGTAACCGCTTGAGAATTATTGTATGTATTTTTATCCTCCGTTACAGAACCATTTCTTGCCTGTGAAAATACTTTTGCCGAAGAATCAGCAGAGAAAATACTTTCTCCCGACGTCCCGTTCACTGCATCTATCGCTCTGAAATCATTAAAAATAATACTTGGAGTATCTTTTCCTGTAAGGGCAAAAAAATCTTGCTGTGCATAAGCGCTTGTGCTCATTAACACCAAAAATAAAGGGAATAAATGTTTTTTCATAATAAGTTGAATTTAGATTCATAATCATTTTAGTATGACTAAGTTACATAATTTTAAAATTAAATAACAAAAAATCTCTACTATTGAATAATATTTACAATAATTTAATTTCAATATTGTGATTATGATAATTTGGATATTTTTTAACCTAACAGTTTTTTTATATTTAAATTTTAACCATTAAGATTTTAGTTAAGCTATTAAGATTATTAAGAAGATTTCTCCTTCGTCGAAATGACAGGAAAGGGCATAAAAAACTCTCGCAGATTTAGCGGATTAAGCAGATGATTATGAATAAAAATATGCAGGAGGTATTAAGTTCTCTATTTTAATTCAAACCGTATGTTTTATGAATCACTTTGTGTTTTATTCGATATGGCTAGAGATTCTTCTTTCGTCAGAATGACAAATTCCGTACAAAATAGTAACAAAAAACTCTCGCAGATTTAGCGGATTGAGCAGATGATTATGAATAAAAATCTGAGTAATCTGTAAAATCTGCGAGAGATATATTAAGTTTAAAACTTATTTTATGTTTTAATTTAAGACATAAGATGTTCCATCTCTTCCGTCTTTTAATTCGATACCTTCAGCAAGAAGTTTATCTCTGATTTGGTCCGAAAGGTCAAAGTTCTTAGATTTTCTTGCCTGATTTCTCAGCTCAATTAAGACCTGTAGTGTTTGATCTAGTTTTTCATTATTATTCTCTTCAACAGCCTGAAGTCCTAAAACATCAAATATCAATGCATTTAATGTAGATTTTAAATCTTCAAGATCTTTTGTTGAGATTGTTTCTTTAGCATCATTTAAAGCAAAAATAAATTTCACTGCTTCAAATAAATGAGCAATCAGAACCGGAGAATTGAAATCATCATTTAAAGCATCGTAAGCTTTCTTCTTCCACTCTTCAAGGTTAAAACCTGATTGTTTTTCATCATTCGGAGTAATTGAATTCAATACTTTTATCGCTTCCATTAATCTGATGAAACCTTTTTCACTTGCGATCATGGCATCATTAGAAATATCTAACACGCTTCTATAATGAGCCTGCAGGAAACAAAAACGTACAATTGACGGATGGAAAGGCTTTTCGAAGAAATCATTATCTCCTGTTACCAACTGCATCGGTAAAATGTAATTTCCTGTAGACTTGCTCATACGTTGGGTATTCATTGTCAACATATTGGCATGCATCCAATAATTTACCGGAGCAGTATCATTGCAAGCTTTTCCTTGGGCAATCTCACATTCGTGGTGTGGGAACTTTAAATCCATTCCACCTCCGTGGATATCAAATTTTTCACCTAAATATTTCGTACTCATTGCAGTACATTCAAGATGCCATCCCGGAAAACCTTCTCCCCAAGGTGAATTCCATCTCATGATGTGTGCAGGCGATGCTTTTTTCCAAAGGGCAAAATCCTGTGGATTTTTCTTTTCTCCCTGTCCGTCTAAATCTCTAGTATTAGCGAAAAGTTCTTCAATATTACGTTTTGAAAGCTCACCGTAATTCAGACCTCTTTGGTTGTATTCCAGCACGTCAAAATATACAGATCCGTTGCTTTCGTAAGCAAAACCTTTCTCAATTAATTTCTGAGTTAACTCAATTTGCTCAACAATATGGCCTGTTGCCGTAGGTTCGATGTTTGGAGGTAATAGATTAAACATATCCAAAACTTTGTGGAAATCTACCGTATATTTCTGTACGATCTCCATAGGCTCCAGCTTCTCAAGACGAGTTTGTTTTACAAATCTGTCGTTGTTTACATCTCCATCGTCTGTAAGGTGACCTGCATCTGTAATATTTCTTACGTATCTTACTTTGTATCCTAAATGCGTTAAACTTCTGTAAATAAAGTCGAAAGAAAGGAAAGTTCTCACATTTCCCAAATGTACATTGCTGTAAACAGTAGGTCCACAAACGTACATTCCAACGTTTCCTTCTAAAATGGGGTTAAATATCTCTTTTTCCGCTGTAAGCGAGTTGTATATTTTTAATTGCATTGTGTTGTTTTTGATTTAATGATTTTAAGTTTAGTGTAAAGTTTCTTTATTGTTAAAAGACTTAGATCTCTCAACAGCAACATATACAGCAACAACAAATAATGGTTGCTACAAAAATCTGGTCTGAAACTTTTTTAAATTTTATCATTATTAAATTGCTTTTAAGTGATACTGTAAGTGATCTACATAGTCCTGAATAAGAAATTCTAAACTAAACTTCCGAGGCTCCGTTTTTGTGGTATCGCAAGTCATTTGTAATGCCTCATCAGGAATATTCTCAACCGTATGAACAATTTGAAAATTTAAAAATTTCCAAAGATTAATAACATCTTGAGTAGGAATATTCTGATAATTCTGAGCTTTTACCCAAAAATTCTGATCATAAACAATATTCTCGTTTTCTTTATATTGAGTAACTACAAATCTTCTGATATTTGTAATTGCACTATCACAAAGATGACCTAAAATTTCTTTTTTTGACCATTTCTCAGGCGAAATTTTAGAAGACCAATCTTCTTCATAGATTGTTTCAAATCTAAGAAGTTCTTCCTCAATAATATTTTTAAGAATCTGATAGTTCATTACAATCAAATTTAATCCAATTTAGCATGGCTTCCTACATAATGTAAGAATTCCTGCCTTGTAATAGGATTGGTTTTGAAAATTCCACTTAACTCTGCTGTAATTGTTGAACTTGCCGTGTCTTTAATTCCTCTGCAATTTACACAAAGATGTTTTGCATCAATAATACAAGCCACATTTTTTGTTCCCAAAGCTTCTTTTAAAGCATTCACAATCTGCATTGTTAATCTTTCCTGAACCTGAGGTCTTTTTGCGTAATAATCTACAATTCTGTTAATTTTAGAAAGTCCAATTACTTCGCCATTTGAAATATACGCAACATGGGCTCTCCCAATAATTGGTAAAAAGTGGTGTTCACAAAAAGAATATACAGTGATATCTTTTTCCACCAACATTTGGCTATATTTATATTTATTTGAAAATGTGGAAATTCCCGGTTTGTTTTCAGGCAATAATCCTCCAAAAATTTCATTTACATACATCTTTGCGACACGCGTTGGAGAATCTTTCAGAGAATCATCCGTCATATCCAGCCCCAGCGTTTCCATAATCTCACCGAAAAGTTCAGTAATCTTTTCTATTTTTTCCTGTGGCGATTTATCAAAAGCATCTTCCCGTATAGGCGTATGTTCTTTTCCTGTGAAAATATCATCGTCGTTATCAGTAAAATCAACCATTTTTTATTTAATTTGCAACAAAAATACGGATAATATTTGTTCGTATATTTCAATTTAACTCAAAAATATCACCTCATCTCCTCATTCGTATAAAAGTTATGATTATTGCTGAAGAAGTACTCCATGAAAATCAGAAAAAAGAATTTTTAGAATTCCCTGTCAGGCTTTATCAACATGACAAAAACTACATCAGACCTTTAGATAAAGATATTGAAGCTACTTTTGATCCTCAAAAAAACAAATTCTTCAAAAACGGAGAATGCAAAAGGCTCTTATTTAGAAATAAAAATAATGAAACAGTTGGAAAAATAGCGGTTTTCGTTAATCAACTTTATACGCAAAATCAACCTACCGGAGGAATTGGTTTCTTTGATTGCATTAATGATCAGGAAACGGCTAATTTCATTTTCGATTATTGTAAAAAATGGCTTCAGGAAAGAGGAATAGAAGCAATGGACGGGCCCATCAATTTTGGAGAAAGGGATAAATTCTGGGGACTGCTCATTGACGGCTTTATAGAACCTTTATATGGGATGAATTATAATTTCCCTTACTACAAAGAGCTTATTGAAAATTATGGTTTCAAAATCTATTTTGAACAGCTTTGTTTTACACGACCCGTATTTGGTGAAGTTTCTAGGGTTTTTACTGTAATGCATAAAAAGCATTCGCTGAATCCTGCTATTTCTGCCAAGCCCATGAAAAAGAATAATCTGACCAAATTTGCTAAAGATTTCACTGCAATTTATAATCAGGCTTGGGCTTCCCATGGAGAAGGAAAACAAATTGAAGAAGCTAAGACTTTGAAAATGTTTATGACCATGAAGCCAATCATCAATGAACATATTTCCTGGTTCGTCTATGAAAATGAAAAACCCATTGCCATGTGGATTAATATTCCCGATTTGAATCAATGGTTTAAATATATGAATGGGAAATTCGGTTTTATTGAAAAATTAAAATTTTTGTGGATTAAAAGATTCAAAAAGAATGAAAAAATGGTAGGTCTTGTTTTCGGTGTTGTTCCTGAATGGCAAAAAAAAGGCATCGACGGATATCTGATCTGGGAAGGAACACAACACCTCAGAAAGCACACCGATTTTACCATTACAGAACTTCAATGGATTGGTGATTTTAATCCTAAAATGATAAAGATTGCAGAAAATTTAGATACTGAGGTAACGAGAAAACTAGCAACCTATCGTTATTTATTTGATCGTAATAAAACTTTTGAAAGACATCCTGATCTTTAAAATAAAAACCCTGCTGATGTATCAGCAGGGCTCCTTTCATTATACTAATTATTAGAATAGCTCTCCAGCTACTTTTTTAATATTATCACTTTTTCCCATTGAGTAAAAGTGTAAAACAGGTACTCCAAAATCAAGAAGTTCTCTGCATTGGTTGATCGCCCATTCAATTCCTATTTGTCTAACCGCTTCATTGTTTTTAGCGCTCTCCACTTCATTGATTAATTCTTCAGGAAGATCAATTTTAAAAACTTGTGGTAACAGTTTAAGATGCCTTTTAGTTGCAATAGGTTTTATTCCCGGAATTATTGGAATGGTAATTCCCATCTCTCTCGCTTTTGTAACAAACTCGATAAACTTTTTATTATCAAAAAACATTTGAGTCACAATATAATCTGCTCCGGCATCTACTTTTTGTTTCAGCCATTTTAGGTCGTAGTTCATGGAAGGTGCTTCCATATGTTTTTCAGGATAACCTGCTACTCCAATACAGAATTTGTTATTTTCCTCACAAGCCTGCTCATCATGAAGATATTTCCCTCTTCCCAAATCATTAATTTGGTGAACCAAATCCATCGCACTTTCATGACCTCCTTTTGTCGCCTCAAAATACTGATGACCTTTCATGGCATCTCCACGAAGTGCCATCACATTATCAATACCCAGATACATACAGTCTACCAAAAGGTATTCTGTTTCTTCTTTTGTAAATCCTCCACAAAGCAAGTGTGGAACCGTATCTACATTATATTTATGCTGAATTGCCGAACAAATACCCAACGTTCCGGGACGCATTCTGGTAATCTTACGTTCCATCAGACCGTTGCCTTTATCAATGTAAATATATTCTTCACGAGAAGTCGTCACATCAATAAAAGGAGGATTAAACTCCATCAAAGGGTCTATATTTCTATACAAATCTTCGATTCCGATTCCCTTTTGGGGCGGAACAACTTCGAGAGAGAATAAAGTTTTTCCGTTGGCGTTTTTTATGTGTTCTGTTATCTTCATTTATTAATTTAATTTCTTAAAAATTAATCAGTTTTTATAAATCCAATCTGTTATTAAGGTGTTAGATTCTCCACATCTATTATAAGAATCTAATGAAAAGATTAATTTAAATCTGTATTTTCTATTATTAGATGTTTCAAAAAACTTACTGTTCTGTAAAACTTCAAAATCTGATTTAATATTAATTGTATATGAATGTGTCTTTTGAGGTTTTAAATTCTTATCCTTATTTCTGTAGGTGAAACAATCAATATCTTTATTACCCATTTTCATTTTTTCAAAACTATTTGTTTCTTCATTAAAAAATTCTAAATCTTTTAATCTCATATTACAAACGTTTAATTCCTTGGGAATTTTAAATGATTCGTTCCCAACATTCATAATAGACAAAGTAAAAAGACCTGTATTTTTCAAATTATCGTTTTTAATTTTCACGGAATATTGGCAATTATTCTGTCCAAAAATAAAAGTTGAAATAAACATTAGAAAAATGAATAGACTCTTTATCATAACAATCGTTAATTTAATCTGCTAAATTAGGTGACAACCATTTCCTCGCTTCCTGTAAAGAAATTCCTTTCCTCTTAGAATAGTCTTTCAACTGGTCTTCTGTAATTTTTCCGAGTCCAAAATATTTTGCATGCGGACTTCCGAAATAATAACCGGAAACGGCAGCTGTCGGGAACATCGCTAAACTTTCTGTAAGATATACTCCGATATTTTCTTCCACTTTTAAAAGATCCCAAATGGCATGTTTTTCCAAATGGTCCGGACAAGCCGGATATCCTGGTGCCGGACGAACTCCTTTATATTTTTCCGCAATTAAATCATCATTGCTTAAACTTTCCTGATTGGCATATCCCCAATATTCTGTTCTTACTTTTTTATGTAAAAATTCGGCATAGGCTTCTGCAAAACGGTCTGCCAAAGCTTTTACCATGATTGCATTATAATCGTCATTGGCTTTTTCATATTCATCTGACAACTCATCTGTCCCGAAACCTGTGGTCACACAAAAAGCTCCCACATAATCAGTTTTCCCTGAGTTTTGAGGAGCAATAAAATCGCTTAATGCTAAATACTCTTTGCCTTTAGATTTTTGAAGTTGCTGTCTTAATGTGATGAATTTCGATTGTGGCTGATTATTTTCATCAAAGATCAAAATATCATCATCTTCAGTTGAATTTGCTTTGAAAATTCCGAAAATAGCTTTGGCTGTCAAGGATTTTTCATCCAAGATTTTCTTTAAAATAACCTGAGCATCTTTAAATAATTCTTTAGCCTGAGATCCTACAACCTCATCATCAAAAATATTCGGATATTTCCCGTGAAGATCCCAACTTCTGAAAAATGGTGACCAGTCTATAAACGGAACCAATTCATTTAAATCCTGACCTTCGAAAACCTGTACCCCTAAATTATTTGGTGTGAAAATCTCTTCGTTTTCCCAATCGATTTTAAATTTGTCTTTCCTTGCCTCTTCAATAGAAACATATTCTTTATCAATCTGTCTGTTCAGGAATTTTTCACGGAAATCTGAATAGTCATTCTTCAAATCGCTTACATATTCTTTATTTCTATCTCCCAATAAAGAACTCACCACGTTTACGGCTCTTGAAGCATCATTTACGTGAACTACCGCATTTTTATATTTCAAATCTATTTTTACCGCAGTATGTGCTTTTGAAGTTGTTGCACCGCCAATCAACAATGGGAAATTAAGATTTTGACGTTCTAATTCTGATGCGATGTACACCATCTCATCTAAACTTGGCGTGATTAATCCACTCAAACCGATAACATCCACCTTATGTTCAATCGCAGCCTGAATAATTTTTTCAGCCGGAACCATTACTCCAAGATCTACAATCTCGTAATTGTTACAACCCAACACAACACTCACAATATTTTTACCAATATCATGAACGTCACCTTTTACCGTTGCCATTAAAATTTTACCGTTGGCTGGTCTTTCACCATCCTTTTCAGCTTCAATAAACGGCTGTAAATAAGCAACCGCCTTTTTCATTACCCTCGCCGATTTTACCACTTGTGGCAAGAACATTTTTCCGCTTCCAAATAAGTCACCGACTACGCCCATTCCTGTCATCAAATTAACTTCAATAACATGTAAAGGTTTTGAGGCTGCCTTTCTTGCTTCTTCTACATCTTCTTCAATAAAACGATCAATTCCTTTTACCAAGGAATGCGTAATCCTTTCCTGCAAAGGTCTGGTTCTCCATTCAAGTTCTTCAACAACTTCTTTTTTGACCGATTTATTCTTTTCAGAATAGTCCAACAATCTTTCTGTTGCATCTTCTCTTTTATCAAGAATTACATCTTCTACAAGACCTAATAATTCTTTATTAATTTCATCATAAACCTCCAACATCGCAGGATTTACAATCCCAATATTCATTCCTGCCTGAATCGCATGGTAAAGGAAAACCGAGTGCATGGCTTCTCTCACGGTATCATTTCCACGGAAAGAGAATGAAACATTACTCACTCCTCCACTTACCGACGCATACGGAAGATTTTGGCGAACCCATCTTGTTGCTTCAATAAAATCGATTGCATTTCTTCTGTGCTCCTCCATTCCTGTTGCTACAGGAAAAATATTCAAATCGAAAATAATATCCTCTGCCGGAAACTTTACTTCATCAACTAAAATATCATAAGATCGTTTAGTAATTTCAAGTCTACGATCGTAGGTATCAGCTTGTCCGTCTTCATCAAAAGCCATTACAATTACTGCTGCACCATATCTTTTGATTGCTTTAGCCTGCTTTCTGAATTCTTCCTCTCCTCCTTTTAAACTGATGGAATTCACTACAGATTTTCCCTGAACAACCTGCAGACCGGCTTCTAAGATCTCCCATTTGGAAGAGTCGATCATAATTGGAATTCTGGAAATATCCGGCTCTGAAGCAATTAAGTTTAGGAATTTGATCATGGAGGCTTTTCCATCAATCAATCCGTCATCAAAATTAACATCAAGAATTTGCGCGCCGCCTTCAACCTGGTGGCGGGCAATATCTAAAGCTTCAGAAAATTTCTCTTCTTTAATTAATCTTAAAAACTTTTTGGAACCGGCAACATTCGTCCTTTCACCAACGTTGATGAAATTACTTTCCGGGGTTATAATCAAAGGCTCAAGGCCCGATAGTCTTAAATATTTCATTAGTTGTGTATTCTTCTAAAATAAATTAGTAGCGTTAATCTTAAGCAATAATTGTAAAAAAATTATACAATTTCTCTCACTTTTCTTGGCTCATACTTATCAACCAAATCCGCAATTGCTTTTATATGATCCGGCGTTGTTCCGCAGCAACCCCCAATAATATTGATGAGGCCTTTTTCTACATATTCTCTAATTTGTTCCGCCATAAATTCCGGTGTTTCATCATATTTACCGAACGCGTTTGGAAGTCCTGCATTGGGATATGCTGAAACATAAAAATCTGTATTATGCGCCAGCGTTTCTAAATAAGGCGTCAACTGATTTGCTCCTAATGCGCAGTTGAACCCAACACTTAATAAATTCAAGTGTGAAACTGAAATCAAGAAAGCTTCTGCGGTTTGTCCGCTCAATGTTCTTCCTGAAGCATCGGTGATTGTTCCCGATACCATGATTGGAATTTTAATTCCTCTTTCTTCACCAATTTCATCAATAGCGAAAAGAGCAGCTTTTGCATTGAGTGTATCGAAAATAGTTTCTACCAATAAAATATCGGAACCTCCATCTAATAAAGCTTCAGACTGTTGTTTATAAGCAATTCTCAGTTCATCAAAAGTAATTGCTCTGTATCCGGGATCATTTACATCAGGGCTTAAACTTGCCGTTCTGTTGGTTGGACCAATGGAACCCGCTACAAATCTTGGCTTATCAGGATTTTTAGAGGTAAATTCATCACACACTTTTCTTGCAATTTTTGCCGATTCATAGTTCAGTTCGTACACCAAATCTTCCATGTGGTAATCTGCCATCGCAATGGTTGTTCCTGAGAAGGTATTGGTCTCCAAAATATCAGCTCCGGCTTCGAGATACTTTTTGTGAACTTCCTCGATCGCGTGGGGCTGTGTTAATGAAAGTAAATCATTATTTCCTTTTACAGGGTGTTCATAATCCTTGAAACGCTCGCCACGATAATCTTCTTCCTCGAATTTATATCGCTGAAGCATTGTTCCCATCGCTCCGTCTAAAACAAGGATTCTTTCGGATAATGCTTTATATAGTTGTTCTGAATTTTTCATTTTATTTTTTTATTGAAATGATTTTAATAGGATTGCATCCTATTCTTATCTAAATCGTCCCTTCGGGACTCCTTGGTATATTTCAAACTTGTTTTTTACTTTCTAATCCTTGTCAAGGTTTTGAACCTTGACAAGGATAATTTCTGCAGTGAATCTGAGCAGCCCGATTTGAGCGGAAATCCTTTTTTTCTGGCAAAAGCGATGGAAAAAAAAGATTGGGAGCGGAAGGCGGATACAGCTGCCCAAATAATTAATCCAATGCTTGTTTTAAGTCTGCGATAATATCTTCTACATTTTCCAAGCCTACTGAACAACGAACTAAGCCGGCTGTAATTCCCACTTCATTTCTCTCTTCATCTGATAATTTCGAGTGCGTGGTAGAAGCCGGATGCGTCACAATCGTTCTGGTATCACCCAAGTTTGCAGAAAGAGAACACATTTTTATTTTATCTAAAAAATTTCTTCCACCTTCAATTCCGCCTTTGATTTCAAAAGCAACGATATTTCCGCCCAACTTCATTTGTTTTTTTGCCACTTCATAACTCGGATGCGATGGTAGGAATGGATATTTTGTCAATTCCACATTCGGATGGCTTTCTAAAAATTCGGCTACTTTTAAAGCATTTTCGCAGTGTTTTTCTACACGGATTGCTAATGTTTCCAAGCTTTTTGATAAAACCCAAGCGTTGAAAGGCGACATTGCAGGTCCCGTATTTCTTGCGAAAAGATAAATCTCACGAATCAGATCTTCTCTACCCACTGCTACTCCACCCAAAACACGCCCCTGACCATCAATCAGTTTCGTTGCTGAGTGAACAACAACATCAGCACCATATTTAATCGGCTGCTGAAGATAAGGTGTTGCAAAACAATTATCTACAATAAAAATAAGATTATGCTTTTTCGCTATTTTCCCGAAAAATTCTAAATCTAATACCTCAATTGCAGGATTTGTTGGGGTTTCCAGATATAAAATCTTGGTATTTGGCTGAATATATTTTTCTACGTTTTCGGCATCTCCAGCTTTGAAATAAGTGGTTTCAATATTCCATTTTGGGAAATACTTTGTGAACAACGTATGTGTAGATCCGAAAACCGACTGGCAACTTACAATATGATCTCCAGCATTTAACAAAGTTGCAAATGTTGAATAGATTGCCGCCATCCCTGTTGCGAAAGCATATCCTGCTTCTGCACCTTCCATTTTCACAATTTTATCTGTGAATTCTGTGACATTAGGATTTGAAAATCGGCTATATAAATTCTTTGGTTTTTCTTCTGCAAAACTCGCTCTCATATCTTCTGCATCCTGAAAAATAAAACTGGATGTAAGATATAAAGGCGTGGAATGTTCATCAAACTGGGTTCTTTCAGTTTGTGTTCTTATTGCGAAGGTTTCAAAATTTTCGTTTTCCATTATTCTATTATTTTTCCATAGATTTCACCTACGGCTATTGATATTGAACCCTTCGGGTTCGCTGATTATTTAGTTTCACTTACTCTTAAAATATCTCCAAAAACTCCTCTTGCAGTAACCTGAGCTCCAGCTCCGGCTCCCATAATAACAATTGGGTTTTCACCATAACTTTCGGTATAGATTTCAAAGATTGAATCTGAACCTTTTAATTGTCCTAACGCTGAAGTGGCAGGAACAGAGATTAATTTTACATCCAATTCTCCTTTCTCTTTTTGTAAATCTCCATGCAGATCTCCAACATATCTCAATACGTGGCCAGGCTCTTGGTTTTCTTTGATTTTTTGATATTCATCATCCAACTCTTCCAGTCTTGAAAGAAATTCCGGTTTGGAAACAGAAAGCAAACTTTCCGGAACTAAATTTTGAATATTGATATCACTAAACTCATTAATTAAGTCTAGTTCTCTCGCCAAAATCAATAATTTTCTTGCCACATCGTTTCCAGACAGATCTTCTCTTGGATCTGGTTCTGTATATCCTTTTTCCAACGCTTCATTGATGATTGTTGAAAATTGAGCATCTCTTAAAGAAAAGTTATTGAAAACATAACTTAATGTTCCAGAGAATACTCCTTTAATTCTTGTGATATTTTCTCCTGAAAGGTGTAATAATTTTATGGTATCAATCAGCGGTAAACCTGCACCAACATTAGTTTCGTATAAATAACGTCTGTTGTTTTTATTCAACGTATATCTTAGTTTACGATATTCCTCAATCGGAAGGGTATTGAATATTTTATTGGAAGAAACCAAGTCGAATCCGTTTTCAGCTAATACGTGATAGTTATGAACAAAATCTTTGCTTGCTGTGTTGTCGACAACAATTAAATTTTCTAATTGATTTTCTTTAGAGAACTTAATTAATTCTTGAACATCTGACGGACTTTCTGCCGTCAATACCTCATCATTCCAATTGCTATCAAACCCTTTTTTATTAAAAGCAATTTTTCTTGAATTGGCCACTGCAACCACTTTAAGATCGATTTTTTTACGTCTCCTAATTTCTTCTGATGACTGCAAAACTTGTTCTATCAAAGTTTTCCCAACATTCCCATGACCAATAATTGCTAAATGAACCGTTTTTGGTTTTTTAGAGGTTTCAGATTCGATGATATTTTTTGCTTTCTCGTCTTGAGAAGAAGTTACCACAATATTGATGCGCTTTTCACTTCCTACTTGATTTAGGAGCAATGGAAAAACGTTGTTTCTAGCTAATTCTGCCAAGACTTTATTTAAATCTTCTGCAACAAAACCAATTACAGAAACATTATTTATACTGTAAATCTGAGAAACTTTTCCTGATTTTCTTTCTGCTTCAAATTCGTCAATCAGGCAATTAACTGCCTTTTCAGAATCAGCTTCCTGAACTAAAATTGATAATCCGTTTTCAATGGCCTGTTGAGAAATTACTCCAACACTAATTCTCGCTAAAGTAAGCGCTTTAAAAATTCTTCCGTCAATCCCGATTTCACCTAAGAAATCCTCCCCTTCAAACTTGATGATTGATCTGTTTTTTAAAAATTTTATTTCGTTTGCATTATTTTTCATTCTACAAAATATTTTTAATGATATTATTTAATTGTTCGTATTCCATTAAGAAGGCATCATGCCCATGAATTGATTTGATCTCGTGATAGAAAACATTTTCCTTTTTTTCTTTTAGCTTTTCAAAGCACGTTCGGATCTCGGAAGCAGGAAAAAATAAATCTGTATCTACCGAGATCATGTGCATTCGCGCCTCGATTCTTTCTAATTTATCTTCCTCTGTATTAATGTTCATTAATAAATGATTCATCAGTTTATATGCTTCTAAACTAAATCTATCGTTTAATGAATTTCCGTGATAAACAAGCCAATCTTCCGATTCCAGGGTTTGTTTTTCCTTATTGTATTTGTTTTGAAATCTATCGTTTAAAGATTCTGGTGTTCTGTAACACAACATCGCGTGAATTCTGGCTTTCTGTAATGGCTTATCATTTCCATTTAACAAAAACTTCTGAACCAGGCATTGTGCATGAAGCCAATCATGAGTTCTGTAATCGCAGGCAATAGGAATAAAAATTTCGGCAAGCTGTGGTTGTTGAACCAACATTTCCCAGCCGATTCCTCCTCCCAAAGAACCTCCAATAATGGCATACAAGTTTTTTATAGTAAGTGTTTCAAGACCTTTTAAAAAGATATTGGCAATATCTGAAGGCGTGAAATCTTCATATTCATCAATTAAAAAATGATCATAGCCGTTTCCGGGAATGTTGAAACAAAGAACTGTATATTGATTCGTATCGATGACCTGATTTTTACCTATTAATTTTTTCCACCATCCTTTCTCCCCAGAAACATCTGAATTTCCGGTTAAGGCATGATTAATTAAAATGATAGGTGCTGTAAACAGGTCTTTCCCGAAAAGCTGGTAGCTCAACGAGATATTATATTCCTTATTGGAATTGGTTTGATACGAAAGATTAATATAGTTTAGTTCTGTTTTCAATTCTATTATACTTTTTGATAATACAATTTGAAAATGCCATAAGGAATGGCTGAAAGAACTTCAGTGAGTTATCTGTCCAAAATAATCTTTGGTAGAACGTAGCACCTTCTTCGCTTGCACGAAGGGTTGCTAAGGTTTCATAGGGTCTAATCCCTCAACCTTTCTTGATAACATTTTCAATATGTGAATGATCGAATACTGCAAATATAGAACTTTTCTTTTAAATATTTATATAAATTTAATTTAATCTCGGGAAGCCCTTAAGCAAAAGAGTTTCAAGGATATGTTACATATTATTCAGATTCAAAAGGTTGGAATTATTTTTCAAAAAACTTACCTTCGTAAGGAAAAGTGATGAAATATGAGCGTCGAAAAACAAAGATTACAAGATAAAAACTGGAAAAATTGGGGACCTTATGTCAGCAACAGACAATGGGGAAACGTTCGCGAAGATTACAGTCCGGACGGTAATGCCTGGGGATCCACAAGCCACGATAAAGCTGAAAGCTACGCATACAGATGGGCTGAAGAAGGAATTGCCGGCATCTCAGACCCAAAGCAACTTTTATGTTTCGCTCTTTCTTTCTGGAATAAAAAAGATAAGATCGTCAAAGAACGATTTTTCGGATTGAGCAATCACCAAGGAAACCACGGAGAAGATATTAAAGAACTCTTTTATTATTTAGATAATACACCTACGCACAGTTACATGAAAATGGTGTACAAATATCCTATCAACGAATTTCCCTACGATACCCTTGTTACAGAAAATGGAAACCGCAGTAAGAAAGAACCGGAATACGAACTCTTTGATACCGGAATTTTTAACAATAATGAGTATTTTGATATTTTTATTGAATATTGTAAAGCAGACCATGATGATATTCTCGTAAGAATTACCGTCTGTAACAGAAGCCATCAAGATGCTCCCATTGTTGTTATCCCAACAGCATGGTTTAGAAACAACTGGAAATGGGGTTACAATAATTACAAAGGACAACTCAACGCTTCTAACGAAGGCTGTATTGATATTCATCATGATAGTATTTCCATTAAAAAATTCTATTCAAGAAACAACAATTCGAAGAGTGTGTTTTGTGAAAATGAAACCAATGCACCTAAGCTATATGGATCTCTATATTCCGGAAACACCTATTTTAAGGATGGGATTAATGATCATATCATTTATGGAAGTAATACTGTAAACCCAGAAAAAACAGGAAGTAAAGCTTCTTTTATCATTGATGAAATTGTTGGAGCCGGACAATCTAAAACATTTGATTTCAGATTATCTCCGCATGAAACAGATGAGCCATTCAATCAGTTTGATGAAATTTTTAATGCAAGAATTTCAGAAGCAGATGAATATTATAACGCAATTCAACAAGATGTAAATACAGAAGATGAAAAAAATGTACAAAGACAAGCCTTTGCCGGACTGCTTTGGAACAAACAATTTTATCATTATAACGTAGGAAAATGGCTAAAAGGAGATCCTAATTTTGAGGCTCCAAGAGATTTCAACAATTATGTAAGAAATACAGAATGGAATCATATGCACAACAAAGATGTTATTTCCATGCCTGATAAATGGGAGTATCCTTGGTATGCAACGTGGGACCTTGCTTTTCACTGTGTTCCTTTCGCCATCATTGATGCTGAATTTGCAAAAAACCAACTTTTACTATTAACCAAAGAATGGTACATGCATCCGAACGGACAGCTTCCTGCTTATGAGTGGAATTTGAGTGATGTAAATCCGCCAGTTCATGCATGGTCTTGTTTCAGGGTTTTTAAGATTGATGAAAAAACAAACGGAAAACCAGATCTTTTATTTCTTGAAAAAGTTTTTCAAAAGCTATTGCTAAATTTCACATGGTGGGTTAACCGAAAAGATAAAAGCGGTAATAATATTTTCGGCGGTGGTTTCTTAGGCCTCGATAATATCGGTGCTTTTGACCGAAATATGGAATTAAAAGACGGACAACATCTGGAACAAGCCGATGGAACAAGCTGGATGGCAATGTACGCTCTGAATATGATGAGAATGGCAATGGAGCTCGCTCAATATTATCAAGTGTATGAAGATATGGCCATCAAATTCTTTGAACATTATCTTTATATCGCCGAAGCTATGGAAAACATGGGAGACGGTAAAGAAGGTTTATGGAATGAAGAAGACGGTTTTTTCTATGATGTTTTACAATTAGGAAATGGTGAAAGTGTTTCTTTACGTTTGAGAAGTATTGTTGGTTTAATTCCTTTATTTGCAGTAGAAGTTATTGACCATCATTTATTGGATAAAATGCCCAATTTCACAAAAAGGATGGAATGGATTTTAAAAAACAAACCTGAATTAACAAAGCTTGTTTCCCACTGGGAAGAAGAAGGGCAAGGAAGAAAGCATCTGATGAGTATTCTGCGTAAAAACAGATTGTCTAAAGTACTAACAAGAATGCTTGATGAAAAAGAATTTTTAAGTTCTTACGGAATCAGAGCGATGTCTAAAGTATATGAAGAAAATCCGTTTGTATTCTCTGTTCATGGCAGAGAAAACAGAGTCTATTATACTCCTGCAGAAAGTGACAGCAGAATGTTTGGAGGAAATAGTAATTGGAGAGGTCCGATTTGGTTTCCTATTAACTTCCTGATAGTTGAAAGTTTACAGCGTTTTCATTTTTATTATGGAAACAGTTTAAAAGTTGAATTACCAACCGGAAGCGGAGATAAGAGAAATCTTGATGAAGTAGCACATAACATCAGCAACAGACTTTGCTCTATATTCTTAAAAAATGAAAATGGAGAAAGGGCTTTTAATGGTGGAAATACGACCTTCAATTATGATGAAAACTTCAAAGATTACATTACATTTTTTGAATACTTCCACGGAGATAATGGCCGAGGAGTCGGCGCTTCTCACCAAACAGGATGGACAGCCACTGTCGCCAAATTAATGAAATCAAGAATATGATATAATGATAAGCCTCTTTTTTAAGGGGCTTTTTTCTTACTCTTTATTATCTTAATCATATTACAACTCCATCTGAGACAAAAAAATAAAATAAGCATACCATAAAAACAACTTTAATAATAATTCAATATTATTAATCATATAACATTGAGTTATTCACAACTTATCACTACATTAGCGCAACAAACCAACAAAAACTCTTTATGAAAACAAAACTACTACCTATTACTGGCTTGGTATTATCCAGTATGTTTATTAATCAAATTAAGGCTCAGGAATATCAACCCATAAACATTCAAAGCGGATTCAATGCTGATGTTATCGCAAACGGAATAGGAGCAGCTACCTCATCTACCAACAGTGATGTGGATGGTGTAAATTATGCTTTTATATCCAGAGATTTTCAATCAACATCTTCAAGCACTCCACTTACCTATGGCCTTCCTGTCAATGGAATTATTAACTCAGCGGTAGCATCAACATCAGGTCTTACTTATCAGATGGCTTCATATAGTGGAAACAATTCATTAAGACTACAAAATGCAGGAAGCAGCGGAACCCTTGCTTTTTCAACTCCTATTCCGGCAAACAGTTTATACATGCTGATAACTGGAGGAAGTGGGTCGTGTATTGTAGACGCTACGGTAAACTTTTCAGACGGTAGTTCACAAGCTTTCGCAGGATTATCTGTTTCTGATTGGTACGGAGGCAGTAATTATGCTATTCAAGGAATTGGAAGAGTTAACTTGAATAATGACGGTTTAGAATCTGGAGGCGGTACCAATCCTAGGATATATCAAGTTTCTATGGCAATTAGCACAGCTAATCAATCAAAAAATATTCAGAGTGTAACAGTTACAAAAGTATCAGGAGGTGTTCCCAATATTTTCGCATTCTCTGCGGATGCTTACAACTCTTGTGGTGCTGCTACCAATATTACCCCAACACCAGGAATGACATCTGCCATATTAAACTGGACTGCACCTAGCAATCCTCCTGCGGCGGGCTATCAATATTATTACACTACATCTACAACCCCACCTACATCTACAACAACTCCTTCGGGAAGTGTACCAGCAGGTACCACAACAGTAAATTTAACCAACCTTACATTAGGACAAACCTATTATTTCTGGGTAAGAACAAACTGTGGATCTAGCCAAGGTTTCTGGAAAATGAAACAATTTACAACAGGACAAGTTCCTACTACCTATACGAGTGGAGATATCAATACAATGTATAATAATACAGTTTCTACCACTTCCACTACCAATTGTCCTGCAACTCTTACCGTAAGCGTTCCGGTAGGTTATAAGATAAAATCAACTGATGTTTCTTACACAATGACAACTGCTAACGATGGGTGGATTGCCGAACAAAAAAGTTTGTTGGTTTGCACAAATAATAATACAGCAGAAGCATCAGTTACTTCCGGTGGAGGAAACAATGGAGGAACATCTTCTTATAATAGAACCGGGCTAACGTTAGCGAATGATCTTACAGGAAATGTGAATTTTGAGCTTAGAGCATGGAGAACCTATGGTGGAGCTGCCTGTAGTGCAGACTATAATAAAGTAGATAATAATTCATGGACTGTAACCGTAACTTTGGAACCATTGAACTTAGCAACAAACGAGGTAAAGGCCGAAAAGCAATTAGTTGTTTATCCTAATCCTTTCAATGATGTCTTAAACATTGAAAAATCAGATAATATAAAACGTGCTGTAGTTACTGACCTTTCTGGAATTACCGTAAGAACTTTTGAAAACCCTTCTTCAGCATTACCACTGGAAAGTCTGAAAACAGGAGTTTATATTTTAACCTTAACATCGAAAGACGGCACCGTAAAAAGCACAAAAATTATAAAAAAATAATACAACAGCTAATAATTAATCAACAAAAAAACCGGACGCAGTGTCCGGTTTTTTTTATTGATGAGGTAAAAGGAAAATTAAATTTTCTCTCCGTTTACGTAAACTTCATATCCTATTTCTACATTTGGTTCTAAGGTTTTAGAAACCGAACAGTATTTTTCGAAAGATAATTCTGCAGCTTTTTGCGCTTTTTTAGGATCAATATTTCCTTCCAGCAAAAACTTAACTTTAATCGCTTTGAAAGGTTTTGCATCATCAACCTGAACTCTCTCCCCTTCTACTTCTGCCTGAAAACCTGTAATTTCCTGTCTTTGTTTTTTCAAAATAGAAACTACATCTATTCCGCTACATCCTGCAACCGCCATCAAAACACTTTCCATAGGAGAAACTCCTTTTGCTCCGGGTTGTGTGGTATTATCCAAAAGAATAGAATTCCCTTGAGAATTGGTACATTCAAATAAAAAATCGTCGTTTATTCTGTGAAGTGTAATCTTCATTTGTTGAATTTATTTAAGATACTCCAACTTTCCTCAGCATGACCATTCTAATACAATCTGTTAAAAAGCACAGTGTTAACCAGTGTCATTCTGAGCGGAGTTGAAGCGTTTATTAATTATTTAATCTTTACAAAATTATAAAATTCCTCTCGCTTTTATCTCTAAATATTTATTGATAACATCAATATTTAAATTTTCAGGAAGCGTATATACCGTATAAATCCCATATTTACGAAGTTCCTGAATAATTAATTTCTTTTCAAACTCAAATTTCTCAGCAATAATTTCATCATAGATCTCTTGCATATTTTCCGGATTTTTGTTAATCAATGTGTGAAGTTCTGCATTTTTGAAAAACACCACAACCAGCAAATGATTTTTTGCTATTCCGCGGAGATATTTCAATTGGCGGTTGAGTCCGTCCAGTGTTTCAAAATTAGTAAACAATAAAATTAAACTTCGTTGATTGATGGAATATTTTACATCCTGATACAATCTGTTAAAATCACTTTCAAAAAAGTTGGTATTGATATTATAAAGCGCTTCTGATATCTTTTTAAGCTGCCCCGATTTATTCTCAGCCGCAATTTTATTTTCGGTTTTCTTTGAAAATGTCATCATTCCTGCACGATCTCCTTTCTTTAAAATTATATGAGACAAAGCCATCGTTGCATTGATTGAATAATCCAAAAGATTTAATCCATTGAAAGGCATCTTCATCGTTCTTCCCGTATCAATCAACATAAAAATACGCTGGGATTTTTCATCCTGATATTGATTAACCATTAAACGATTTGTTTTAGAAGTCGCTTTCCAGTTGATCGTTCTGATATCATCACCGGGAACATATTCTTTGATCTGCTCAAATTCCATAGTATGTCCCAGCTTTCTTATTTTTTTAATTCCGCCCATCAAGAATTCACTTTGAAGGGCCATTAATTCATACTTTCTAAGATGTACAAATGATGGATATGAAGCTAAATTAGCATCTTTTTGAAACCTAAATCTCTTTGAAATAAATCCTATCGGGGACGATGCATAAATATTTAAACTTCCAAAATTGTATTCACCTCTTTCCTTTGGTTCTAATGTGTATTGAAAATAAGTATTTCTTTCTGATGCTATCTCTTTTTTAATTACAAAATCTCTCTTCTGAAACTGAAATGGAATTTCGTCAATAATTTTAGTCGTGATTTTAAAACCATAATTATTTTTAACATCAATTTTTACAGGATTTTCATCACCATTAGATAATTTTTCCGGTAAAATCCTTTGTGCCAGTACTCCATCTTTTTGATTGAAAAGCAATAGAGCATCCACCATTGCCGCAAGAAAGCAAATCAATAAAACAGCATGAGCCACCATCATTACAACAGGGAAGAAAAACGCCAAGACATAAAGAATCCCCACTCCGATGAGCGCGATGAAAAAGCGAGTGTTTATGTAGAGGTTTTTCATTGGCTATAAGCTTTAAGCAATAGGCAGTAAGCTTTTTCTTTATGGATAGTTAGTTATTTGGTCCTTATTTATCTAGGAATCTCTATTCCTTCTAATATTTGTCGGATGATTTCATCGGCAGTTAAACCTTCCATTTCCCTTTCAGGAGAAACGATTACTCTGTGACGCAAAACTGCATAACTTGCTTCTTTGATGTCTTCCGGTGTTACAAAATCTCGTCCTCTTAACGCTGCAAAAGATTTTGAAGCTGTTAATAAAGCTAAGCTCGCTCTTGGTGAAGCGCCCAAATATAAGAATTGATTTTCTCTTGTATTAATAATGATCTTAGCAATATATTCTATCAAATGAGTCTCAACGATAATCTCTTTAACCAATTGTTGATAACTTTTCAATTGTTCTGCGGTAACCACACGGTTGACAGCTTCAGTTTTATCTTCTCTTTTGCTTTCGTGCTGATTTTTAATGATCGTGATTTCCTGCTCAAGATTAGGATAACCCACATTTATTTTAAATAGAAAACGGTCTAATTGTGCTTCCGGAAGCCTGTATGTTCCTTCATGCTCAATTGGGTTTTGTGTGGCAACTACCAAAAATGGTTCCTCCATTACATAACGAATACCATCCATCGTAATTTGTCTTTCTTCCATCACTTCAAACATCGCAGCCTGAGTTTTCGCAGGCGATCTGTTGATCTCATCGATCAAAATAAAGTTGGAGAAAATCGGACCTTTTTTAAATTCAAATTCAGAGTTTTTGACATTGAAAATGGATGTTCCCAAAATATCAGAAGGCATCAAATCCGGGGTAAACTGAATTCTACTAAAGCCTACATCAATGGTTTTTGCCAATAATTTTGCTGTAATCGTTTTCGCAACTCCGGGAACCCCTTCGATTAGAACGTGGCCATTGGATAAAAGGGCAGCCAAAAGATGTTCTACCATACTTTCCTGACCTACAATTACTTTTCCAATTTCAGATTTTACTTTATCTAAGCTTGCACGAAGTTCAATCATGTCAATTCGAGATTGAAAATCGGTTTCTTTTTTCTCGAGATTTATCGAACTTTGATTTTCTATGTTTGGGTTTTCAAGGTTTTCCATATTAATATATTTTTCAATATAACAATGTATCAATGTAACAGTTTACCAATAATTATATCGTTACATTTTAATTATTTTGTTTAATTTTTATCGATTGGATCTCATCCAACCTCTTCTTAAGTTGTCCCTTTGGGACATTCTTCTTTTATTTTAAAATTTCGTCCAGCAATTTATTCATTCTTGCCAGGTCTTCTTTGATCACATGAGCGTAAGGATCTTGTGCTTTTTTGATCAGATTAATGGCCTCATTAATCATTTCGATTGTTTTTCCGGTTTTCAATTGAAGCTTTTTCGCAAATTCTTCATCCAGATTTTGGGTATCAATAAGAAGGTCTAATCTTACTTTATTCAGGAAATATTGCGCTTTTTTCGCCATCATATCATGAAAATCGCCTTCCTGAAGATAGAGATTCCCTATGCTTTTTACAAAATCTACCGAAGTATTTTTCAATGGTTCAATCACAGGAACGATACGCTGCTTTCTTTTTGCATTAAAGAAAACAAATAATACCAACCCTCCCAAAAGCACCCACCAAGCATATTTCAAGGCAGGATTTGACAAAATAAATCTCATAAAGAAACGAGAAACCTGTGCATTGCTTTCTACGAACCAAAGTGTTTCTTTGTCATCAAGATACGAAAAAACATCTTGTGTATATTTTATGTTTCCGGGTTTCAGCAGGTAATAATTCGTCAGAAAAAGGGGTTCACAATGAACATAAATATTTCCTTTCCCAAATTTAACTTTAATAAAATTGGCTTGATTTGAATTGTTCTTTTCAACTGTTTTTCCAAGAACTTCAACCTGAGGTTTAATAAAAGAAAAGCCTCTTCCTGAAGGAAATTTATCTAATTTAATAAAATCATTCTGATATTTTTTATCCGTCAGTTTTAAAACATTCTCCTCCTCAAAAGAGAGGTCCGAATCATAATATCCGATACTGTCTGAAATCTCTTTTGGAATTTTACTCACAATCAACATCGCATCTGAACCTTTAGAAACCTCATCCAAGATTTTATTCCAAGATTCTTTATCAACCTCAGTTTCTACAACCAGAATATTATGTGATTCTTTTTGATGAGTATTGTAGTAATCGTAAGGAGTCTGATCTATTTTTTTTAATTTATTTTTAAAAAGATCTTTTGCTTCATGATCAAAAACAAATAATCCGAAAGGTGATTTTTCATTCGTATCAAAATTCTTACGCCAGTTGGTAACCTCTTTTTTATTCACTTCAAGCAACGCCAAAATAACCATCACTACGATGAAAATTACAGCATATATTTTGAAAGTTTTATTCATTGTAAAAAGAGTTTAATTAAGGTTTAAATGCCTGATATTGAGTTTTGAATTTCTGATAATTTTGCTCATCAATACTAAATTCTCCGTACCAGACGTATTCGAAGATATAAGATAAATTAGAAAAATCATTTTTCAGATGAGGAGCTTTCAATTCTGCAACATAATCTTTATTGGTCTTTTCAGGATTCCAGTTGATGGATTTTTTATCACTTAATTTTTTAAGTACAAATAAGAACTGATAACGAACTGCCGAACGATAATCTCCTTCCCTCTCAAAAGTTGCAATACTTTCCGGAAAGTTAATCTCATGAATATTTTCATGAAGTTCTTCATCTTTAATTATTACTTTCTTATTCTTTTTTCCGAAGATAAAATTCCCGTCTTTTCCAATTAAATATTTAATAATAAAATAGAGAAGAAAACCAACCAGAACAATTCCAAATATTCGAATTAAGATTCCTGCGATATTACCTGATTTTGAGAAAACAGTATCGCCAAAAATACTTTGTAATATCTGACCCACTTTTCTTAAAAGCTTTTGCCAGAAAGATTCTTTTGGTTTAACCGTTGTATAATCAAACTCATTTCCTTTATATCTCGACTGAATATTTTCCTTGAACTTTTTTGGATACACCGTGTTGTCAGAAACCGGATTGTTAAGCAAAACAGAATCTGCACGATACATATTTTTGTAATGTCCCGTGTTCAATGAATCTTCTACATACTCTTCAACAACCGTTGGTTGCGGATCGTTTTGAGCATAATAAAATTCAAAGGAGAAAAATATCAGTAAGAAAAAAAAGATTTTATTCATTACTTCCGATGGTATCTATTTCTGCTAATTCTACTTTTTGATGAAGGTCTGTTCTGCTGTCATAATACATTAATCCAGAATTCACATACAGCATATTTGAAAGGAAAAACGACACAAGTATCGAGATTCCGTACATTACAAAGAAAAATATTCCCGCAGTTCCAGTAAACGGATTTTGTTCAAAATTAGCATCCGGGGCTGACGTTAAAAGTGATCCGAAAAAAAACAGCATCGGAATAAGCGTGAAAATTGAAGTGACAACATATAAAATAATTGATACGATGATCG
The DNA here is from genome assembly GCF_900142445.1 of Chryseobacterium polytrichastri. Lineage (GTDB taxonomy): Bacteria > Bacteroidota > Bacteroidia > Flavobacteriales > Weeksellaceae > Chryseobacterium > Chryseobacterium polytrichastri. Next base: position 2,673 of record NZ_FRAV01000034.1, on the reverse strand, counting down.
TTGAGCCCCAATATTTCCAATAAGGCGATTTTTCTCGTCCGTTTGGATAAGAAAACTGAGATCGGATGGAATAGCTTAAACTTTCGAAAAAACCTCGATCAGAATTAAAAAAATCATACATCAAAAATGTTACAACATTAAATAACGTAGGAAAAACCAACAAGATCAAAAAGATTCCTATAACAATTAAAACCAATACATAAGAAAACCCTATTATAATGAATGACAGCGGTGTAACGATAAACATCATGCCTAAACAAAGCTTAACAATTTTGCCTGCATTATTTTTAAAATCACTTAGAATATCATCTGTTTTGATCTTGTCCTGTCCTTCCGCCAATCTTTTTAGATAAAAAACCGGAAACAGATAATTAACGATCATTAAAATTAAAAAAAGAAGAAAGGTGACAATCCCGACCACAATAAGCATTCCCGTATTATTGTCGAAATACTGCTGCAAATAATAACTTTCACCGTTAAGATTAGAACCAAACAATTGTGAGAATAACTCTCTGTATCCTAAAACAAATACTGTTACCATCAAGATCATCAGCAAACCATTCAGTAAAATATAATTTTTGAAATAATTTTTACCGTATAGCTTGAAAAAAGTAAAACTGTCACTTATAAAAGTTCCGAAATCTCTTTTTTTATAAAACTGCATCATTGATTGGGTTGTTAGTTTTTTTATTGACAATAGCCGGATAAATAATATAATAGAATCCTATAATCGCTAATGTTCCGAATATAATAATTAAATTCAAAATCAACGGCATCTTTAAAGCATGTCTTGTGACATATCCTTCAATAATTCCCGCACATATCGTAAACGGAATGGTACTTAAAAATATTTTAAATGAATCTTTAAAGCCATTTTTAAAAGAATTAAATCTTGAAAAAGTCTTTGGGAATAAAATAGAAGCTCCCAAGATCAATCCGCACATCGCCTCAATAATCATGGCGAAAATCTCAAAAACTCCGTGAAGCCAAATCCCTCTTGCACTGTCTTTCAACGCTCCATAATCGTAGAAAAAATACTGGAAAGAACCCAACATCACACTGTTTGAAAGCAAAGCATATAAAGTTCCTACTCCACCTGCAATTCCATAAATATATAATTTTGCTCCAACTCCGATGTTATTAAAAATAATCCCGATGGTACTTCCCCAAGTTGAACCACTTTGGTACACACCAACAGCATTTCCTTTTTTAATATTCTCTATCGTTTCATTCACATAGTTTTCACCAAGAATAATATTCGTAAATTCTTTATCGTAAATCGCAGAAAGAACTCCGATTAAAGTAAACAAAGTGAAAAACAAGAATGCATACGTTAAATATCTCCTATATTGATAAACCAACAAAGGCACTTCAGTTTTAAAAAAATACAGAATTCTGTTTTGTTCTACTCTTTTGGTCTTATAAATCTTTTGAAATATCTGAGAAGACAGGTGGTTTAAATAAACCGTAGTATTACTTTTGGGGTAATAGGTCTGCGCAAAAGAAAGGTCATTGATAAGGTTGATATACAGCGAAGACAGGTCATCAGGATTTTTTTTTACTTTCCCTTGAATAACCTGTTCAATTCCCAACCATTTTTCTTTATTTTGCTTAATGAAATAAACCTCTCTCATAATTGTAAGGCTAAAATAATAAAAAATATGTCTCAAATTGCGATTAATACTTCACAAAATGTAAATATTAATTTCAACATCGCAAGTGTTGGAGAAAGGATGCTTGCATTCATCATTGATCTTTTAATAAAGGTCCTTTACGCAGTGGTTGCTTTCTATGTATTTTTTAATTTTTTTGATCTGGGATATTTATTAAACGGACTTGATCAATGGTCTCAAATGGCTATTTATATTGCAATTACATTTCCTATATACATTTATCCCGTAGTTTTGGAAAGCCTTATGGAAGGTCAAACTCCCGGAAAAAAATTAATGAAAATTCGTGTGGTGAAAATTGATGGGTATCAGGCAAGTTTTGGAGATTATTTGATTCGTTGGGTTTTCAGATTAATTGACACTTCTTTTGCGGGAGTCGTTGGTTTAATTTCTATGATCGTTTCTAAAAACAACCAACGTTTGGGAGATATTGCTTCGGGAACTGCAGTAATCTCACTAAAGAATACCATTAATATTTCTCATACTATTTTAGAAAATATTCAAGAAGATTACATCCCGTCTTTCCCTCAAGTTATTGCTCTGAGTGATAATGATATGAGAATCATTAAAGACAATTACACCAAGGCATTACGAGTGGATGACAGACAAATCATCAATAAACTTTCTGATAAAATAAAAGGGATTTTAAAGCTTGAAGTGGATGCAACAAAAATGACGGAAAGGCAGTTTATTAATGTCGTTATTAAAGATTATAATTATTATACGGGAAAGGATAATTAAAACCCATCTTTAAGTTTTGGCTAAAGCCAATTTGAATACATAAAACATTAAATGGGCTTTAGCCCAATGTCATTAAGTTAAGGCTTTAATATATTGATTTTCAGTTAATTTAGTTTGTTTTACTGATTGTTTTTTTGTATATTTAACAGTGAGTCAAGCAGTTAAACCGAGGAGAAAAAGTGTGAATGATATTATTTCTTCTCTCCAATTTGAAATTTCTCATAGCTTTACAAAGAAAAATTTTGTAGTTGATGTGAAGGAT